>NZ_JABBWY010000009.1:0-457114 GCF_014161415.1 Microbispora sp. H10885 | reverse complement strand
GCACGCCCTCTGCCCGATGCAGACGGCGTATCTCCGCCCAGTCCTCCACCTTCAGCACCCTCCAAGGTCTCGGAGGGGGTCAGTTTTCGGAGTACCTCAGGGGGTCAGTTTTCAGGATCCGCCGACATGCGTCCACTGACGGCACTCACGTTGATTCACGGGCGGGGTACCTACCTGGGTCTCCCCGATGGTGGCGATTCGCCCGGAGGTGAACGGCGCGGCTTCCGGAGGCAGTTGCTGCATGGTCTTCGCGTCGCGGAATCGGCGTAACAGCGCCCGTCGCACGAGGTCGCCGCGGCTACCCGTCGGCAACGTCACGCTGGCGGGCGGCGGAGTCTTGGGGATCTGCGGATGAAGCGACAGGCTACTTGGCCACACACGGGGGGCTGAGGATGTTGCCGGGTGGGTGCCGCCAGGAGTTTCCCCGCCACAGGCCATGACTGTGAGGCCGAGTGCGATCGCAGCGACCCTTACGCACCACCAGCCGCGCAAGGGTGCTGCGAGCTTGTGCGGCCTCATCGCAGGTTCCTTCCGTCGAGCAGACCGTACCGAGCTACACGGACCGTGCATTTGCCCTTTGCCCTTTTCGTTTGCTGAAGCGGCACGGGCTAGAGGGTGAGCGCCGTGGCCCCGCCCTCCGGTGCCCGGCACCTGACCACCACCCCAGAGCGATACCGGCAACACTTCTCGACCAGCGCAGTGTGACCGTCGCCACCAATCAGAACTCCCGCCGGCTCTTCTGCGGCCGCCGCAGCGACCTGCATGACCAACAATGCGATCGACCGGCAACTCCGCACGCATCGCCACAGGTGCCATCGGTCGGCCACGGTATCCATCCGAGCCCGGCATGTGTCTTTTCGCAGGCCGGGTGAGGGCGTACCGGTTTTGTCGGGACCGGCCAGTACCTTCCGGATCATGAATGACCGTTCCCCCGACGGCGAAGCCGTGTGGGCGCACCGCAGCAGGCTGCGTGTGATACCGCCGGTCCAGCCCCGCAAGCTGGCGAAGGTCCCCTTCGTCGAGCTGGCGGACGGCCGGCTGCAGGGCGTGGTGTCGAGCGGCTCGGACATCAGCCGGGTCTACGTCTCCTCCATCGCCGCGGGCACCCACAACTACAACTGCAGTACCAACAACAACCGCCCCTGCGGCGGCCTGTACGGCTCGCCGTGCAAACACCTGCAGGCCCTCACAGCCGAGGCCGTGCTGCAGTACGGCCTCGATCGCGTGGCCACGTACCTGCGGGTAGAGGTTCCGGAGGGCGCCGACCTGATCGCTTGTCTGAGTGGTGGGCACGAGCCCGCCCCCGCCGCCATGGTGTTCAGCCGCTTCCTGCGCCACCTGGCCTATCTGGAGGTGCCGGCGACCACCGTGCCGATCCCCGAGATGCACTGGTTTCCGTCCGAGGGGGCGGTGCGCTGATGCTCGCCGTACAACTGGCCGGGCTGCTCGACGGCGACCCGGAGGGCACGAGGGAGGCGCTCGCCCTGGTCGACGGGTTCGACGACGCCCTGGTGCACGGCCTCGCCCGGCTCTCCGAGGAGCGGGCCGAGGCGCCGGCCGCCCTGGCCGGGGTGTTCAGCGCGACCCCGATCGGCGACCGGCTGGCGGAGGCGGCGGCCAAGGTCGCCTCGGGCTCGATCACCGAGGAGCACCTGACCGCGCTCGCGGGCGGCCGGGCCGCGCTCTTCGGAGCCGTCCACGACGCCCTGCTCGCCGATCTCGACGCGGCGCTCGGACGCGAGCGTGCGCCCTGGTACCCGGCGCCGCGGTCCGAGCAGGACACAGCCGCCAACCTGCTCGGCGGAGCCCGATCCTGGCTGCGCGAACTGGCCATCATCGGCTGGCGCGGCGTCGACCACGACCTCGTCTCCGCCGTCGACCGGATCACCGAAGGGCTGACGGTCGTGCCGGGACTGCGCAGGCTCGCCGTGCTCTTGGACGGTTTCGCCGCCGAGCTGCGCGCCTCCTGCCCCATCGGCACGATGGAGCATCTGCCGGTGAGGCGCTGGGCCGACCTGTGGACCCGCGCCCTGCTGCTGGCTCAGGACGGCGTCCTGCCCGGCGAGCCCCGGGCCGTGGCCACGGTGTCCGGCCGGCTGCTGATCCTCGGCGTCGACGTGCACGAGCACGGAACCGCGGTCCAGTTCCAGGTCCACGCCGTGCTGGAACCCGCGGACGGTGGTCAGGCCCGGCTGGTGCGCACGAGTGTCACGGCGGCCAAGGTCGACACCATCATCGGGCCCGCGCTGTGGAAACTGGCACACGATCACAAGGTCCTGCTGGCCGCCCTGGCCGGCCACCTGTCCCTGGAGGTCACGGACCTGCCCCTGCTCGACGGCGGCGACGTGATCTGGCACGACGATCGGGCGTCCCTGGGCAAGCCGGCCGACCCGTTCACCACCGCGCGGCTGCACCTCGCCGGGGTGCTCGCCCCCGCGGCGCCGCCGCTGGAGCGGGTCCCGGTACGCATCGCCGAACCTGTGCTGATCGAGGGCTACGAGGTGACCGGCGACGGCTCGTTCGACCTGGGCGGATCAGTGCTCGCGGTGGATACCGCCCGGCTGCCCGGCTGCGGCCCGCTCACCCCGAAGCTGGTCGCGGGCTCCTCCGCGTGCGTCGGCCTGGTCCGCTGGGACGGCGGGCGCTGGCTGCTCCAGCCGCTGGCCGTTCAGGCGAAGGTCAAACGGGAGACCGTCGCCGTGGGCACCGGCGACTGGGCGCAGGGCCCGACCGACCCCAAGGTGGTCAAGGCCGAGGCCAGGTCGGGAGACGCGGTCGCCGTGCTGCGCGAGCGGGCCGGACGGTTGCTGCGGCAATGAACGACCACAATCCTACCGACGACGATCTTCCCGTGCGGAACCCGGGTGAGCGGGACATAGCGGGCATCGAGGCGCCGGGCGACGACCGCGCGGCGAGTGGAGGTGTCATGACCGGTGACCGCGCTTCTCAGCAGATCGTGGCCGAAGGCGGCACCACGAACGGCCGTGCCGTGATCGACGGCGGCGCGACGGACCGGAACCGGCGTCAGGTGCTGTACTGGCGGTTGCTCGCGCGCCTCTTCGCCCCCGAGGAGCAGCCGACGTTGGAGACGGCGAGCATGGCGATCGCCGGGGATCTCGGGCTGCCCGCCGCGGTACTCGATCCCTCCGTCTCGATCGAATCGCTGGTGCAGCGGTTTCCGGAGCTGGCCGCCGAGTTCCAGAACCTGCTCGCGCCGGGGGAGGACGCCCCCGGTGACGAGGTGCGCAGGGCCGCGCTGATCTCGAAGCTGCTGCTCAACGTCTTCGCCACCGGTACGGGCGACGTCACCGCCACGCAGCTCGCGACCTGGCAGCAGGACGCCGCCTGGTTCAAGCAGGCCATGTGCGGCGGACAGGGACCAGGCACGGGGACCGGGCAAGGGACGGGCTCCGCGGCGGGACCTGGCGCGGGGGCCGGCGCCGCGTCCGGAGCGGGCCCCGGATTCGGGGCCGGGTCGGGGTCCGGGGTGGGAGCTGGTGGGGGACCCGGGGCGGGATCTGGGGCGGGCGACGGGCTCGACCCCGAGCTGGCCCGCGCACTGGCCGACCTGGAGGGCGACCTCGTCCGCCGGATGCGGCTGCGCGAGGTTCTGGCCGACCCGGCCCTGGCCAGGCGGCTCACACCGAGCATGTCACTCGTCGAGCAGCTCCTGCGAGACAAGTCGAACCTGTCCGGCGTGGCTCTGGCCAACGCCAAGGCGTTGATCCGCAGATTCGTCGACGAGGTCGCCCAGGTCCTGCGCACGCAGGTCGAGAAGGCCAGCGTGGGAGAGATCGACCGCTCGGTGCCGCCCAAACGGGTGTTCCGCAACCTCGACCTCGAACGGACGATCTGGAAGAACCTCACCAACTACAACCCCGAGGATCGGCGGCTCTACGTCGACCGGCTGTACTACCGGCGCACCGCGCGGCGTACCACTCCGGCCCGCATGATCGTGGTCGTCGACCAGTCCGGCTCCATGGTCGACGCGATGGTCAACTGCACGATTCTCGCGTCTATCTTCGCCGGGCTACCCAAGGTTGACGTTCACCTGATCGCGTACGACACGCGGGCGCTCGACCTCACCCCGTGGGTGCACGATCCGTTCGAGGTGCTGCTGCGCACCCAGCTCGGCGGCGGCACCGACGGCACGGCCGCCCTGGCCGTCGCCCACCCGAAGGTCACCGACCCCCGTAACACGGTGGTCGTGTGGATCTCGGACTTCTACGAATGGAACTGCGACGGCGTCTACGCCGGAATGGAGGCGCTGCACCGATCCGGCGTACGGCTCATTCCGGTGGGCTCGGTGAGCAGTGGCGGCCAGCAGAGCGTGAACCCGTGGTTCCGGCAGAAGCTCAAGGACCTTGGCACGCCCGTCATCTCCGGCCACATCCGCAAACTCGTGCTCGAACTGAAGAACTTCCTCGCCTAAGGAGACTTTGATGACCAATGAGATGCTCCGTGCGCCTGCCGAGGTGAAGTACGCCGAGGAGCTCGACTGGCTGGAGTCGATCGACGACGGCCCCAAGCCGTTCTCCTGGCGGCTCAGCCCGCGGATGGTCCGGCTGTTCGTGCTCGGCTCCGAGCGTTCCGACGGCCTGGACAGGGAGATTCCGCAGAAGTGGTTCGGCGACCGCAGCTTCGTCGAGCGCAGCATCGTCACACTCGCCTCCGACCGCGGCCTGCTGCTGATCGGTGACCCCGGGACTGGCAAGAGCTGGCTGGCCGAGCTGCTCGCCGCCGCGATCTGCCGCAACTCCACCCTGGTCGTGCAGGGTACGGCGGGCACTACCGAGGACCACATCAAGTATTCGTGGAACGTCTCGATGGTGATCGCCAAGGGCCAGTCGCGGGAGTCGATGATCCCCTCGCCGATCATGACGGCGATGGAACAGGGCGTGATCGGCCGGTTCGAGGAGCTGACCCGCTCAACCAGCGACGTGCAGGACGCGCTGATCTCGATCCTGTCCGAGAAGTACGTCTCCATCCCCGAGCTGGACACCGACAACACCGTGTTCGCCAGGCCCGGGTTCTCGATCATCGCCACGGCCAACAGCCGGGACCGCGGGGTGAACGACCTTTCCTCGGCGCTGAAGCGGCGGTTCAACTTCGTCCGCATCCCGGTGGTGACCAGCAAGACCAGCGAGGCGGAGATCGTCCGCTTCCGTACGACGGAGCTGCTGCGCCGCCACCGGATCGAGCTGGACGTCCCGCCCACGCTGCTGGACATCCTGCTGCAGAGCTTCGCCGACCTGCGCGCAGCCGCCGCGTCGGCCACCAGTGAGGACGAGAAGCTGGAGTCGGCTCTGTCCACCGCCGAGCAGATCGGCGTGCTGGAGGACGCCATTCTGCACAGTCACTTCTTCGGTGACCGCACGCTGCGTGCCGAGACTCTGGGCGGCTCCCTGGTGGGCTCGCTGGCCCGGCGGGCACCGGAGGACCTGGCGATCCTCAACAAGTATTGGCACGGTGTGGTCGAACCACGCAGCAAGAAGGACGGCGGCGAGTGGACGAGCTTCCTCGAGGGCGGCCGTCAGACCATCTCCACGCTGTCATGAGTACGTTCGACGCCCTGCGCGGGCAACTCCTCGCCGCCGCCGAGACGTTCTCCGGCGGCGCGGGCGCCCTGTCGGGCATCCTGACCGGCATGGTCGACGACGTCGACCGGATGCTGCGGGAGGACCTCGAGATTTTCCCGGTGTGTCACCACTCGCCGGCCTCCGCGCTGGCGATGGCTCTGCGGCTGCGGGACAAGCGGCCCAAGGTCGTCTACCTGGAGCTGTGCGAGGACCTGCGCCCTCTGCTGGAGGAACTGCGCAACTGCCGGCTGCCCGTGGCGCTACAGGCGTTCGCCACTCAGCTCGACGGCTTCCCGGCCGGCTCTGGACCGCTCAGCGTCGTGGCGCCGGTCACCGAGGCGTCCGCCGAATACCAGGCGATCGCGTACGCGCTCGACACTCCGGACGTGGAGCTGGTGCTGGTCGATCGCTCGGTGGACCACGTATTCCAGTGGGAGCCCGGCGCCTCGGACGGCCAGGCCAAGTCCGGGAACGACGCCGGGAGCGAACCGGAGGACCTCGACGAGCACGGTGAAGAAGCGGCGCTGCACGGGGACTCCGTCGGCGTCGAGATCGGCGACCTGCGCCCCCGCTTCGCCGAGTTGGAGGCCCACCTGCTGCATCACGGCAAGGTCCGGCACTGGTCGGAATGGTGGGACCAGTACGTCGAGCAGCCGCTGACCGGTGCGGACTACGACACCTACCGGCAGGCTATGGCGTTGATCGGCAGCCTGTTCCGGCGGCTGCGCCCCGCGCAGGACGACCGGCTGGCGATCGACGAGGAACGCGAGCGCTACATGTGGACGCGGATCCGCGAGCATCTCGCCATCTCCGGAGCCGACCCGGCCGACTGCCTGTACGTATGCGGAGCCTTCCACGCCGTCAGCGAAATCACCGAGTTCGGTCTGACGTCCGACGCGGCCCCCTACACGATCACGCCGCGCACCGGCACCCGCTGGCTGTACGGGCTCATCCCCTCCAGCCACTCGGCGATCGAGGCCCAGTTCGGCCTGGCCCAGGGATCGGTGTCGATCGCCGCCGCCACCTGGGCCAAGGCGATCCGGCGGGCCGGTGCCACGCCGTACCGGCTGAAGGGGCAGCAGGACAGGCGCGCCCGCGCCAAGGCGGTCAAGGCCGCGCCGCCCGCCGTCGCCGGGCCGGCCCGCGACCGGCTCGCCGGGTTCCTGGCCACCCCGCCCGTGCTGGACGACCTGGACGAGGACGAGCTGCGTGGGTGGTGCGTCGACATCGTGCGGCTGGCCCGACGCAACGGCTACCTGGCCAGCACGGCCGACGCCATCGCCGTGTTCGAGACGTCGATCTTGCTCGCCGGTCTGCGTGGCCGGGCCAGGCCCGCGCCGTACGACTTCGCGGACGCGGCGGTGACCTGCATCGAGAAGGACGCCGTGCCGGGCCGCCGGGACGTCCGCCGCCTATGCGAGATCCTGCTGGGCGGTGACCGGATCGGCGTGGTCGGCTACGAGGCGCTGCCTCCGCTCGCCCGCGACGTGTACGACCGGCTGGAGCCGCTAGGGCTGGACCTGAGCCGGCGCACCCAGCAGCGGGTGCTGCTCGACCTGAAGGCGGACCCGGAGCTGGAGCCGTGCTCGGACGTGCTGTGGAAGCTGCGCTACCTGCTGCCCGACGACGCGGTACGGCCGATCATGGGGGCCAGGCGGCTCGGCGAGCGGCCGATTCAGGAAAGCTGGGATCTGGCGATCGGCCGGCACCAGCGGTCAATCATCGAGCTGGGCTACGAGGGCGTCACTGTCGAGCAGGTGCTGGAGCAGCGGCTACGCCGCAGGGTCTGGGAGCCCCGTGCCACCGCCGGAGACGCACTCGCGGCCGTGGAGGACGCCATCCTCTACCTCGGCAGCCGCCGGTTCGCCGACGAGCTCGGCAACCGCGCGGTCGAGTTGCTGGCCGCAGAGCGCACGGTCGACGACGCGCCCGAGGTGCTGCGCCGGATCCGGCGGCTGCTGGCCCACTTCCGGGCCACGCAACCGGAACTGCCGACTTGGTGCGAGGCGTTCGTCACGGCCGGATACGCGCACTACTGCACGCTGCTGCCCACCGCCTTCGCGGACGACGACACCGGCCTGCGGCAGGTCGGTGCCATGCTCGGCTTCCTGTTCACGCTGGAGAGCCTCGCGCTGGCGCTGGGCTGCGACCGGGCCCAGCTCGAACTCGCCGTACGGCAGTCACACCCGGAGGCCCCCGCCAAAGTGGCCCTGCTCTGGGCGGCCAAGACTCAGCTGGGCCTGCTGCCGCGGGACGAGTTGCGCGCCAGGTGTGATGAACTGCTGGCCAACCCGCTCGTCGTTCCCGCCTTCCCGCTCTACCTGAGCGGGTTCGTCCAGGCGCTCGAACCGGTCCCGGCCCTCGCGCCGTTCGTGGTGGAGGCGCTGTCCAAGGCGTTCGCGCGGCTACCCGACTCCGTTCTGCTGCCGTGGCTGCCGACGCTGATCACGACGCTGCGCAGGCACGCGCAGGAGCTGGTGCCGGTGCTCGTCCGGGAGGCGGGCCGCACCTTCCCCGGTAACCTCGCCGAGCTGGACGGGTGGACGCCGCCGTGGGAACGGCCGGCCGTACCGGCCGGGCGGGCCCGCCCGGCCGCCGTACTGAGCGGGCCGGTCGCCGCGCTGCTGGCCCGGCACCCGCAGGCGTGCGACGCCGTGGCGGCCCTGCTCGCTTGCCCAGCCGAATGGCCCGACGTCGACGGCCCGGAGCTGGGAGGCGCCGAGGTGCGGGAGCTGCTCGCCCGTCACCCCGCCACGACCGACGCGATCGCCGCCCTGCTTTGCGACTGAGTCCCCCTGTGCCAAGCCGCCGCCTGGCGGTAGCGACCTGCGGCGGACCACCCGCACGTCACCCGCATCCTCCCGACGCCTATCGAGGTCTGGTTCCCGACAACCCGGACAGGCGTCAGTGCGCGCCGTCCGGGATCAGCGACGGCCTGGCCTCGACGAACCGGAGCGGGGCCGAGCCGTACCGCCGCCGCAGCTGCGCCGAGGCGCGGGCCACGGAAGTGGTGCCGACCTCCACGGCGGTGCCGTCGTGACGCGCGGTCACCGACGTGATGGGCACCCCGCGCCGGCCCCAGTAGGCGATGTCGCGGCGCACCCGCGCGGCCAGGGCGTCCAGCTCCCGCGCCGCATGGGGCGCGTAGCGCGTCTTGATCGGCGCTTTCGGGAAACGGGCGCGCAGCGCCGCGTCGAGGGCGGGCGACGGGCGCCGGTAGACGATCAGGCCGCCTCCCGTGGGCGCCAGGGCGACCCCGGCGTACTGACGGGGGAAGTCGCGCCGCAGGGCCGCGTCGATGCGGTCGGCCAGCCTCGCGAGCGCCACCTGACCGGGGTGCGGCGCACCGGAGGCGGACGGGACGTCACCCGCGGCGGCGGGGCCCGTCGACGCGCAGGCCACCGCCGTGACAGCACCGAGGGCCAGGGCCCCGAGCAGGGCGACTGCGATCCTGCGGGCTGCCTTCGCGCCGCGCCGCGCGGCCCGCGGCGCTTCACCGGCCCGGGAAAGCGCCGCGGCTTCGTCCGGCAGGCGGCCTCGCCGCTCATACAGGTCCATGTCCCCGCGCTCCTCCCCGGGCGGGCCGTCCTGCCCGCCTGTCGTCGTCAGCGTACGAGTGCGCCGGCCCCGCCCCGCGCGAGCCCCGTGCCGGGCCCGGAGGTGCGTACGGTCAGCCGACTTTGATCGCGATGCCCGGGAACGCGGTGGTCGCGTTGGCCCACGGCGCGTAGTAGAACCGCCAGGAGCCTGAGCGACCTCATCGACAAGCTCGTCCGGGCCGGGGTGAACATGGCCGAGCCCGATGCGGCGGCGCCCGCCGGTGACCAGGTCGGCACGACCACCCCGGCGTCGGGTGAGGACGAGCCGGGTGCTCTGCCGCTGACCGGGATGACGGTCGTGGTCACAGGCGCGATGAGCGGGCAGCTGGCGGCACTGTCCCGCAACCAGATGAACGAGCTCATCGAGCGGGCCGGAGGCCGGGCGTCCTCCAGCGTCTCGGCGAAGACCTCGCTGGTCGTCGCAGGAGACAACGCGGGGTCCAAGCGGGCGAAGGCCGAGTCCCTCGGTGTGCGGATCGCTTCCCCCGAGGAGTTCGCCGAGATGGTCGCGCACCTGTTGTAGGCGACCCTGCTCGTACGCCGGCGCCCCAGGGCGCGAGCGTCGCATGCCGGCGCCGCCGTACCACTGACCGGGCCCTTCGCTCGCGGCATGCGACCTCGTGTCGCACCTTGTCACAGCGGGCGGCGGAGCCCGTCCAGCACGAGGGTGATGACATCGTCGGCCTCGGCCCGCCAAGCGGGGCGGTCATGGGCCGCACCGATGCCGTGCAGCGCCATCATCACGGCACCGGCATCCACGTCGTCGCGAACGGCGCCGTCCCGCACGGCGGCGGCCACCAGGTCGGTGACAGCCTGCTCCAGCGCCAGGCTGCCCTCGGCGAGGGCACCTGAGCGATCGGCCATGAGCGTGGCCAGCGTCCGGGCCAGGCCCTTGTGGGCACCTATGTGGTCGACCATGCCGCGCAGGAAGGTCGCCAGAGCCTCCGCCGCGGGCAGCGTGTCCTGTAGTCGGCGGGCGCGGTCGCACAGCGCGGCGACTTCCCCGTGGTAGACCGCCTCGGCCAGCGCCTCCCGGGTGGGGAAGTGGCGGTACAACGTGCCGGTGCCCACCCCGGCCAGGTGTGCGAAGTCGTCGAAGCGCAGGTCGAAGAACTCGCCGGCGTCGAAGATCTCGCGTGCCTTGGCGATCAGGGCATCGCGGTTGCGTTGGGCGTCGGCCCGCAGTGGCTTGCCGGCGGTCATGAGCTACCTCGCGTTGACAAGTGGAGATGGTCTCCATATTTTGCAAAGTGGAGATTGCCTCCGAATCGATCGTACCCCACGAGGTGCAGCTTGAAGATCCTGATGTTCGGCCGAGGCGTGATCGCCACCGTCTATGGCTGGGCCCTGCAACAGGCGGGACATGACGTCGAGTTCTACGTCCGGCCGGGCCGCGCGGCGACGTACGGAGACGCGGTGGACCTCGACCTGATCGATATGCGGCGCCGGGTGTGGGGGCGGCGCGTCGTCGAGAGGTGGCCGGTGCGCTGCCGCGAGGCGCTGGAGCCGGACCACGACTTCGACCTGATCGTGCTCAGCGTGCCGCACCACCGCCTCCCGGAGGCGACGGCCTTCCTGTCCCCGCGTGTCGGCCAGGCCACGGTGCTGGTCTTCGGCAACCTCTGGACCGAGCCGCCGGCCGCGATCGGCGCTCTCCCCGTCGACCGGATCGCCTGGGGCTTTCCGCAGGCCGGTGGCGGTTTCGGCGCGGACGGCGTGCTCCGTGGGGCGCTGCTGCCGTCGGTCGTCTTCGGCACTCTCGGCCGGCCCCCGACCGACCGTGAGCGGGCCGTGCGCCAGGCGTTTCGCGAGGCCGGGCTCCGGCTCAAGGAGCGGCCTGACTTCCGCGGCTGGCTGTGGGTCCATTTCGCGTCGGACGCCGGCTTGTTCTCGCAGGGCCTGCGGCTGGGTTCCCTGTCAAAGCTGGCCGGGGCGACGGGCGACCTGCGCGAGGCGCTGCTGGCCGGCCGCGAGCTTCTGCCGCTCCTCGAGGCGCGAGGCGTCGACCTGCGCCGTCACCGGGGCGGTGTGCTGCTGTTCCGTGCGCCCACCTGGCTGACGGCCCCCGCGCTCGCCTGGCTGACCGCTCATGTCGCGCTCTTGCGCGTGAGTTTCGCGGCGCACTCCGATCCCGAGGCCGAGGAGCCGCGTGAGGTCTGCCGGGACACCCTGGCCGAAGCACGACGGCTGGGCATCTCGGTGCCGCGCCTGGAAGCGGCGGAACCGAACTTCGCCCGTGAGGGGACGAGCCGAGGCTCTAGCCGTCGTAGCGGAAGACGACGTGGCCCTGGGGAGGTCGCCGGTTGAAACCCGCGGCCAGCGCCGAACCGGTACCCGGGACGGCGACGAGGTCCGACCACTCGAAGCCGCTCGACACGGGAGTCACGGTCTGGCGGGTCAGCTTCCGGCCGGTGTGGCGCAAGGAGTCGACGGCCAAAGTGGTGTAGGCATAGGGATCCTGCCCGTCAGGCGTCGCGGTGATCGACTGCCGGTACGAGGCCGCGAGCACACCGCCCCGACCGTCGGGGGCGAGGTCTCGGATGACGTCGCCGGGCAGGCGGATCTGGTGCCATTTCGCGCCGTCTCGGCTACCAGTGTGCCAGTGGAGCAGGACGGCTCCGGGCTGGGACCAGTCACCCTGCTGGAACCCCGCGGCGACCCAGACGTCCTTCGCTCCCGAGGTGACCAGCGCGTCGAGCCGGAGCTTCACGGGCCCGTACGCCGGGGTGGGGGCGGCGGGCACGGCTGTTACGGGCAGTCGCACTGTGCTCCAGGCCAGGCCGTTCCAGCGCATTACGGACGAGGGCCCGAAGCCCCAGATGTCGCCCGGCGACCGGACGCTGATGCCCTTCAGAGTGGCGGGGAAGGGCAGGCTCGTCCAGCGGCCGCTGTGGAAGCGCTTGAAGAACCCCTTCCCTGTGCGGTCGTCACGGCCCAGGATCCACGTGTGCGTCGCGTCGAGGACCTCCAGGTCGGTGATCGAAGTGCGGCCCGAGCCCATGAGCCGCCATCGGCTGCCGTCCCAGCGCGACAGCACCGACCGGGTGGCGGCTGAGACGTCGCCTGTCCCCGGGGCGACGGCCGTGCCGGCGGCCCACACGTTGACCGGGGATGAGGCCTCGACCAGCGTGACCTCTCGGAGCGGGAACCCCGTGGGCCCCGCGGGGTTCGCGGCCGTCGCCCACCTGCGCCCGTTCCAGTGCTTGATCAGGGGAGCCGTGAAGTAGGAGCCGTTCCTCGGGTCCAGCGTCCCGGTCCTGCGCGCGCCCACGGCCCACGCGTCGGCGGGGCCGGTGGCGGCGAGGTCGTCGACGATCGAGCCGGCCCCGCCGCGCAGGCTCACCTGCCACCCCGGCGCCGGATCGGCGGCGGCCGAAGAGACCGGAGCGAGGCCGACGCCGGCCGCCAGCACGAGGGCCAAGAGGATGCGATAACCGTCCACACCAAGGAGACGGCGATCACGGGCCCCCGGTTGCGCCTCCGAAGGTGAACAGTAGGCGTCGAGCGCCCTCGGATACGAGCCAGGCCCCCCTCGACAGGAGACGCACCGGCCGGTGCCCTCGTGAGTGAACACGGTGAGCACGCGCGTAGGCGGCGTGGAACGCTCGCCGCACGGGACCTCAAGCCGGCGACGTCCCGGCGAGGGTCACGGGGCGTTGACTTTGTCTCAAGGCATGTCTCATGATATTGCTACAAACCTTGCGACAAAGGAGGAGTCGTGGCCCATGAACCGTTATCGGACACCAGCCCGTCGGCGCCTGCGACCGACCTGCGATTGGCGGACGCATGGCTGGCCCGGCACGGCCTGTCCGGTGCCCGCCCGACCCCGCTGCTGGCCAGCCGGCTGGCGGTCCGGAGCCGCGCCCGCCTCGCAGCTCACCTCATCCTGGCCGTGCTGATCATCGCGAGCGCGCTCGCCGCGGCCTACGACCGGCTCGCCAGTTCCGCCTTCGGCGGCTTCCAGCCGTATCGACCGCTGCCGCTGCTGGTCCTGACCGCGCTGGTGGCCGTGCTGCTGCTCGCACAGTCGCTGCTCGACTGGTGGGTGCGACGCGTCGATCAGCGGGCGGGCGCGACGCTGTCCCGCAGGGCCGCCCATCCGATCCAGCCCAGCTGGCGGGCCGTGCTCGGCCTGCCGTACGCCGTCTTCGCGGTCGCCACGTTCGCCGGTGCGATGGCGCTGGCCTGGAGCGCCCTGGCCGTTCCCGACCCCACCGTGCGGCAGCTGGCCGTCGTCCTGCTGATCGGCCTGCTCGGCGTGACAGCCATCACCGCCGTGCAACTGCGCCACCTGCTGCGGCGCCCGGTCGTGGCGGAGGACGAGGAGTCGCTGACCGCCGACGTCATCATGCGCGTCGAGGACGCCCGCGATCTCACCACGCCGAGCGTGCAGTGGTCGCTGCCCATGGTGCTGCTGTTCGGCACCGCGCCCGGCTGGTGGAGCGCCGCTGCGGTCGCCAACGTGATCGTGGGCATGGTCGTGTGCGTCGCGCTCCGTGTCAGGACGCCGTCGAGCGCGACGGTGGCCCGGCGGGTGACGAGCGTCCGATGATCGTCATCGATGCGGCCTCGCCGGTGCCGCCGTTCGAGCAGCTGCGGGCCCAGCTCGCCCGGCAGATTCAGGATCGCACGCTTGCCGTGGGCACCCGCCTTCCGACCATCCGCCAGCTCGCGGCCAACCTTGGCCTGGCCGTGAACACGGTCGGCCGGGCGTACCGGGAGCTGGAGGAGGCAGGACTGATCGAAACGCGCGGGCGGGCGGGTTCGTTCGTGTCGGCCGCCGGCGAGGACGGCCTGGAGCGGGCCCGCCGGGCCGCCGCCGACTACGCGGCCGTGATCGCCAGCGTGGGCATCGACACGGGCGAGGCGATCCGCATCGTGCAGGCGGCGCTGACCTCTGGGACGGTGACACCGGCCTCGTCATGACCGCGACCCGGCCTTGAACGGAGAGGGCCCGCACGCCGCGGGTGAGCGGCGCACGGGCCCGGAGTCCATGAACGTGTGGCCGGGTCACGGTCCACGAGCATGGCCACCGGCGTCACCGAGGGAGGGTGGCTCGGCCGGCGAGCTTGTGCGGTCGGGCGCGGGGAGGCCCCGGGCCCCGCGGGCCCGCTCGGGGTCCCGGTGCGGCCCGGAGGGCCGGTCGGGGGATTCCGCGCGGGCGAAAGGGGGTCAGGGACGCAGCGCCGCGGCCTCGGCGGCGAGCTTCTCGATCCTCGCGAAGTCGCCTGCGGACACCAGGCTACGCGGTGTCAGCCAGCTTCCGCCCACGCACCCCACGTTGGACAGGGCCAGATAGGACAGCGCGCTCGCGGGGGTGATCCCGCCGGTGGGGCAGAACCGGACGTCGGGCAGCGGGCCGCTCAGCGCCTTGAGGTAGGAGACGCCGCCCGCCGGCTCCGCCGGGAAGAACTTCAGCTCACGCACGCCGCGCTCGGCCAGCGTCATCGCCTCGGTGGCCGTGGCCACGCCCGGCAGGAACGGCACGCCCGAGGCGAGCATGGCCGCGAGCAGCCCGGGGGTGGTGCCGGGGGAGACGAGGAACCGGGAACCCGCCGCGACCGCGGACTCCACGTCCTCCGGCGACCGTACGGTGCCCGCACCGATCACGGCCTCCGGCACCTCGGCGGCGATCCGCCGGATCGCGTCGAGGGCGGCCGGGGTGCGCAGCGTCACCTCGATCACCGGCAGGCCGCCCGCCACCAGCGCCCGGGCGAGGGGGACGGCGCTCTCCGCGTCGTCGAGGACGACCACCGGGACGACCGGCGCGAGGTCGAGAAGGTTGCTCATCACAGCTCCACTTCGGGGAATCGTTGGGCGAGCCAGGCGGCCGCACCCGTCAGCGCCGGCTGCTCGGCGACGATCAGCGAGGTCGGGATCGCGGCGGCGTAGTCCTTCAGCGCCGGAGCGGTCGTCTCGAACCGGGCCCGGAACGCGCTGCCCGGGATGCGTGCGGCCAGCCGGGGCAGCACGCCGCCGCCCAGGTAGACCCCGCCCCGCGCGCCGAACGTCAGGGCCACGCCGCCGGCGAACCCGCCGAGCAGCGCGAGGAAGACCTCCACGGTCTCGACGCACAGCGGGTCGTCCGACGAGGTGATCTGCGCCGCCGTCAACCCGGGCGCCGCGGCCCCGGCCGCCGTCGCCCGGGCTCCCGTCGTCAGGGTGCCCGCCGTCCGGGGCGTCTCCCGGGCCGTCTCCTGGGGAGCCGTCCGCGCGTCCGGCGCGACGCCGCGTACGAGCGCGAGGCCGCGGTGCAGGCGCGGCAGCCCGGTGCCCGACAGCAGGTGCTCGGCGTCCACGTACGGCAGGCCGTCGGCGCGCAGCGCCCGCACGATCTCCATCTCCAGGTCCGTCACTACCGGGACCGCGACGTGCCCGCCCTCGCCGCCCACGGGCAGCCAGCCCTCCCGTACGGGGACCAGCCCCGCCACCCCGAGACCGGTGCCCGGGCCCAGCACGGCCTTCGTCAGGCCGGGCGACGGCGGGGGGCCGCCGAGCGACACGAGATCATCGCCCGCGAGGTGGGGCAGCGAGATCGCGAGGGCCTCGAAGTCGTTGAGGAGCACCGTACGCGGGATGCCCAGGTCGTTCACGGAACCCGACCATCCCGCGTTCGTCAGCCGGTACCGGTCCCTGTCGACCGGCCCGGCGATCGCCAGGCACGCGGCCCCCGGCCGAACTCCGCCCGCATGGTCTGCGAGATAGGCGGCTACGGCATCGGCAAGGCCGAGATGCTGGGAAACGTCGAGTACGGTTACCGCCTCCGGCTGCCCTCCGCGCCGGGTCACCAAACCGAACCGGGCGTTGGTGCCGCCCACGTCGGCGACCAGCCAGGGCAGGCTCACGCGGTGCCCCCGAAGACACTCGCGCCGCGCTCGGCGGGGCCGACCGTACGGCGGAAGGAGGCGAACAGGTCGCGGCCGGTGCCGGTCCACTGCTCGTCGGTCAGGGGCGCGCCCTCGGGCGTGCGTCCGGTGAGGTCGGCGAGCACGGTGAGCGTCCCGGCGGCGGAGTCGAGGCGGATCACGTCGCCGTCGCGCAGCAGCGCGATCGGCCCGCCGTCGGCGGCCTCGGGGGAGAGGTGGATCGCCGCGGGGACCTTCCCCGAGGCGCCGGACATGCGGCCGTCGGTCACGATCGCGACCTTCTGGCCGCGGTCGAGCAGCACGGCCAGCGGCGGCGTGAGCTTGTGCAGCTCCGGCATGCCGTTGGCGCGGGGACCCTGGTAGCGGACGACCGCGACGAAGTCCCGCCCGTTCAGCTCGCCCCGGTCGAACGCGGCGAGCAGGTCGAGCTGGTCGTCGAACACCAGGGCCGGGGCCTCGATGACCAGGTGCTCGGGCTTGACGGCGGAGACCTTGCTCACCGCGCGGCCCAGGTTGCCCGACAGCATGTGGATGCCCCCGTCGGGGGAGAACGGCTCGGCGACCGGCCGCAGGACGTCGGGGTCGGTGCTGGGCTCGGTCCGCTCCTCCCACACCAGCACGCCCTCCTTCAGGGTGGGAGCCGTGCGGTAGTGGCCGAGGCCGCGCCCGGCCACGGTCAGCACGTCGGCGTGGAGGAGCCCGGCGTCCAGCAGGTCGCCGATGAACACCGCCATGCCGCCCGCGGCGTGGAAGTGGTTCACGTCCGCCTGGCCGTTGGGGTACATCCGGGTGATCAGCGGCACGACCTTGGACAGGGCGGCCATGTCATCCCAGGTCAGAGTGATCCCGGCGGCGGCCGCCATCGTGACCAGGTGCATCGTGTGGTTGGTGGAGCCGCCCGAGGCGAGCAGCGCGACGACCGCGTTGACGATCGCCTTCTCGTCCACGACCTCGCCGAGCGGGGTGTACTCCGCGCCGTGCGGGGTGATCTCCACGGCCCGCCGCGCCGCCGCCCGGGTCAGCGCCTGCCGCAGCTCGGTGTGCGGGTTGACGAACGTCGCGCCCGGCAGGTGGAGCCCCATGACCTCCATCAGGAGCTGGTTGGAGTTGGCGGTGCCGTAGAAGGTGCAGGTGCCGGGGGAGTGGTAGGAGGCGGCCTCGGCGTCGAGCATCTCGCCACGGCCGATCTTGCCCTCGGCGAAGGCCTGCCGGGCCCGGGCCTTGACCTTGTTGGGCAGGCCGGAGGTCATCGGCCCGGCGGGCACGAACACCGCGGGCAGATGGCCGAAGCGTAACGCGCCGACGAGCAGACCCGGGACGATCTTGTCGCAGACCCCGAGCAGCAGGGCCGCGTCGAACATGTCGTGCGACAGCGCGATCGCGGTCGCCATGGCGATCAGGTCGCGGCTGTAGAGGGACAGCTCCATGCCGGCGCGGCCCTGGGTCACGCCGTCGCACATCGCGGGCACGCCACCCGCCACCTGCGCCACGCCGCCCGCCTCGCGGACCGCCCGCTTGAGCTCCGGCGGGTACGTCTCGTACGGCTGGTGCGCCGACAGCATGTCGTTGTACGACGTCACGATGGCCACGCCGGGCTTGGCCGCGCCCCGCAGGTCGAGCTTGTCCTCGGCCGGGGCGGCGGCGAAGCCGTGGGCCAGGTTGGCGCAGGCGAGCCGCCCCCGGGCCGGCCCCCGCTCGCGCAGTTCGGCCCCGGCGCGACGCACCCGCTCCAGGTAGGCCCGGCGGGTGTCGCGGCTGCGCGTGACGACGCGGTCGGTGACCTCGGAAACCACGGGGGAAACCACGGGGTCAGTCACGGAAGGTCCTCCTCGTGCCGGGCGCGGCCGCTGCGGCGGGTCCTGCTTCCGCCGGAGCCCCCTGGCGCCGGCGAGGTCGATCTCGTGCCCGGCCCGACGCCACGTCCGCTGACCGGGCGAAGGCGTCGATCCGGCACAGGAGGGACAGTATCGGGTAGTTATGCCAGTTATCAAGCCTAGTTTTGTAACTCGAAATGAATAAGTCATTGAACTTCGGTGAGCGCGTGTGCTTCACTTCTGCTTGATGTCACGTTTAGCCACTCCTGGTGAAGTCCTCCAGCTCATCCGCAGCGGGGAGGCGGTGACGCGCGCCGACATCGGCCGCGTGACCGGCCTGTCCCGGCCGGCCGTCGCGCACCGCGTCTCCGACCTGCTCCAGCGCGGGCTGATCGTGGAGGACGCCGAGGGGCCGTCCACCGGCGGCCGCCCGCCCATGCGGCTGCGGTTCCACGCCGGTGGGGGAGTCGTCCCGGTGGCCTCGCTCGGCGCCCGCCGCACCCAGATCGCGATCTGCGACCTCGCGGGGGAGGTGCAGCACCGCACCGACATCGACATCGACGTCGAGGAGGGCCCCGGCGTCGTGCTTCCCCTGCTCATGGACACCTGGGAGAAGCTGCTGGACGGCCGCGGCGACGTGGCCGGCATCGGCCTCGGCGTCCCGGCCACCGTGGAGTTCGCGGCGGGACGGGTCGAAAGCGCCCGCGTCATGGCGAGCTGGACCGGCGTGGTGATCCCGCCCGTCATCGCCGAGCGGTTCGGCGTGCCCGTGCTCGTCGACAACGACGTGAACGTCATCGCGATGGGCGAGCACCGGAGCGTCTACGCCGCCGAGCTCGACGACCTGTTGTTCGTCAAGGTCTCCACCCGGATCGGCGCGGGAGTGATCTCCGGCGGCGGCATCCTGCGCGGCGCGCTCGGCGCGGCCGGAGAGATCGGGCACATCCCGGTGCGGGACGGCGGCGGCGTGCTGTGCCGCTGCGGCAACCTCGACTGTGTCGACTCGGTGGCCAGCGGCACCGCGATCCTGCGCGACCTGCGCGCCAAGGGCCGCGACGTCGCGTCCCTCGCCGACGTGACCGCCCTGGTGCGGGCCGGCGACGCCGAGACCATGGCCGTCGTACGGCAGGCGGGCCGCTGGCTGGGCGAGGTCATCTCCGGTGCGGTCAACCTGCTCAACCCCGCCGTCGTGGTCCTCGGCGGCGACGTCGCCGAGATGTTCCAGCCGCTGGTGTCGGGCGTACGCGAGATCGTCTACCGGCGTTCCACCCAGCTCGCCACCCGCAGCCTGCGCATCGAGCGCGGCCGCCTCGGGCCGGGCGCCGGGATCACCGGCTGCGCCCTCATGGTCCTCGACCACGTGCTGTCCGCCCAGGCCGTCGACGCCGCCGCCCGCTGACTCCGCCACCCGCTGAGCCCCGGCGCGCGCCGATCTCGGACGCTTCCGCCGGCATGCCGGGCCCGGCTCCTCCGAACGGCCGGTACGACTCCGCCAGGTGGCCCGTCCGGCTGACCCAGCAGGCGAGACCGGCCGGGCCGGGCGGTCACCATGACGCACCCATGGACGGAGTCCGCGCACCCCCCTGATCCACCACGGTGGGAGTCGTCGTGAGACCGCCGTCGAAAGGTCATGCCGTGGAACACGCGGATCCTCCGGGTCAGCCACTTCGCCGGCCGCCGGGCCGTACGTCCTCGCCGATCTCCCCGCCGTCGCCGGGAGGTGCGAGATGTCCCCGGAGGTGAGGCGCCGCCGGTCGGCGCGGATCGCGGTCCGCGCCCTCCTCGCGCTGGTCCTGCTCGCCGTCCTCGCGATGGTGGGGGTCTTCGCCGCCGTCCGACGGGGCGGCCCGCCTCAGACGGAGGCGCGCCTCGGGGCGGATCCCCGGTTCGAGGAGCCGGACACGTTCCCCATCCCGAAGGTCGAGGCGCCCGACGTCGTGGGCTGGCCCGCCGGCGTGACGCCCACCGCGCCCGAAGGTTTCACCGTCACCCGGTTCGCGGGCGGGCTGGATCACCCTCGCTGGCTCTACCTGCTTCCCGGCGGCGACGTGCTCGTCGCCGAATCCGCCACCTCGCCGAAGCCCGCCGAGTCGATCGTGATGGGCGTGCTGTCCTGGTTGCGCCGCAACGACGGCGCGACGCGGGAACGGAGCGCGAACCGGATCACCTTGCTGCGGGACACCGACGGCGACGGCGTCGCCGACTTCCGCGGCACGTTCCTCGACCACCTCAACCAGCCGTTCGGCATGGCCCTGCTGAGGGCGGCGCCGCCGTACGCGGTCGAACCTGACGCTCCCCCGGGCACCGAGGCCGTGTTCTACGTCGCCAACACCGACGGCGTGTGGCGCTTCCCGTACAGGCTCGGCGACACCCGGATCACCGCTCCGGGAGAGAAGATCCTCGATCTGCCGGCCGGCGGATACAACAACCACTGGACCCGCAACCTGTTCGCCGCCGCAGACGGCTCCAAGCTCTACGTCACGGTCGGGTCGGGGAGCAACGCGGGCGAACACGGCCTGGAGGCCGAGCGCGGCCGCGCCGCCGTGCTCCAGGTCGATCCCGGCGGAGGCGGCGCACGCGTCTACGCGTCCGGGATCAGGAACCCCAACGGTCTCGGCCTCGAACCGGCCACCGGGACACTCTGGGCGGTCGTCAACGAACGCGACGTCCTCGGCGACGACGTGTCCCCGGACTACCTGACGAGAGTCCGCGACGGCGACTTCTACGGCTGGCCGTGGAGCTACTGGGGGCACCACGTCGACGACCGGGTCACGCCCGTACGCCCGGACCTGGTCGCCAGGGCGTCGCGACCGGACTACTCACTGGGTGCCCATACCGCCCCCCTGGGGCTCGCCTTCTCCACGGGGACCGCGTTTCCCCCGGCCTACCGGGGCGGCGCGTTCATCGGTGAGCACGGGTCCTGGAACCGCGGCGACCCCGTCGGATACAAGGTCGTCTACGTGCCGTTCGCCCATGGCATGCCCAGCGGCAGGCCGCAGGACTTCCTCACCGGCTTCAAGCCCGACCCCGGCGACAGCACGACGTATGGACGCCCCGTCGGAGTCGTCCTCGACAAGGCCGGAGGCCTCCTGGTCGCCGACGACGCCGGCGACACCGTCTGGCGTGTCGCCCCGCGCAGGTGACGAGATCCAATGAGCCGTCGCCTGGTTCCACGGCCGCCTGTGCCGCACGGGCGGCGGGTCTGTGCGGGACCGCGTCGATCGCCGGGGCGGCGCACGCGCCGAGGGGCAGCACGGCGGCCAGGATCAGGGCTCCGCGACGGGTCATCCGTCTCCGTCCTTTCCGCCGTCCACGATGCGTGGACGTGACCTTCATCGTGGCCGTCGAGCCCTTCCGTACGCCGCGCACCGGCACCGGGACGTGACCACGAAAGCGTCCCGGCCCGGGCGTGCCGCGCGGAGACGGAGATGTCGGCCGGTGGCACTAGGCTCTGTGGCGATCTTCCCTCCCCCAGGAGTCCTTCGTGCGTGAACGTGTCCGCCGGGTGATCGAGTCGCCGCGGTTCCAGCAGGCGATCACCGTGGTGATCCTGATCAACGCGGCCACGCTGGGCGTCGAGACCTCTGCCGAGGCGGTCGCCCGCTACGGCACGGCCCTGCACGTCGCCGACCACGCCGCGCTCTACGTCTTCGTCGCGGAGATCCTCGCCAAGGCCTACGTCTACCGGTGGCGCTTCCTCCGCGACCCCTGGAACGTCTTCGACACGCTGATCATCGGCGTCTCGTTCCTTCCCACCGCGGGCGGGCTGTCGGTGCTCCGGGCCCTGCGCGTGCTGCGGGCGCTGCGGCTGATCTCGGTGGTGCCGTCGCTGCGGCGGGTGGTCTCCGCGCTGCTCACCGCCATCCCCGGGATGACCTCGATCGTGGTCCTGCTCGGCCTCGTGCTGTACGTCGCCGCGGTCATGGGCACCAAGCTGTACGGCGCCTCCGCACCCGAATACTTCGGCGATCTGCCGACCTCGCTGTTCACCCTGTTCCAGGTCATGACCGGGGACGGCTGGTCGGACATCAACCGCGAGGTCATGGACACTCACCCCTCGGCCTGGGTCTACTTCGTGGTGTTCGTGCTGGTCTGCACCTTCGTCGTGCTCAACCTCTTCATCGCGGTCGTGGTCAGCGCGATGGAGGAGGAGAGCCAGGAGGAACGTAGGGCCGAGCGCCGGGAGGACGTCGAGGTGCTGGCCGAGATGGCCGCCCTGCGCGCGGAGATCCAGGGCCTGCGTCAGGCCATCACCGACCGCGTCCCCTCCTGAGGAGGGGTTTCAGGGCTCATGATCGTCGGTTGCTAGACTCCGCGCATGCGGCTTCCGACGGACGCTGAGATCCGTGCGCTGCACGAGAGACACGCGCCCTCGGAGGAGGCGTTCGACCTCGTCCACACGCACTGCGAGATCGTCTGCGCGATCGCCCTGCGACTGGCCGGCCGCGCCGGGCTCGACGTCGACGCCGAGCTGGTGCGGGCCGGAAGCCTCCTGCACGACATCGGCGTCTACCGGCTCTACGACGGGGACGGACGGCTCGACCACGCGGGTTACGTGCGCCACGGGATCCTCGGTCACGAACTGCTCCGCGCGGAGGGCCTGCCCGAGAGCCTGTGCCGGTTCTGCTCCCATCACACCGGTGTGGGGATCAGCCGGGAGGACGTGCTGCGACAGGGGCTGCCGCTGCCGCCCCGCGACTACCTCGCGGAGTCGGCCGAGGAAGAGCTCGTGATGTTCGCGGACAAGTTCCACAGCAAGACCGTCCCGCCGAGATTCGTCACCGCCGACGCCTACGCGGCCCATGTCCGCCGGTACGGCGAGGACAAGGCCGAGGTGTTCGCGTCGATGCGCGCGGTCTTCGGCGTCCCCGACCTGGGGCCCCTCGCCGTCGCGTACGGCCACGAGATCGTGTGACCTGCGACGCGAGGACTTCACGGTGAGGACTACGGGGTGAGGACGATCCTGCCGAACACCTCGCCGGCGTCCATCTTGTAGTGCGCCGAAACGGCCTGTTCGAGCGGCAGCACCTCGTGCACCACCGTGCGCAGCTCGCCGCGGCTCGCGGCGGCGAACTGCCCGGTCCGCACGGCCCGCCGCTCGGGTGCGGCCACGGTGTCGGCGCTGAAGGTGGCGAAGGACGTCGACTTCCGGAACGCCGCCATCATCGTCGTGCCGAAGTCCGCGGGCGGCTGCCCTCCGACGGCGCCGACGACGACCATGCGGCCGTTCGGGTTGAGCATGGCGAGGAAGGAGGGCAGGTCCGGGCCGGCCACGACGTCGACGACGACGTCGTAGCCGGCGGGAGCAGCGTGTCTGCCGCCGTCGCCGGAGCGGTCCAGCACGTGGGTCGCGCCGAGCGCGCGCAGGCGCTCGCCGCGCTGGAGCGACGAGGTCGTGACCGCCACCGCGCCGGCGCCGCCGCGCGCCGCGAGCTGGACCGTCGCGATCCCGATGCTGCCGGCCGCGCCGCGCACCAGCACCGACTCGCCGGGCGCGAAGCGGGCATGGGAGAGGCCGAAGTGGGCCACCACTCCGGAGCTGCCGAGCGTCACCGCGTCGACGGCGGACAGGCCGGCGGGGAGGGGGACGATCTCCTCGACCGAGGCGATCGCCTGTTCGGCGTAGCCGCCGCCCAGCCCGGTGAACGCCCACACCCGCCGGCCGATCCACGAGGCGTCGACGTCGTCGCCCACGGCGATCACGGCGCCCGCCACCTCACTGCCGGGGATGTGGCCCTTCTCGAAGCCGTAGGCGGCCAGGGCGCCACTCCGGATCAGGGCGTCGACGCCGCCGACGCCGATCGCCTCCGTGGCGATCAGCACCTGCCCGGCGGCGGGAGCCGGGGCCGTCTGGTCGATGAGCGCCAGGCCTTCTGGACTTCCGAACTCCCGGATCGCGACTGCCAACACTGTCGTCTCCACCTTCTGGGATGGGCCGGTACCGGCCGGATGCTGGGAATGCTCCACGACGCGCGGCGGCGTCCGTGCTCTCGGACCGTAACGGACGCCACCGTCCACTTGACTAAAGTGAGAGCGGTGACCGACCCTCCGCCTCACATCCTGCGTTCCGACGCCCTGGACAACCGTGAGCGCATCCTCGGCGCGGCTCGCGCGCTGTTCGCCGCCGAAGGCCTGGACGTCCCGATGCGGGCAATCGCCCGGCGCGCCGGAGTCGGCCCCGCCACCCTGTATCGCCGTTTCCCGACGAAGCAGACGCTGGTCACCGAGGCATTCGAGGACGAGATGCGCGCCTGCCACGCCATCGTCGACGAGGGGAGCGCCGACCCGGACGCGTGGCGCGGCTTCCGCCTCGTCGTCGAGAAGATCTGTGACCTGCACGCACGCAACCGAGGCTTCACGGACGCCTTCATGGCGGCCTATCCCGGTCAGGTGGATCTCGCGGCGGGCCGTGAACGCACGCTGAACGCGATCGCCGGACTCGCCCGCCGCGCCAAGGAGACCGGTCACCTGCGCGCCGACTTCGTCCTGGACGACCTGATCCTCATGCTCTCCGCCCACCGGGGCATCCACGCGACGTCGGCGGCCGTCCGGATCGCGGCGTCCAGGCGCTTCGCCGCGCTCGTGATCCAGGCGTTCCAAGCCGTCCCCGGAACGATCACCGCTGACACGTGACGCACCGCCGGCACCCGGGAGCGTCGCTCGGGAACGGGTGAGGACGCCGCTTACCTGCTCACCAGGAGCCGGTCGATCTGGGCCTCCAGCGGGGGCGCGCCGAGGCGGTTGTCGATCTCGTCGTACGGCACGGCGGGCGGTTCGTCGACCCGGATGGCACGCAGGTAGTCGGCGAACCTCTCCAGCTTCTGCCCGTCCCTGGCGAGGCCCCGGCGCACCAGCCGCTCGCGCAGCGTGGGGCCGTCGGAGCGGATCCAGAGAAGGCGCACCTCCGGGCCGCCCAGGGCCCCCACCCACGCGTGCCAGCGCGCCGCGTCGTGCACCTGGGAGGTGAACGGACCGCCCAGCATGACCGGGCAGCCGTGGGACCGGATCTCCCGGGCGGTCGCCGTCATGCCGTCGTACTCGAACCGCTTGACGTGCTCGTCGTACCACGGTCCTTCGCGCTCGCCCGGCGGCCTGCCGTACGCGGCGAGGGTCGCCCCGACGAAGCCGCCGTACATCGTGTCCTTGTCGAGCAGGGCGGGGACCGGGTCGAGGCGGGCCAGCAGCAGATCGCAGACCGTCGACTTGCCCGCCCCCGGCGGCCCCGACACGATCCAGACGGTGCCGGTCATCGCGGCGGGCCGTACGGCTCGATCGGCGGATCGGAGTACGGCCCGCCGTCCGCACGCGGACGGTCCCCGCCGCGCGGTCCGGCGCCGGTGTCGCCCACGCGCCGTCCCGCGCTCTCCGTCACCCGCAGGACGTACAGGTTCCTGCGGGGGTCGACCGGCACCAGCCCGTACGCGGTGTCGACCTCGTCCTCGGCGAGGTCGAGATGCCGCATGGCCGACTCCAGGGTCGCGGGTGCGGGCAGTCGCACGGTGATCAGCACATCGGCCACGGGTCCGCCTTCCCCTGTCGTGTACGACGCCGCCCGGCCGGGCCACGCGGCGGCTCTCAGGCGGCCTTGGCCGCCCGGCGGCGCAGCGCGGCGATGACGCCGGCGGCGTCGACCACGCCGTACCCGTAGTCGTGGTCATACCCTACGGCACTGCGGTCGTCGGCCGTCCGCCGCAGCAGGGTCCTGAGCTGGGCCGGTGAGAGCGTGGACGACGGCCACCGGGTGCGGACGGCGGCGACCAGCCCCGCCGCGACAGGGCAGGCCGCCGAGGTACCGGAGTCGGGCTCGGTGTCGCCGAGCGCGCGGGAACCGGTGAAGTGGGTGTAGGCGCACAGATCCGGCTTGCGCGCGGCCAGCCGCCCGGGGCCCTGGGAGGAGTAGCCGACGCGCGTCCCGCCCGTGTCGATCCCGCCGATGGACAGGGCGCGCGGGTGGGAGTTGGCCCCGACGATGGGCCGGTCCGGGTAGGCGCACCTGCTGTCGCGGCACTGGGTGCCGCAGTTGCCCGCGGCGAACAGGATGTCCGCCCCCGCCTCGGCCAGGCTGCCCACGATCAGGTTGAACGGATGGGCGGGGTTGTCGGAGTAGTTGCCGGGATGGCCGGGCGGGAAGTCCCAGCGCGGCGAGAACGACCCCCAGCTGTTGGTCACGACGAGCGCCCGGGACTCGGCCGGCTGGGCGTCGAGGACCTCGCGCAGGTGCGCGTACGCGGCGATCGCGTCGGACAGCAGGCCGTCGAGCGTCGAACCGCCCTGCCGCCGCGACAGCAGCACGGGCACGTCGACGAGAGACGCCTTCGGCGCGGCGATGAGCGCGTCGAAGGCGCACATCGAACCGTGGTCGACCGCGAAGTCCCCCGGCGTTCCGGAGACGCTCTTGGGGTTCCAGCTGCGTTCGTGATCGACGGTGACCTCCCGGCCGCGCGCCGCGGAGACGTACGCCGCGTTGATGCCCGTGTCGATGACCGCGAGGGGGACGCCGGAGCCGTCCAGGCCCTCGGCCGCGAGATCGGGCAGGCACAGCAGCCGCTCGACGTCATGCCAGTCGCCCACGGGAGGGTCGCCGGCGCAGGTGAGCGTGGTCTCGATGGCCGGGTCGGCGTACACCGCGACCACGTCGCGGCGGGTCGCGGGCAGCAGTGCGATCCTGCTGGTCAGCTCGTCGTCGGCGATCTCCCCGCGGACCACGACGGAGGCGTCCTGCGGCGCCATGGAGAAGATCAGCGGCTGGTTGAGCGACAGCGGGTCCCCGCCGGGGACCGCGGGCATCGGATGGGGCACGGCCACCGGGGCGTACGAGTGGTCGATGACGATCCCGGGCAGATCGTCGGCCACGTCGGAGGCCGAGGACGGGACCGACGGGTCGGCGACGGCGGCGACCACATCGGGGGACGGACGCAACTGGATGAGTACGCGCACGACGGTTCCACTTCGTGACGGGGTGGATACGTTACGTGACAACCCTGCTGTATACCGTCGGCGCCGTCCACGGCTTCGCGGGAAATCCTCAGCGGCGCGGTCAGAAGCCGCACAGCTCCGCGAGGGTCTTGGCGGCCTTGTCGTTCGGGGTGGGGGTCTTCCTGCCGCCCGCGTCGGCCACGATCGGCGTACGGGACGGCGACGGGGTGGACGAGACGGCGGACGAGGGGGACGCGCCGGGCGAACCGGAGGCGGACGCGGAGGCCGTGCCGGAGGTGCCGGCGGTGACCATGGGGGAGGCCGTCGCCGCGATGGGAACCTGGTCGGCCATGGACTCGCGGATCGCCTTCTTCGTGAGCTCCCTGATCTTGTCCCAGTCCGGGTTGCCGGTGTGAATGAGCGGCGGCACGAACTGGAGGCTGGTGATCTTGGCGCTGCGCACCTTCATGCCGAGCGGCACGAGGTGCTCCAGCAGGTCGCGGGGGATGTCGGTGCGGAACATGTGGCGGGCCGCGGCGGCGATCCTGGTGAAGTTCGCGAGGACCTTGGACGGGGTCGCCTGCTGGGCGAGCGCGCCGATGACGCACCGCTGGCGGGACATCCGGGCGAAGTCGTCGCTGTCGACCCGGGAACGGCCGTACCAGAGCACCTCCTCGCCGCTCAGCCTCCGGTAGCCGGCCCTGATGGTCCCGGCCGTGCCGAAGTGGCCGCCCCACTTGATGTCCCGCTCGACCCGGATGTCGAGGCCGCCCAGGGCGTCGATCATGGCCGCGAAGCCGAACATGTCGACCATCGCGTAGTAGTCGATGTGCAGGCCGAGCGTGTAGCCGATGGCGTCCTTCAGCGCCTGCGCGCCCCGGTTCTTGCCCCCCATGACCTGCGGGTTGTTGTCGGCGTAGTACCAGACCGAGTTGAGCAGGCCCTCTCCTTCGATGTTGAAGCCGTCGGGGAACACCTTGTGCAGGGGACTGCTCGCGGGGAAGCGGACGTACTGCAGGTTGCGCGGCAGGCTGAACAGGACGGTGTTGCCGGTCGCGACGTTCACGCTCGCCACGGTCATCGAGTCGGTGCGCACCCCGACCCGGTTGCCCGCGGCGTCCCCGCCGACCAGCAGGAAGTTGACGCGCTTGCGGCCGTCCCAGGGGTCCTCGGCCCGGATGGGGGAGGGGGTCGTGCCCTCGACCGGGGCCATCACCGCGTCGAGGGTCTGGCTCGCGGTCCTGATGTAGCCCGCGGTGACCGCGAACGGCGCCATCACCGACACGCACAGCACGCCGGCGACGATCCCCGCCACCACCTGCCCGGTCTGCGACAGCCGCTGCGGGCGGAGCGCCACGAAGGACAGGACCACCAGCGCGAACCAGGCGAGCGCGCAGACGGCCGCGCCCACCATGATGGCGGTGAGCGTGCTGGGGCGCACCACCGCGCCCGCGTTCCCCACCAGCCGCCAGGCCACGACCGCCAGGGCGGCCAGGGCGGCGCCGAACGTCACGAGCAGGGCGATCCCGGTCCGGCGCTTGCCCGCCCGCAGGTGGGCCGCGCCGGGTACGAGGGCCGAGAGCGCGGTCCAGCCGATGAGGGAGGCGGGGGTCAGCGGCGGCCCGAAGCGCGGCGCTCCGCCGCGCGGCCTCGGGGCCGGGTGGGAACCTCCGGGGGCTCCGTAGGCTCTGGGAGCTCTGGGCTCTGCCGGGGCCTGTGGGCTTCCGGACGACTCGTCCCGGGTCCCTGGCACCGTGTCGTCCCGGGACTCCGCCCGAGCCGCCTGGGAGCCTGACGGAGGGCCCGGCGGGGAGCCTGGGAAGGCCTCGTTCCGGAGTCTTCTCGGGATGGTCGCGTCGTGAAGATCCTCGTGCGCTGCCCCGGGGGAGCCGTGAGGGGCTTCGCCGGGTGCCGGCGAGGGGCCGGGGGTGGCA
Organism: Microbispora sp. H10885; assembly: GCF_014161415.1. Lineage (NCBI taxonomy): Bacteria > Bacillati > Actinomycetota > Actinomycetes > Streptosporangiales > Streptosporangiaceae > Microbispora > Microbispora sp. H10885. The sequence goes on along the minus strand of NZ_JABBWY010000009.1, from coordinate 428,406 downwards.
GAGGAGCCGGAGGCCTCGGCACGCGCTCGCGAGGGGCCGGGGGAGTCCTCGCGCCGTCGCGACGAGCCGGTGGCCTCGTCGCGTGAAGGCGGCGGGCCGGGGGTTTTGCCGCGCTCCCCGTTCCCGCCACGCTGACCTTCGCGCCGACGCTTCCGGGAACCCCCGGCCGCGTCAGCGGGACCCCCGCCGCGCATGGCTCACCGCTCTTTCCTCCGTGGCTTGGCTAGGGATTCTAACCACCATATCCGGACAAGGTAGACGTAAACCTGGAGATAGGAGTCGGGGTCGACCGTCAGGAGACGGACGCGGAGCCGACTACCCAGGTGTTGCACTGGTAGGCCATCGGCCGGGTGTAGCCCTGGCGGAACCAGGCGGCGTTGCTGCGCGTGTTCCCGTGGTCGCGCGGCCCTCCCGGCGGGTCGCCCAGATGGCTGTAGGCCCACAGGAGCGTGTTGCGCCGGGTGCCGTCGATGGGATAGGTCGCGGCGACCGAGCGCATGAACATGCCGCCGAAACAGGTCGCCTGCAGTTCGTGCCGCCGGCTGAGGGCCATCCTGCCGCTGCGGGAGCTCGAGTTGACCGTCTGCTGCCACCAGGAGTCGGAGATGCCCGACACGTTCTGGAGGTGATGTCCGTACTCGTGGGCCATCATGCTGATGATGATCCCGTTCCAGGAGCCGAGCGGGCCGTACTCCCGGGCCATCGCCGAGGTGGACGCGTAGATCGTGCTGTTGCTCGGGCAGTAGTAGGGCACGTTGCTGCCCGGAGAGGGGTAGTCGCCGCAGGCGCCCCTGCCCTTCCGGGCCGCGATCATGTAATGCGGGGGAGTCCAGGGGATGCCCGCCCGGGTGAGCGCCGGCGCCCAGGCGTTGCCCATGCACCTTCCCGTCTTCAGGATCAGGGCCTTGAACTGGGCGTGGTTGTAGATGCTGGCGTTGCCGGCCGGGCAGTTCGTCCTGGCCGGCGAACCGGCGCGGTAGAGACTGTTGCTCTTGGCCGTACGGTTCAGCGTGGGCGTCGTCGGACGCCTCGTGGCCTGGGACGTCGGCCTGGCGGACGGCCTGGCCGGCGCCGCGGTGTCGTCCTCCCGGGGCCCCCGCGAAGGGAGCGGGGGAAGGCTGTAGGTGGGCAGCGCGATCGGGGAGACCGGGTCCTCGGCGCGGGAGACGCGCGCCATCGCGCTCGCGACCACGACCAGCACGAACACGAGCGCGAGCATGCCCATCAGCGCGACGATCACCGCTCCCCCGGACGACCGGCGACGGGGCGGCCGCCACGCGGGCGGCGGGTAGGGGGCGGCGGGCCCGCGCGGAGGCGGCGGAGGTTGCGGCGCCCATTGCGGTCCCGGCGGAGGCGGGGGTGCCTGCTGAGGCGGAGCCGCCGGGAACGGCGCGTGCTGCGGCGCCCCCTGAAAGGGTGCTCCTTGGGGTGATGCCGCCTGGAAGGGCGCTCCTTGGGGCGGCGGCGCCCCCTGGAAGGGTGCTTGTTGCGGCGGCGCCCCGTGGAACGGTTGTCCCTGCGGCGGTGCGGCCGGGAACGCCGCTGCCTGCGGTGCTCCCTGGAACGGCGCGCCCTCAGGTGCTGGGTAGGGCGCGCCCTGAGGCGCCGGGTAGTAGGGCTGTCCCTGGGACTGCGCTCCATGGGGCTGCGTTCCCTGGGGCAGGCCCTCTAAATGGTGGCCCGCGCTCTGCGGCGGTGACGGCGGCGGTGCTGCCGGGGATTGCGGGTACGACGGCATGGGGGGCGGGTTCCCATAGGGCTGCCGACCCTGACCGTAAGCGTGCGCGGCCGGGTCCTGCCGATCCTGGCCGTAAGGGTGCGCGGCCGGGTCCTGTGGGTTCCGCCCGGGGGCGTACGCGGCCGGGTTCCGCGGAGGCGCCGGGAAAGAACCGTTCTGAGGAAACCCGCCGGAGGCCGGGGGCTGCGGAACGGGTGGATAGGGGGCGCCCTGGGGCGGGCCGCCGTATGGGGCGGCCTGCGGGTGGCCGCCGTACGGGCCGGGCGGAGGATGGGCACCCGGCGGATAGGCGACGCCCTGATGCCGTCCGCCTTCCGGATAGGGAATGCCGTTGCCCTGTCCGCCTTCCGGATGCCGTCCGCTTTCCGGAAAGGGAATGCCGTAGGGCTGCGGGCCGTCCCAATCGCCCGTTCCGGTTGGCCCGGTCCAACCCCCGTTCGGGTAAGCCGCGCCGATTTGTGCCCCGGATTCCGGTCCGGGGGTCCAACCGGCCGATTCCTCCGGTTGCGACCCTGATGGCGGGCCCGAAGGCGGCCCTGAATAGGGAGAAGACCCCCCGGGCGGCTGCTGGGGAGGGTACTGCTGCGCCACGACTTTGCCCCCTTCGTGGATTTGGGGCAGAAGGATACTCGTTTCTCATCCATCACGGATGTAGCAGATACCGGGCACAATCCGTAATCGGCCGACGTGATCTCTGCGATGTTCCGGAATCGCCGGGCTCGTCTGCCCTAGCGTTTTTGGCATGAATCTGCAGCAGCTCCGTTACGTGGTCGCCACTGCGGAGCACCGCACCATGACCGATGCCGCCCGATCGCTCTATATCGCGCAGCCCGCTCTGTCGCGCGCGATTCGCGACCTGGAACGTGAACTCGGAATGACGCTTTTCGCGCGTTCCGGCCGTGGGGTCGTCGTGACGGCCCAGGGCCGCCGGGTCGTGAAGCTGGCTCGCGAGGCCCTCGACGCGGTGGCCGAGATCGAGGCGTTCGCGACCCAGGGCCACTCCTCCGGGGCCGAGTTACGGATCGCGTCCACTCCGAGCCTGGAGCCCGGCCTCGCCGGGCGCCTATTGCCCGCGTACGCCGCCGAGCACCCCGGGATACGAGTGCAGATCGTGCGGTGCGAGGGCCGGGAGGCGGTGGTCAGCGCGGTCCGCGAACAGCGTGCCGACCTCGGCCTGACCGACCTTCCGGTGCCCACCGACCTGGTGAGCCATCCCCTGGAACGCCAGGAGATCGTGCTGATCTCCCCGCCCGGCCTCGACCTGCCCGATCCCCTCCCCGTGACGCGGCTGAACGGCATGCGGCTGGTGCTGCCCGCTCCCGGCAGCCCGCGCCGCAGGGAGTTCGACCAGATCTTCGCCACACACGGGGTGCGCCCGATCCCGGCCGTCGAGTCCGACGAACGCCGCGGCTGGCTCCGCGCCGTACGGGAGGGCCGGGCCTCGCTGCTGTGGTACCGGGGCATGGCCGAGCAGGCGGTCAGGGCCGGGCTGGTGGTCCGCTCACTCGACCCGTCGCTGCGTAAGATCATCGCCGTGGTGCACGCGCGGCGGCGGCTGCCCGCGATGGCGCAGGACTTCCTCGCCCTGGCCGAGGGCGGCTCGGCGGCGTGACCGCGCCTCTTCCTTTGTTTGGATCGTTCCACTCTTTCCGAACAGAGGGCGCGTGGACCGCGCCTCCGCCGCCCGGCGCCGGAGCGGAACCCGGGGAGCCGGTTTAGTAGGGTGACGGCGATGCCGAACTCGCCGAAACCCGCCGCGGTGCCCGGCCCGCCATCCGTACTGCGCCTGCGCGGCCGTGCCTTCGGTCCCGGCGACTTCGCGGTGATGGCCGTGGTCAACAGGACTCCCGACTCGTTCTACGACAGGGGGTCGACCTACGCCTTCTCCGCCGCCGTGGACGCCGCCTCCCGCCTCATCGCGGACGGGGCGGACATCGTGGACATCGGCGGCGTCAAGGCGGGTCCCGGCACGGACGTCGACCCGGCCGAGGAGATCCGCCGGGTGGCCGACGTCGTCGCGGCGGTACGCGAGCGGCACCCCGAAGTGATCATCAGCGTCGACACCTGGCGGTCGGAGGTCGCCAAGGTCGTCGCGGAGGCGGGGGCCGACCTGCTCAACGACACCTGGGGCGGCGTGGACCCCGGCCTCGCGGAGGTCGCGGCGGCGTACGGCGTCGGCCTGGTGTGCGCGCACGCCGGGCGGGTGGAGCCGCGCACCCGGCCGCACCGCATCGCGTACGGCGACGTGGTGGCCGACGTGATCGCATACACGACGGCTCTCGCGGAGCGGGCGGTCGCGGCGGGGGTCCGCCGCGACGCGATCCTCATCGACCCCGCCCACGACTTCGGCAAGAACACCTGGCACTCGCTGGAGGTCAGCAGGAGGCTCGGCGAGATGACCGCCACGGGCTGGCCGGTGCTCGTCGCCGTCTCCAACAAGGACTTCGTGGGCGAGGCGCTGGGCGGGCTCCCGGTCGAAGAACGGCACGCCGGCACCCTGGCCACGCTCGCGGTCTCCGCGCTGCAGGGCGCGCGGGTCTTCCGGGTCCACGACGCCGCGAGCGCGCGTACGGCTCTCGCCGTGGTCCGCCGCCTCGCCGCCGCCCGCTCCTGAGCCGCCCGTTCCGCGTCGCTTAGCCCTGAAGGGGCCCGGCGACTCCGGTCACGCGGGCGGGGAGTAGGTCACGGACAGGAAGCGGAGGAGGATCGCCTCACGGGTCGCCGCCGGCAAGGCGTCGAGAATCGCGTTCACCACCGCCATCTCGGGCGCCATCTCGGGCGCCGTCCCGGGCTGCGCCGCCGGGCCGTTCCCGGCCGGCAGGCCGAGGGCGATCCCCGCCGACGCGGCCAGCTCGGCGAACGTGGCGTCGTCCAGCGCGTCGAGATCGAGGGACGCGATGAGCTCGGGCAGGCCCTCGGGCACCTCGGCGGGCCCGCGCCGCCGGGCCGCCTCGGCCGCCTCCTCGATCACTTCCAGCATCGCGTCCACCCCCGCCAGCGTCACGCCGGTGACCGTGATGTGGATGTTGGCCGGGATCCCGGCGTACGACAGCTGCGGCTGGAGGAACCAGCCCCGCCTGCGCGCCTCGTCGGCGAGCACGAACACGTCCACCTCCGGCGACCCGGCGATCGCGACCAGCGCGGCCTCCGGCTCGCCCAGCACCCGCAGGCCGGGGATCTTCCGCACGCCCTCGGCCAGCCGCCTCGTCGCCTCCAGCGTCCGGCGGCCCAGCTCCCGGTAGCCCTCCCGGCCGAGGGCCTCCAGGGTGGCCCAGGCCCCGCCGAGCGGCCCCGCGGAGCGCGAGCTCTGCACGGTCGCGTTGACGATCGTGTATCCGGGCCAGGCCGCCGAGGCGAAGTAGGCCCGGCGGCGTAGCTCCGCGTCGCGGAAGAGCAGCACCGACGCCCCCTTCGGCGCGTACCCGAACTTGTGCAGGTCGCAGGAGATCGAGGTGACGCCGGGCACGGCCAGGTCGAACGGCGGGATCGCGGCCCCCGCCTCGCGCAGCCACGGCAGCAGCCACCCGCCCACGCAGGCGTCCACGTGGCACAGCACGCCGCGCGAGGCGGCCAGCGCGGCGATCTCGCCGACGGGATCGACCACGCCCTGGGGGTAGGACGGCGCCGAGACCACGGCCAGCGCCGTGCGCTCGTCCAGCGCGTCCCCGAACGCCGGGACGGAGGCGCGGTAGGTGACCGGATCCACCGGCACCGGCACGATCTCCATGCCAAGGTAGTGCGCGGCCTTGTGGAACGCGGGGTGGGCGGTCACGGGCAGCACGACCCGGGTGGCGCCGGGGCGGGCGTCCCGGGCCGCCTTCACCGCCAGCATGATCGACTCGGTGCCGCCGCTGGTGAAGATCCCGGGCGCGCCGGGCCGTCCGAGCGTCTCGGCGACCGCCCCCACCACCTGCCGCTCCAGCGCGACCATGCTGGGGAAGGCCGTCGGGTCGAGCATGTTGACCTCGAGCATCTCCGCGTACGCCCGGTGCGCCGCCTCGTGCACCTCCGGCAGGCCGGTGTCGTAGACGTAGGCCGTCACCTTGCCGCCGCGGACCGGCAGGTCGGCGGCCCTGAGCGAGCTGAGTTCGGCGAGCAGTTCGGCGGCGGGCCTGCCGTGGTCGGGAAGCATCGGTCTCCTATCGGGCGGTCTCAACGTGCCAGGGGGAGCCGCACGACGGCACGCAGTCCGGGGGAGGCGTCCTCCAGGTGGACCGTACCGCCGTGGGCCTCGACCGTGGTGCGCACGATCGCGAGACCGAGCCCCGCGCCGCCGTCGTCGCGGCTGCGCGCGTCGTCGAGCCGGGTGAACCGGTCGAACACCCGCTCCCGGTCCTCGGGCGGGATGCCCGGCCCGTCGTCGGCGACGGTCAGTTCGGCGACGCCGGCTCCCGCGGCTCCTCCGGTTCGCACGCCGAGCCGGACCGCCGAGGCCGCATGGCGCAGCGCGTTGTCGACCAGGTTGGTGAGCACCCGCCGCAGGTCCAGCTCGTCGCCGAGCACCACGGGCGCCGGGCCGGGCGCGGCGTCGGAGCCGAGGTCGAGATCGAGGCCGAGGTCGTACCGCTCGGCGGTGCGGCGGGCCAGGACGCCGAGGTCGACCGGCTCCCGCCGGCTCAGCCGGCCCTCGTCGAGCCGCGCCAGGGCGAGCAGGTCCTCGGCGAGACGGGACAGCCGGAGGGTGTCCTCCAGCACGCCCTCCGCCGTCTCGGTCCAGTCCTGCCCCTCCGGATGGCTGAGCGCCACCTCCAGCTGGAGCCGGATGCTCGCGAGCGGGCTGCGCAGCTCGTGCGCGGCGTCGGAGACCAGCGCCCGCTGGCGGGCCTCGGCCTCCTCCAGCCTTCCGAGCATGTCGTTGAGGGTCGTGGCGAGCGCGTGCACCTCGTCACGCGCCTCGGGCACCGGCAGCCGCCGGGATCGCGCCGTGCCGCCCACGGCGGCGGCGCCCCGCCGCAGCAGCGTGATCGGCCGCAGCGTGCGCCCGATGACCAGCCACGAGGCCGCCGCGAGCAGCGCGAGCAGGAGCGGCATCCCGACCAGCAGCACGTGCCCGGTGGTCACCAGACTGCTCTCCACCTCGGTGAACGACCGCGCCACGATCACCGTGACGCCGTGGTCCGCGCTGAGCACCCGCACCCGCAGCGGCCCTGGCAGCGCGTACGGCCGGCCGTTCACGAACTGGGGGGCGCCGGTGCGCGCGGCCGACTCCCGCGCCCGCGCCGGCAGCAGCGGGACCAGGCGGTCGGTGTCGGACGTGGCGTCGACGATCCGCCCGTCCGGGCCGAGCACCTGGACGATCGTGTTGTTCACCGAGGTCACCGGGTCGGGCAGCCGGCCGGCGTCGGACAACGCGACGATCTCGCGGCCTCGCTGGTAGACCTGGTCGTCGATGTTCCGGATCAGGGACTCGCCGAGCACCACGACGAACACGTACGCCGACACGGCGAGGGCGAGCGCCAGCACGGCGGTCGCGGTGGCGGTGAGCCGGAACCGCAGGCTCCGCCGCCGCCACCACACGACCGGGCCGCCCGTCCGCCCCGGTTCCCCGGGCCGAGCGGGCTCCGATGCGCCGGGCCGCGCGGGCTCTGATTCCCGGCGCCGCGCGGGCCTGGTGGTGGCCGGCGTCGCCGCGGCGGACGGGCCGGGTGCGAGCGGGTGCGCGGATGGATCGGGCACGGTCAGCCTCCGTCGCCGGAGAGCCGGTATCCGGCCCCCCGCACCGTCCGCAGGGCGGCGCGGCCGAAGGGCGCGTCGATCTTCCGGCGGAGATAGCCGACGTACACCTCGACCACGTTCGGATCGGTGTCGTAGGTGTCCCACACGTGCTCCAGGATCTCCGGCTTCGACACCACCTCGCCCGGCCGCCGCATCAGGTACTCCAGCAGGGCGAACTCCCGGGGCGTCAGTTCGATCGGGGTGTCGCCCCGGGTGACCAGCCGGACCGCGGGGTCGAGCGACAGGTCGCCCGCGCGCAGCACCGCGGGCCTGCGTCCGCCGCCGCGGCGCAGCAGCGCCCGGATGCGGGCGACCAGCACCACGTAGGAGAACGGCTTGGTGAGGTAGTCGTCGGCGCCGAGGTCGAGCCCGTCGGCCATGTCGTACTCGCCGTCCTTGGCCGACAGCATGAGGATCGGCACCCAGTTCTCCTCCGCGCGCAACTGCTTGCACACGTTGTAGCCGGACAGGCCCGGCAGCATGATGTCGAGTACGACCGCGTCGTAGTCGCCGGCGCGGGCGAGGTGAAGGCCCTCGTTCCCGTCGTGCGCCAGGTCGACGGCGAACCCCTCCGCCTGCAGCCCGCGGCGCAGCGCCTCCGCCATCCGCCGCTCGTCCTCCACCACCAGAACCCGCATTGCCCCATAGTGGACCATTTCGCCGATGGCGCGGAGCGGCGCCTGAGAGGGCTCTCAGCCGGTCTCAGCGTCGGCTCAGGAGTGGTCCGGCAGTCTCGGGCTGTCAGGTTTTCCGCCCATAGTTGGAGATGTGAGATGGCGAAGAAAGCTCGTGTCGTGAGGTGGGGGATTCCGGTGGCGGCGGCGGCCGTGGTGGCCGCGGCCGTGGGGGCCGGCCCGGTGATCGCGTCGGTGGGCGGCGAGCCGTCCCTGCCGGACAGGACGGCGGAGCAGCTGCTGGCCGATGTGGCGCGCACCTGGCAGCACGGCCCGATGCCGCAGATGTCCGGCACGATCGTCGAGACCGCGTCGCTCGGCCTGCCCTCGCTGCCCGGCCTGTCCGGGCCGGGGCCGTCCGGGGCCTCGCCGGTGTCCCTGCTGTCCGGGTCGCACCAGCTCAAGATCTGGTACGCGGGGGAGAATCGGTTCCGCATCATGCTGCCGGGGGAGATGAGCGAGACCGACCTCATCGCCGACGGCGACAAGGTGTGGCTGTGGGACAGCGCGGCGAACAAGGCGACCCGCCTGACCGCCCCGGCCGCCCCCGGCGGGACGGCCACCCCCTTCCCGCTGCCGTCCCGCCCCGCGTCGCTGCCGGCGACGCCGGAGCAGGTCGCGCGGGAGGTGCTGAAGGCGGCCGGGACCGACACCGCGATCAGCGTCGGCGACGACGTCACGGTCGCCGGACGGGGGGCCTACCAGCTCGTGCTGACCCCTAGGTCGTCCGACTCGCTGGTCAGGGACGTCCGGGTGGCCCTCGACGGTGAGACGCTGATGCCGCTGCGCGTCCAGCTGTACGCCAAGGGGGCCGCCGAGCCCGCGTTCGAGGTCGGTTTCGAGACGCTGTCCTTCACCAGCCCCGCCCCGGAGAACTTCGCCTTCACGCCCCCGCCGGGGGCGAAGGTCGAGCAGGGGGTGGACGTCCCCGCGGCGGGCCGCCGCCCCGAGACGGCCCCCGGCGCGCACGACGGGACCCGCGTCGTCGGCTCGGGCTGGGACGCGGTGCTCGTCGCGCCGCTGCCCGCCGCCACCGACGAGAAGCGGGACGAGCGGAAGGGCGGCGGACCCGACGTGGCGGCGCTGCTCGGCGGCGTCCGCTCCGTGGCCACGCCGGTGAGTGGAGAGTGGGGCAGCGGCCGGCTGCTGCGCACCAAGGTCGTGTCGATCCTGCTCACCGACGACGGCCGGCTGCTGGCCGGCGCCGTGACGCCGGACGCCCTCTACCGGGCCGCCCGGTGACGGTGGGCACGCGCGCGGGGGCGCCGCGGAAGGACGCGGCGGCGCCCCCGCCCTCTTCGGAGGGCGGCGCGCACGCCGTCGTCACCACCGGTCTCACCAAACGCTTCCGGGGTGGTCAGCTCGCCGTCGACGGCGTCGGCCTGGCCGTGCCGCGGGGATCGGTCTACGGCTTCCTCGGCCCCAACGGCTCGGGCAAGACGACGACGATCCGCATGCTGCTCGGCCTGGTGACCCCGACGTCCGGCGCCTGGTCGTTGCTCGGGGCGCCCATGCCCGGCGGGCTGGCCCGCGCGCTGCCGAGGGTCGGCGCGCTGGTCGAGGGACCGGCCTTCTATCCGTACCTGTCCGGTGAGGCGAACCTGCGCCGCTTCGACGCGGCCGACCCCGGCGCCGACCCCCGCACAGCACGGGCCAGGATCGGCGCCGCGCTGGAGCGGGTCGGGCTGACGGCGGCGGCCGGCAAGCGCTACCGCGCCTACTCCCTCGGGATGCGCCAGCGCCTGGCCATCGCGGCGGCGTTGCTGGGGCCGCGCGAGCTGCTGGTGCTCGACGAGCCGACCAACGGCCTCGACCCGCAGGGCACCCGCGAGGTCCGCACGCTGATCAGGGAGATCGCGGAGGACGGCACGACGGTCTTCGTCTCCTCCCACCTGCTGGGCGAGGTTGAGCAGATGTGCGGCCACGTGGGCGTCATGCGGGCCGGCCGGCTCGTCGCGCAGGGCCCGGTCGCCGCCCTGCGTGAGGCGGGCGCGGCCCCGCGCCTGCGCGTGGAGACCCCGGACGTCGCCGTGGCGGCGGCCGCGCTGTCCCGGGCCGGGCTGGACGCTGTGCGCGCCGGGGACGGCGAGGTCACGGCGCACGCCGGGGAGGAGCCGCCCGAGCGGATCTGCGCGCTGCTCGTCGGCGAGGGCGTGGCGGTGCGGGGGTTCGGGGTGGTCCGTCCCACGCTGGAGGAGGTCTTCGTCGGGCTGACGGGGGAGGGGTTCGATGTCGAGGCATGAGACCGGGACAGCCGCGCCGGAGGCACGGCCGGTGGCGCGGCCGGTGGTGGAGGAGCGGGCGCCGCTCGACGAGGCCGCGCCCGGCACCCCGGGCGGCGCGTCGGACGGCGGGCCGGGCATGGCGTTGGACGACGGGCTGGGCACCGAGCCGGGCACGGCGTTGGACGGCGGGCCAGGCGATGGGTTGAGCGGTGGGTTGGGCGGCGCGTCCGAAACGGGGGCCGCGCCGCGCCCGTCGTCCGTGCGGCACGTGGCGCGGCTGCTCGCCTCCGAGGCCGGGCTGACGTTCCGCCGGCCGCGCAACCTCGCGATGCTCGGTGTGCTCGCGGTCGTGCCGGTGCTGATCGGCGTGGCGGTGCGCCTCGCGTCGGACGACACGGGCGGTTCGATCGTCGGCCAGATCGCGGGCAACGGGCTGATGTTGACGTTCGCCGCCTTCGCGATCATGCTGCCGATCGTGCTGCCGCTCACGGTGGCGGTCGTGGCGGGCGACGCTGTGGCGGGCGAGGCCGCCCAGGGCACGCTGCGTTACCTGCTCGTCGCCCCCGTGGGACGGGCCAGGCTGCTCGCGCTCAAGTACGCCAACGTGGTGGTCTTCTGTCTCGCCGCGTGCGCGCTGGTGGCGCTGTCGGCGCTGGCGGCGGGGCTGGTGCTGTTCCCGGCGGGGCCGGTGACGCTGCTGTCGGGCACGACGGTTTCGGCGTCCGCCGCCCTGCTGCGCATCGGGGTGGTCGTGCTGTACGCCGCCGCCGGGATGGCGGCCCTCGGCGCCGTCGCGCTCGCGGTCTCCACGCTGACCGAGGCGCCGATCGGGGCGGTGGCGGCCAGCGTCGTGACGGTGGTGGTCAGCCAGGTCCTGAGCGCGGTCCCGCAGCTCGCCGCCGTACGGCCGTTCCTGCTCACGACCTGGTGGGGCGCGTTCGACGGCGCCCTGCGGGCGCCGATGGACGTCGACCGGATGGGGCAGGGGCTGCTGGCGTTCGCCGCCTACGTCCTGGTGTTCGGCTCGGTCGCCTGGGCGCGCTTCACGAGCAAGGACGTCACCGCCTGACCGGTGCCCCGCGAGCGGTCGTAGGTGATCGGAAGGTGCGGCGGTAGGCGTCCGGAGGCACGCCCACCGTGCGGTTGAAGTGCCGGCGCAGGGTCGTCGCGGTGCCCATGCCGGTGGCCGCCGCGATGGCGTCGACGGTCTCGTCCGTGGTCTCGAGCAACTCCTGGGCGTGGCGGATCCGCTGGGTCAGCAGCCAGCGCAGCGGGCTGGTGCCGGTCACCGACCTGAAGTGGCGGGCCAGATTGCGCGAGCTCATCCGCGCCTGGCGGGCCAGGTCCTCCACAGTGAGCGGCTGGTCCAGCCGTTCGATCACCCAGGGGAACAGCGCGGCGAGCGGGTGGTTGCCCGGGGCGGGCACCGGGGTGGTGACGAACTGGGCCTGGCCGCCGTCCCGGTGCGGGGGCACGACCAGGCGGCGGGCGACCGCGTTGGCGATCGACGAGCCGTGGTCGAGGCGGACGATGTGCAGGCACAGGTCCATGGCCGCGGCCTTGCCGGCGGAGGTGAGCACGCTGCCGTCGTCCACGTACAGGACGTCCGGGTCCACCCGCACCTTCGGGTAGCGGGCGGCCAGGTCGCCGGTGTGCGCCCAGTGCGTGGTCGCGCGCTTCCCGTCCAGCAGGCCGGCGGCGGCCAGCACGAACGCGCCCGTGCACAGGGAGGCCACGCGCGCGCCCGCCTCGTGGGCCGCGCGCACCGCGTCGACCAGAACGGCGGGCGGCTCGACGTCGACGTCCGCCCACCCCGGGACGATCACGATGCCGGCGTGCCGGAGCCGATCGAGCCCGTGGTCGGGTTCCAGCAGGAACCGCCCGGCCCGTACGGCGCCGGGCCCGCAGACGACGAGGCCGTACCAGGGATCGGCCAGGCCGGGGTCCGTTCCGAAGACCTCGTACGCCAGGGACAGCTCGAAGTGCAGCATCCCGTCGGTGACGGCCAGCGCGACAGTGACCACGTCCGAAATTGTACGGATAACGGCGTTCCGGACACTCACGGTGGCATGCCCGCGATCGTCAGGATGTTCCCGACGGATCGCAGCGGATCATGAAATAGAGGGAGAAGCCGTGGAGTCGGGACTCAGGGTGGCGGTGTTCGGCGCGTACGGGCACACCGGACGGTTCGTGGTGGCACACCTGCTCGAGCGCGGGTTCGTGCCGGTTCCGTCCGGGCGCGACGCCGGCAAGCTGACGAAGCTGGCATCCGAGTCCGGGCTGGAGACCCGTCAGGCGTCCGTCGACGACCCCGCCTCGCTCGACCGCGCGCTGGCCGGCGTGGCGGCGGTGATCAACTGTGCCGGCCCCTTCGCCACGACGGCCGCCCCCGTGATCGAGGCCGCGCTGCGCGGCGGGATCCCGTACGTGGACGTGGCCGCCGAGATCGAGGCCAACGCCGACACCTTCCGGAACTTCGCGGACCGCGCCCGCGCCGCGGGAGCGTTGATCGTCCCCGCGATGGCCTTCTACGGCGGCCTCGGCGACCTGCTGGTGACGGCCGCGATGGGCGACTGGAGCTCGGCCGACGAGGCGCACGTCGCGTACGGGCTGAGCGGCTGGCACCCGACCGCCGGGACACGTGCCGCGGGTGCGGTCTCCGAGCAGCGGCGGGCCGGCCGGCGCGTCCGTTACCGGAACGGCCGGCTGGAGTACCACGACGACGACCTGCCGACCCTGGAGTGGCCCTTCCCCGGCCCGATGGGACCTCGAGCCGTCATCGGGGAGTTCACGATGGCCGACGTCGTCACCATCCCCAGCCACCTGTCCATCCCCGATGTGCGCACCTACATGACGGTGGAGGCGGCCAGGGACCTGTCGGCCCCGGAGACACCGGCGCCGGTTCCGGTGGACGAGCGCGGGCGGTCCGCGCAGACCTTCCTCGTCGACGTCGTCGTACGCTCCGGCGGGGCCGAACGGCGCGCCGTGGCGAGCGGCCGGGACATCTACGCCGTGACCGCGCCGCTCGCGGTCGAGGCGGTCGGCCGCGTACTCGCCGGACAGACCCGGGCCGTCGGCGTCGTCTCCGCCGGCGAGGTCTTCGACGCCCCCGATTTCCTGCGCGCGCTGTCCCCGCACATATCCCTGGAACCGCGTCCGTAGCGAGCAAATCGTCCGTGTCGGCATCATCGCCGTTCACAAGTGATGACCTTGACCGCTCTTTGTCGCTAGTGTTGCCGCGGACCTCTCACCCAAGGTGGTGTTCATGCGGCACTTCTTCGGGCTGCTCCTGGGCGTTGTCGTCGCGGCGGCTCTTCTCGTCGGTGGTGGATGGGCGTCTCAGGAGGCGGTGCGAGGGGCCGTGCAGAACGTGGACCCCGTCAGGGACACGCGGATGCTGATCGCCCTGGGTGTCATGGTCGTCGTCGGCCTGCTGCTCGGGCTGGTGCTGGTCACCCGTGTGTCGCCGCTGTCGACGTTCGTCCCGTCGATGGCGCTGCTGGCGTGGACCGTGGTCTACCTCCTCGACGTGTCGCGCGCCGCGAGCCTGGTACCCACCGGGCCCTCGGTGCACGCGGAGCTGCTGCAGGCCGGCCGGGGCGCGCTCACGCTGCTGTCGACCGGCGTGTACGCCCTGCTCGGCATCGCGTTGTTCCTCCCGGTGCTCATGCCGTCCCGCTGGTCCCGCCCGGAACGGGAGGAAGAGGAGGAGTACGAGGAGACCCTCGGCTACTGAGGTAGAGGTCGGTCACCACTTCCTCGATGGACGTCCGGCCGGGGACCAGCGCCCGCAGGTCGTCGAGTGTGCCGTCGAAGGCCAGGCTGCCGTGGTCGATCAGCAGTACCCGCCGGCACAGCCGCTCCACGTCGCCGAGGTCGTGCGTGGTCAGCAGCACCGTCGTCCCGTGCTCCGCGTTGCGGCGCCGCAGGAAGTCGCGCACCTCCGCCTTGCTGACGACGTCGAGCCCGATCGTCGGCTCGTCGAGCACCAGCACGGCGGGGTCGTGCAGCAGGGCGGCGGCGATGTCGCCGCGCATCCGCTGCCCGAGGCTCAGCTGACGCACCGGCGTCGTGAGGAAGCCGCCGAGATCCAGCAGGACGCAGAGCTCGTCCAGCCGGTCGCGGAACACCTTGCGATCTACTTTGTAAAGGAGCCGGTTCAGCTCCAGGCTGTCCCTCAGCGGCAGATCCCACCACAGCGTGGTCCGCTGGCCGAAGACGACCCCGATCCGGCGGGCGAGGGCCGTACGGCGCCGGGCCGGGTCGAGGCCGTCCACCCTGATCCGGCCCGAGGTGGGGGCGAGGATCCCGGTCAGCATCTTGATCGTGGTGGACTTGCCCGCGCCGTTCGGGCCGAGGCAGGCGACGAACTCCCCGGGCGCGACGTGGAAGGACAGGTCCCGTACGGCGTGCACGACCCGGCGGCGCACCCGGAAGACCCGGCCGAGCTCCGCCGCGTCGATCACTGGTCCACCTCGGTCATCTGGTCAGCTCCCCGTTGATCGGTATCGGCGGATTCCCGCCCGCCAGGCGAGCGCGGCCACGGCGGCCAGCGCGAGCGCGGCGGCGGGGGACAGCAGGCCCGTCCAGGACGGCAGGCCGAGGGGGTCGGGCCGGTCGAGCACGTAGAGCCCCGGCCGCCAGTTGACGAACGCCAGCGGCAGCACGTACGTGAGGCCCTGCACGATGCGCGGGTCGTAGACGCTCAGCGGGTACTGGTTGAGCATCGCCCCGCCGTAGGTGAACGCGTTGGCCACCTCGGGCGCGTCGGTGAGCAGGAACTGCAGCGCGCCGCCGAGGGTGAACATCGACGTGAAGATCACGATGCCTGAGACGACCATGACGGGCACCATCCAGGCCCTGCCGAGCGGTATGTCCAGCCGGGCCAGGGCGACGCCGAGCACCGCCGCCGCCATGACGACCCGGCCGATCCGGTGCGGCCCGAAACGGTCGGCGGCCACCTGCGCCCAGGTGGCGACCGGCCTGACCAGCATCACGTCGAGCGTCCCGGCCTTGATGTGCTGACTGATCCGGTCGACGTTGCCGAACAGCATGTCGGAGGTCGCGAAGGCCAGTTCCGACGTGCCGTACAGGAACATGACCTCGGCCGGTCCGAACCCGGCCAGGGAGTCGGTGTTCGCGAAGATCACCCAGATCACGGCGATGTCGAGCCCGCCGATCACGAAGGCGCCCGCGGCCATGAGCGCGAACGAGACGCGGTACTGCGCGGCGGCGCGCGTCCAGGCCCAGACGAGCAGCGCGTACGTCCTGATCACCGGCGCTCACCCACCCTGGATCACGACCTTCCTGCGGGCGGCCCGCGTCAGCAGCGCCCCCAGTGCCAGCAGGACCGTCGCCCACAGCGCCTGGAAGGCCAGGGCGTGCACCGGCTCGGCCGTGCCGAGGTAGACGTCGGAGGGCGCCTGCGCCATCGCCGCCCACGGCAGGGCGCGGGTGAGCGAGCCGAACCATCCGGGAAAGATCGTCAGGGGCAGCATGAGCCCGCTGAAGAACGTCGTGAGCACCAGCGAGAGCGTGGCGAGACCACGGTCGTCCATGACCCAGCAGGACGCCAGCGCGACCAGGTAGCGCCACCCGAAGCTCACCACCACCCCGAGCGTGACGCTCGCCAGGAAGGCGGCCGGGGCGCGCGGGGCGACGATGCCGAACAGCGCCGCGCCCGCGAGGGCGGGCGGGACGCTCCGGGCGAGGAAGAGGAACGCCGCCCGGCCCAGGTCCTCCGACAGGCACCACAGTTGCAGGGGCGCCGGCCGGACCAGGTCGAGCGCGACGTCGCCGCTGCGGATCCGCTGCGGCAGGTCGAGCCCGACGCCGAACAGCTGCATCGGGCCGATGCACGCCTGGGTGAGAAAGCAGAAGGTCACGGCGTCCGCGACGGAGTACCCCCCGAGGCCCGGCCGGGCCTGCCACAGCGCGATCAGCACGTACGCGCGCAGCACCCCGAAGACGGTGTTGGTGAACGCCCCGGCCAGGGCCGCCGGCCAGTAGGCGGCATGCCTGCGGAAGCCGTACCAGGCCAGCCGGGGATAGAGGGGAAGCGCCGCGCCGCTCGTCAAACTCGCCTCCACGCCGCGCGTTTTGCGAAAACTTTACCGGGAGTCCGCGATTCCCGTGGACTGAGGGCGTGGGCGTGGGGCAGCGGGGCCTTTTCGGGTCTCCGCGTGGGGAACCCATGACCTGCGGATGTTACCTTGTCGTAACATTGTCGCAATGGGGATGAAACCTACCTAGCGGTAGAACAGATTGCCTAACTGGGAATATCCCTTTTAGGAGGCTTGCATGGTAGATGAGCTTAATGTTGATATTCGTCCGGAATATCCGGTCAGCTGGCAGGCGGCCGCGATCAACGGCGTGCTCCGCGGCACCATGAAGCCGATCTCGACCCTACTGGTCCGCAACACCACGGGGATGGCGGTGGCCAGCCGGCTGATGTGCCTCGGCGAGCGCGTTCCCGGCATCCTGCCCGGCCACGTGTCCGTCGTCCCCGACGGCTTCGGCTCGTGCACGGGCGAGTGGGTGCACGGCGGGCCGTACCTGGACGAGCGGAAGGTGGTGCTCTACTTCCACGGCGGGGCCTACTTCGTCTGCTCCCCGGCCACCCACCGGCCGATCACCTGGCGGCTGTCGGCCGCCGCGGGCAGCCCGGTCTTCTCCCTCGACTACCGCCAGGGGCCTGTCCACACCCTCGCCGAGTCACTGGCCGACGCGCTCCAGGCGTACGAGTGCCTGCTGGACCTCGGGTACGCCGCCAAGGACATCCTGCTGGCCGGGGACTCCGCCGGGGGCCACCTCACCCTGGCCACTCTGCTGGCCCTCCGCGACCGGGGCATGCCCCTGCCCGCCGCCGGCGTCTGCCTCTCCCCCTGGACCGACCTCAGCGAGAGCCGCCGCCGCGTCAACGTCTGGTCCGACCCCATGCTCCCCGCGGGCCGCGTCGACTGGCTGGCCCGCCGCTGGACCGACGGCCTCGACTGCCGCGACCCCCTCGTGTCCCCCGTGTACGGCGACTACACCGGGATTCCCCCGCTGATGATCGTCACGGGCTCCACCGAGGTCCTGCGCGACGAGGCCCGCCGCGTCGCCCTCAGCGCCCGGGAGAACGGCGTGCAGGTCACCTACGAGGAGTGGACCCGCATGCCGCACATCTTCCCCCTCCTCGCCGACGTCCTCCCCGAGGGCCGCCTGTTCTTCGAGCACGTCTCCCGCTTCCTCGACGCCGTCCGCGACCACCACGCCACCGCCGCCCCCGAGGCCGCCTGACCAGGGGCCAGGGACTCCAGCGATTGGCGGCCTGACGTCCGGAAGGCCGCCGTGGTCATTCCCGGTTGTCCGAGCCGTGCCCGTTCCCCGATGATCCGTACATCGGGTGAGGCGCGCCGAAGGGCAACGATGAAGGCATTGCTGATTTTCCGAGGACCCGCGGCTGCTCACCCACGACGGCCTGACGATCCGTACGACGATCGACCAGCGGCTCCAGCGGGCGGCCCAGCAGGCCGTCGACGCCTATGTCGATCGCGACGACCCGCAGCTCGCCACGCAGGTGATGATCGTGCCGGGCGAAGGCGCCATCAGGGCCATGGCCGTCAGCCATGACGCCGGCGACGGGCCTGCCTTCCAGCAGGGCACAACCTCGATGCCCTACACCCTGGCCGCGGCGCTCGCCGCCGGCATGCGGTACGGCGACGGCTTCGCCGTCTCCGACGAGTACCAGGCCCAGGGCTACGCGACGGTCAAGAACTGCGCGGGCCAGGGCGCCGCCGAACCGACTGTCGTCATCCACAATCGGGAGAAGGGCGGGAAACGGTTCGTCACCCTGCGGTCGGGCACACGAGGCGCGGTCAACACCTTCAACATGCGCGTGCAGGAGAAGGTCGGCCTGTGCGAGACCGTCAGGATGGCCGAGGGGCTCGGACTCAGGAGCGCCGACGGAAAACCGCTCCGGGAGACAGAGACGTTCACGCTGGGTCTCACCGAGGCCGATCCCGTCTCGGTGGCCAACTCCTACGCCACCCTCGCCGCCCGTGGCCGCTTCTGCGAGCCTGTGGTGATCACGGAGATCCGTGACGGCTCGGGCACCACGCGCTCCTTCCCGCCGCAGTGCCGGCAGGTCCTGGACCCGGCGGTCGCCGACGCGGTCACCGGGGTGCTGTCGGATGTCCTGGCGAAGAGCAGGCTCAAGGGCATCGGCCGCGAGGCGGCGGGCATGCCCGGCGAGGGCGACGAGCACCGCTCCGCCTGGTACGCCGGTTACACCCCTGATCTGGCCGCGGCCGTCAGCCTCGGCGACCCTCGCGGTGCTTACCGGTACCCCCTGGTCGACGTCACCATGGCCGGCCGCCACTATCGACAGGTGGGCGGTACGTCGGTTCCCGGCCTGATCTGGAAGCAGGCGATGACCGAGGCGGCGCGGGGGACACGGGAGACCCGCTTCGCTCGCCCCGGACATGCGGCGCTTCGGCGGCTGCCAAGACGCCTGCCCGAACTGACCGCCGCCCGGGCCGCGCTACGGAACAGCGGCAAAGCCGGAGGACTTCGTGTCGCCCAGGCACTCGCGGTCACGGATGAGTGGCGCGGGTCGCAGTTCTCAACGTCCCTGGCTTTTCACTATCTGCAGCAGCCGGCTCACGGCATGGGTGAGAGGGATGGCTTCCTGTTCGATCCGGCGGAACGGGGTGGAGCCTGCGGTCGCGATGGTGTCGTACGCGATGCTCTCGGCTTCGGTGAGGTGCGGGAGGTCCGCCGGTGACGGCTTGATGGGGCGGCCTGCCCTGTCGTGGTTGACGCCGTGCTCGGAGTAGTGGTGCAGGTCGGTGGCGTCCATGAGGATGGAGGCGACGGGCTTCGGCGGTGCGCCGTCGGGGGTGGGCTCGGCCAGTGCGGCGCGGAACCGGTCGAGGATCGTGTAGCCGTCCGCGTCGATGTCGCCCCAGTAGACGACATGGTCCGCCGCGCGGATCCACGGCACGTTCGCGAGCAGGGGAGCTGCGGCCTTGCCGCCGCCCTCGACCACGATCGTGTCCTTGACCGGCGGGAACCAGAGGCGGGAGTCGCGGTTCTCGACCACGAGGACCACGCGTGGGCGGTAGGCGATGTCGTGCACGTCACCGGTGGTCCAGGCGTCGTGCCTGCGGCGGCCGGACGCAGCGTGGTCAGGGTCGACGTAGGTCAGGTGCATGACGGTCGGCCGGGGCCGGACCTCCCCTCGTACATCGCGTCCGGCGACGTCGCGCAGTAACGCGCCGTGGGTGTCGAGCCATTTGGTGTGCATGCCGGGGACCGGGAGTTGCCGCAGGGTCCACGTGCCGGCGTCGGGGTGCCGGCGTAGCCAGGTGACGGCACTGACCAGAACCTCCATGTCGACGGCCGCAAGACGGCAGACGGCCCGGAGCGTGGCCGGGGTGAGGATCGCCCCGGCGGACCGCAGCGCGGACGCGAGCGCACGGGCATGGTCGATGTCCACGGCCAGAGGTTCGGCACAGGTACGGGTGTCGGCCACGAGCGAGACGGCGCCGTCCAGGTCCGCGGTGAGCGTGGCGGGGAAGTCGCCGGCGACTCCTCGGATGGTCACCGCCCTAAGGACGAGTTCCACACCGGTGGGGAGCCGGCCGGCGAACTCGCGCCACTGCATGTGCCACTCGTGCCAGGCGGCGTGCCCGAGCCGCTCGACGGCCTTGCCCGTCGACACGCCGGGGCGGAGCGGAACGGAGAACACGACCTGGTCGCCGACACCGAGGCCCGCGCACACGGCTTCCGCCCACTTCTGGTCGATCTTGCGGCGGACGGCCTCGACGGCGTCCTTCGGGGTGACGAGTACGCTCATGCGTCCGGAACACCGACCAGGGGTTTCGCCCAGGACCGGCCCTGGGAGTTCTTGAGAATCAGGTACTCCGCGTCCACATGCGGCTCGATCGCGCTGTGCTTGTCGTTGGGAGCGCCGATGACGAGCTGGAAGCCGAGACCACGCCACGCGCCGATGGCCCGGCCGGTGAAGTGCGCGTCCGCCTTGATCAGCGCCTCGTCGAGGAAGACGGGGGCGTAGCGGGGGCGGTCGGCACCCGCGTCGCCCAGTTGGTACCGCAACGCGGCCCCGACGATGAACGCGACCAGCTCCTGCGATTCGCCGCCGGACTTCTCGCCGATGTGGTCGTACACGGCGACGTGCCCACCCTCGAGATCGCGTTTCTCGGCACTGATCCGAACGTGGTTGCGCACGTCGACGAGGTCGGCGAAGTCGGGCGCGGTGCGTCGGATGCGGTCGATCACCTTGGCCATCCGGTGATAGGCGCGCTCCCGGTCCTCGTCCGTCGCCGCCTGGTCGATGAAGGCGCGTACTTCGCGCAGTTCCTTGCGGAACCGGGCACGCACCGTGGAGTGGCTCTCCTGCGGGTCGATGCGCAGCCGGTGCCTGTCGTCAGCGAACGGCAGTTCGGCGAGGATGCGGTTGACCGGGTCGATCCGGTCGCGGATCTCCCGGACAGCGGCGGCGAGCTCGCTGTCCAGGCCGGTCAGGTCGTTGCCGGACAGTTTGAGCAGGCTATCCCGCCACTCGATCTCCAGTTCGTGCAGCCCGCTGGTCTCCAGGTCGGTGAGCAAGCGATCGAAGTCGCGGTACGAGTCGTCCGCGTCGATGCCGAGGTTCGGGTTCGGCCAGCGCTCGACGAACGTCGAGAACGTGTCGAGCAGCGCCTTCTTCGACCTGCCGATCGCCTCCGCCGCGGCCTGCCGGTCGGCGCGGAGCCGCTCGGTGGCCCGTTTCACCGCCGCGTCGAACTCCGCGAGCGCCCCCGCCGGGGCGGTGCCGTCCAGGTCGCTGTCGAACAGCGCATCCAGGTACGCCCGATGCTCCTGACCGACATCGGCGCCTGTCTCCCCGGCCGTGTCGAGGGCCTGCTGTGCGCGGTCCACCTCGTCGACGGTCGCCTGCCAGGACTCACCGAGTATCCGCACGTTCTCCTTCTGCCGGCCGACGCGTTCGGTCAGTTCCCTGGCCTGCTCCTTGAGTTCGTCCACTTGGCGCTGCATCTGGTCGATGCGCGGATCGCCTGCGCGGATTTCGTCGACGATGCGGTTCCAGCGGTCCCGTTCCGCCGTGACGGACTCGACGTCCACCTGGTCCCAGGACAACTCGGTCAGGATCTGGTAGGCCATGCGTCTGGTTTCGACCGAGTCGAGGTCCTCCTCCGCCTTCGTCGCCCGGGCGACAGCCTCGTCACGGCGTTCCCGCGCAAGGCTCATCCGGTTCTCAAGGTCGGCGAGCAACCTGGTGTTGGTGAAACCGAGCAGGTTGGCGCGGCCGTGGCCGCCGTGCGCGCCCCGACCGCTTTCCGACGTCTGGCCAGTGATCGTGAGTGCCTTGGGGTACTGCCCCAGCAGCCTGGGTGTCTCGACGCAGACGAAGTCGAACCGACGGGCCAACTCGCTCTTGAGCCAGGAGGTGAACGGCGACGGCCGGTAGTCGAGCCGGCCGGGGAGCGTCTTGTCGTTCAGCCCGACCTCGTCCCGCAGACCGGTACGCACGCCCTCGAACTGGATACGCCGGGCGGTCGGCACCGCGTTGATCGCTTCGCGGAACGAGTTCAGCCGGCCGATGTCGATCAGCATCCGCGTCGCGAATCCGCCGAGTGCAAGGTTGAACGCCTCGCGCCACGGCTCGAACTCCGTCCGCACCTCGATCAGCTCGCCGACGAACGGCAGGTCGTCCGGGCTGAGCCCGGCGGCCTCGGCCAACGCCGCGCGAGCCACGTGCAGCTCGGTCGGGATGTTGCCCCGCCGGTTCTTGACCGCCTTGTGCTCGGCGAGCAACCCGGCCAGCTCGCGGTCGGCGTCCTTCTTCTCCGACCTCGCGTCGGCGAACCGCTCATGGACGGCCCTCCTGGCGTCGGCGTCGGCCAGCGACCGATGCGCCGTCTCGACCACTGAGGCGAAGTCATCACCGTTCGACACACCGGCGCCGATCGTGGCGAGCGCCCGGTCCAGCCGCTCCCGCGAGCGTTCGACATCGGCCAGTCGCTGCTCCACGCCGCGGATCTCCCGGAGTGCGGTGTCCAGGCGATCACCACCGGACGCGCGAAGCGTGTCGGCCACCCCGTCACGCTGTACTTCGGTCGCCTTGACCAGGGCGGTGGTCTCCGACAGTTCGTCCTCGGCTCGGCGGTGCCGCTCAGCCAGGTCCTTCTCGGCGGCGCGCAGCAGGTCGAGCCGGCGTTCATGACGCCACAACGCGGCAGGGGACGACGTGTCGGTGAACGATCCGACCTCGTCGATGAGGCGTGACCGGTCCACTGCCTCGTCGATGGTGCGCCGGTGTTCGCGGATCGGGGTCAACGCCTTCACCTGCTGGCGGGCGGTGATCATTCTGGTCCGGGTGCCGGACAGTTCGTCGAACTGCTGCACCACCGCGTCCGCCGTGGCCAGTGTGGACGGCTCCTCAAGGACCATCGTCTTGTAGAGAGCGTCGACGGTGGTGATCTGCTGACCGGCCTGGATCCGGCCCAGCAGCGCGACCGCCTTGTGCCCGTCGCCCGCGGCGCCGATGCCGAGGGTGGTGTGGAGACGCGCGGTGAAATCGCGGTCGGTGTCGAAGCACTTCAAGCCGGTCGCCTCGACCTCGGCACGCGCGAGCTTCCTGTTCGCCGGGCCTTCCAACGTGCGCAGATCGTACGAGCGGTCACAGGTGGCGCGCACCGCCACGACTTCGTCGAGGCTGCGGGCGGACGACGGGACGTACCAGGCCCGGAGCGCGGTGAACTCGGCGCCGGTGTGGTCGGCCCATGTCATCGCGATGGCGGACCAGGTGTCGCGGCCGTCCCCGCGCAGCACCCGCGACCTCGTCTCGCCGTCGGTCCGGGACTCGTCGAGCTTGCCGCGCGCGTAGGAGAGGATGTTGCGCTGGTCCTTGCCCCGGGGCCTGCCGACCACCCCGCCGTTGGAGGCCCCGTTGAAGGGAGTCGTGTGCGGCATGAGCAGCGCGATGTAGGAGTCCATCAGCGTCGACTTGCCGGATCCGGAACCTCCGCTGAACAGGGTGGCGCCGGGTGCGAGTCGCAGGTGGTGATATCCGTCGTAGCCGCCCCAGTTGACCAGTTGCAGGGCCCGCGCCACCCACTGCTGGCCCCGTGACGCCGCCGGGATCAGCCCGAACAGTGTGTCGATCATGCTCACGCCGTGGCCTCGTTCTGTCCGCGCAACCACTGCTCCAGTTCGGCGAGCCTCGCGGTACTCAGCACGACCTCCACCATCGGGGTGATCCGATAACGGCCTGCGGACTCCTCCGTGAGCAGACCTTCGGTGACCAGCCGCTGCACCGCGTTGCGGACCTCCTGCTGGCCGCGGGCCAGATTGTGGTCGTTCGGATCGAAGTAGGTCAGCACGGTCTGCTCCAGCTCCTCGATGTCCACCCTTGCGGACACCTCGCCCGTGCCGCGCTCCCGTTGGAAGACGGTCCGCAGGTGCACCAGCACCAGGGTCTCGGCCCGGGTGTAGGGGTCGTCCTTGAGCAGGATCGGCACGTCCAGTTCCGCCGAGCGCACCTGCTGCTTGTAGGCGACGCCTCGGTCGTGGTCGACCACGAGCCGGACGAACAGGTCGTGCATCCGCGATTCGATGATCTGCTGGTTCTCCAGCAACGTGCGCCACTGCGCGGGGTTCTTCTCGGCCAGCAGGAACCTGCGCCGCAACAACTGGACCAGCACCCGCCGCACGTCCGCGTCCAGCGTGCCCGCGTCGCCGGCGTACAACTCGGCCGGATCGTCCTCCATCGAGATCGGGTCGATGAACCCGGTCCGCGTGTCCGCTGACCAGCCGTCGTCGGCGCCGTCCGGCTCACTCATCGCCACCGCTCCTGTCCGCGCTCGCCGCGCTCGCCGGGTTCGCCGGGTTCGCCGCCACCACGCCGCCGAGAGCGAACCGTCGCCGGGTCCGGTCGGGCCGGACCGTGTCGACCACCGCGACCTCGGCCGTCTCGGTCATCCCTGCGTCGTGGGCGATTTCCAGCAGGCCGAGCAGGTCGACCGGCCGCCGGATGTCCTCGCCCGCCGCGCGGAACGCGGCTACGACGTCCACGCTGTCCGCGTCACCCGCGAACGACGCCAGGTGCGCGCGCAACTCGGCGTACCGAGGGCCGCCCCATGCCCGGGTGTCCGCGGCCGGCATGTCCTCTGCCTCGTCCCATTCCGCCAACGGCGGGGGCGGCTGTGGTGGCCGCAGGTCGCTCGTCCGCTGCCGCAGGTGTCCGACGTCGGCAACCGGCAGGCGACGGAGCGGCTCGACGGCCTCACCGCGGCGTGAACCGGGAACCCACTTGTGGAGACCGGACATCACGTCCCTCAGGAGCTCGTCCACCTGGCGATCCCGCATCGGATCGTGGTTGCGTACCTGAGTGGTGATCACATGGGATGCCTGCCGCTGCGCGGTCAGCACCTCCTTGACGCCCTGCTCGATCCGGCGCGAGATCTCGGTGAGCTCCCGCCGCTGCTGCTCCGGCAGCAGACCGGTGAACCGGTGCCGCAGCACCGTGCGCAGCTGGTTCCACAGGTCCTCGATCTGCGCCGGGTCGCCGATCAGACGCAACGCCCCCGCGAACGCACGGCCCTCCGGCGTCGCGTCCAGGATGCGCCGGCCGCGGGCCAGGTACTCGCGGAGCACCTCACCGGTCGGCCGCGCGTCGTGCCGCAACTCCGCGACGACGTCGCGCTGGATGGCTTTGATCGACTCCGCCACACGGGCGAAGTCCGCAGGCAGTTCCCGCGCCAGGTGCAGCACGTTCTCGGCCGCCTCAAGCAGCTGCTCGTCCTCGACGGTCTCGACGACGCCACCCTGCTCAAGCCGGGTGAGCTCCTTCTGACGGTGCTGGATCTCCTCGTGGAGGCGCGATATCCGGGCCATCACGTCCGGATCGGCGTCCTGCGCGAGTCGCTCGATCGCCTCCAGCAGGGTCCTGACCCGGGACTCCGACACCCTGGTCCGCGCTCCGCCGACCCGCCCGGCGACCTCGAGCGCACCGACGCCGTACGCGGACAGCCGGTACACCTCGACGTCGTCGTCGGACACCTGCCGTACCAACCAGCCGGCCTGCACCCACTGCCTGCACAGGTCGCGTGCGTTCCCGGTGGGCAGCGGCTGGTTGTCCTCGTCGCCGTAGCCCGCGGCCCGCAACTGGTCGAGAGCGTCGTTGATCTCCGCGTGCGAGTCCGCCACCGCCACCCTCGGCCGCTCCGCGGTGAAGACCATCGCCAGCACCGTCACGACGAACGGCGCGTGCGTCTGGTGGAGCAGGGCGAGCATCGGATTCTGGAACGCCCGGAGCGCGCCCTGGTAAGCGCCTTCTACACCTCGTGTACCCATCGCCATGTAGCGTACGACCGGGGTACGACAAGGGGCGCCTGCGCCGAGATTCGGTACGTGCCCCCGGCAGGATTCGAACCTACGGCACCCGCTTTAGTCCCCGATATCCCTGCGGGGATGCCCGTTCCGGGCTGAAAATCGGGGGTGGTTGCCCACCGACGTCGCTTCTCCTTGGCCCGGTTGAGGTCGTGCTTTAGTCGGACGCCGGGAGCCGCGCCATGGGCCCTTCAATGTGCTTCGAGCACAAGGATTAGCTTCGCCACTTCCCTTGCGGCTCTTGCGGGCAACCGTGCAGGGCGCTCGCAAGAGACGGCGGGAGATGACGATGCTGGAAGAAACGCGGGACAGCGAGGAGATCATCGAGCGGATCGCGGCACTGGACATCGGCAAGGCAACCTTGGTGTGCTGCGTGCGCATCCCCAACGACGGCAAGGCCGGCAGGCGACTGCAGGAGGTCCAGACCTACACCACGATGACCCGCGCGCTCCTCACGATGGCGGACCGTCTGCGCTGCCTGGGGGTGAGCAGGGTGGTGATGGAGGCGACCTCCGACTACTGGAAGCCGGTCTTCTACATCCTGGAAGCGGCCGGGTTCGAGACCTGGCTGGTCAACGCGCGTGACGTCAAGCATCTGCCCGGCCGTCCCAAGACCGATCGGCTGGATGCGGTCTGGCTGTGCAAGGTCGCCGAACGGCAGATGATCCGCCCCAGCTTCGTCCCTCCACCCGAGATCCGGGAGTTGCGGGACTTAACCCGCTACCGGGTGGATCTGGTCGCGGCCCGTACCGCGGAAAAGCAGCGGGTGGAGAAGCTGCTGGAGGACGCCCAGATCAAGGTCTCGGTCGTGGCCTCGGACATCTTCGGCGTCTCCGGCCGGGACATGCTGGCCGCTTTGCTGGCCGGCGAACGTGACCCCAAGGTACTGGCGCAACTGGCCCGCTCCAGCATGCGCGCCAAGATCAGCGCGCTGGAGGAGGCGTTCACCGGCCGCTTCACCGACCACCACGCCTTCCTGCTGCGCACGATGCTCGCCCGGGTCGACCAGATCAGCGCCGACATCGCCGCGCTCGACACCAAGATTGAGGAGCTGATTGCCCCTTTCGCCTCGGCGGTGGAGCGGCTGGATGAGATCCCCGGCATCGGCCGCACCGCCGCCTCGGTGATCCTGTCGGAGATCGGCCTGGACATGAGCCGCTTTCCGACCCCCGGTCATCTGGCCTCCTGGGCACGCTTCGCCCCCGGCATAAAGGAGTCCGCGGGCAAGAAGAAGGGCCGAGAGGCCACCGGCCACGGCAACCCCTACCTGGCCCGGGTCCTGGGAGAGGCGGCCCTCAACGCCGGCCGGACCGATACCTTCCTCGGCGAACGCTACCGCCGCATCGCCCGGCGACGCGGCAAGAAGCGAGCCATCGTCGCCGTCGGCCGCTCCATCCTCACCATCGTCTGGCACCTGCTGTCCGACCCCGAGACCCGTTTCGTCGACCTGGGCGCCGACTTCTACGACACCCACATCGGCCCTGAACGCAAGAAACGCAACCACATCCGCCAGCTCGAGGCGCTCGGGTACCGCGTCACGCTGGAACCGACAGCCTGACCGGCTGAGCGGATCACCACCCCTGACGCACGCTCCACGTGCAGGGGTTCGCTGCCGCCTGCCCGGTTACTGTCCGATTTTCGGATTAGGAGAGAGCGGGCAGGCCTATCTAAAAGTGCCTCCTGACCTGCTGGAACACGTTAACGGCTCATCTGAAGAACTTGATCATCCCGCGTATGTCCCGCTGACTACATCATCCGATGGTGAGCCGACCTGGAGCCTACAACCGCCACTCCAGAGGTGCAGCGTCCCGCTGAGAGCTTGTTGCTGTCGTACCCTGCTGCGATTCTGCTGTCCAATCACACCCTTATCCGCCTGACCGAGCTCATCCGTATCCGGCGTGCCGAGCGCCGCTGCCGGTGCGACGCCTAGATGCATCTCGACCCCTGCGCAACGGTGACACGCGCGTCTGGCGGCCAGCTTCGCCACCGGCATCAGGACCGCCTGCCGCTACGTCCGCGAGGCGGTTAGCCTGCTCTCCGCTTTCACCGACGATGTTCGCGCTGCCGCCGTACGTGCCGGTCGGCTGGCCGACGTCATCCAGGACGGCACCCTGATCCCGATCGACTGTCAGGCCTTGGCCGATGCGGCCGGCTCGTCTGGGCCTCACCTGCTCTGCCCGGTGCCACGCATGACCTGACCAGCGGCATGCACCACCCATCTGATCAACGCGCTGCCCGCCGCAGGGGTGAAGACCTTCGCCGACAAGGGCCATCAAGGCGTGGGCGGCAGCATCCGCATGCCGCGAGAGGCAAACAGCAACGAAGCTTCCCTGCTGTGGCCTCAGATCTTGGTCCGCTGCCTTCCCCTGGGCCTCGCATTACCCCGCCTCCGGCTCTCCTAGCCTTCACCATAGCAAGGACGATCCCGATGGGGACGCCCCCAGCGTTGTGGTCTGCCCAGATATGCCGTCTACATATGTAACCGTGCAGGCACATTGCGTGATCTCTTGGTGTCATCGATGATGGTGAATATGCGCAGGTGCAGGTTTATATGGATCGGCATTGCCACTACGTCGACCGCCGTGGCGGGGCTCGCAGTTTATCTTTCTCAAGTGGGACTGGATAACGCCGACAAGCTGGCAAGCGTAATCGGACTATTTATTGCAATCGCTGGACTGCTACTGGCGGCTCGCGAAATGCTCGTACATAGTAGAGCTGCCAGTCGAGCTATTCAAGGCGACGGCCACACGGATGGCGAAATGAGGTGTCGACCCCCAGAACAACCAGGCTTGCCCAGGAGGACCGAGGCGACTTCGTTCGAAAAGTACGGCGATGAGGCCGCCATGCCCGAGATCAAGCGGAGCGTGCGCATGCGCGCCTCGGCCTCCGGGCAGGCTCGCGTCTATCAAGCTGGAGGCGACCAGCACATTATTGATCAATAACCCCGGCAATCGTCATCGATAGATGCTGCAATCTATCTTGGCCTGGGCCTCTTTGCATTCTTCAAGGTAATAGCCATAGAAGCGAACTAAGTTTGGAGTTTGAATCTGGTGCATATGGATGCGCACGCCGACGGTGACGGGCGAATATATCAGGTGGCAGAAGGGTCCCAAGTTGTAATAAATAATGACTTCATTCTTCCTGTCGATCCTGTTGTCGTGCGTTGCACACTCCCCAAAGATCTGAGCATTTTCACGGGTCGTATTCGTGAGTTGAATCAGCTACGTCAACTTCTTCAAGGCGGGATTACGGATGGTAGAGCCGTGGCGATATCTGCAATCGGAGGAATGGGAGGTGTCGGCAAAACAACATTAGCTATCCATATTGCCCATCAACTGGTCACAGCCTACGCCGATCACCAACTACACGTCGATTTGCGTGGCTTTGATCCTGCAGATCGAACGCCAGCAGATCCAAAAGTTGTTCTGCAGGACTTTCTGCTGATGCTTGGAGTGGCTCGAGCTCAGATCCCAGACTCCTTAGAGGGCAGAAGTGCTCTTTTCAGGGATAGAATGTCCAGGACGCAGAGTGTCATAATTCTGGACAATGCCATTAATGAAGCCCAGATACGCCCTTTACTTCCCATGGATGCGAGAACTGCGGTAATCATTACGAGCAGAAGAAGAATGGGAGGGCTGGATGAGGTCCATCAATTGGACCTCGACGTCTTTTCTGAGAATGAAGCTTTGGAATTACTCGCTAAGATAGTTGGCCGGTCGCGTGTTTTTGCCGAGGAAGCCGCTGCTAGGAGAATCTGCCGACTTTGTGGATATCTGGGTATTGCTATCTCGATTGCGGGATATCGACTCAAATCGAAGGCTCAACGGAGCCTCAGGGCGTATGCTGCGAGACTTGAGGATGAGAGGAGTCGCTTGGACGAACTTGCAGCAGGGGACCGAGCGGTTGCTGCAGTACTTTCTTTGTCGTATAACCCTATGTCAGTGGCAGAAAAGAGGGTATTCCGTCTAATTGCCCTTCATCCGGGTTCTCATTTCACGGCTTCATCCATTGCTGCGCTGGCGAGTTTAGAAACCGGTGAAACAGAACGTATTCTGGAGACACTATCCGATCAGTATATGATTCAGGGAAACGAAGACGCTTATACGATGCATGACCTGCTGCGCGCATATGCCCATAAGAAGCTAAGAGAGGTGGAATCGCTTGAGGAGCAAAATAGCACTTTGTCCGAACTGCTCGCCTGGTACTCGGATGTCGCCTTCCTCGCCCATCAGTGTATAGCGAGATCTCCTTCCGCATCTTGCGATCCAGACAAACAACCTGGAATAGCCTTTGGCGATTACGATACCGCATTTGCCTGGCTTTCCCGGGAGCGAGTAAATTTGACTTCTGCAGCAAGGGCCGCCGCCGCTACTGGCCAATATGAAATTGCTCTACGTCTCGCCGAGTCATTGACCCACTTCTTTCATCTTTCGAAGAGTTGGGATGAATGGATAGCTGTCCAAAGGATCGCGGTTGAGTCATCAAAGAAATCACAAAACTGGCCCAAATACGGTGGCGCGATGAATAGCTTGGGATTAGCATACAAAGACTTAGGGAAATATGATGAAGCATTGCTTTGCCTGAATCACTGTCTTGAGATTCGTCGCACAATCCACGATCGCTGGGGTGTCGCCCAGAGCCTGAACAACATAGGAATAACATACCGGAACCTTGGCATGCATGCGGAATCGCTCCCTATATTTATCGAAGCGCTAGAGATTTTCGACAGTCTAAAGGATGTGTACGGCTCGGCTAATACTATCAATAATATGGGGATCTCCTATGAATATTTGGGCAACTACGAGCTCAGTCTAGAGTATCACAAGAAATCATTGTCTCTGAGGGAATCGATAGGAGATAGATACGGAGTGGGCGCTAGTCTAAATAATATTGGTGACATTTATCGGGTCTCTGGGCAGCCTGAACTTGCTCTCCCATATCTGTTGCGTGCGTTAGGGACGCGCAGAGCGGTTGGCCATGCCTGGGGGATAGCCCGCACCCTAAATAATCTTGGTCATGTATATCTCTCCCTTGAGAGGCATGAAGAAGCAAAGGCGGCCTGGAGCGAAGCTCTGCAAATATTCGGCGATCTAGCAGATGCTCAATACTCAGAGGTGCGTACTCAGCTCGAGCGACTCAAGTAACCTCGACGCAGTTGGGTGTTCGCTTGGCTTGGTCTGCTGGAGGGCCAGATCGGTCAGATCATGGTGTCATTTATGCGTGGTCGTCAGCTACGGTGGTTCGCTCCCTTGGTTGCTATCTTGAGCCGGTCGTACCAATTGAAGTGCTGCATGATTTGCCGGATGGTACTAGCCTTGATTTTTCGCGCCCATCCGGTGGCTGACTGAGCGGTTCGGCTGGAGTTTGAATCGCGGTCGTGGTCAGGGTGGTGGCCGGGCTGTCGCGCCGGGTGGGCGGGGTTCCACGGCCCCGCGGGGGTGTCCTTCCTGATCGTCGGAGCGGGTTGGTGCTGGTCAGGTCGGTGCCGGGAGCGCCTGGAGTCGGGTGATGGCGGTGACCAGCTGTCCGGCCCAGGGCCAGGATGCGGCGATGCGCAAGCGCAGGCGTCGTCCGCTGCGGACCAGGCGAGCAGCGACGGTGAACAGGTGAAGCCGCAGCCGTTTGGGCTCATACCGGCGAGCGGGGCCGTCCAGGGCGAGCATCTGCATCCAGACCAGGAGTTCGCAGGCCAGGGCGACGATCTCCACCGAGATCTGGTTCTGGGCGAAGTCGTGCAGCGGCATGGTGGCGGTGCCGCAGTTCCAGGTCGGCGAGCTTCCCGCGACGGGTGTTGGTGACGAAGCAGGTGAAGCGGTGCCCGTCGATGTCGGTGAAGCGTAGCTGCGCGCCCGGGTGGGGGCGCTCTTTGCGCACGATCAGGCGCATCCCCTTCGGCCAGCCTTCCAGCTTCACCATGCCGGTCAGCTCGGCAACCCAGGCCGGGCCGTACTCGCCCGTCGGCGTTGTAGCGGGTGTCCACGCCTGCTCGGGTAAGGCAAGGATCGCGGTCTGGGCTTCTTCGGTGGGGGTGAACCCGATCGAGTAGGACAGCCGCCGCCCGGGCTGCGACAGCCAGGACGGGAACTCGCGGGTGCCGTCGCCGGAAGCGGGATTGGCACGACGCCCAGGCGGCGGATCTCGCAGGCGATGAACCGAAGAGGCGGAGTATCACCCTGGGGTTTGCGGAGTGCCCCCCTGTGTGGTTGGCCGGACCGCCGGCAGCGGAGCGAAGGTGGGCCTGCTCGGCTGGAGAGTGCAGATCGGCCTGTCCAGCGGCGGTGCGGACATCCCGAACTGAGAGGACGGCGGCGGCCGCCTACCTCCGGTCCTGGGCAAGGGGGCAGAATCCGGTCGATCATGGCTCGGCCAGGCAGGGCTGGGCCGCGAAGACGCGCTCGGCGGGATATGCGCAGCCGCGTGGCGGGCCTCATCGGCGATCCGCTGCCGGGGACAGGTGCTCACTGTCACCTGTGCGGCTGGTGTGCGCGACGGGCTGCGCACGTTGGTCTCCTGTGGCCGCCCAGGATCACACCCGAGTAGGTGACGCCACGGTGGCCTCCGAGAAGCCTTGACTGGCCGCTTCTGTGGCGAATGGGACCTGTGTGACCTGGGGCTTTGCCCGCGCCTTACTTTGGGGTGCCATTGGGCTTACCTCTCATGCCGCTTGTGGTCAGTTGACCGCATGGCGCGTTCCAAACGGCCACAGTTGCTGTGCGGCACTTCCGCGAGAGAGGGAGCTTCCGTATGGCACGTGGCGGAACGGGCCCCCGGAACGGTATGCCACCCGGGGTGCGCCCGCTGACCGTGGGCGACCCGGTGATCATCGGGGCCTACCTGCTCCTCGGCCGGCTCGGCGCCGGTGGCATGGGCGTGGTCTACCTCGCGGAACATCCCGGCGGCGGATACGTCGCCCTGAAGACACCGCACCCGGTCCACCTGTCGGACCCGACGCTGCGGGCCCGATTCGCCGAGGAAGCCGAGTTCTCCCGGCGGGTGGCGCCGTTCTGCACCGCCGCCTTCGTCGAGGACGGCCTTGACGGCGACCGCCCCTACATCGTCACCGAGTACGTCCCCGGCCCCGCGCTCTCCCAGGTCGTCTCGGCGTACGGCCCGCTCACCCCCGACCTCGCGTACGGCGTGGCACTCGGCGCGGCCGCCGCCCTGGCGGCGACCCACGAGGCGGGGCTGGTCCACCGCGACCTCAAGCCCGGCAACGTGCTGCTGTCCCCGCGCGGGCCGTTCGTCATCGACTTCGGGATCGCCCGCGACCTCGACGTCGCGATGTCGCACACGCAGGCCGGGCAGATCATGGGCAGCCCGGGGTGGGTGGCGCCGGAACGGCTGCGGGGCCGTCCCGCGATCCCCGCCTCGGACGTCTTCTCCTGGGGGTGCCTGGTCGCCTTCGCGGCGACCGGGCTGCATCCGTTCGGCGCGGGCGACCCCGAGACGCTGACCCGGCGCATCCTGGTGGAGGAACCGCGGGTCTCGCCCGTGCCGAGGCCGCTGCGGGACGACGTGGCGGCGGCGCTGCGGCGTGACCCCGCCGAACGCCCGGACGCCGCCCGGCTGCTGGCCTCCCTGCTCGCGGCGGGCGGCGTCCACACGACCGCCGACCCGCGGCGGGCGGTCGCCGCGGTGCTGGAGGAGATCTGGCAGCCCGTGGCCTACCCGGCGGGCGCCCGCGGAACGGCCGCCGTAAACAGTCAGAACGACGGGCCGGATGGGCGCGGCGAACGACCGCCGCCCGGCAGGGCCGGGCGGCGGCGGGCGGCCCAATCGACGGCGCGGTCGACGGCGCGGTCGAGGGCACAGGCGGGGGCGCAGGCGTCCCACGCGGGGTTCGCGGCGCTCGCGACCGTCGCGATCGCCGCGGTGACGGTGGTGGCGGCGGGCACCGGCGCGGCCCGCATGGACCGCACGGCGGACCCGCCGCCCGCGCGGCCCGTGGTGATCCCCGAGGACGGCGCCACGCCGCCGCCGGACGTGCTCAGCACCTCCCGGCCGCCGGTGCTGCCCGTCAGCGCCCGCCGGCCGAGGGCGACGGTGACGGCGACGCGGACGATGCCGCCGTCCGCGCCGGCGACCCCGGACGAGCAACGGGCCACGGCCGTGCCCTCGCCGCCGTCGGACGGCGGGACGCTGCGTCCCCCGCCGGAGGGGCACTGCGCGCCCGGGCGGCACGGGGACTGCGGTCCCGGGCGGCCCTCCCCGCCGGAGCAGCCGAGTTCTCCGCCGCCGTCGCCGGGGATCACCACCGAGCCGCAGTGGGGGGACGGGGAGTCGCCCCAGCCGAGTCCGGGCCAGCCGACGGCGAGTCAGTCACCGGCCGGTCAGCCGCCGGGGGTCGTCGCCACCCCCGCGCCGTCTTGGCCCTGAGCCGTCCACTTCCTGGGACGGCGTCGTGAGCAGGCGCGTCCATGCCCCATGCTTTGGGGTCATGGACGCAGCTCTCGAACTCGACGACGTGACCGTTCGCGTGGTCGGCCGCACCCTCGTGGCCGCGGCCGACTGGCGGGTGGAGCACGGCCAGCACTGGGTGATCCTCGGGCCCAACGGCGCGGGGAAGACCACGATGCTCTCGGTCGCCGCGGCCGTACGGCACCCGTCCTCCGGGACCGCGACGGTGCTCGGGCGGCGGCTCGGCCGCACCGACCTGCGGGAGCTGCGGCGGAGCATCGGCCTGGTCGCCGCCAGCCAGCGGCTGGTGGACGAGACGCTGCTGGAGGAGGAGGGCGCGACGGCCCTCACCGTCGTCCTCACCGGGCACACGGGGACGAGCGCGCCGCTGTGGGACCGGTACGGCGACGAGGAGCGCGAGCGGGCCCACCGCCTGCTGGCCGACCTCGGCTGCAAGGACCTCGCCGACCGGAGGTTCCAGGTGTGCTCACAGGGGGAGCGGGGCCGGGTGCGCGTCGCCCGGGCGCTGATGGCCGACCCCGCGATCCTGCTGCTTGACGAGCCGTTCGCGGGCCTCGACCTGCCGGCCAGGGAGGACCTGATCGAGGCGCTGGAGGACCTGGCCCGGGCCCGGCAGGGCCTCACCACGGTGATGGTCACCCACCATCTGGAGGAGGTGCCCGCCACCACCACGCACGCGCTGCTGATGCGGGACGCCCGGATCCTGGCCGCCGGTCCGGTCGGGGAGGTGCTCACCGAGACGCACCTGTCGGACTGCTTCGGGCGGCGGCTGCGCATCGACTCCCTCGACGGCCGCTGGTACGCCCGCGCGCCGCGCTGAGCCGTGCCAGTCGAAGGCGTGCCAGTTCAAGGCGTGCCAGTTGAAGGCGTGCCGGTCGTGGGGGTGGGCCCGCCGCGGCTCCTGCTCCCCCTCGTACGGGTCCTCGTGAGGGCGCTCGTACGGAGGTGAGAGAGTCCACGGCGGGCCCCGGCTGCCGGCACGGTGCGGGCCCGGCGCGGGTACGGGTGCGGGCCCGGTGTGCGCCCGGCGCTCCCGCTTCCGTCAGCGGGTCGCGGCGAACTGCGCCTCCTCCGTGGAGCCCTTCAGGGCCGTCGTGGAGGAGTCCGGCGCGACGGCCGTGCTGACCAGGTCGAAGTATCCGGTGCCGACCTCCCGCTGGTGGCGCGTGGCGGTGTAGCCGCGGCGCTCGGCGGCGAACTCCGCCTCCTGCAGTCCCACGTACGCCGTCATGCCCTCGTCGGCGTAGCCGCGGGCGAGGTCGAACATCGAGTAGTTCAGCGAGTGGAAGCCCGCCAGGGTGATGAACTGGAACTTGTATCCCATGTGCCCCAGCTCGCGCTGGAACTTGGCGATCGTCGCGTCGTCCAGGTGCCCCCGCCAGTTGAACGACGGCGAGCAGTTGTAGGCCAGCATCTGGTCGGGGTACTCCCGCTTGATCGCCTCGGCGAACTCGCGCGCCACGTCGAGGTCCGGGGTGGAGGTCTCCATCCACAGCAGGTCGGCGTACGGCGCGTAGGCGAGGCCGCGGGCGACGCAGGCGCCGACCCCGTTGCGGACCCGGTAGTAGCCCTCGGCCGTGCGGTCCCCGGTGGTGAAGGCCTGGTCGCGGGGGTCCACGTCGCTGGTCAGGAGCGTCGCGGCCTGGGCGTCGGTCCGCGCGATGACCAGTGTGGGGACGCCCGCCACGTCGGCCGCCAGGCGGGCCGCGTTCAGGGTCTTGACGTGCTGGCCCGTCGGGATGAGCACCTTCCCGCCGAGGTGGCCGCACTTCTTCTCGGAGGCGAGCTGGTCCTCCCAGTGCACGCCCGCGGCGCCCGCCTCGATCATGGCCTTCATCAGCTCGAACGCGTTGAGGACGCCGCCGAACCCGGCCTCGGCGTCGGCCACGATGGGCGCGAGCCAGTGCGGCGCGTCCTCCTCGCCCTCGGCCCAGGAGATCTGGTCGGCCCGCAGCAGTGCATTGTTGATCCGGCGGACCACCGCGGGGACCGAGTTGGCCGGGTAGAGGCTCTGGTCGGGGTAGGTGTGACCGCTGAGGTTGGCGTCGGCCGCCACCTGCCAGCCCGACAGGTAGACGGCCTTGAGGCCCGCCTTCACCTGCTGCACCGCCTGGTTGCCGGTCAGCGCGCCGAGGGCGTGGACGTAGTCCTCGCTGTGGAGCAGGCTCCACAGGCGCTCCGCGCCGAGCCGGGCCAGCGTGTGCTCCTCCCGCACCGATCCGCGCAGGCGGACGACGTCCTCGGCGGAGTACGTCCGCCGGACGTCTCGCCATCGCGGGTCGGTGTCCCATTCGTGCTGCAGCCGCTCGGCGGCCGAGGTGAGCCGATCCGACATCCCGTTCACTCCCTTGTTGCGTGCTTCGTCGTCACCTGGGGCTTGCTTCCGAGTTTGTGTCGATATCAAGAGACCAGGCAAGACGGCTTGCGTGGAAAGAGTGAGAATTTTTCTCGTTACGATGAAACTGGCGAGTATTCCATTGCGAAGAAGTGTCAAGTTTTCCCTATGGACTAGACCAATCCGCGTATGGAAGATCACTTTGGCGTGGAAGAATCGCGGATTTTCCGCGTAGGATCGGGGCATGACCTCCGCGCTGGGCGAAGAACCGCTGTCTTTGACGCACGAGCTCGATCTGCTGGCCTTCGGCCAGCGGCTCAGGCACCTGCGCAAGCAGCGCGGCCTGACGCTCTCCGAGCTCGGTGACCGCGTCGGCCGCGCGCCCAGCCAGCTCTCCCTGCTGGAGAACGGCAGGCGCGAGCCGAAGCTGTCGCTGCTGAAGTCGCTCGCCGCCGCGCTCGGCGTGCCGGTGGAGGAACTGCTGCGCAGGCAGGCGCCGAACCGGCGGGCGCAGCTGGAGATCGCCCTGGAGGAGGCCCAGCGCGACCCGCTGTACGCGAGCCTCGGGCTGAGCCGGCTCAAGGTCTCCGCGCGGGTGCCCAACGACGTGCTGGAGCACATCCTCGGCCTGTACGAGGAGCTGCGGGCCAGGGAGGCCAAGGGCACGGCGACGCCGGAGGAGGCGCGGGCCGCCAACGCCGAGCTACGGCGGACGCAGCGGGAGCTGGGCAACTACTTCGAGGAGATCGAGAAGGCCGCCGCCGACGCGCTGACGGCGGTGGGCTACCGCACCGGCGCGTTGTCGGAGAGCACCGTCCAGGCGCTGGTGTCCCACTTCGGGTTCACCGTGCGGTCCGCGCCCGATCTCCCGAGGTCGGCCCGTTCGGTGACCGACCTGCGCAACCGCCGCATCTACGTCAAGCGCCAGCAGCTCGGCATGCACACGCCCCGGACCGTGCTGCTGCAGGCGCTCGGGCACATCGCGCTCCAGCACCACCGGCCGCGCGACTTCGCCGACTTCCTGCGCCAGCGGGTGGAGGCCAACTACTTCGCCGCCGCCGTCCTCGTCCCCGAGACCGCGGCCGTGCCGTACCTGCGCGAGGCGAGGCAGGACCGCGCCCTGTCGGTCGAGGACCTGCGCGACGTCTTCGCGGTGTCCTACGAGATGGCCGCCCACCGGTTCACCAACCTCGCCACCCGCCATCTCGACCTCGTCTGCCACTTCGTGCGCAACGACGCCGGAGGGATCATCTACAAGGCGTACGAGAACGACGGCATCGTCTTCCCCGCCGACGAGCAGGGGGCGATCGAGGGCCAGCGGCTGTGCCGGCAGTGGTCGGGCCGCCAGGTGTTCCACTCGCCCGACCGGTTCTCGCTGTACTACCAGTACTCCGACTCGCCCACCGGCACGTACTTCTGCGTCGCCCACGTGGACCCGTCGCAGGAGAAGGACTTCGCCATCACGCTCGGCGTGCCGTACCGGGAGTCGCGGTGGTTCCGCGGCCGGGAGACCACCCACCGCACCAGGTCGAACTGCCCGACCGGCGAGTGCTGCCGCCGCCCGCCCGCCGAGCTGTCGCAGCGCTGGGAGGGCTACGCCTGGCCCTCGGCCCGCGCCAACTCCCACGTGCTGGCCGCGCTGCCGCCGGGCTCGTTCCCCGGTGTCGACGAGGCCGACGTGTACGCCTTCCTCGAACGCCACGCCACCCAGGTCTGAGCCGTACGCTGCACGAGTGACCACGGACGGGGAACTGGCCCTCACGGCGGCGCAGGCGGGGGCGGCCGTCGTGCGCGCCATGTACGGGACGTCGCTGACGCGCTTCGACAAGGGCGGGGGTGACTTCGCGACGGCGGCGGACGTCGAAGCGGAGAAGGCGATCCTCGGAGTCCTGCGCGGCGCCCGGCCGTACGACGGCGTGATCGGCGAGGAGAGCGGACGCGCGGGCCCGCAGGGCGCGGAGCGCGTGTGGCTGGTCGATCCCCTGTGCGGCACGCTGAACTACGCCGCCCGGAGCATGCTGGTCGCGGTGAACGTCGCCCTGCGCGCGGGCTCCGGGGTGACGGCGGCGGCCTCTGCGGACCCGTTCGCCGGCGAGGTGTTCTGGACGGACGGCGTCGACGCCTACGCCCGCCGGGACGGCGTGGACCAGCGGCTGACGCCGTCGCCCGGCTCCCGGCTGGTGGACGTCAACCTCGATCCGCCGTTCCCGAACGCACCGGGCTTCCGGGCGGCCCTGCTGCTCGCCGACGCCGGTTTCGCCGAGCGTTTCCACCCGCGCGTCGTCTCCACCACCCTGGCGGTGGCGTGGGTCGCGGCCGGCCGGAGGGCCGCCTACGTCACCGACGGTCACCTGCGGGACAGCGTGCACTTCGCCGCGGGGATCGCGCTGTGCCGGGCCGCCGGGTGCGTGGTGACCGGGTTGCACGGTCAGCCACCGCATGCCGGGGCGGGGGGGCTCGTCGTGGCGGCCGACCGGGAGACGCACGAGTCGTTGCTGGAACTCGTCGGCAGGCAGGTCGCGCCGGAGCGGTAGCGGGATTCCCCTGGGTCGACTGCCGTCAGTCCCGGACGGCGGCCCGGACGAACGCCATGAGGTGCCCGCGCAGCGCCTCGCGGCCATCGGGGGTCGTCGCGTCCTCGCCGGCCGTGATCCTCGCGAGCTGCGGCATGGCGCTCGGCCACATGGCCATGCCGATGAGCGTGAACAGCGTGCGGGCCATCGCGGAGTCGGGCTCCCGGCCGAGACCCGCGGCCAGTGAGACGGTCTTCGACCGGCACTTGTCCACCCGGCGCTCCTGGCCCGGGAGCAGGGCGTCCTCGCTCCGGTAGTGCAGCGCCTCCCACATCATCAGCCGTACGACGTCGGGGTGGGCGGCGTAGTAGTCGAACAGCCTGCTCACGTAGTCGGCGGGGTCGTCGCCGGGCATCGCGACGGCCTCGGCCATCTCGTCCAGCGCCGCCGCGACGACGGTGTCGAACAGCTTCTCCTTGCTGCCGAAGTGACCGTAGATCCGCTCCTTGTTGACCCCCGCCCGGTCGGCGATGCGGTCCACCCGGGCGCCCGCCACGCCGTACGCCGCGAACTCCGCGCGCGCGGCCTCCAGCAGGGCGGCCTTGGTGGCGGCCGTGGGGTCCTTGACGTCTTTGCGGGGCGGCATGGGCCTTCCTCCGTGTTAACGAGCGGGATGGACGGGGCTCAGGGAGCGGGGGATTCGAGGGCTGACGCGCCCAGCA
Organism: Microbispora sp. H10885; assembly: GCF_014161415.1. Classification (NCBI taxonomy): domain Bacteria; kingdom Bacillati; phylum Actinomycetota; class Actinomycetes; order Streptosporangiales; family Streptosporangiaceae; genus Microbispora; species Microbispora sp. H10885. The sequence continues at coordinate 388,667 of NZ_JABBWY010000009.1, read as the reverse complement.
TACCGAGTCAACTACCAACCAGTTGGTTGACATCCAACTGGTTGGTTGGCTACCGTCCCCGGCCATGAGCACATCGACGTCCGCCCTCCGCCCACCCGCTGCCGCCGCCGCGGCCTACGCGCCGCCGCGACGCACCGTGGCCGCGTTCGTGCCGGCCGGGCTCCTCGCCACCGGGCACCTCTACGTCGTGATCCCCCTGCTGGCCCGGATGTCGGCCGAGTGGGGTGCCCCCGCCGCCGTCCTGACCTGGCTCGTGAGCGCGTTCGGCCTCGGCTACGCGGGCGGGTTCCTGCTGTTCGGCCCGCTGTCCGACCTGTACGGCAGGCGCCGCGTGATGACCTGGGGCATGGCGGCCACGGCCGTGACCACCGCATCGGTCGCGCTGAGCCCCGGGCCCGGGGCGGCGCTCGCCCTGCGGGTGGCCGAGGGCGTCACCACCGCCGTCTTCGCCCCCACCGCGTTCGCGTACATCGCCGAGCGCGTCGAGCCCCGCCGCCGGGCCGTGACGATGACCTCCGTGGTCAGCGCGCTGTTCGCCTCGGCCGTGGTGGCCCAGCTCGCCGGCAAGGCTCTCGCCGACCTGCTCGGATGGCGGCCGGTGTTCCTGCTCGGCGGCGCCGCGTTCGCCGTCATGACCGTGGTGCTGCGGCGGGTGATGCTGCCCGACACCGCCCATGGAGCGGGAGGCAACCCCTACGCCGCCGTGCCGGTCCTGCTGCGCGACCCGCGCCTGGTGCTGATGTACGCCGCCACGCTGACGGTGCTCGGCGCGTTCGTCGCCCTCTACACCGCGCTGCAGCTGGAGGGCCCCGCGGGCATCGCCGGAGATCCCTCCGCGCTGCTGACGTTGCGGGCCACGGCGCTGCCGGCGATCGCCGCGATCCCGTTCGCGACGCCGTACCTCACGCGGTTCTCCCCGGCCCGCCGGGCGGCGGTGATGCTCGGCGCCGCCGCGGTGATCGCACTGGTGGTCGGTCTCACCGCCCCCGGCGTCGCGGCGCTGGCGGTGCTGCTGGCCGCCTTCGCCTTCGCGATCGGCGTCACCGCCCCCGCCGTCATCGAGACCGTGGGCCTGCTGGCCGGCCCCGCGCGGGCCACCGCCGTCTCCCTGTTCACGTTCTTCCTGTTCACCGGGGCGAGCCTCGGCCCGGTCGCCGCCTCGGCCGCCGCGCCGTACGGCTTCGCCGTCCTCATGTACGGCGTGGCGGGGGTGCTCGCGCTGGGAGGAGGACTCGTCCTGATCGCGTCGTCCGGCCGCCGCATAAGGTGAGCCTTGTCGGATGCGGCGGACGGGGGGAGAGCGCGTGCTGCCTGAGGTGGAGGCCTGGCTGGCCCGGCGTACCTCGTCGGCGGCGGACTGGCCGGTCCGCGCCCTGCTGTCCGCCAAGGGGGACAGCAGGATCTCGGTGGTGCTGCCCGCCAGGAACGAGGCGGAGACGGTCGGGGAGATCGTCGCCGCCGTCCGCCGCGAGCTGGTGGAGGCCGTCCCCCTGGTGGACGAGCTGGTCGTGATCGACTCCCGGTCGGCGGACGACACGGCGGTGCGGGCGTTACGCGCCGGCGCGAAGGTCTTCGCGCAGGACGAGATCCTTCCCGAGCTGCACGACCCGCGCTACGACGGCAAGGGCGAGGTGCTGTGGAAGTCCCTCGCCGTGACCACCGGTGACCTGGTGGTGTTCGTCGACGCGGACCTGCGCGAGTTCCGCACCTCGTTCGTGACCGGCCTGCTGGGGCCGCTGCTGGCCGACCCCTCGGTCGCGTACGTGAAGGCGTGCTACGACCGGCCGCTCCTCGGGGCGGCCGAGCCGAACGCGGGAGGCAGGGTCACCGAGCTGGTCGCCCGGCCGCTGCTCAACCTGCACTGGCCGCTGCTCGCGGGGTTCGTGCAGCCGCTCGCGGGCGAGTACGCCGGCCGCCGCGCGGTCCTGGAGCGGGTGCCGTTCGTCACCGGGTACGGCGTGGAACTGGGGCTCCTCATCGACCTGCTCGACCAGGTGGGGCTCGACGCCCTCGCCCAGGTCGACCTGGGCCGCCGGATCCACTCCCACCAGTCGACGGAGGCGCTCGGCCGGATGGCCGGGCAGATCATGCACACCGCCTGGGCCCGTCTGGAACGCCAGGACCGGATCATTCCGCTGCACGAGCCGTCGTCCCGGCTGGTGCAGTTCGAGCGCGGCCACGCCGGGCACCGCGCGGTCACGCGGGACGTCGCGGTGGCCGAGCGGCCGCCGATGGCGACGGTCCCGCAGTACGCGTCCCGCCTGCGCTGAGTGGTGCCCTTTGGAGTGTTACCGTTGGTAACACTGTGGAGAGGAGAGGCCCCCGATGACCTTCTGCCCCGAGTTGAGCGACGACGTCCGCGAGGTGCGCGACTGGGTCCACGAGTTCGCCCGGGACGTCATCCGGCCCGCCGGCGCGGAATGGGACGAGCGTGAGGAGACACCCTGGCCGGTGATCCAGGAGGCCGCCAAGATCGGGCTGTACTCGCTGGACTTCTTCGCCCAGCAGTGGTTCGAGGAGTCGGGGCTCGGCCTGCCGGTGGCGTTCGAGGAGCTGTTCTGGGGTGACGCCGGGATCGGCCTGTCCATCGTCGGCACCGGCCTGGCCGCCGCCGCCCTCGCCTCCAACGGGACGCCCGAGCAGATGGGGGAGTGGCTGCCCGAGATGTTCGGCACCCCCGACGACGTCAGGCTCGGCGCGTTCTGCTCCTCCGAGCCGGACGCGGGCAGCGACGTCGGCGCGATCAGGACGCGGGCCGTCTACGACGAGGCGACGGACGAGTGGGTCCTGAACGGCGTGAAGACCTGGGCGACCAACGGCGGCATCGCCTCCGTCCACGTCGTCGTGGCCTCGGTCGACCCGTCGCTGGGCACGCGGGGTCAGGCGTCCTTCGTGGTCCCGCCCGGCGCTCCGGGCCTGTCGCAGGGCCAGAAGTTCAGGAAGCACGGCATCCGCGCCTCGCACACGGCCGAGGTGATCCTGGACGACGTACGGGTGCCCGGCCGGTGCCTGCTCGGCGGCAAGGAGAAACTGAACGAGAGGCTGGCCCGGGTGCGCGCCGGCGCGCGGGCCGGCGGGCAGGCCGCGATGCGCACCTTCGAGACCACCCGCCCCACGGTCGCCGCGATGGCCGTCGGCATCGCTCGCGCCGCCTTCGAGTACGCCCGCGACTACGCGGGGGAGCGCGAGCAGTTCGGCCGCAAGATCGGCGAGAACCAGGCCGTCGCGTTCCTGCTCGCGGACATGGCCACCCGGGTGGACGTCGCCCGGCTGATGACCTGGCGGGCCGCCTGGATGGCCCGCCAGGGCCGGCCGTTCGAGCAGGCCGAAGGATCGATGAGCAAGCTGGTCGCGAGCGAGACCGCCGTCTGGGTGACCGAGCAGGCGATCCAGATCCTCGGCGGCGCCGGCTACACCCGCGAGCACCCGGTCGAGCGCTTCCACCGCGACGCCAAGATCTACACCATCTTCGAGGGCACCAGCGAGATCCAGCGCCTCATCATCGGCCGCGCCGTCACCGGCCTCCCCGTCCGGTAGCGCCGGACTGCCGCGGAGGGCCGGCATGACGACGCAGCCGTCCACGAGATGGCCGGGGCCGCCACCCAGCAGGAGGCGGCCGGGATCTCGTCCGTCACGGGGCGGGTTGGCCGTCGGGCGGGTGGTCGCGATTCTCACGGCGGGTGTCGCCGCGGTGACGATCAAGGGTCATCCATGCCTTGCCCTCCGCCGCGACCCCCTCGAGGACGTGCAGCGTGTGGCGCAGCCCCGCCGCGTCCAGCGTCACCTCGGAGACCGCTTCGGAGTCCTCGGACTGCTGAGGCTCCTCCATCTCGGGGCCGATCATCTGCGCGGTGATCTTCTGGCCGTCCATGAGGGAAAGCTCGAAAGTCCGCGCCTTGCTCTTCTCCTGCCGCACCCGGACGGTCGTGACCGCCTCATAGCGGTAGTTCAGGCGTTGCGGCTCGTCGAAGGTGCCCTCCGGGAAGTCGAGTACGGCGTTCCACTGCCGCACCCCGTCGGCGGTGAGCAGGAAGATCATGAGCTGGTATCTCCGGTAGCGCCAGGGCCCACCGGGCACCCGGGCCCGGGTCGCGGAACCGCTGCGCGCCTCGATGAACGCGTGCGCGACGACGTCGCTCATCTTGAGCTGGTAGTGCCTCAGCGCCTGCTCCAGCAGCACCTTGCGGTCACAGTCCAGCCAGACGGCCATCTCGCCGTCGTCGGGCTTGTCCTTCAACCGGTCCTTCCACTGCGCGTACGCTTCCTCGCTGTCCTTCTCCAGCTTCTCGGTCTCGGCCTGGTCCGCGGCATGGTGCCGGTGCGCGAGGGCGATCAGCATCCAGGAGCGTCCGGCGACCCAGCCCGCCACCACGACCAGGGCGATCGACCGGATCCCGACCAACCCGCCGGCCCGAACCGCCTCGCCGGCCACCCATGCCCCTCCGGCAGCGCAGGCCAGCGTCCCGAACACGGCCACCGCCATGATGCGTGGGGGCGTGGCCAGCTCCCGGCGGTAGTTCCACAGCGTGCCCCGCTCCCATTGGCACCTCAGCCGACCGGCACGGTGACGGATCAGCCAGTTGAACTCCTCGACCTTGTCGCCCGTGTCGCGATAGGCGTCCGCCACCTCGTCCCGCATGCGCCGCCGGATGCCGGCCGTCCAGGTCAGCCACGTCTCGCGGTCCATGCCGTACGGCACGTACTTGCCGAGGTAGTAGGTGAACCGACGGTCCACACTCTTGGCGAGGCGATCGGGAGGCAGGCTCGTCCTGCGGGGAGGACCCGGCGCGTACGCCTCGTCGATCGCCCGGCGTCGTCCGGAACGGAACCGCCACTCGAGCCCGGCGTGGCCTGCGACGCAGGCTCCGGCGACGCCCAGCACGCAGGCGAGCAGAGCGGGGACCTGACCGTTCTGCGCCAGCAGCAGGCCGACGTGCCCGGTCGCCGCGACCGACACGATCGTGCCCGCCACCGCCCGCACCCAGGTCGCGCCGGGAACCGCGACCGGCGCGGGCTGCCGCACCCGAGGAGCGGCGGGCTCCGGCTGGAAGAACTTCCAGACCCGGTCCCTCCGGCCGTCGGACAATTGGTCGTCGCAGGCGCGCTGGAGGACGAGGCGCCACATCTGGTCCTTCAGCGGCCCGTCGAGGAACACCTCCATATGACGCAGGATCATGCCGCGCTGCGTGGGGCGGAGCTCGTCGAGATCCTTCATCAGGACGTGGATGTCCGCGTCGGATTTCCCTGCGGCGTCCAGGAGCCGCCGGACGACCCGCACGCCGTCCGCCCAGGAGTCGTCACCGGCGATGGTGAGAGAGCGGTCCAGGTCGCGGAGGCGGGCCGCCTCACGGGCGGACAGCTCCTGCCGCGTCCTGCCGCTCACCAGGGCGAGCAACCAGTGGAACCACACCTTGTTCGTGACGTAGCCCAGAGCGCGTGCCTCGTCGATGAGCTCAAGGGCCCGCCCCGCCGCGCCGCCCTCGAGGAAACGCACCCCGATCTCGAACCTCTGCTCCGCCGGAGCGTCCGGCGTCACCGCGTAGTAGTGGACGTCGCCGTGCACGATCCCCTGCACGCCGACCTGTGACGAGTCGGCGGCGACGTTCGTCGCCGCGTCCCGCGGGGGCGTCACGACAGAGCCTGCGCCAGGGCGATGACGGCCGCAAGATCCGCCGCCAGATCGCCGAGGTCGCCGATCAGCCCGCGCAGCTTCTTCAGCGCCAGAGTCAGCTTGTTCCTACTTCGAGGCTTGTCCCGCAGGGCCTCGTCGGCGACGGTGAGCTCCGCCTCCGCCGCCGCGTAGGTGTCCTCGTCGAGGCGGCCGTCCGTACGGGCACGTTCCAGCCGGACGCGGAGGGCGGCCAGCGCCTGCTCCAGGTCGGCGGGCTCACCCGCGTCGGCGCCGATCCGGACGCCGCCGTGCACGACGCCCGCCTGAACGCCCACCCGCGCGTTGTCGCGTGCGATGTTGTACGTCGTTCCGGGCTCTGCCATCACGGATCCTCTCGCCGCCTTCGGCCAGCCGCCGTCCCGGTCCTCGGCGGCGATCTCTTCGGCCAGTGCCACCGCGAACGCGGCTGCGTTGGCCACGGCCCGCTGCTGCCACTGATCGCGATCGGTGATCTCCTTGGTCCCGTCGGCATAGTCACTGATGCCCCTGACGACGACCACGGGAAGGGCGCCGTTGAGATGCCCGGCCTGGGCGACTCCGGCAGCCTCCATCTCGACCGCGCAGGCGTCGTGGTAGTTCTGCCGGATCCACCGCGCGTGCCCCGACACTCTGGAGTTCAGGACCACCTCGCCGGCCGCGATCGGAGCGAAGTGCACGTGCGGGAGGCGGCCGTCGCCGGAGAACCCGTGCGCCCATGCGCCGGTTCTGTGGATGTGTCGCGCGACCTGGTCGGCCACGTGGGAGATCTCCCAGCTCCGGGGGCGGCTTCTGAGCCCGGCGTCCTCGCTGGTTCCGCCGTGGTAGGCGTAGACACGGGTGGCCACGACGACGTCTCCGAGGGCGATGTGGGAGTGCAGGGCACCCGCGACGCCCACGAAGAGAAGCGCGGACGGGCGGAACTCGTTGATGGCGCGTTCGGCCAGTACGGCCGCCGACTGGTTGCCGGTGCCCACGTGGGCCAGGGCCACCTGGCAGCGGCCGCCCGTGAGGTTTCCGATCTCGAAGCGGGTGCCGTGCTGGTGGCGGTGGGGTTCCGCGCCGGCCATGTGCGCGCGGATCGCCTGGTATTCCAGGTCGAGTGCGGTGAGGATGACGATCGGGCGGTTGCTCATTCTCCTCCTTCGATGCTCACCGGGGCCGGCCGGATCATCGGCGGATAGAGCACCGTACGCGGACCGGCCCGGTAGAGCCGGGCGGGCCGTCCGGTGACCGCCTTGCGAGCCGTCCCCGCTGGGACGATGAACCCCTCGGTCTTCTGAACCTTCCGGTAGAAGTTCCGGGGATCGAGCCGGATCCCCCAAACCGCCTCATAGACGTTCTGCAGCTCGGTGATGGTGAACGTCGGGCCGCAGAAGGCCGTCGCGAGTGCCGAGTGCTCCAGCTTGACCCGCGCGCGTTCCACACCGTCCGCGATGATGCGCCGGTGGTCGAAAGCGAGCTGGAGATCCCCCGACAGCACGTGATCGGTGGGCTGCCACCCGGCGTCGGCCGCGTCTGTTCCCGCGGTCGGTTCGGGCAGGCTGGGTGCGATCGCCAGGTACGCGACGGAGACCACCCGGCCCCGGGGGTCGCGGCCAGGGTCGCCGTACACGCCCAGCTGCTCAAGGCTGAGGGTCTCGACGTCGAGGTCGGTCTCCTCCGACAGCTCCCGGTGGGCGGCCGCGGTGATGTCCTCTCCGGCATGGTTCAGGAACCCGCCGGGCAGGGCGAAGGCGTCCTTGTACGGGTCGACGCCGCGCCGTACGAGTAGTACGTGCAGACGCGAGTCACGAAGGGTCAGAATCACCAGGTCAACGGCGAGCAGTACGACGGGCGGCACCCAGGGGTCGTCGGTCATGCGGCTGAGGCTACCTTCTTGTCACTCTGACAAAAATGCATCATCGGTGAGACACGCCTAACCTCTGTGGATCGCGTGGTCATGTTCGATCGCGACTGACATGGCCAGCCGAGTCAGCCCTCAGGGGTGTAGGCGCTTGCGGGGCCGGTTCTGCCAGCCGCACCGCCAGTTGGTCGAAGCCCGGACGGTCAGGACTGACGGAGTCAGTGTGCTGTGGTGGGGCGGCGCCATAGGGAGCCGGACCGGCGGCCGGGCAGTGCGACGGTCGCGATGTGCTCGAACCCGCACCGGGCGTAGTACGCCTGCAGCGGGGCCGCCTCGCGGGCGACGTTGAGCCACACCCACGGGAAGCCTTGGCGGCGGGCTTGGCGGACGGTCCACTCGATCAGCATCCGGCCCAGGGTGCCCGGCGGCGGCGTGGGGACGTCCCAGCCGGGCGGCTGGTGCGGGTGGGGGCGTACGACGGCGAGTTTGTGCAGGATCAGGGCCTTGTCCTCGACGGGGTCGAGGCCGGCCGCGCCGAACTCGGGGTCGGGGCACTGGTCGACGGCCAAGGTGGCCTGCGGCCAGCGGCCGGAGTGTTCGACCAGCCGGATCGCGCCACTGGTGATGCCGGGGGTGACGCGGTCCAGGCCGAACCCGGCCTTGGGCCAGCCGTCGCCCTGATCACGCTCGTGTATCCAGGCGGCGGAGGCGTTGATCAGGGCCAGGACGGTACCGGCGTCGTCAGGGACGGCCCGGCGCATGGTGTACGGCGGGGGCAGGGCGGGCACCGAGCCCTGATATCGCTGCAAGGCCGCTCCCGTGGTCATATCTGTGGCTGGGCGTGCGAGTAGCTTGCCATGTGGTGGCGAGAGCCGGGCTCGTGAGCCAGCGGCGTCAGAGGAGGATTCCGCCGGCCAGGAACTCGTTCAGGGCCGTGACGATGATCTCCCGGGCTTCCGGATGTGCGAGGGCGCTCGGCTGCAACGACGGGTACTTTCCGTAGTCGGCGGATTCGAGCTGGTCGCGGAGACGGGACGACCCCGGAAGGATGGCGAGCCTCTCGGCGAGTCGTGCCATGCGCTCCCGCGATGCGCCGTGATGGCGTACGGGGACCCGAAGTTGACGGCCAGGACGGACTTGGCCGGGCCGGTGTAGATGCTCCACACGGAGGCCTTGTCGGAGCCGAGATTGAACCAGGCGGTGACAGAGGGATACTCGCCTTCGCCGAAGTAGTACTCGTGGAAGGACGGGTGGCTCTCGGCGTGACGGTAGACGGCGAGCAGCGTGTCGCGTACGTCGGCAGGGCAGTACTGCTCGACGGCCTGGAGGAAGCTGGGCTCGTCCCAAGTGCGCTTTCCCCGAGAACGGCCGGTTGGTCCCGCCTCGGCGGCCGAGGATGTGGTCCGGATCGCATCGGAGCTCGCTTCGGGAAGAGAGTCGCCGAGGGCCAGCTGGATGGCGATGGCCATCGTTTCGAGCCATTCGATGGTCGCCTCGGCCTCGTCGGCGGTGATCGGGGTCTTCTGCCCGGGCCGGTCCGGATCGTGGTCGGCGGTGTGGGCGATGTTGTTCCGGCGCCAGGCGATCTCCCGCAACCTGGTACGGACGCCGTCCGCGGTGATCGGGTTCCTGGAGTCCTGGTCGGTCAGGACCTCGGCGACTCTGACCCAGAGGTTCACCGGGCTGACGTGCGCGAACCCTTCCTTGATCTTATCTGGGTTCTGGAAGGTCATGAAGGAGAAATGCCGCTCCAGGTGCGTACGGAACGTTTCGCCGAGAGGCTCGTCGTGATGGTGGACCTTCTCGAATAACTCGACGGGAATGCTCAGACTGTTGAACTTGGGAGGCCGGGGCACCCTTGGCGTCAGCGCGAGGGTCACCGCCCGGTCGACGATCTCGCGGGTGACCCAGTGGTCGAGGGCCGCCACGGCCTGGGACCAGGCGGCGCGGTAGAGGTCGGTGACGTCGAAGGATCCGACCGCGAGCCGCTCCAGGTTGCGGCCGCCGTCGACGAGTTGCCGGGCGTACTCGAGGTTCTGCTGGAACTGCTCGAACGCGCCCGGAGTCGGGTCGCGCGCAGGCACGGGCTCGGGTCCGTATGCGTTCTGTGGCGGCAGTCTTCTCGCCCGGTACTGGCGCGCCAGTTCGCGGTAGAACTCGGTGCCGGGAAAGTCCTGTAGCGCGCGGACACCGGCTTCCGTGATCGCCCAGCCGTTCCGTTTGGTCATCCAGCCGAGCGAGGCGGCCTCTCCCGTACGGAATCCCAGTTGCGCCCACCAGCGCGCCTGGCCGTGCGCGTTGGGAGCACGGAGTTCGGGGGCGATCGGCGCTCTCTCCTCTACTTCTTTGCGCACTTCTCCTGGCGGCAGAGGCCTTCCGGCCTCCCGCAGAAGTTCGAACGTCGCGCGGAGGATGGGAGAAATCTTATCGGCATAGGCCATGGGGAGTTTCCTGCCTTTCGACTGTCGCCTCCGGCAGGATAAACAAGATCCCAAGCGGAAATGCGCCGTCTCACTTCATCCTGTGAGGTTTCGGGAAAACACCTGGGTGCGGAGGGATTCGCGTAGCGCCAGGGGCTCTGTACGCGGCGGGTGAAATGGGGACGTACGGGTAGGAAGGGAGACCGGGCCGGGGGAGTGTGGGGAAGCGGCCGATGACGACGGCGTTCATCCTGTGGGGCGGCGGCAGCCTGGGGGCCGCGCAGGTCGGCATGCTCCGCGCGCTCACCGCTCACGGCATCCGTGCCGACATGGTGGTGGGCGCCTCGATCGGGGCGCTCAACGGCGCCCACTACGCCTCCCGCCCGGACACCGAGGGAGTGGAGGAGCTCGCCCGGCTGTGGCTGTCGGTGAGCGGCCATGACGTCTACCCGGTGAGCGGGCCCGACGTGCTCCGCACGCTGGCGGGCAACCTGCCCTTCCACCCCTTGCGGGGAGCTCTGCAGGCGCTGGGCGTGCTCAACTACACCTTCCCGCTCAATCCGGCCACGCTGGCCGCGGCCGTGCTGGGCCGTCGCAACTACCTGTTCGACAACTCCGCCCTGCGGCGGTTCCTCGAACGCATTCTGCCGATCCGCGCCCTGGAGGAGACGCGGACGCCGCTTTCGGTGCTCACCGCGGACGTCCGGACGGGGCGGCCGGTGGTGCTGTCGCGCGGGCCCGCGCTGCCGGCTCTGCTGGCCAGCACCGCGATCCCGGCCCTGTATCCCACCGTGACGATCGGCGATCGGATCCTCATGGACGGAGGCGTTGCGGACCTGACCACCCTCGACTACGCGGTGGACGCGGGCGCCGACGAGGCGTACCTGCTGGCGCCCGGATTCACCTGCCACCTGCCGGACGCGCCGTCGACGGCGATCGCCATGGCCCTGCACGGATACAACCTGCTCAGCGAGCAGCGCATCAGCGCCTCGATCAGGCAGAACAGGCGGCGGACCCGCCTCCACGTGCTGCCGCCGCTCTGCCCGGTCGAGGTGCTGCCCGTCGACTTCCGCGCCACGGCCGACATGATCGAACGTGCCACCCTGTCGGCCGCCCACTGGCTGGAGCGGCGTGAACCACACCCCTCTCTCGCCCGCCTGCTCGGTCCTCCGCACGAAGCGGATCACGGCCCGTACCGGCCCGGCTGAATCTACAAGGTAAAGGCGGGGACGTTGTCGCTACCCGAAAGCTGCCCGTGCAGCCGGCGCGCCTGACGGACCAGTTCGCTCACCCGGCGACGACCGGCCAGTTCGGCGACGACGGGGAGATCGCCCTGGGCGTCCGCCCACTCGGCCACGTCGGCGGCGAACCGCATCAGCCGGGTGTGCACGGGGGTGGCCCGCTCGCCGGGGCCCGGCAGGTAGCCGGGCAGCAGGCCCCGCATGATCTCCCACACCTCCCGGTGCGCCCCGCGCTCGGCCGCCGCCCGGAGCGCCTCCACGAGCCCGCTGAGACGGTCGGGCCCTCGATCCAGCAGGACGGCGAGTTGCCTGCCGAGTTCCTCGCCGGGTAGGCCGCCGGTGGCGGCCAGGCGCAGCAGCGGCCCTACGGCTCCGCCGACCGGGCCCGCGAGCAGGTAGTGCGCCATGATCAGCGCGACGCCCTGCCCGGCGGGACCGTCGGCCGTGACCAGCAGTTCGAGGTCGGCGAGCGTGGGCTTGTTCAGGGGCCAGGACGAGTGCAGTGTCCAGGCCGACCGGGCGGCGGCCAGTTCGCGGTGCCCGGCGAGCACCGCGAGCAGCCGTTCGCACGACTCGTCGTGGAACCGGGGCGTGAGCAGATCGCCCAGCACCCCCCCGTACTCCGGTCCGCACACGAACTCCGAGAAGACGCGGACATCACCCTGGTGGGTGCCCCAGCGCAGGATCACCTCCGGTTCGGCGGGCCGGTCGGTGAGCCACCGGGCGACCGTCCGCCCCGCCGGGCTCGTCAGGGCCGCGGCCCGCGCGGCGATCTCGCCGGAGACGGTACGGCCCACCCTGAGCAGGGCCTGCCGCAGGTCCAGCGGCAGCGCCTCCACGCCGTCGCGCTCGTAGCCCTCGATCCGCTCCACCAGCGCTTCCGGATCGAGGAGCCCGTTCGCGCGGGTGGGCGTGCCGAGCAGGTACGACGGCAGGCGGCCTTCGAGTTGGGCCTGGTAGACCTCGGCGTACCGCGTGAGCGTCCACACCCTCGCGCCCGTGCCGTGCTTCATGTCCGGGAGCCGCTCCGCGACGGTCTCCGTGCCCTGCGGGTGCGCCCGGCGCCACGCACCCGGTTCGGTCAGCTCCTTCGCCATCGCCGCGGCCCAGTCGGCGGTGTCCCACCAGGGTGTCCACGGGTGGCTGCGGCTCCAGTGACGGGCGAGCGGCGCCAGCGCGGCGAGCAGCCGGTCCCGCTCCGCGCCGGGCCGGTGCCGGGCCGCCAGCCGTACGAAGCCGTCCAGCCATCTCTCGTTGGCGAGCCAGTCGTACTCCGACAGCGTGATCCGGGCCAGTTCCTCCGGCGTCCCGGGGGAGGGCGGCATGCGCGCGGGTTCCCGGACCGAGGGGAGCGGAACGGGGACGAACCGAGCGGGCTCCGGCTCCGCCGCCACCTCGCCGCCGAAGACCGCCGCCAGCCGTGCTCCCTGGTGGGCGGGCAACGCCGCGACCGCGTCCCTGATCATCTCGGCGCCCACCGGGGCGAACCGCCCCGCGTGCTTGGTCGCCAGCTTCACGGCCCGCTCCCGGGCGTCGCCCGACGCGTTGCCCAGTGCGGCGGCCAGCGCCATGGCCAGCGCGGGCGCGTGAGCGTCGAGGTCTCCGGCGGGGTCCTTCAGCAACCGGTCGAGCCAGATCAGCCCGGCCCGCACCAGCCTGCCCTCGGCGCGGAACAGCAGCGCTTCGACGGCCTCACCCGCCTGCTCGGGCGGGATCGGCCCCAGGCGGCGGATCTGCCGGAGCGCGAGGTCGGCCACGTTGGCCGCGGCGGCCGGGAGCAACGCCAGATAGTCACGCGCGTACGGCGCGATCTCCTCGGGTGAGGGGTCGAGCCGGTCGTGCAGGAGGACGAAGAAGCGCTGGTCGGCGGCTTGCCCGCCGCGCAGGAACCGGCCGCGGCACCCGTCGAGCAGGGCCTCGCGCTTGATCCGGCCGTCGCGGGCCAGGGCGGCCAGCGCGGCGGGCCAGTTCCGGTGGGCACGGAGCAGCCTCCCCACGCCCTCGGCCTCGAACAGCCTCGGCAGCATCGCGTCCAGCAGCGGATCCGCCCGCAGATCGCCGGAGGGGGTCACCGCGACCCAGGCGAGGGTGAGGGGGTCGTGCTCGGGGGGCTCGGCTCCGCTCTCCCGCAGCAGCCGCAGGGCCAGCCGCACCCGCCGGTCGGGCCGCGGGCGGACGCCGCGCAACCGCCGCGCCAGCCGTACGGCGAGATCCCTGCGCCATTCCAGCGGCCTGGCCGCCACGACCGCGGCGATCAGCGGGATGTCGTCGGTGTCCGCGGGCTCCCAGCCGCGCTCGAAGTCGCGCCTGTTCAGCCAGGTGGCGACGGCCGCGGCGCCGGGGAGTACCGCGGCGCCGGCGACCCGCATGGGCTCGATCCAGCGGTTCCCCACCTGTCGTTCGTCCATGGCGTCGGCCTCGGCGAAGTCGTAGACCGATCGGCCCGTCCGCGCCGCCCGCTCGTACAGCTCCTCCCACAGAGCCTGACGCGCCTGCTCCCGTTTCCGCTCCTCGCGCACCCCGGCCTCGCGGGCGGCGGGAAGATGTCCGGGCAGTTCCCGCGCCACCTCGCGGCGCGCGTCGTCGTCGAGGTTCAGCACGGCGGCCGCGACGGCGGAGGCGTCGCCCGGCGGCTATTCCGGCACGGACCACGTCCCAGGGGTTCGTCATGATCGGCACCCTAGGAGCGGGCACCGACAAGATCGGCTCGCGTCGCGCGGCCACGAGGTCGCCGATGTGGGGAACCACCCCTCGCCTGGGCAAGTACGATCGTTCCGTGACCGAAATGACCGAAACGACGCCAGGCTGGCTCGCCCCCGAGGACATCGAGTCGGTGCGGGGCCGCATGCCGATCCTGTACGTGGACGCCGTGCCCGTGCGTGTGGACGACACGGGCACCGTGACCCGTGTCGGCCTGCTGCTGCGGATCGGCCCCGACGGAACCGTGAGCCGGGCGCTGGTTACCGGCCGGGTGTACTACCACGAGCGCATCCGCGACGCGCTCCTGCGTCACCTGGAGAAGGACCTCGGGCCGGTGGCGCTGCCGAGCGTGCCGGTCTCCCCGGCGCCGTTCACGGTGGCCGAGTACTTCCCCACGCCCGGGGTCACGCCGTTCCACGACCCGCGCCAGCACGCGGTCTCGCTGGCGTACATCGTCCCGGTGCGCGGCGACTGCCGGCCCCGGCAGGACGCGCTCGACCTGGAGTGGTTCACGCCCGAGGAGGCGGCCTCGCCGATCGTGCAGCAGGAGATGACCGGCGGCCAGGGCGTGCTGCTCAAGCAGGCCCTCGCCCACGTCGGCCGGCTGACCTGACGCGGAAGCCGCCGGGCCGGCCGCCCGTACGAGTGATCAGCGACGGCCGGCTCTGTCGTCGGCGTCCGGCGAGGCGCCGATGACGCCGGCGAGCCCGGACGGCAGCGGGTAGGGCCGCTCGGCGGGCGGCGCGGCCGCACCGGCGCGGATCGCACCGACGGCGGCGGTGATGTCGGCGATGGAGACGATCCACTCGTCGACGTAGCGGTCCACGGCCTCCCCGGACAGGCCGATCTGGATCGACCGGTACGGCAGCGGGTGCAGTCGCGCGTCGCGCTCGGGATCCCATTGGATCCGGACGGGACTCTCGCGAAGGCGGGTGGCCCACGTCCGCTGGTCCTCGCCTGGACCGGGATGGCTGGGACAGGAATGGGCGAGAGCCCACTCGAAGCCGTCCCGGCTGACCTGTACGGCGAGCACCCGGGTCTGACCCGGTTTCGCCGCCCAGCCGCTGCGATACATCATCCAGTGGAACGATGGTTTGACCCAGGTCATCCGCTCGCGCTTGAACGGCGGCACGAACCGCTGCGCGGCGACCGCCCGGTCGGCGACGGCGGGGTCGTACGCCTGGTAGACGGTGACGGCCTCCTCGGTGTAGGCGGCCCGAATCTGCCGGTAGGGAACTTCCATTCCGCCGAGTCTCGTCAGTACCGGCCGAGGTGGGCAACCGGTTATCGCCGATGGGCGAGGGCCAGGAGATGGCGGGCCAGGGCGAGCGCGCCGAGCAGCGCGGCGAGCGCGCAGACGCCTGGCCAGCCGGCCGCGCCCCAGACGCGCACGCCGAGCCAGGAGCCCGCGCTGCCGCCGAGATAGGCGCAGGTCATGTAGGCGGTGTTGAGCCTGCCGCGGGCGTCGGGACGCAGGGCGTAGACCCGGGCCTGGTTGGCGACCATGCCGCACTGCATGGCGACGTCGAGCAGCAGCGTGCCGAAAGTCACCGCGGCCAGGCCGGGCACGCCGCCGAGCGACCCGGCGGCGAGGACCACGGCCGAGATGAGCACCCCGAGCATGCAGACGAGATTCACCGGGTCCGGTCCCACGCGGTCCACCAGGCGGCCGGCGACGGGAGTGCACAGCATGGTCGCCGCGCCGACCAGGGCGAGCATCCCGACGGCCCGGGCGTCCAGGCCGTACGCCGGGCCGGTGAGCAGGAGCGCCAGGCAGGTCCAGACGGCCGAGAAGCCCGCGAAGACGGCCGCCTGGTAGACGCAGGAGCGGCGCAGCTCCGGTTCGGTGAGGAGCAGGCGCAGCGGTTCGGCCAGGAGCGCGGGGTACGGCTGGCGGGAGGACGCGGCCGTGACGGGCACCGTGACGGCCAGCGCCGCCGCGAGGAACAGCGCAAGGGCCGCGGCGACCAGGTACGGCGCCCGCCAGCCCAGCCATTCGCCGAGGCCCCCGCTGAAGGTGCGGGCCAGCAGCATGCCGCCGGTCGAGCCGCTCAGCAGGGTGCCGATCACCGCTCCCCGGCGGCCGGCGGCAGCCAGACCGGCCGCCAGCGGGGCGACGACCGGCGCGGCCACGGTGGTGAGGCCGACCAGAGCGCTCGCGGCGACAAGGAGCGGCAGGGCCGGCGCGCAGCCCGCGGCGAGCAGGCCGAGGCCGGTGAGCGCGAGCAGGGAGACGAGGAAGGGGCGGTGCGGCACACGGTCGCCGAGCGGCACGAGCAGGACGATCCCGGCCGTGTAGCCGGTCTGGGTGGCGGTCACCACCAGGGCGCCCGCGTCGGGGGGCAGGTGCAGCCCGGCGGCGACCAGCGGCCCGATCGCCTGGGGGAAGTAGACGTTGCCCACGGCCACCGCGCAGGTCACGGTAAGGACGACGAGGATCCGGCGGCTCATGCCCCGGCCACCGGCCTGCCCCGCCGTCGCCCGGTCGCGTCGCTCACGGCGACGGCCGCAGGTGGTTCAGAGGGTGTGGAGGTCATGGACCGAAGTCCACGCCGAGGGTCTTCCCCCGCCAATCGATGTAGCGTATGGCTTAATGATCAGTTTCGTGCTCGGCGTGGAGGACCTCGCGGACACCAGGTTCGCCCTCTCGCCTCTCACCGAGACGGTGCTCAGCCTGCGGGTGCTGCGCGATCCGGGCCTGTCTCCGATGCATCTCCCGTGGCGCGGGTCGGTTCTCGGCAGGATCGGCGGGCTCGACACGGGCCTGCTGATGTCGCTGGTGGCGAAGAGGCACACCCTTCCCGGCTTCCTGACGCCGAGGCCCGCGACCTTCGCCCCGGACTTCGAGGAGGAACTGGCGGTAGTCGGCCGGACCTCTCCCGATCTGGTCCGCCGTGACCTGCTCGCCGCGCACGCGCCGGATCCGCTGCCCGGGCCGCTGCGCGACGCCGCCGCCGGCGACGACGCGCCGGTCGTCCGTCTCAGGGACGCCGTCTGTGAAGCCCTGCGCCGATACTGGGAGATCGCGGTGAAGCCGCTGTGGCCGCGGGCGCGGCTGGTGCTGGAGGCCGACATGACCTACCGGGCGCGGCAGCTGGCCGTGGGCGGCGCCCGCCTGCTGTTCGCGGGCATGCACCCCAACCTGCGATGGGAGGATGGGGTGCTGCACATCGACAGGGTGATCGGTAGCTTCCGCGTCGCCGCGGCCGGCCGTGGGCTGCTGCTCGTCCCCTCCGTGTTCGCGCACAAGCCCGCGCCCCCGGTCATCCCGGAGGAGCCTCCCTCGCTGGTCTATCCCAGCCGTGGCCTCGCGACGCTCTGGGCGCCGGAGCCCGTCCCCGCCGGCGCGGCTCTCGTGTCGCTCCTCGGCGCGCCCAGGGCGCGGCTGCTCGGCCTCCTCGGCGAGCCGCTGCCCACCGTCGAGATCGCCCGCCGCCTCGGGGTCACGCCGAGCGCCGTGTCCCAGCACCTGCGTGTGCTGTACGCCACGGGCCTGGTCACCCGGGCCCGCGACGGGCGGAAGGTCCTGTACCGGCGCAGCTCCCTGGGAGACCGGCTGACCGGCGCCGTCCGTCCGTGAGCCGGGTCATCGCTGCGCGTGCGCGTCGCTGCCCGTCCTGGTGTGGAGGAGTTCGGTGAACAGGTCGTCCCACAGCGGCATGACGTTCTCCGGGGCGTACTCCCGGGCGGTGGCCGCGGCGGCGGAGCCCATGCGCAGGCGCAGGTCGCGGTCGGCGATCAGCCGGTTGAGCGCCGCGGCGAGGGCGTCCACGTCCGCGGCCGGCACGAGGAGGCCGTTTTCGCCGTCGGTCAGCACGTCGCGGGGGCCCGTCGGGCAGTCGAAGGCCACGATCGGCAGGGCGTGGGTCATCGCCTCGATCATGACCATCGGCAGTCCCTCGAAACGGCTGCTCAGCACGTAGACGGAGGACCTGGCGAGCTCGTCGTCGAGGCGGTTGGTCCGGCCCATCAACGTCACGTGGGCGGAGAGGCCGTGCTCGCCGATCAGCGCGCGGAGCGCCGCCTTCTTCGGGCCGGTGCCGAAGATCCGCAGCCGCCACTCCGGATGCTCCCTGGCCACCTGGGCGAACGCCGGGAGCAGCAGGTCGAAGCCCTTCTGCTTGACGAGGCGGCCGGCGGCGACGATCACCGGGTGGTCCTGCCGGGACGGCGTCTGGCTCACCGAGTGGACCGCGTTGGGGATCCGTACGATCCTCGTGCCGGGCAGCATCGCCTCGTAGTCGCGCCGGTCGCTGTCCGTCAGCACCGCGATCGCGTCGAACGCGCCGTAGTATCGCGCGATCTCCGCGCGCAGCGTCTCGGGATAGCTGCCGATGTTCATGTGCTCCTGCGCCACCCGTACGACGTGCGGGCCGGCGCGGCGCGCGGAGATGAGGTTCAGCGCCGGGCGGGTGGTGACGAGGACACCGTCCTCGACCGACGCGACGTAGTCGATGGCGGCCTTCTCCACGCGCTCGGTGAAGTAGGCGGCGGCGTACTCGCCGAACGGCACGATCTTGCCGCGCAGCCGCCGCCAGACGCGCCGGCCGAGGGAGTCGGTCCGCACGCCCGCCCGCTGGTCCACCAGCGTGCGGAGGGTGACGGCCGGGTCCAGCCGGAACTGCGGCTCGTCCCGGCGCCGCACCACGCTCACGATCTCCACCTCGTGGCCGAGCGCGGCCATCGCGTTCGCCTGGTTGACCACGGTGCGGATCGTGCCGCCCATGCCGTAGGCGTGCAGCAGCATGTAGCGGATCTTCACCGCTCGTTCTCCTTCGGCAGGTAGCCCCAGCTCCGGCAGATGGGTTTCAGCAGGTCGGGTATCTCGTCCGGGCCCGGCAGGTCGCGTCCCGGCTGGACCCGGCCGGACCGGATCTTGTCGCTCCAGTCGCCGAGGCCCTTCTGCACGACCTTCTGCTCGCCGTACGCGAGCATGCCGGGCTCCCAGGGGATGCCGAGGAAGTCGCAGATCGCGCGGGTCGTCTTCTCCGGTTCGGCGGTGAGGTCCTCGTACCGCACGGTCAGGCCGGTGAGCGCCTTCCTGGCCCGCTGCACCGCCTTCATGTAGCGCAGCGCGTCGGACGCGGCCTCCTCACGGGTGCGCTTGACCGGGTCGGCCTCGTACCAGGAGGCCGCGATGGACGCGGGGTGACGCAGCAGGAAGATGTACCGGGCGTCGGGCCAGCAGGCGGCGATCCGGGCGTGGGCGAAGGCGTTGGCGGGGGTCTTGTCCACGATCGTCCGCTTGCCGCTGCGTACCAGTTCCCGGTGGAGCACCCGGTCCCACAACATGTGCTCCAGGTCGGCCTGGTTGTGGCCGAGGGCCTCCATGGCCTTGCGGGAGAGCGCCGTGCCGAACCCCACCGTCAGCCTTCTGACGTGCAGCTCGTGCGGGGCGTGCAGCTCGGGGTGGGCGTTCAGCATCGACCGCAGCAGCGTGGAGCCCGACCGTACGGGCGACATGACGAACACCGGCGCCACCAGCAGCCGATCCGCCCCCGGGTCGGCAGGCGGGCGCACCAGTTCCTCCGGCGCGGGGGACGGGGCCTGCTCCTCAGGGGACGACGTCGCGGCGGGCCGGGCACGGGTGAGCTGGACTCCGGTGAACTTGACGAGTGCGCCGTTGATCCTCCGCTGCCATGTCATGGCCCGCGACGTTACCGAGGCTTCCGGGGAATTCCCTGAGAATCCACCCCCTGGTCACCCGGCACCCCCCCCGTACGTCACCGGGCATGTGTGGCCCCCAGGGTACGGCTACCTCTCCCGCACGAGGGTCCCGTCGCCATGGAGTCGGCGTCGCCGGGGTTCAGGAAGATCTGGACGTGCGGCTTCCCGTCGGGTCAGGTGGCCGCCCGGCGCGGGCGTCCCCTCCAGCGGGCGGCCCGCCGCGCGGACCTCCGCCACCCGCAGGCACGCGCTGTACGGCCAGGGCGGCGGGTCGCTCAGCAGGACGAACTCCAGGTCGCCGGACGGGGGCTCCGCGCAGCGCACGAGAAACCGGTCCCTCTCACCAGGACAGGTCTCAAGGGTGAAGTCCGGCAGCGGCTCAGGCCTGGCCACCGGGGTCACGGTGCGCCGGAGGCCCGGTGTCGTCACCTCGCCGCCGTCCCCGCGGTAGACGGCCCGCACCACTCGTGGGCGCGCCCGTTGCGCACCCCGCGGTTGCGGAAACCGGAGCCGGACGTCGCCACGGGGACGCCGTCGCGGGTGACCACCACGCGAACCGCGACTCCGAGCGGGCGCGGCGGGCGATCGAGTTGCCGGAGGAACCGGCCGGCCTCCTGCTCTGACCGCCGGTCCGCAGGGTGTGAGGAACGCACCTTTAAACCAGGATCTAATTCATCACCGGCGGTGAGGGATATCACTACTTGGGCTTTGGTCCCCCTGCGAGTCTTTTAAGGGTCGGCGCGGCTTACGGCATGATTAATCCCGGCTTTCCAGGCTGGTAGTCGGGTTTCCGCCTGTCCCGCTCGCCCGGCGCCTCCCCTGTCGTCCCCGGCGGAAGGGGAGCGGACTCAGCAGCACGCCATGGAGGGTTCTTATGATCGGGGTCCTTGCCCGGCCGCACATCCTGACGTTCCTGGAGACCCGGCTCCGTGAGCTGGTCCGGGCACACGGCGTGTGCGGCGCGCAGCTCGCCGTCCACCAAGACGGCGAGACCGTCGCGATCGAGGTGGGCGAGCTCGAACACGGCGGCGGGACGCCCGTCACCCGCGACGCCGCCTTCCCGATCGGGTCGGTGACCAAGCCGTTCACCGCCACCCTGGCGATGACGCTGGTCGCGGACGGCGACCTCGACCTCGACGAGCCGCTGGGCCGTCACCTGCCCGAACTCGACGAGCTCGGCGACCGGCTGACCCTCCGCCACCTGCTCAGCCACACGGCCGGGTTCGCCTGCGGTCCGGACTCCACCGAGGTCTCCACCGCGTCGCCGCGCCGTTATGTCGCCGACCACTGCCAGCCTCACAACCTCGTCCAGCCGCCCGGTGCCGGCTTCTCCTACTCCAACATGGGGTACGTCGCCGTGGGCCGCTTGGTCGAGGTGATCACCGGTATGAGCTGGGCAGAGGCGCTGGAGGCGTTCGTGCTGCGGCCGCTCGGCATCAGGCCCGCGTTCATCTGCCGCACCGAAGTGCCGCCGTCCGGGCGGCCGGTGGCCACCGGCCATTCGGTCAACCCCGCCCTCCGGCGCACCCAGCCGGTGCGGCAGTCGATCGCGCCGCCGGAGGCCCCGGCCGGGGCGCTGGCCGCCAGCGCCGCCGACCTCGTGGCCCTCGGCCGCCTGCACGTGGGAGCGGGGATTCCCGGGCTGCTCCCCGGGTCGTACGCGGAGCGGATGCGGCAGCCGGTGCTCTGCGCCGACCCCTACGGCCTGGCCGACGGCTGGGGCCTGGGGCTCGCGGTGTACGGCGGCGAGACCGGCGACTGGGTGGGCCACGACGGCAACGCCGACGGCACCTCCTGCTACCTGCGGATCGACCCCGTGGACGGCTGGATCGTCGCCCTCACCACGAACACCGGGACCGGCATCGGCCTGTGGAAGGACCTCGGCCGCCACCTGGCCGAAGCCGGCGTCCCGATGCCCACCGGAGAGTCGCCCGCCGGATCCCGGCCCGGCGCGCCGCCCCGGGACTGCGCCGGCGCCTACCGCAACGGCGACGCCGAATACCTGGTGACCCGCTCGGGCGGCGGTCTGACGCTCACCGTGGACGGGTCCGGCTTCGCGGTGCTGACCGGCGCCGACGGCCTGACCTTCGAGCTGCTCGACCACTCCTCGGGCCAGCGGCTGCCCGGCGGCCGTTTCCAGCGTGACCCGCGCACCGGCGAGATCAACGGGATCCTGGTCAACGGCCGTCTGGCCGGCCGGTGCCACGCCGCCGTCATGGCCCGGTAACCCGTACGGCCGTGCCGGTCGGCCCGGCCACGCCGGTCGGTCTGGTCGGCCCGGCCGGTCTGGTCTGGTCGGCCGGGTCCGGCAGGGGCGCCGGCCGCTCTCCTGACGCGCACCTGCCGGCGCTTCCTCGGCTCCGCGCCACCTCGGCCACCGCTCACGCTCGGGCCGCCGGGGAGCGTGGACGGTGGCCGAGCCATGCCCGCCTGCCCCGTGCCCGCCTGCCCCGTGCCCGCATGTCCCTGCGTTCGCCGGCGCCTTCCTCCGTACCACCACACACCATACGACCGCCCCACCGCGCGACCACCCTCCGCACGACCACACCGGAAAGGTGTCCATGCTGATGCCGACCAAGATTGCCGGAACCCTTCCGGCGCCCGAGTGGAACGACACGGACCACGACGTCCCGCCCGTCACGTTGCCGCGGTTGTTCGAGCGGCAGGCGGCCCGGACGCCGGACCTTCCGGCGGTGCTGTTCGAGGGCGGCTCGCTGACCTTCGCCGAGCTGGAGATCCGGGCGAACCGGCTGGCGCACCTGCTGGTCGACCGCGGGGTGGGGCCGGAGGAGATCGTGGCTCTCGCGCTGCCGCGGTCGGTGGAGATCGTGGTGGCGCAGCTCGCGGTGGTGAAGGCCGGTGCCGCGTTCCTGCCGGTGGACCCCGCCTACCCGGCCGAGCGGATCGCCTTCATGCT
This sequence comes from Microbispora sp. H10885, assembly GCF_014161415.1. Lineage (NCBI taxonomy): Bacteria > Bacillati > Actinomycetota > Actinomycetes > Streptosporangiales > Streptosporangiaceae > Microbispora > Microbispora sp. H10885. Next base: position 366,229 of record NZ_JABBWY010000009.1, on the reverse strand, counting down.
GGCCGATGCCGCGCCGGTCCAGGTGGTGACCTCGGCGGAGACGGCCCGCGAGCTCCCCCTCGACGAGGCCACCGGGGTCGTGGCACTCGACGATCCGGAGACCGCGGACCGGCTGGCGGCCATGCCGGACCACGCGCCGGCCGACGCCGACCGCCGGAGCCCGCTGCTGCCCGGCCACCCCGCGTACGTGATCTACACCTCGGGCTCGACGGGCAGGCCGAAGGGCGTGGTGGTCTCCCATCGGGGACTTGCCGGTTTCTCCGCGGCCGAGGTGGACCACTACGAGGTGCGGCAGGGGGACCGGGTCCTGCAGTTCTCCTCGCCGAGCTTCGACGCCTCCGTGCTGGAGCTGTGCATGTCCCTGCCCGCGGGAGCGGCGCTGGTGGTGCCGCCCCCCGGGCCCCTACTGGGCGAGCAGCTCGCCGAGGTGCTCCGCGAGCGGCGGGTGACGCACGCGCTGATCCCCCCGGCGGCGCTGGCCACCGTGCCCCGGGAGGCGGCGCGCGAGCTGCCCGAGTTCCGGATGCTGACCGTGGGCGGCGACGCCTGCGCGTCCGACCTGGTCGAGCTCTGGGCGCCCGGCCGCCTGATGATCAACTCGTACGGGCCCACCGAGTCCACGGTGGTGTCGACGTGGAGCGGGCCGCTGGTGCCCGGCCGTACCCCCCCGATCGGACGGCCGATCTGGAACACCCGGGTCCACGTGCTGGACGAGGAGCTGCGCCCGGTCCCCGTCGGCGTCGCCGGTGAGCTGTACGTCGCCGGACTCGGGCTGGCCCGGGGATATCTGCGCAGGCCCGGGCTGACGGCCCAGCGGTTCGTGGCGAACCCGTACGGTGCGCCCGGGGAGCGGATGTACCGCACCGGGGACCTGGTGCGGTGGACCGCCGACGGCGAGCTGGAGTTCGTGGGCCGTGCCGACGACCAGGTGAAGATTCGCGGTTTCCGGATCGAGCTCGGCGAGATCGAGACCGCGCTCGCCCGGCACCCGGACCTGGCCGCGGCCGTGGTCACCGCCCGGGAGGACCGGCCCGGCGACAAGCGGCTGGTGGCGTACGTGGTGCCGGTCGCCGGGCGGCCGGTCGTGCCCGGGGACCTGCGCGCGTTCCTGGCCCGGACCCTGCCCGTCTTCATGCTGCCCGCGGCGTTCGTGACACTGGAGGAGCTGCCGCTCAGCCCGAACGGCAAGCTGGACCGCCGGGCCCTGCCCGCGCCGCCCGCCCGGAGCGAGGCCGCCGGCGGCGACCACGTCGCCCCGCGCACCGGGACCGAGCGGACGCTGGCCGGGATCTGGGCCGAGGCGCTGGGCGTGCCGGGCGTGGGCGCGTACGACGACTTCTTCGGTCTGGGCGGCGACTCGATCCTCGCGGTGCGGGTCCTGTCCCGGGTGAGGGAGGTGTTCGGGGTCACGCTGCCGGCCCGGGCGGCCTTCGACGCGCCCACGGTGGCACGGCTCGCCGAGCTGGTGGACGCCGCCGCCCCCGCGGACCCGGACGACGCCATCCGTCCGGCCGCCCACGGGCCGGTGCTGCCGCTGTCGGCGGCCCAGCGGCGGCTGTGGTTCCTGGACGATCTGAGCTCCGGCGGGGCCGAGTACAACACCGGGGTCGCGCTGCGGCTGTCCGGCCCCCTCGACCCGGACGCGCTGCGCGCCGCCCTGGCGGCGCTGGCCGAGCGGCACGAGTCGCTGCGGACCACCTTCGGCATCGTGGACGGCCACGGCGTGCAGATCGTCGCGCCCCACGGCACGCTGCCCCTGCGCGAGGCGGACCTGCCGGCGCTGGAGCCGGGCGAGCGGGCCGCCGCGCTGGACCGGGTCCTGCTGGAGGAGCTGCGCACGCCCTTCGACCTGCGAACCGGGCCGCTGAGCAGGGCGCTGCTGGTACGCCTCGCCGAGGAGGACCACGTGCTGCTGCTCGCGCAGCATCACATCGTCACCGACGGGTGGTCGGTCGCCATCCTGGTCGACGAACTGGCCCGGCTGTACGGCGCCGAGTGTGGGGGCGGGCCGGCGGCGCTGCCGCGCCTCCCGATCCGGTACGCCGACTACACCCTCTGGCAGCGCGATCGGCGGACCGGTAAGGCCATCGAGGAACACCTGGCCTACTGGCGGGAGACGCTGGCGGACGTCCCCGTGCTCGACCTGCCGGCCGACCGGCCGCGGCCCGCGGTGCTCGGCACCGCAGGCGCGGTGCACCGGCGCGAACTGCCGGCCGACCTGGTACGCGGGCTCGCCCTGGTGGGGCAGGCGCGCGGGGCCACCCTCTTCATGACGCTGGCGGCGGCGGTGCAGGTCCTGCTGTCCCGCTACAGCGGCCAGGACGACATCGCGGTGGGCACGGTCACCTCCGGACGCGACCGGGAGGAGCTGGACGATCTCGTCGGCTTCTTCGTCAACACCGTCGTGCTGCGCTCGCGGGTGGACGAGGCGGGGACGTTCGCCGAGTTCCTGTCCGGCGTCCGGGAGACGGTGCTGGAGGCGTTCGCCCACGACGTGGTGCCGTTCGACCGGCTGGTGGAGGAGCTCGCACCCGACCGGGACCCGAGCAGGACCCCGCTCGCTCAGGCCATGGTCGTGCTGCAGAACGCGACCGTACGGCCCCGCGAGATGGGCGGGCTGCGGGTCGCCGAGCACGACCTGCCCCGGCCGTTCGCCCGGTTCGAGCTGGTCGTCGAGTTCGTGCCCAGGGACGACGCGATGACGATGGTGCTGGAGTACAACACCGATCTGTTCGAGGCCGGCACGGTCGAACGGATGGCCCGGGAACTGGAGACGCTGCTGGCGGGCATCGCCGCGGCGCCGGAGGCCATGATGTCCGACCTTCCCGGCGGGCCGGCCGAGCCCTGGGCGCCGCGCGCGCCGCGGGTGCGGCCGGTCGCGGCGGCCACCGGACGCCCCGGCTACGTCGCCCCCCGGACCCCGGCCGAGCGTGCGCTGGCGGAGATCTGGGCCGACCTCCTGGGCCTGGACCGGGTCGGCGCGGCCGACAACTTCTTCGAACTCGGCGGCGACTCCATCCTCGGTATCCAGGTGGTCTCACGGGCCCGGCGGGAGGGACTGGAGCTGTCGTCCAGGGACCTGTTCGCGCACCAGACCGTGGCGGCGCTGGCCGCCTGCGCGCGCCGGCTCGCGCCGGAACGGCCGGACCCCCGGGGCCCGGTGAGCGGGCCGGTGCCGCTGACGCCGATCCAGCGCTGGTTCTTCGAGACCCACACGGGACGGCCCGGGCACTTCGGCCAGTCCGTCCTCGTCGAGCTGGCCGCGCCGCCGGACGAGGCGGCGCTGCGGCGGGCGCTGGAGGCGGTGGCGGTCCACCACGACGCGCTGCGGATGCGCTTCTCCCGGGAGAACGGCGAGTGGTGCCAGCACAACGCCCCGCCCGGGGACGGGCCCGGCTTCCCCTTGGAGCTGCGCGACCTGGTGGAAACCGAGCTGCGCGACCTGGATGGCACCGAGCTGCGCGACCTGGTGGGAACCGAGCGCGACCTGCCGGGGGCGGACGCCGCCGGGCGGGCCGAGGCCATGCGCGCCCAGGCCATGCGCGCCGCCGCCGCGGAGGCGCACGCCGGCATGGACCTGGCGGCCGGACCCATGGCCAGGGCGATCCTGTTCGGCCACGCCCCCGGCCATGCCACCGGCCGTGCTCCCGATCAGGGCGCCGAGCGGCCGGTCCTGCTCCTCGCCGTGCACCACCTGGTGGTCGACGGGGTGTCGTGGCGCATCCTGCTGGAGGACCTCGGCCGCGCGTACGCCCAGGCCGTACGGGGTGAGCCGGTCGATCTCGGGGACAGGACGACCTCGTTCCAGGAGTGGTCCCGGCGGCTGGCCGCCCACGTCACCGGCGGCGGGCTGGACGACGAGCGCAACCACTGGGCCGGCGTGACCGCCGGGGACGAGGCGGACGACGCCCTGCCGGTGGACATGCCCGGCGCCGGCGCGGGCACCGCCGGCACGACGCGCACGGTCACCGCCCGGCTCACCGAGGAGGAGACCACGGCGCTGCTGCACGAGGTGCCCGGCGCGTACCGGACGCAGATGAACGACGTGCTGCTGGCCGCGCTGGGCCGGGTGCTGAGCCGGTGGACCGGCCGGGAGCGGGTGCTGCTCGATCTGGAGGGCCACGGTCGTGAGGACCTGCTGGACGGCGTGGACCTGACCCGCACGGTCGGCTGGTTCACCACGGTCTTCCCGGTCGCCCTCGACATCCCCTCTTCCTCCGACTGGGGCGCCACGCTGAAGTCGGTCAAGGAACGGCTGCGTGCCGTGCCCCGCCGCGGCATCGGCTTCGGCGCCCTGAGTCACCTCGGGGGAGGCCTGCCCGGGGGCCGGCGGCCGCGCGTGCGGTTCAACTACCTCGGGCAGTTCGACTGGCCGGTCGGCGGCGAGGGCCCGTTCCACGCGGTGCCGGGCGGCCTGAGCGCGGACGGCGACCCGGAGGCGGAGCGCAGCCACCTGCTCGACGTCGTGGCCGTGATCGAGGGCGGGCGGCTGGAGTTCACCTGGTCCTACTCCCCGCAGGCGCACCACGAGGAGACGGTGCGGCGGCTGGCCGGCCAGACCGTCGCCGCCCTCCGGGAGATCGCCGAGCACTGCTCGCGCGCGGGGGGCCGTACGCCGTCGGACTTCCCGCTGGCCGAGCTCGACCAGGCGGCGGTGGACCGGATCGCGGGCGACGGACGCGGAGTCGAGGACGTCTACCCGCTCACCCCGATGCAGGCCGGGATGCTCTACCACGGGCTGTCCCACGGCGGCCGGGGCGTGTACCTCCAGCAGCTCACGTTCGTCCTCGACGGCGTGCCCGACACGCGGCTGCTGGAGGCCGCCTGGCAGCACGTGGTGGACGGCACGCCGGTGCTGCGGTCCCGGCTGGTCTGGGCGGGGATGCCCACGCCCCTCCAGGTGGTGGAGCGCCGGGTCGCCGTCCCGTTCACCGCCCTGGACTGGACGGGGGTGAGCGAGGCCGAGCGCGGTGAGCGCCTGCGCGGGCTGCTGGAGCGCGACCGGGACGAGAGCATGGACCTGGCCGGCGCGCCGCTGATGCGGCTCGCGGCGGCCCGGCTGCCGGACGGCGAAGTGCAGGTGGTGTGGACCTTCCACCACGTGCTGCTCGACGGGTGGAGCGTCTTCCAGGTCCTGTCCGACGTGTTCGCCGCCCACGCGGCGCTCGTCGCCGGGCGCGCCCCCCGGCCGGTGGCCCGGCCGCCGTTCTCCGGTTACCTCCGGTGGCTCGCCGGGCGCGACCGGCGGGAGGCGGAGCACTACTGGCGGGGCGTCCTGGCGGGCTTCGCCGCGCCCACCCCACTGGGCGCCGACCGGCCGGGGGATCCGGCGCACGCGAGCGTCTCCTCCGCCCGGCTGTCCCTGCGTCTCGACGAGGAGGAGACCAGCGCCCTCCGCCGGTTCGCCAGGCGTCACCGGCTCACGGTCAACACGGTCGTGCAGGGAGCCTGGGCGGTCGTGCTGTCCCGGATCAGCGGGCGCAGGGACGTCTGCTTCGGCGCCACCGTCTCGGGCCGGCCCGCCGATCTCCCCGGCGCCGACGAGATGACCGGCATCCTGATCAACACCGTGCCCGTACGGGTGGACGTCGCCGGGACGGCCCGCGTGGCCGAATGGCTGCGGGCGCTCCAGGCGACCCAGGCGCACTCGCGCAGGTTCGACCACGTCCCGCTCTCGCAGGTCCAGGCCTGGAGCGGCCTGCCCGGCGGGACGGACCTGTTCGGCAGCATCCTGGTCTTCGAGAACTACCCGGTCGACGACACGCTCGCGGCCGGGCACGGCCTGCGGCTGCGCGACCTGACCGCCGTCGAGACGACGAACTACCCGCTGAGCCTCGCGGTCGTCCCCGGCGAACGGCTGTCGATCGACGTCGGGTACGACCCCGCCCTGTTCGACGCGGCCACGATCGAGCGTACGGCCGGCCGCCTGCGCCGGGTGCTGCGGTGCTTCGTGGAGGACCCGGACACCGAGCTCGGCCTGATCGACGTCCTCGCCGGAGACGCGCGGGCCGCGACCCCCGCCCCGCCGCCGGCCCCCGCTCCCACGCAGGCTCCGGCGCCGGCCTCCGCTCCGGTCGCCGCGCACGTCGCCCCCCGTACGGAGACCGAACGCGTGGTGGCGGAGATCTGGGCCGAGGAACTGGGACTCGACACGATCGGCGTCGAGGACGACTTCTTCCACCTGGGCGGGGACTCCCTGCGGGGCCTGGCGATCGCGGCCAGGGTCAAGAGCCTGTTCGACGTCGCGCTGACCCCCCGCGACGTCCTGACCAGCCGTACCGTCTCCGCGCTCGCCGCGCTGGTCGAGGAGAGCATCCTTCGCGAGCTGGAGCACGTCGCCGCCGGCGGCACCGAGCGCTGATTCACGAGGAGAACGACCATGGCGTCAACGCACGAGAGCCGGATCGCGGCCCTGCCCGCCGAGCTCCAGGAGGTGCTGCGCCGGCGGCTGGCCGGGCAGGCCGCCCCCGCCGATGTGATCCGGCCCGCCGAGCGCGGCGGCCCGCTGCCGCTGTCGTCCGCCCAGCGGCGGCTGTGGTTCCTCGAACAGCTGCGGCCCGGCACCGAGGAGTACCACAGCGCGCTGGCTCTGCGGCTCCTCGGCCCGCTGGACGCCGGCGCGCTGGCCGGTGCGGTCCGCGGGATCGTCGCCCGGCACCAGTCGCTGCGCACGGTGTTCGACGAGGTCGACGGCGAGCCGGTGCAGATCGTGCGGGAGGCGCCGGACGGGCCGGTGCTGCGGACGGTGGCGGCGGCCGCTCCGGAGGAGCTGGACCGGGCGCTGGCCGAGGAGTACGCCCGTCCCTTCGACCTGCGCCGCGGGCCGCTGTTCCGGGCGCTGCTGGTGCGGGCGGGCGAGCACGAGCACGTGCTGCTGCTCACCGCCCACCACATCGTCACCGACGGCTGGTCCATGGGCGTCGTCGCGGAGGAGCTCGCCGCCCTCTACACGGCCGCCGTGACCGGCGCGGACGCCGAGCTGCCGCCGCCGCCCCTGCAGTACGGCGACTACGCCGTGTGGCAGCGGGAGCGGCGGGCGAACCTCGACGCGCAGCTGGAGTACTGGACGCGGCGGCTCGCCGGCGTGCCCCCGCTGGACCTGCCGGCCGACCGGCCGCGGCCCGCCGTCCGCACCTCCGCCGGGGCCGTGCACCGCTTCACCGTGCCCGCCGGCGTCACCGCCCGGCTGGCCGGCCTGGCCCGGGAGGGCGGCACCACGCTCTTCACCGTGCTGCTGGCCGCCTGCCAGCTCTGGTGTGCCCGGTACGCCCGCCAGGACGACGTGGCCGTAGGCACCGCGGTGTCCGGGCGGCAGCGGCCCGAGCTGCACCGCACGGTGGGGTTCTTCGCCAACACCGTGGTGCTGCGCTCGTACGTGGACCTCTCGGCGCGCTTCACCGACTTCCTCGCCGCCGTCGGCGGCGCCGCCCTCGACGCCTTCGCCAACGACGAGGTGCCGTTCGAGCGGCTCGTGGACGCCCTGCACGCCACGCGTGACCCCAGCCGCAACCCGCTCTTCGACGTCATGGTGCTGTGGCAGGACTCGGCGCGCGGCGCTCCGGCGTTCGCCGGGCTGCGGGCCGAGGACGTCGTCGTGGAGCGCCGCGCCTCGACCTTCGACCTCACCGTGGAGTTCCACGAGCGCGGCGGCGAACTCGCCGTGTCCGTGGAGTACAGCACCGAGCTGTTCGACGCCGGGACCGTCGAGCGGATGGCGGAGCACCTGGGAGTGCTTCTGGCGGCCGTGGCCGCCGACCCCGCCCGGCCGCTGGCCGAGCTGCCCCTGGCAGGCGAGGCCGAGCAGGCGCTGGTGGCCTCGTGGAACGCCACCGGCGCACCCGTGCCGGAGGCGGTGCTGCCGGCGTTGTTCGAGGCGCAGGTGGCGCGGACGCCGGATGCGGTGGCGGTGTCGTGCGGGGGTGAGGAGCTGTCGTATCGGGAGCTGGACGCGCGGGCCGATCGGCTGGCGCGTCGGCTGGCCGGGCTGGGGGTGGGTCCGGAGCGGCTGGTGGCGCTGGCGCCGCCGCGGTCGGTGGAGTTGCTGGTGGCGGTGCTGGCGGTGTTGAAGGCCGGGGGCGGGTATCTGCCGCTGGATCCGGCGCATCCGGCCGAGCGGCTTTCGATGATGGTCGCCGACGCCCGCCCGGTGGTGCTGGTCACCACCTCGCAGGTGGCCGGTCGGCTGCCGGAGCTGGCGGGGCTGCCCCGCCTGCTGATGGACTCCGAAACCGCCGAGGGCCGGGACGACGGCGACCTGACAGCTCTGCGGGCGGGGCTGACCCCCGCTCATCCGGCGTATGTGATCTATACCTCGGGGTCGACGGGGCGGCCGAAGGGGGTGGTGGTCACCCATGCCAGCGTGGTGAACCTGGCCGCGTGGGCGGCGTCGGATCTGGGGGCGGGGCGGTTGGCGCATGTGGTGGCCTCGACCTCGCTGAACTTCGATGTGTCGGTGTTCGAGTTGTTGTGCCCGCTGATGGTGGGCGGCCGGGTGGAGATCGTCGCTGATGTGCTGGCGCTGGCCGATCGCCCGGCGGGGGCGGTGAGCCTGGTCAGTGCGGTGCCGTCGGCGTTGGGTCAGGTGCTGGCCCAGTCGCCGGTCCAGACGGTGCCGGGCATGGTGGTGGTGGCGGGGGAGGCGTTGTCGCCGCAGGTGGCCGGGCAGATCCGCACCGCCTGGCCGGGGGTGGAGATCGCCAATATCTACGGTCCGACCGAGACGACGGTGTATGCCACCGCCGGGTACTCCTACCCGGGGGAGGGCGGGGTGCCGCCGATCGGGGCGCCGATCGCCAACACCCGGGCGTATGTGCTGGACGAGCGGCTGCGGCCGGTGCCGGTCGGGGTGCCGGGGGAGTTGTATCTGGGCGGGGCCGGACTCGCCCGGGGCTATTTGAACCGGCCGGGGCTGACCGCCGAGCGGTTCGTGGCCGACCCGTTCGGAGACCCTGGGGCGCGGATGTATCGCACCGGGGACGTGGTCCGGTGGAGCGGTGATGGGCGGCTGGTGTATCTGGGGCGGGCCGATCACCAGGTGAAGATCCGGGGGTTCCGGATCGAGCTGGGTGAGGTCGAGGCGGCCCTGGCGCGCCACGGAAGCGTCGCTGATGCGGTGGTGGTGGTGCGCGAAGACGGGGGGCATCGCCGGCTGGTGGCCTACCTGGTGCCCGCCCCCGGCGCAGAGGTTCCCGCCTCGCCGGTGCTGCGGGAGTTCCTGCGGGGGATTCTGCCGGATTACATGGTGCCCGCGGCGTTCGTCGCCCTTGATGGTCTGCCGTTGAATGTCAACGGCAAGCTGGACCGGGCCGCGTTGCCGGCGCCGGACTTCGGTGGTGACCGGTCGGCCCGGCGGGTCGCGCCGCGCACGCCGGTGGAGGAGTCGCTCGCGCGGATCTGGAGCGACGTGCTCGGCATCGACGATATCGGGGTCGAGGACAACTTCTTCGAACTCGGCGGCGATTCGATCCTCAGCCTCCAGGTCGTCTCCCGCGCCCGCCAGGCCGGCCTCCACCTGGCCGCCGGTGACATCTTCCGGCACCAGACCGTCGCGGAGCTCGCCTCGGCCGTACGGGCCCCCGCGTCCGCCCCGGCGGCTCCCGCCGGGCCGGCCATCACCGGGCCCGCCCCGCTGGGCCCGATCCAGCACTGGTTCTTCGCCACCCACGGGCCGCTCCGCCACTTCACCATGTCGATGCTGTTCGAGCTGGCCGAGCACGTCGAGGAGCAGGCGCTGCGGGCCGCCCTGTCGGCCGTCCTGGAGCACCACGAGGCGCTGCGGACCCGGTTCGCGCCGGTCGGCGGCGAATGGCGGCAGGAGACCGGCCCCGCCCCGGCCGCTCCGCTGGAGCGGCACGACCTGTCCGGGCTGGACGACGACCGGGTCGCGGCGGCGGTCGAGGAGGCCGCGACCGCGGCCCGCGCCACGCTCGACCCGGCGCACGGCCCGCTGGTCCGGGCCCTGCTGTTCGACCTCGGCCCCGGCCGCCCGCCGCGCCTGTTCGTCACCGCGCACCACCTCGCCGTCGACGGCGTCTCCTGGCGGATCCTGCTCGCCGACCTGGAGACCGCCTACCGGCAGGCGGCCGAGGGCCGGCCGGTGACGCTCGAACCGGTCGGCACCTCATTCGCCCGGTGGGCGCACGACCTGACCGCACTGGTCCGCTCCGGAGGCCTCGACGGCGACCTCGCGCACTGGACCGAGGCGTCCCGCGGCACCGCCGCGGACCTGCCGGTGGACCGTCCGGGCACCGCCACCATGGGCTCCGTCCGCACCGTCACCGTACGGCTCGACGGGGACGACACCGACGGGCTGCTGCACCGGGTGCCCGGGGCGTACCGCACCCGGATCGACGACGTCCTGCTGGCCGCGCTCGGCCGGGCGCTGTCGGAGTGGACGGGTCGCGACCGGGTCCTCGTGGCCATGGAGGGACACGGCCGCCAGGACATCCTCGACGGCGCGGACCTGACCCGCACGGTCGGCTGGTTCACCGCCCAGTACCCGGTCGCCCTGGAGGTGCCCGCGGGAGACCACGCCGCGGACTGCGCTGTCGACTGGGGCGCCGCGCTGAAGTCCGTCAAGGAGCGCCTGCGGGCGGTGCCGCGCGGCGGCGTGAGCTACGACGCGCTGCGCTACCTCGCCGCGCCCGGAACCCCGGCCGTCGCCCTGCGCGACGACCCCCGGCCGGGGATCCGGTTCAACTACCACGGCCAGTGGGACGTCCGGCCGGACGGCCTGTACCGGGCCAGGCTGGACGGCGCGGGTCCCGACCTCGACCCGGCCGAGCCCGCGGCCTATCTCCTGGACGTCGTCGGGCTGGTCGAGGGCGGACGGCTGGAGCTGACCTGGCACTACTCACCCGAGGTGCACGACGAGGCCACCGTACGGCGGGTGGCCGGCCGGATGCTGGAGGCGCTGCGCGAGATCGTCGAGCACTGCGACCGGCCGGACGCGGGTGGCCGCACCCCGTCGGACTTCCCGCTGGCCCGCCTGGACCAGGCGGCGGTGGACCGGATCGCCGGAGACGGCCGGGACGTCGAGGACGTCTACCCGTTGACGCCGCTGCAGGCCGGCATGCTCTTCCACAGCCTGGTCGACGCCGGGGCCGACGTGTACGTCGACCAGGCGAGACTGACCCTCGACGGCGTGTCCGACCCGCACGCCCTGGCCGAGGCCTGGCAGCGGGTCGTGGACCGCACGCCGGCCCTGCGCACCTGCGTCGTCTGGGAAGGGGTGGACGAGCCGGTCCAGGTCGTACGGCGCCGGGCCACCGTGCCGGTCACCCAGCACGACTGGCGCGATCTCCCTGAGAGCGAGCGGGAGCGGGAGCTCGACCGGGTGCTCGCGGCGGACCGGGCGGCGATGGGCGACCTCGGTGCGGCGCCGCTGATGCGCCTGGCCGTCGCCCGCCTCACCGGCGACCGGGTGCTGCTCGGGTGGACCACGCACCACCTCATCCTGGACGGCTGGAGCCTCGGGCAGGTGTTCGCCGAGGTGTGCGAGCAGTACACCGCGATCGTGGCCGGCCGCACCCCGGCGCTCCCGTCCCGCCGTCCGTTCCGCGACTACCTGCGCTGGCTGGGCGACCAGGACACTCGCGAGGCGGAGGAGCACTGGCGGCGGGTGCTGGCCGGGGTCGCCGCGCCGACCCCCCTGCCGTACGACCGGCGGCCGGAGCAGGCGCACCGCGCGGAGTCGGGCGCGTCGGCCGGTTTCGCGCTGACGGCGGAGGAGTCCGCGCGGCTGCGCGCGGCGGTCCAGGGCAACGGGCTCACCGTCAACACCGTCCTGCAGGGCGCCTGGGCCCTGCTGCTCGCCCACTACGGCGGCGAGCCGGAGGTGGTCTTCGGCACCACGGTCTCGGGCCGCCCGGCGGAGCTGCCCGGCGTGGAGTCGATGGTCGGCATGTTCATCAACACGCTGCCGACGCGGGTGCGCGTGGAGGCGGGGGAGGACCTCCTGCCGTGGCTGCGCCGTCTGCAGGAGGCGCAGAGCGAGTCGCGGCGGTTCGACTTCGTCTCCCTGGCCCAGCTCCAGTCGTGGAGCGACCTGCCCGGGGGGACGAACCTGTTCGACAGCATGGTCGTCTTCGAGAACTACCCGTACTCGGCCGGTGAGGACGGCCCGCGGGTGACCGAGGTCCGGGCCCGGGACGTCACCAACTTCCCCCTCAGCCTGCGCGCCTACCTCACCGACCGGCTCGACGTCGACCTCGCCTACGACCCGCGGCTGTTCGACTCCGCCACGGCGCGGCGCATGGCCGGCCATCTGCGCCTGCTGGTGACCGCGATCGCCGACGACCCGCACCGTACGGCGGGCGAGCTGCCGCTGCTCACCTCCGCCGAGCGGGAACAGGTGCTCGCACGCGGGACCGGAAACGCCTTGGACGTGCCGGACGCCACGGTGGCCGAGGTGTTCGAGGACCAGGCGCGGCGGACCCCGGACGCCACGGCGCTCGTCTGCGGTGCGGACGCCGTGACCTACGCCGAGCTCAACGGGCGGGCCAACCGGCTCGCCCGCCACCTGGTCGGCCAGGGCGCGGGCCCCGGGCAGGTGGTGGCGCTGGCCCTGCCCCGATCGGCCGGGATGGTGGCCGCGATCCTCGCGGTGCTCAAGGCCGGCGCCGTCTACCTGCCGATCGACCCCGGGCTGCCGGCCGACCGCGTGGCTCTGATGCTCCGGGACGCCGATCCCGTGCTGGTGCTGGACGCGCCCGTGAACGAGGCCGTCCTCGCCGGGCACGCGGACACGGACCTCACCGACGCCGACCGCCTCGGCCCGGTACGCGGGTACACGGCCGCATACATGATCTACACGTCGGGGTCGACGGGGACGCCGAAGGGCGTGGTGGTCGAGCACCGGGGGCTGGCCAACCTGCTGGCGAGCCACCGGGCGGGCTTCCTCGCCGAGGCGGGTGACCGGCGGCTGCGGGCCGCCCTCACCGCGTCGTTCTCCTTCGACACCTCCTGGGAGGGGCCGCTGCTGATGGCGGCCGGCCACGAGCTGCACCTGATCGACGACGCCGTGCGGCTGGACCCGGAGGCGCTGGTCGCCTACGTCGGCGCCCATCGCGTCGACTTCATGGACCTCACGCCCACCTACGCCCGGCAGCTGCTCGCGGCCGGGCTGCTGGAGGAGGGGCGGCACCGCCCGGCGGTGCTCATGCTCGGCGGCGAGGCGCTGGACGAGGACCTCTGGCGGCGGCTGTCGGAGGTGCCCGGCACGGCGGCCTACAACTTCTACGGGCCGACCGAGTGCACCGTGGACGCGCTGTGGTGCCGGGTGGGGGACGCCGGCCGGCCGCACGTCGGCCGCCCGCTGCACAACCTCCGGGCGTACGTGCTGGACGACCGGATGCGGCCGGTGGGTGTGGGCATGCCCGGCGAGCTGTACCTGGCGGGGCCGCAGGTGGCGCGGGGCTACCTGAACCGGCCGGGGCTGACCGCCGAGCGGTTCATGGCCGACCCGTTCGGGGCGCCGGGCACGCGCATGTACAAGACGGGCGACCTCGTGCGGTGGACCGATCGGGGCGTGCTGGAGTTCCTCGGCCGGGCCGACGACCAGGTCAAGATCAGGGGATTCCGCATCGAGCCCGGCGAGGTCCGGGCGGCGCTGCTCGCCTGCCCCGGCGTGGCCGAGGCCGCCGTCGTGGCCCGCGAGGACGAGCCCGGCCTCCCGCGCCTGGTGGCGTACGTGGTCCCGGCGCCGCAGGGGCCCGGAGAACCACAGCGGAACGGACCGGCCGCGGTGCCGGTGCGGCCCACGCCGGACGTCTCCGAGCTGCGGGAACGGCTGTCCGCGACGCTGCCGGACCACATGATCCCCGCGGCGTTCGTCACGCTGGAGGCGCTGCCGCGCACCGTCAGCGGCAAGCTGGACCAGCGGGCGCTGCCCGCCCCCGAGTGGGGCGCGTCCGGCCGTCCCCACGTAGAGCCTCGTACGGACGCCGAGCGCGCGGTGGCCCGCATCTGGTCGGAGGTGCTCGGAGTCGAGCGGGTCGGGGCCGAGGACAACTTCTTCGAGCTGGGCGGTGACTCCATCGTCAGCATCAGGGTGACGGCCCGGCTGCGGGCGGCCTTCGGCGTGGACGTCTCGCCGCGTGCCGTGTTCACCCACCCCACCGTGGCGCGGCTCGCCGCGGTCCTGGCCCCCGCCGAGGCAGCCGCCGGGGACGACTCGGCGGGGAACGCCGGCGTCATCCGTCCCGTCCCCCGCGAGGGGACGCTGCCGCTGTCGTTCGCGCAGCAGCGGCTGTGGTTCCTGCACGAGTTCGAGCCGGACAGCACGGAGTACGTCACCTTCGCCGGCTTCCGGCTCGACGGCGAGCTGGACCGGGAGGCGCTGCGGGCCGCCCTGGGCGTGCTGGTGGCCCGGCACGAGTCGCTGCGGACGACGTTCGGTCAGGAGGACGGCCACGGCGTGCAGACCGTGCACCCGCCGTACGAGGTCGAGACGCCCGTTCACGACCTGAGTGGCCTGCCGGGGCCCGAGCGCGACGCGGAGTCGGAGCGCCTGCTGGCCGCCGAGCGGGCCCGCCCGTTCGACCTGCGGCACGGCCCGCTGATGCGGGCGACGCTGATCCGGCTCGCGCCCACCCGGCACGTGCTGGCCCTCGCGCTGCACCACATCGTGACCGACGGCTGGTCGATGGGGGTGCTGGCGGAGGAGCTGGGGGTGGCGTACGCGGCGCTGGCCGCGGGGCGGGAGCCGGAGCTGGCGGAGTTGCCGGTGCAGTACGGCGACTTCGCGGTGTGGCAGCGGGAGCGGATGTCGGGGGAGGTGTTGTCGGGGCAGCTGGGGTACTGGCGGGAGCGGCTGGCGGGGCTGGAGCCGCTGGAGTTGCCGGCGGATCGGCCGCGGCCGGCGGTGCGGTCGGGGCGGGGTGCGGTGGTGGAGTTCACCGTGCCGGCGTCGGTGGTGGCCGGGATCAAGGCGGTGGGGCGGTCGAGGGACGCGACGATGTTCGTGCCGTTGGTGGCGGCCTGCGCGGTGGTGCTGGGCCGGTGGTCGGGCCAGGGCGATGTGGCGCTGGGGACGGTCACCTCTGGGCGGGAGCGGGCGGAGCTGGAGCGTCTGGTCGGGTTCTTCGTCAACACGGTGGTGCTGCGGACCCGGGTGGATCCGGCGCAGACGGTGGAGGAGCTGCTGGGTGGGGTGCGGGACACGGTGCTGGAGGCTTTCGCCCACCAGGACGTGCCGTTCGAGCGGGTGGTGGAGGAGCTGGCACCGGCCCGCGACACCAGCCGCACCCCCCTCTTCCAGGCCATGATCGTCCTGCAGAACACCGACGACGGGCCACCGCGTCTGCCCGGGCTCGTGGTCGAGGAGATCGCGCCCGCCACGGCCGTCGCGAGCACCGACGTCCTGGTGGAGTTCCAGGAGTTCGAGGGCGGTATGCGGGCCGCCGTCAACTACAGCACCGATCTGTTCGACGCCGGGACCATCGAGCGGATGGCGGGTCATCTGGTGCGGGCGCTGGAGCAGATCGCGGCCGGCCCCGCCCGGCGGGTGGGAGACCTCGACCTGCTGACCGACGCCGAGCACGCGACGCTGGCCTCGTGGAACGCCACCGGCCGGAAGGTTCCCGAGGGGTCGGTGCCGGCGCTGTTCGCCGAACGGGTGCGGCGCGACCCCACCGCGGTCGCGGTGGTCTGCGGGCCTGACCACCTGACCTACCGGGAGCTGGACGAGCGTTCGGCCCGGCTGGCGCGTCACCTCGCCGCGTCCGGGGTGGGACCGGAGGACCGGGTCGGCGTGCTGATGGACCGCTCGGCCGACATGGTCGTGGCGGTGCTGGCCGTGCTGAAGGCGGGCGGGGCGTACCTGCCGCTGGACGTGCGGGCGCCGGCCCCGCGGCTGGCGCAGGTGCTGGCCGAGGCCGGCGCCCCGGTCGTCGTCACCGACCACGCCTGGCGGGACACCGCCCGCCGGATCCACGCCGGGCCGGTCGTCGTGGCGGGAGAGCCGCTGCGCGACCCCTCGCCGGAACCGCCGCGCGGCGAGGAGCACCCGCACGGCCTCCCGTGGCAGGAGAGCGTGATCGACCCCGACCGCCTCGCGTACGTGATGTACACCTCCGGGTCCACCGGGGTGCCCAAGGGCGTCGCGGTGCGGCACCGGGACGTGGCGGCGCTCGCCTTCGACCACCGGTTCGACGGGCCGGCGCACGCGCGGGTGCTGGCGCACTCGCCCCAGGCGTTCGACGCCTCGACATACGAGATGTGGGTGCCGCTGCTGCGCGGCGGCACGGTGCTGGTCGCA
The DNA here is from genome assembly GCF_014161415.1 of Microbispora sp. H10885. NCBI lineage: Bacteria > Bacillati > Actinomycetota > Actinomycetes > Streptosporangiales > Streptosporangiaceae > Microbispora > Microbispora sp. H10885. The sequence goes on along the minus strand of NZ_JABBWY010000009.1, from coordinate 349,971 downwards.
CCGCCGGGCGAGCTGGACCCGGCCGCCCTGCGGGAGCTGGTCACCATGCACCGGGTGGGCGCGGTGTGGCTCACCGCCGGACTGTTCCGCCTGGTCGCGGCCGAGGACCCGGCCTGCCTGGCCGGGGTGCGGGAGGTGTGGACCGGCGGGGACGTCGTCCCGGCCGACGCGGTGCGCCGGGTCATGGACGCCTGCCCCGGCGTCGTCGTGGTCGACGGCTACGGCCCGACGGAGACCACCACCTTCGCCGCCGCGCACCCGATGGCCCTGCCACGGCAGGTGCCGGACGCGGTTCCGATCGGGTCCCCGCTGGACAACATGCGCCTCCACGTGCTGGACGGGCGGCTGCGCCCGGTGCCGGTCGGGGTGGCCGGTGAGCTGTACATCGCCGGGGCCGGCCTGGCCCGCGGCTACCTGGACCGGCCCGGCCTGACCGCAGAGCGCTTCGTCGCCGACCCCTACGGCGGCCCGGGGGAGCGGATGTACCGCACCGGGGACGTGGTCCGCTGGACCCCCGGCGGCGTGCTGGAGTTCCTCGGCCGGGGCGACGACCAGGTCAAGCTGCGCGGGTTCCGGATCGAGCTCGGGGAGATCGAGGCGGCCCTCCAGGCCCACCCCGCGATCGGGCAGAGCGTGGTGGCCGCGCACCAGGACCCGGCCGGCCGCAAACACCTCGTCGCCTACGTCGTCCCCGCCGCGGACGAACGGCCGGCGCCGGGCGAACTGCGGGACTGGCTGGCCCGTTCGCTGCCGGACTACATGGTCCCGTCGGTGTTCGTGACGCTGGAGGCGTTGCCGCTGTCGGCCAACGGCAAGGTCGACCGGCGCGCCCTGCCCGCTCCCGAGGCCGCCCTCACCTCGGACCGCGGGTACGTGGAGCCGGCCGGGCCGGTCCAGCGGGAGCTGGCCCGCATCTGGGCGGAGGTCCTGGGCGTGGACCGGGTCGGGGCCGAGGACAACTTCTTCGAGCTGGGCGGTGACTCCATTCTGAGCATCCAGGTCGTCTCCCGGGCCCGGCGGGCCGGGCTGCGCCTGGCCACCAAGGACCTGTTCGTCCACCAGACCATCACCGCGCTCGCCCCTGCCGTCACCACCGCGGACGAGCCCGGCCCCGACGCCGCCGTCACCGGGCCGGTGCCGCTCACCCCCATCCAGCGGTGGCTCTTCGAGAGCGAGGGAGACAGCCCGGACCACTTCAACCAGTCGGTCCTGGTCGAGCTCGCCGCCGACCTCGACGAGCACGCGCTGCGGCGGGCGCTCGACGCCGTGGTGGCGCGCCACGACGCCCTGCGGATGCGCTTCCTGCGGGAGGACGGCGAGTGGCGGCAGCACGTCGCCCCGGCCGAGACGGCCGAGATCTTCCGGCGCTGCGACCTCGGCGGACTGGACGAGCAGGCGCGGCGGGCCGAGCTGGAACGGACGGCGCTGGCCGCCCAGACCAGCCTGGACGTCGTGGCCGGGCCGCTGCTGCGGGCGGTGCTGTTCACCGACGGGCCCGGGCGGCCGCCCCTGCTGTTCCTGACCGTCCACCACCTCGTCGTCGACGGCGTGTCGTGGCGGATCCTGCTCGGCGACCTGGAGACCGCCTACGAGCAGGCGGCCGGGAGCCGCGCGATCGAGCTGGAACCGGCCGGCACGTCCTTCACGGCGTGGGCGAGCCGGCTCGCCGGGCACGTCCGCTCCGGCGGGCTCGACGACGACCTGCCGTACTGGACGTCCGTGCCGGCCGCCGCGCCGGCGGACATCCCCGTCGACCACCCCGGGGCGGCGCCCTCGGGTCACCCCCGGACGGTCTCGGCGGCTCTGGACAGGGAGACCACCGACCGGCTGCTGCACGAGGTGCCCGGGGCGTACCGCACGCAGATCAACGACGTGCTGCTGGCCGCGCTCGGCCGGGTCCTGTGCCGGTGGACCGGCCGGGACGCCGTGCTGGTCGCGCTGGAAGGCCACGGCCGGGAGGAGATCCTCGACGGCGCCGACCTGTCCCGCACGGTCGGGTGGTTCACCTCCCGCTTCCCGGTGGCGCTCGGCACCCGCCCCGGCTGGGCCGAGACGATCAAAACGGTCAAGGAGGGGCTCCGCGAGATCCCCCGGCGCGGGCTCAGCTATGAGGCCCTGCGCTACCTCAGCGCGCCCCGTTCGCCCGCGGCCGCTCTGCGGGACGACCCCTCGCCGCGGATCTGCGTCAACTACCTCGGGCAGTGGGGCGGCACCCCCGGCGGCACTTCCGGCGGCGCGGAGGGCCTCTACCGGCGCTGGCACGACGGCATCGGCTCCGACAGCGCGCCCGGCACCCGCCCGGCCCACCTCCTCGATGTCACGGGCCTGGTCGCCGACGGCGTGCTGCGGCTCGACTGGAGCTACTACGACCAGGTGCACGAGGAGACGACCGTACGGCTCCTGGCCGAGGAGACCGTCACCGCGCTGCGGGAGATCGTCGAGCACTGCGTCAGCCCGGAGGCCGGCGGCTGCACCCCGTCGGACTTCCCGCTGGCCCGGCTGGACCAGGCGGCGGTGGACCGGATCGCGGGCGACGGCCGCGAGGTCGAGGACGTCTACCCGCTGACGCCGCTGCAGGCCGGCATGCTCTTCCACAGTCTGGTCGACTCCGCGTCCGGCGCCTACCTCGACCAGTTCCGGCTGCGGCTGTCGGGCGTGCGCGACCCGCGGGCCCTGGCCGAGGCCTGGCAGCGGGTCGTGGACCGCACGCCGATCCTGCGCACCTGCCTGGCGTGGGACGGCGTGGACGAGCCGCTCCAGGTCGTACGCCGCCGGGTCGCCGTGCCCGTCGCCCACCACGACTGGCGGCACCTGCCGGAGGAGGAACGGGACCGGGAGATCCGGCGCGTGCTCACGGAGGACCTCGCCACCGGCGTGGACCTGTCGGCGGCCCCACTGATGCGGCTGGTCATCGGGCGGGTCACCGACGACGAGGTGCTGCTCGTCTGGACCTCCCACCACGTGCTGCTCGACGGCTGGAGCGCGGCGGCCGTCTTCGCCGAGGTCTGCGAGCAGTACGCGGGCATCACCGCCGGGCGGCGGACCGAGCCCGCGGCCCGCCGGCCCTTCCGCGACTACCTGCGCTGGCTGGGCGAGCAGGACGTCCGGCGGGCGGAGGAACACTGGCGGCAGGCGCTGTCCGGCTTCGACGCGCCCACCCCGCTGCCGTACGACCGGCCGCCGGTCGAGGCGCACCAGGCCGAGTCGAGCGCGTCGGCCCGGGTGGACCTCGCCGCGGACACCTCCGCCCGGCTGCGCGCACTGGCCCGGCGGGGCGGGCTGACGATGAACACCGTCGTGCAGGGCGCCTGGGCGCTGCTGCTGTCCCGGTACGGCGGCGAGCGCGACGTGGTGTTCGGCACCACGGTGTCGGGCCGTCCCGCGGAGCTGCCCGGCGTGGAGTCGATGATCGGCATGTTCATCAACACCGTGCCGACCCGGGTCGCCGTGGACGACCGGCGGGACGTCGTGTCCTGGCTGCGCGAGCTCCAGCTCGCGCAGAGCGAGTCGCGGCGCTTCGACCACGTCTCGCTCTCCCAGATCCAGGGGTGGACCGACGTGCCCGCCGGGACCGCGCTGTTCGACAGCGTCGTGGTGTTCGAGAACTATCCCATCGGCGGCGACGACGTCCCGGGCAGCCCGCGGGTGACGGAGGCGGACGGCGTGGACACGACGAGCTTCCCGCTGGCCCTGACCGCCTACGTCGAGGATGAGCTCCGGCTCCTGCTCGACTACGACCCCCGGCTGTTCGACGCTGTCACGATCGAGCGCATGGCGGGACACCTGTCGGCTGCGCTGGCGGAGCTGGCCGCCGACCCCGGCCGTACCCCGGCCGAGATCCCGCTGCTGGACGCCCACGAGCGGCGGCTGCTCGCCGAATGGAGCGGCGCCGGCGACGGGGCGCCGGACGGCCCGGTGGACGGCACGGCGGACGGCAGCGTGGTGGACGGCACCGTGGTGGAGCTGTTCGAGGCCCAGGCCTCGGCGACGCCCGGCGCGACGGCGCTGGTGTTCGGGGACACCACGCTGACCTACGCCGAGCTCGACGACCGGGCGTCCCGGCTGGCCCGGCTGCTGGCCGCCCGCGGCGCGGGGCCCGGGTGCGTGGTGGCCCTGGTCCTGCCGCGTACGGCCGACGTGGTGGTGGCGATCCTCGCCGTGCTCAAGGCCGGCGCGGCCTACCTGCCGGTCGACCCCGGCCTGCCCGCCGACCGGGTGCGGTTCCTGCTGGCGGACTCCGGGGCGGCGCTGGCGCTGACCACCTCCGGGACGGCGGAGGCCGTCGGCGCGGCGGTGCCCGTCGTGGCGCTGGACGCGCCGCAGACCCGCGCGGACCTGGCCGCGGACGCCGCACCCGCGCTCGGCCGCGGCCCTCGGCCCGGCGACGCGGCCTACGTCATCTACACGTCGGGGTCGACGGGGACGCCGAAGGGCGTCGTGGTGGAGCACCGCGGCCTGGCGAACCTGCTGGCGAGCCACCGGGCAGGGTTCCTCACGGACGTTCACCTCGGGGACGCCGGGCGCGGGCGGCTGCGTGCCGCGCTGACCGCCGTGTTCTCCTTCGACACCTCCCTGGAGGGCCTGCTGCTGATGGTGGCGGGTCATGAGCTGCATCTGATCGACGACGCGGTGCGGCTGGATCCGCAGGCGCTGGTGGCATACGTGGACAGCCGCCGGATCGACTTCATGGATCTGACGCCGACATATGCGCGGCAGTTGCTGGCGGCGGGTCTGCTGGAGGAGGGGCGGCATCGCCCGGCGGTGCTGATGCTGGGCGGGGAGGCGCTGGAGGAGGACCTGTGGCGGCGGCTGGCCGAGGTGCCGGGCACCGCGGCCTACAACTTCTACGGGCCGACCGAGTGCACGGTGGACGCGCTGTGGTGCCGGGTCGGGGACGCTCCCGGGCCCGTCGTGGGCCGTCCGCTGCACAACCTGCGGGCGTACGTGCTGGACGACCGGCTCCGGATGGCGCCCGTGGGGGTTCGCGGGGAGCTCTATCTGGCCGGGCCGCAGCTGGCGCGGGGCTACCTGAACCGGCCGGGGCTGACCGCCGAGCGGTTCATAGCCGACCCGTTCGGGGAGCCGGGCACGCGCATGTACAAGACGGGCGACCTGGCCCGATGGACCTCCGAGGGAGTGCTGGAGTTCCTCGGCCGGGCCGACGACCAGGTCAAGATCCGCGGCCTGCGCATCGAGCCCGGCGAGATCGAGGCGGCCCTGGTGCGGCTGCCGGAGGTGGCCGAAGCGGCCGTGCTGGCCCGCCCGGACGGCAACGGGCACCTCAGGCTGGTGGCCTACCTGGTCCCGTCCTGCCCGGGGACGCCGGAGCCCGCCGCGTTGCGCGAGGCGCTCGGACGGAGCCTGCCGGACTACCTCGTGCCGTCCGCGTTCGTCGTGCTGGACCGGCTGCCCACGACCTCCAGCGGAAAGCTGAACCGCAGAGCGCTTCCCGCGCCCGACTTCGCCGCCGGGGCCAGGTCGGCGTACACGGCTCCGCGGACCGACGCCGAGCGCGTCCTCGCCGGCATCTGGTCGGAGGTGCTGGGGGTGGACCGCGTCGGCGTCGAGGACAACTTCTTCGAGCTGGGCGGCGACTCGATCCTCAGCATCCAGGTGGTGTCGCGGGTGCGCGCGGCGCTCGGGGTCCAGCTGTCCCCGCGCGTGCTGTTCACCACGCCCACCGTGGCCGGGCTGGCCCGGGAGATCGGCGGGGAGGTGCGGCTGAGCACCGCCGGGGAGGCCATCCCGGCGGTTCCGCGCGGCCGGCCGCTGCCGCTGTCGTTCGCGCAGCAGCGGCTGTGGTTCCTGCACGAGTTCGAGCCGGACAGCACCGAGTACGTCACGCCGACGGCCCTGCGCCTGCGCGGTGAGCTGGACCGGGAGGCGCTGCGGTCCGCCCTGGACGTGCTGGTCGCCAGGCACGAGTCACTGCGGACGACGTTCGGTCAGGAGGACGGCCACGGCGTGCAAACCGTGCACCCGCCGTACGAGGTGCCGCTGCCCCTGCTCGACCTGTCCGGACGGCCCGCCGGCGACCGGGAGGCCGCCCTCGTCGAGGCTCTCGACGCCGAGGCCCGGCGGACGTTCGACCTGCGGCACGGCCCGCTGATGCGGGCGCTGCTCCTGCGGCTGGCCGGCGACGACCACGTCCTCATGCTGACCCTGCACCACATCGTGACCGACGGCTGGTCGACGGGAGTGCTGGCCGGGGAGCTGGGCGTGGCCTACGGGGCGCTGGCCGAGGGGCGGGAGCCGGAGCTTTCGGCGTTGCCGGTGCAGTACGCCGATTTCGCGGTGTGGCAGCGGGAGCGGATGTCGGGGGAGGTGTTGTCGGGGCAGCTCGGCTACTGGCGGGAGCGGCTGGCCGGGATCGAGCCGCTGGAGCTGCCGGTCGATCGGCCGCGGCCGGCGGTGCGGTCGGGCCGGGGTGCGGTGGTGGAGTTCACGGTGCCGGGGCCGGTGGTGGCCGGGATCAAGGCCGCGGGGCGGTCGCGGGACGCGACGATGTTCGTGCCGCTGGTGGCGGCCTGTGCGGTGGTGCTGGGCCGGTGGTCGGGCCGGGACGATGTGGCGCTGGGGACGGTGAGCTCGGGCCGGGAGCGGGCGGAGCTGGAGCGTCTGGTCGGGTTCTTCGTCAACACGGTGGTGCTGCGCACCCGGCTGGATCCGGGGTGGACGGTCGGTGAGCTGCTGGGGTCGGTGAAGGACACGGTGCTGGGGGCCTTCGCCCACCAGGACGTGCCGTTCGAGCGGGTGGTGGAGGAGCTGGCCCCGGTCCGCGACACCAGCCGCACCCCCCTCTTCCAGGCCATGGTCGTCCTCCAGAACACCCCGGGCGGACTGCCCGACATGCCCGGCCTCACGGTCTCGGGCGTGGCACCGTCGTTCACCGCCGCAGGATGCGACGTCACCATCGAGTTCCAGGAGGCGGACGGCGAACTGCGCGGGGCCCTGACCTACAGCACGGACCTGTTCGACGCCGGGACGATCGAGCGGATGGCGGAGCACCTGGGCCGGGTGCTGGAGCAGATCGCCGCCGACACCGCCCGCCGGGTGGGCGACCTGGACCTGCAGACCGAGGCCGAGCGGCACCGCGTTCTGGAGGAGTGGAACGCGACCGGCCTCCCTGTCCCGGATGCGGTGGTGCCGGTGTTGTTCGAGGCGCAGGTGGCGCGGTCGCCGGAGGCGGTGGCGGTGTCGTGTGGCGGGGTGGAGGTGTCGTATCGGGAGTTGAACGCGCGGGCCGATCGGCTGGCGCGGCGGCTGGTCGGGGCGGGGGTGGGGCCGGAGCGGCTGGTGGCGCTGGCGCCGCCGCGGTCGGTGGAGTTGCTGGTGGCGGTGCTGGCGGTGTTGAAGGCCGGTGGGGCGTATCTGCCGCTGGATCCGGCGCATCCGGCCGAGCGGCTTTCGATGATGGTCGCCGACGCGTGTCCGGTGGTGCTGGTGACCACCGCGGAGGTGGCCGGGCGGCTGCCGGATCTGCCGGGGGTGCCGCGCCTGCTCATCGACGAGCACGACACCGGGCAGGACCCGGCGGAGGGGGACGGCGATCTGGGGGATGGGGATCGGCTGGGGGCGTTGGTGGCGGCGCATCCGGCGTATGTGATCTATACCTCGGGGTCGACGGGCCGGCCGAAGGGTGTGGTGGTGACGCATTCGAGTGTGGTGAATCTGGCCGCGTGGGCGGCGACCGAGGTCGGGGCGGAGCGGTTGGCGCATGTGGTGGCCTCGACGTCGCTGAACTTCGATGTGTCGGTGTTCGAGTTGCTGTGCCCGTTGCTGGCCGGTGGGCGGGTGGAGATCGTGGCGGATGTGCTGGCGCTGGCCGATCGGGCGGCCGGGCCGGTGAGTCTGGTCAGCGCGGTGCCGTCGGCGTTGTCGCAGGTGCTGTCCCAGTCACCCGCGGAAATGGCGGCGGGGATGGTGCCGGGGACGGTGGTGGTGGCCGGGGAGGCGTTGTCGCCGCGGGTGGCGGGGCAGATCCGGGCGGCGTGGCCGGGGGTGGAGCTGGCCAACATCTACGGGCCGACGGAGACGACGGTGTATGCCACCGCGTGGTTCTCCCCCCAGGACGCGCAGGAGGAGATCGCGGGGGTGCCGCCGATCGGGGCGCCGATCGCGAACACGCGGGCGTATGTGCTGGATGAGGGGTTGCGTCCGGTGCCGGTGGGGGTGCCGGGGGAGTTGTATCTGGGCGGGGCCGGGCTGGCGCGCGGCTACCTGAACCGGCCGGGGCTGACCGCGGAGCGGTTCGTGGCCGATCCGTTCGGCGGCCCGGGGGCGCGGATGTATCGCACCGGGGACATTGTGCGCTGGTCGGGGGATGGGCAGTTGGTCTATCTGGGGCGGGCCGATCATCAGGTGAAGATCCGGGGGTTCCGGATCGAGCTGGGTGAGGTCGAGTCGGCGTTGCTGCGTCACGACGGTGTGGGTGAGGCCGTGGTGACGGTGCGCGAAGACGGGGGGCATCGCCGGCTGGTGGCCTACGTGGTGCCCGCCCCCGGCGCAGAGGTTCCCGCCTCGCCGGTGCTGCGGGAGTTCCTGCGAGGGATTCTGCCGGATTACATGGTTCCGGCGGCGTTCGTTCCGCTGGAGGCGTTGCCGTTGAACGTCAACGGCAAGCTGGACCGGGCGGCGTTGCCTGCTCCGGACTGGGGTGGAGACCGCCCGGCGGGGCGGACGGCTCCGCGTACCGAGGCCGAGGAGTTGCTGGCGCGGATCTGGAGTGATGTGCTCGGGATCGGCGACATCGGGGTCGAGGACAACTTCTTCGAGCTGGGCGGCGACTCCATTCTCAGCCTCCAGGTCGTCTCCCGCGCCCGCCAGGCCGGGCTCCGGCTCGCCGCCAAGGACCTGTTCGTCCACCAGACCATCGCCGCCCTCGCCGCCGTCGTCACCACTGTGGACGAGGGCGACCTGGACACCCCGGTCACCGGCCCGGTGCCGCTCACGCCCATCCAGCACTGGTTCTTCGACACCCATGTGGTCAACCCGCACCACTTCAACCAGTCCGTCTTCGTCGAGCTCACCGCCGATCTCGACGAGCAGGCGCTCTGGCAGGCCGTCGAGGCGCTGGTGAGCCACCACGACGCGCTGCGGATGCGGTTCTTCCAGGAGGACGGCGAGTGGCGGCAGGACAACCCGCCCGCCATGGCGGTGACGGTGCTGCGCGGGCACGACCTGTCCGGCGTGGCCGAGGAGGAGCAGCCCGAGGCCATGGAGAAGATCGCCGACCAGGTCCACGCGGGCTTCGACCTCGCCCAGGGGTCGCTCCTGCGCGCGGTCCTGTTCACCCGCGGCCCCGGACGGGCTCCGTACCTGCTCCTGGTGGCCCACCACCTGGTGATCGACGGCGTCTCCTGGCGGATCCTGCTGGACGACCTCGAGACGGCCTACCACCAGGCGTCGCTCGGCGAGAAGGTCAGGCTCGGCCCCAAGACCACGTCGTACCGGGACTGGTCGCTGCGCCTGCGGGAGCACGTGGCCGCCGGCGGCCTCGACCACGAGCTTGACCACTGGGCCGCGGCGCTCGGCGGAGGGACCCTGCCGGCGAGGCGTACGCCGTCCGCCGTGGAGCCCGGCCCGGCCCGCACGGTCTCGGTGAGCCTGACGCCGGAGGACACCGAGACGCTGCTCCGCTCGGCCCCGGCCGTCTACCGCACCCGGATCAACGACGTCCTGCTGACGGCGCTCGGCTGGGCGCTGGCCCGCTGGACAGGGGACGACAGGGTGCGCGTGGACCTGGAGGGCCACGGCCGCGAGGAGATCCTCGACGGGATCGACCTGTCCCGCACGGTCGGCTGGTTCACGACCATCTTCCCGGTCGCCCTGGACGTCACCGGCGACGCCGACCCCGACTGGCGGGCCCTGGTGAAGTCGGTACGGCGGCAACTGCGGACGGTGCCGGGCAACGGCCTCGGCTTCGGGGCGCTGCGTCACCTCGGCGCTCCGGCCATACGGGACCGGTTGTCGGCGGCCGGGCCGCAGGTGGTGTTCAACTACCTGGGCCAGTGGGACGCGCGCGCGGCGGAGCCGGGCGCCGGTCTCTACCGGGGCGCGCACACGGCACTGGGCCGGGAGCAGGATCCGGCGGAACCCGGCACCCATCCCCTGGAGGTCGTGGGGGCGGTGCAGGAGGGCCGGCTGGAGGCCGTCTGGTACTACCGGCCCGACCTGCTCGAGGAGTCGACCGTGGAGGCCGTCGCCCGCGACTTCGCCGAGGCGCTGCGGCGGATCGCGCGCGACTGCCGGGAGGCCGCGTCGTGACCGCGGAGGTGGCGGCTCCGCTCACGGCCAACCGCGACTACCGCCTGCTCTGGGGCGGCCGGATGGTCTCGGAGCTCGGCGTCAGCGCGGCGACGATCGCCTTCCCCCTGCTGGCGCTCGCGGTGACCGGCTCGGCGGCCGCGTCGGGGCTGGTGGTGGGCACAGTGGCGGTGGCGCAGCTGTTCGCCGGCCTGCCCGCCGGGGCCCTGGCCGACCGGTGGAACCGGAAGAAGGTCATGCTGGGGTGCGAGGCGGTGCAGGCGATCGCCGCCGCCAGCCTCGTCGCCGCCGTCTACTGGGACGTCGTCAGCCTCGCGCACCTGATGGGCGTCGCGGCCGTGATGGGGGTGTGCGCCGCCCTCTTCGAGCCCGCGGAGGACGCGTCCCTGCCCGCCATCGTGCCGGACGACCAGCTACCGGCCGCGGTGGCCATGAACGGCGCCCGCGCCAACCTGGGACACCTGGCCGGCACGGCGGCGGGGGGCTTCCTGTTCGCGGTCGGCAGGTTCGTGCCGTTCGCCGTCGACGCGCTGACCCACGTCGCGGCGCTGGCCGCCCTCACCCGGGTCCGCCTGCCCGCGCGGCGGGTGGTCCCGGCGGAGAGGACCCACCTCGGCCGGGAGATCGTCTCCGGCCTGCGGTGGGTGTGGGACCACCCCCACGTACGGGTGACGGCCGTCTGCGCGACCGTGCTCAACCTCTTCTTCAGCGCGTTCTACCTCGTGGTGATCGTGCTGGCCAAGGCCAGGGGCGTGCCGCCGGGGGAGATCGGCGTCATGGCGGCGATGCTCGGCGTCGGCGGGATCGCCGGCGCGCTGGCGGCGCCCTACCTGCGGCGCAGGCTCACGCCGTACGCCTCCATCGCGGGGGTCTTCTGGGCGCTCACCGCGCTCACCCCGCTCGCGGTCTTCGCGGGGAACGGCTACGTGATGGGGGCGCTCTTCCTCGCCATGGCGCTGCTGCCCCCGGCGGCCAACACCACGATCATCACCGAGCAGCTGCTGCTGACCCCGGACGAGCTGCGCGGCCGGCTGAGCGGCGTCCTCGGCCTGCTCACGGGCGTCGCCGGCGCCGCCGGGCCGGTGCTCGGCGGCGTCCTCACAGAGGCGGTGCCGGGCACCGCCGCGGTCCTGGCCTGCGCCGCCGGGATCGCGGCCGTGACGGTGCTGGTCACCGTCAATCCCACGCTCCGCCGGTTCCCCCGGCGGTCCCCGACAGATACGTCCACCCCCCTCATGGAAGGAACGTGACGATGAACGACGACGCCAGGTACGAGGTGCTCCGCAACGACGAGGACCAGTACTCGCTGTGGCCCGCCGGGCAGGAGGTCCCGGCCGGCTGGCATCAGGTCGGCAAGAAGGGCACCAAGGACGAGTGCTCCGCCTACGTCGACGAGGTCTGGACCGACATGCGGCCGCGCAGCCTGCGCGAGCGGATGGAGCAGACGGCCCGTTGACGCGCTGACCCGCGGGCCTCTCCCGGGCGCCGTCCCGGGAGAGCCCCGCCTACGGCCCGCCACCCACCCCAATTCACCGGCCGCGGTTTTCTCGGCAAGGTCGAGAACGAATCCACCGGCCCGGACTGTCCGGCCGCCCGCTACTACGACCCCTCAATCGCGGAATAGTCTCACCCGATGTCCGGGTCGACGCTGTTCTCCTCATATTTCATGAGTCCTGGCCCGCCAGGATTTCGTGTGGAGCGATCTTCCTATTACTGAGGTTGAACTCGTGATGTCGCCGGGTGGCTCAGGTGGGTCTGGTTGTCGGGCCGGTCTCGGCGAGGCGGCCGTCTATGACCAGACCGCTGGCCGCCGCTGATTACCTGGTGCGCTCGGTGCGGTCGTCGTACTCTTCGCGGGCGGTGATGACTTCTTCGATGTGCAGCACGGACCACTCCGTGAGCGCCTTCAGCGGTTCCCGTAGCGTCTGGCCGAGCGCGGTCAGCTCATACTCCACGTGCGGCGGCACCTCTGGGTAGACGGTCCGGCTGACCAGCCCGTCGCGTTCGAGGGTGCGCAGCGTCTGGGTGAGCATCTTCTCGCTCACGCCCGCCAGCGCCTGCCGGAGATGACCGAACCGGGAGGTCCCGTTCCGGCCGAGTTCGCCCAGCACGAGGACCGCCCACTTGCTGCCGATCTGGTCGAGCAGGTCCCGCGACGGGCAGCCGCGCTCGTACGGATCGAATGACGGCATGGGCCCGGTCACATTCTCGACAGCAGCCATACGGCTCACCTCAATGCTTTCGCTGCGGTAAGTACCCTACCAAGAAGTGGCTACTCGCCAACAGAGAGTGTCCAGGTCATTCTGTGTTCCATCCCGCGGCGGACGGACCGCGGCAGGCGTGCGAGGCACGCGCGGAAGGAAGGAATGACCATCATGCCGATCGTCGTCACTGGAGCCACCGGCCAGCTGGGCAGGCTCACCGTCGAGGCACTGCTGCGGCGCGGGATTCCGGCCGCGGACATCATCGCGACCGGCCGGGACATCGCCGGGATCAAGGATTTGGCCGACCGAGGCATCACGGTACGCCGCGCCGACTTCGCGGACACGGACGGCCTGGCCGAGGCATTCGCGGGGGCGGACAGGCTGCTGCTGATCTCGGCCTCGGTCCCCGTGGGCGAGCGGGTCGCCAACCACCGCCGCGTGATCGACGCCGCGGCATCCGCAGGCGTGTCGCTAGTGGCGTACACGAGCACGACGCACGCGGACACGGCCACCACCGTCATCGGTGCCACGCACAGCGAGACCGAGGCGTATCTGCGGGACCGCGGAATCCCCAGCGTGCTGCTGCGCAACGGCTGGTACTTGGAGAACTACACCAGCCAACTGCCGCAGATCCTGCAGAACGGCGCGGTCGTCGGCGCCGCAGGCGAGGGGCGGATCAGCGCAGCGTCCCGCGCCGACTACGCCGAGGCCGCAGCGGTCGTCCTCACCACTGAAGGCCACACCGGCGCCGTGTACGAGCTCGGCGGCGACGAATCCTTCACCCTGACTGAGCTCGCCGCCGCGATCTCCGCTGCGGCCGGAAAGCAGGTTACCTACGCTGACCTCCCGGTGGCCGACTTCGCCCAGGTACTGGACGCCGCGGGCCTACCCGCCGAGCTGGCGGAGGTCCTCGCTGACGCTGACCGCGGTATGAACCGCGGCGAGATGTACACCGACTCCGGCGACTTGCGCCGCCTGATCGGCCGCCCGCCCGTGACCCTGGCCGAGGCACTCGCGGCCGCCCTGCATTACTGAGGTTGAACTCGTGATGTGGCCGGGTTGCTCAGGTGGGTCTGATTGCCAGGCCGGTCCCGGTAGTCGCGCCAGGAGAAGCTCTTGCGCCCATCGCGACGGCCGTCGTCATGGCGGGGCCGGTAGATGAGCCTGGAGCGGCGACCGGGTTTGTAGCAGGTCAGCGCGGCGATGGAGATCCGTCTGCGGGAGCGGCCGCGGACCCGCACCACCGGGGTCCGGCCGCGCTGTGACCAGGTCTTCGCGTGCGGCGTCCCGCGTACGGCTGCGCGTCTCGGCCCTCGGGGGACGACGCGACGTTGATCGGCGTCGGCGCTCTGACGGGCTGCGGTGCTCAGGGATTGAGCTTCTCGTAGGCGGCGCCGTGCCATTCGAGGAGTAGCACGGTGGCGTCGTCCTGCAGCCGGTGATTCTGGTAGTCCATCACGGTGCGGATCAGCCGCCGCAGGGTCTCGGGCACCGGCAGCCCCGCGGCGTTCTGTTTGATCATGAACTCGACGAACCGGCCCAGGCCGAACTCGCCGCTGTCCGGGTTGCGCATCTCGGTGATGCCGTCGGTGTAGAGGAGCAGCCGGTCGCCGGGCTGGAGTTGGTCCCGGCAGAGCGTGACGGGAAGCCCGAGATCGAGTCCCATCGGATGGGCGGGCGGGCACTTCAGGGTGGCGATCCACCGGCCCCCGCGAATCAGCACCGGCGGGTGATGGCCGCGGTTGATCCAGCTGAACACGCCGGTGTCCAGGTCGAGGTCGCCGATGATCGCGGTGACGAAGCGGTCGGCCCGGCCGAACTCGTCGATCAGTACACGCTCGATCATCTCGCTGTTCTGCGCCAGGCCGTGGCCCTGCCGCCGGTTGTTGCGGCAGGCCGCGACCGCCAGGTTGGCGGTCAGCCCGGCCGACACGTCGTGTCCCATCGCGTCGAAGACGGCGACGTGCGCCACGTTGCCGGAGGTCGAGTAGTCGAAGGCGTCCCCGCCGATCTCGTACGCCGGTTCGAGGACCGCGCCGATCGCCACCGTCGGCGTGGCGAAGGTGAGCGGCGGCATCAGGTTCCACTGCATCTCGGCCGCCACGTGCATCGGCCGGGTCCGCACGAGCCGCGCGTGATAGTCGCTGAACGACCGCTTGCTCACGACGATCAGGGAGATCAGGGAGGCGATGTGCCGCATCCGGTCGCCGAGGCCGGCGTCCTCGGCGGTGGGCCGCATGTGCAGGACTCCCAGGCGCTCGGTGCCGTCGAGCATCGGAACCCACCACTGGACCGGGTTGTCGCCGCGCAGCGGGCGCACCTCCTGCAGGGCGCGGCCCGCCAGAGTGGTGTCGATCTTCAGCTCCTCCGGCTGGGCCTCCTCCTCGGCCGGGCCGCACAGCCTGCGCAGCACGTTCTGCTGCAGGTCGCAGAGGTAGACGGAGATCCCGTCGAAGCCGGCCAGGTGTTTGTAGTTGTCGATGAGCGCCGGAATGCCTTCGAACGCCGTCAGGTGGCTGTCCGCCAGCATGTTCGCCAGTGCGCCCAGCAGATCGTGTTTCTCCGTAGGAGGGGGGATGCCCTGCTCCATCGTGCTCACCCCCAGGGTCCTTCATTACCTACCTTCGATGCTCGCCCTCACACGGTCCTGGGCCGATCGGTATCAACGTTTTTTGGAACAGATGACCGGTGCTTCACCGGCTCAGTCGAAGAAGCGGGCCAGCCGCCGCTCGTCCGCGGGCGTGGTGCCGTCCTTCGCCGGCACGAGGTCCGCGTAGACCGTGGACTCGTCGCGGGTGACCAGCAACGGGAACCAGCACCGGCCCGAACCGTCGGGCCGGCACAGGTGCTTGAAGGTCGCGACGTCGATCAGCCGCAGGTGGGTGGGGTCGGCCACCGCGTTGACGTGCCGCCACCAGGGGGCGAGGACGTGCAGCACCCCGCCGGGCCGCAGGATCCGGTGACACTCCCGCAGCAGGGGCAGGTAGTCGGCGAGGTGCTCCAGCACGTGCACCACGAAGACCTGGTCCACCGACTCGTCCGCCAGCGGCACCCCGCGCGACAGGTCGGCCAGCACGTCGACCATCGGCCCGGGGGACAGGTCGAGGCCGAGGTTGTCGCGGTGCTGCTTGGTGCCGCCGCAGCCGAGATCGACGACCCGGGGGGTGACGCCGGCCACCCGCACCCGGTCCCAGACGGCGAGCACCCCGGCCAGCCGGCCGAGCCGCTCCCGCAGCACCGCGAGAGCGGCGGCGTCCGGCACGTCTCCCTCGACGTGCGCAACCGCGCCGTCGAAACACACCCGCACGTCCAGGCCGCGGAGCCGGGGGTCGTGCGCCAGCAGGTCCGCCGCCGCCTCCTCCAGGTCCCGGTCGACCAGGTCACGCCGCCGCCTGTCCATCCGCACGCCCCCGCCGCTCCCGGCCCGCCGCCGGCTGTCTGACGTGTACCCGCCGCGGCCCCCCGGGGACCGTCGCGCACGCACGCTCCGTACGGGTCTGTGAGAAGGTGAATGAGGACCGTACAACGGGGGCAGGTGAGCGGTCATGCGCGATCCGCGGACCGGGGGGACCGGCGGACGGCGGAGAGGACACGTGGGAGGAGACGCGGACGTGGTTGCCGAAAGATCCGGAGCGCGGGACGCGAGAGGCACCTCACCGGAGCCGCTGACGCCGGAGCCGGACGACGGCGGGCTGGAGAAGATGATCGGCGGAGAGGCCGACATCGAGACACCGGCCGCCGAGACGCCGCCCCCGACCGGTGACGAGTCGGCGATGCCCGAGCCCGAGCCGGAAATCGGCCCGACCTCCTGAAGGCCCGGTGAACGGCTGAGATGGCTGACTACGTCGGCGCGGTCGACCAGGGGACGACCAGCACCCGCTTCATGATTTTCGATCGGTCCGGCAACGAGGTCGCCCGCCACCAGCTGGAGCACCAGCAGATCCTGCCGCAGGCGGGCTGGGTCGAGCACAACCCGACCGAGATCTGGGAGCGCACCCGCGCGGTCGCAGAGACGGCCATGCGTACGGCGGGCCTGCGGGCGTCCGACCTCGCGGCGCTCGGCGTCACCAACCAGCGCGAGACGACCGTCGTCTGGGACCGGCGCACCGGCCGCCCGTACTACAACGCCATCGTCTGGCAGGACACCCGCACCGACCGCATCGCCGCGGTCCTGGAACGGGAGGGCAAGGGCGAGGTGATCCGGCGTAGGGCCGGGCTGCCGCCCGCCACCTACTTCTCCGGCGGCAAGATCCAGTGGATCCTGGAGAACGTCCCCGGGGTCCGCGAGGCCGCCGAGCGCGGCGACGCGGTCTTCGGCACCACCGACACCTGGCTGCTGTGGAACCTCACCGGCGGCGTGGACGGCGGCGTCCACGTGACCGACCCCACCAACGCGAGCCGCACGATGCTGATGGACCTGGAGACGCTCGACTGGGACGACGAGCTGCTGTCGTTCTTCGGCGTGCCCCGGCGGATGCTCCCCGAGATCCGGCCGTCCGCCAATCCCGGCCTGTACGGCGTGACCCGCGCGGGCGGCCCGCTCGGCGGCGAGGTCCCGCTCGCGGGCGACCTCGGCGACCAGCAGGCCGCGACCGTCGGCCAGGTGTGCTTCGAGCCCGGCACGGCCAAGAACACCTACGGCACCGGCAACTTCCTGCTGCTCAACACCGGCACCGAGCTCGTCCGGTCCCGGCACGGCCTGCTCACGACGGTCTGCTACCAGTTCGGCTCGGCCAAGCCCGTGTACGCCCTGGAGGGGTCGATCGCGGTCACCGGCTCCGCCGTGCAGTGGCTGCGCGACCAGCTCGGCATCATCTCGGGGGCGGCGCAGAGCGAGGCACTCGCCCGGCAGGTCGAGGACAACGGCGGCGTCTACTTCGTGCCCGCGTTCTCCGGCCTGTTCGCGCCGTACTGGCGCGCCGACGCCCGGGGCGCGATCGTCGGCCTGTCCCGCTACAACACCAACGCCCACCTGGCCCGCGCCACCCTCGAATCGATCTGCTACCAGACCAGGGACGTCGTCACCGCGATGGAGCAGGACTCCGGCGTCGTCCTCGACGTGCTGCGGGTGGACGGCGGAGTGACGGCCAACGAGCTGTGCATGCAGCTCCAGGCCGACATCCTGGGCGTACCGGTCTCCCGGCCGGTCGTCGCCGAGACCACCGCGCTCGGCGCGGCGTACGCCGCCGGGCTCGCCGTGGGCTTCTGGAAGTCCACCGACGATCTCAGGCGCAACTGGCACGAGGACCGCCGCTGGGAGCCCACCTGGACCGACGAGCGGCGCGAGCGCGGCTACGCCGGATGGCGCAAGGCCGTCCAGCGGACGCTCGACTGGGTCGACGTCGACTGATCACGGATACGGAGGGGCGTCCGCCGTCCGCGACAGCACGTCGAGAAGCCGCCCGGGCGTCTCCACCACGGCGAGGAGCCCGGCGCCGGCGAACACAGGTGCGCCGAACTCGGCCGGGTCGCCGAACCCCCACGTCACGGCGACGGTCCGGACGCCGCACGCGGCGGCCCCGGCGACGTCCTCCAGGCGGTCGCCGACCATGACGGTCGCGTCCGGCGGCGCGCCGAGGACGTCGAGCGCGTGGCGGACCACGTCCGCCTTGTGCCGCCGCGTCCCGTCCAGCGTGGCCCCGGCGACGTACGCGAAGAAGCCGTCGAGGCCGAAGTGCGCGAGGATCTTCGCCGCGAAGACGGCCGGTTTCGACGTCGCCACCGCCAGGGTCCAGCCCTCGGCGACGAGGGCCTCCAGCACGGCGGGGATGCCCGCGATCACCTCGTTCTCGTACATCCCGGTCTCGGCGAAGCGCTCCCGGTACGCGTGGATGGCGTCGCCGAGGCGCTCCTCGGGGACGCCGAGCATCAGGAAGCCGTCCTGGAGGGGAGGGCCGATCAGGGCGCGGAGCCGTCCGTGGTCCACCTCCGGGAACCCGACGGCGGCCAGGGCGTGCCGCAGCGAGGCGACGATGCCGATCTCGGGGTCGGTCAGTGTGCCGTCGAGATCGAAGAGGCAGTAACGGGCATCGGTCACGTGAGGCCGTCCGTTCGCGGTGGTCGTGCAGGTGGGATCGCACGGGTGAGGGCGTGCGGGTGGGGTCATGGGCGGATGCGTGCAGGTGGGTACTATTCCAGCCGGTCGTCCCGTCGCTTCGCGCGGGTGCGGCAGCCGTACAGGACCTTCCCCCTGGTACGCGCGGACGCGGAGGTGATCACGCGAGCCGCGGGTAGACCGGTGAGCGGGAGGTGAGGCCGATGACCACGCCGGAGCGGAGCCGTCCCCACGCGGAGCCCGAGGAGGGCGTGCGGCACGGCCGGCTGTCCGCCCGTCCCGTGGCCGTGCCGCGGGCGGCGTCGCCTCCCGAGCCCGGGACCCACCGCCTCGACGGCCGCGCCCTGCTGCACGTGCCGCCCGGCCTCGGGGACGGGCCGGCCCCGCTCGCCGTGGTGCTGCACGGCGCGGGCGGCACGGCGGAACAGGCGCTGGAGTGGCTGGTCCCCGAGGCGACCCTTCTCGGGGTGCCGCTGCTCGCGCCGCAGGCCGTCTCGGCCACCTGGGACGTGATCGTCGGCGGGTACGGCGCGGACGTGTCGAGGATCGACGCCACCCTGGAGGAGACGTTCGCCCGCGTGGCCGTCGAACTCGGCGGCGTGGCCGTCGCCGGGTTCTCCGACGGCGCCTCCTACGCGCTGTCGCTGGGGCTGGCCAACGGCGATCTGTTCCATGCCGTGCTGGCGTTCTCTCCCGGCTTCATGGCTCCGATGATCCGGCACGGCCGGCCCCGCGTCTTCGTCTCGCACGGCACCTCCGACCGGGTGCTGCCGATCGACCGCTGCAGCAGGCGCCTCGTCCCCGAGTTGCGGGACGGCGGATACGACGTGACGTACGAGGAGTTCCGGGGCGGGCACCGGGTCCCGCCCGAGGTCGCCGCGGCCGCCGTCCGATGGTGGCGGAACCCTACCCCTGATGGTCCCTTATTCATGTAGGTAATAGGGGTTATTATCACGGGTATGGGAGCACTGCTCGACCTCGTGCAACTGCGAACGTTCGTGGCCATCGCCGACTGCGGTGGCTTCGGCCGGGCCGCGTCCGCGCTGCGGACCAGCCAGCCGACCGTGAGCCAGCACGTCCGATCGCTGGAACGCGTCATCGGGCAACCGCTGGTGGAGAAGACCGGCAGGTCCACCCGGTTCACCATGGCGGGCGAGACGCTGCTCGTGGAGGCGCGGCGGCTGCTCGCCGTCCACGACGAGGCCCTCTGCCGGCTGGGGGCCGAGCGGACGGCGGGGCTGACCGTCGGCGCCGTCGAGCACGCGGGTTACCAGACGCTGCCCGACCTCCTCGGCGCGCTGATGGCGGCGCTGCCCACGCGGGACGTCGTGTTCCGGCTGGACCGCAGCACCCCCCTGGCCGAGGCGACCCAGAAGGGGACGCTGGACATGGCGCTGATCCTCGGCGTCGTGCCCGGCGTCGGCGGCAGGCAGGTCGCCGCGCTGCCGCTGCGCTGGCTCGCCGCGCCGGGCTGGTTCCTCCCGCCGCCGGACCGGCCGGTGCCGCTGGTGGCCTTCCAGGAGCCGTGCGCCCTGCGGCGGCAGGCCGTGAGCGTGCTGGAGGGGCTCGGCTGGCCGGTGCGGATCACCACGGAGGCGGTCAACCTGGAGGGTGTGCTGGCCGCGGCCCGCGCCCGGCTCGGCATCGCCCTGCTGCCCACCGCATTCGGCGTGCCGAAGGGCCTGGAGGAGATCACTCCGCTGCCCGCGCAGGACCCGGTCGGGCTGCGCCTGCTGAGCAGGCGAGGGCTCGACCCGGAGATCGAGTCGAGTGCCTGCGCGGCCCTGCGTGAATTCTTCTCCTCGGTCGCGGAATTCCCCGGCGCGCTCGCCGCACAGGTTGCCATAGGGAATTCGAATTGATTTCAATCGGCATCGCAAATGGGTCGGTGACAATGGCGTAATAAGTTGACCGTCGCGTTTTGTCGTGGTGTGATTCCGTCGATGTCCTGAATTCTCCTGGTCCGCGGGACGGGAATTCGCCAATCGATCCGCCGGTTCCGCCGGGTTCCGGCTATTTCGGCGCGCCCGCGTGCCCCGCTCTCTCCTTTTCCCATCGCGACAGAAAAGGCCTCACCGATGTCAGTGAGCGACGACACCGCCACCCAAGTGGACGACGAACCGGCCGGGCGGCGGGGCAGCCTGCGGTCCAGGCGTCCGGCGGTACGCGCTCGCCGGCACGCAGGTGTCGCTCGACCCCGCGGTGGCGGCCACCGCGGTGACCGGCCTGATCGACCGCAACATCTTCGACTCCCTGGTCGTGCAGACCGGTCCCGCCACCTTCGGGCCCTGGCTGGCCACGAAGTGGGCCGTGTCCGGAGACGGACGGACCTACACGTTCACCCTCAGGGACGGCGTCACCTTCCACGACGGCACGCCGTTCACTGCCGAGGCGGTGAAGGCGACGCTCGACCACGTGGTGGACCCGGCCACCAAGTCGGCCTACGCCGCGTCGCTGATCGCGCCGTACGAGAAGTCGCGGGTGGTGGACGACCACGTCGTCGAGGTGACGCTGAAGCGGCCGTTCACCCCGTTCCTGCAGGCCCTGTCGGTGCCGTACCTGGGCATCCAGAGCCCGGCGGCGCTGGCCAAGCCGGTCGCGGACTACCGCCCGGTCGGCACCGGCCCCTTCTCCTACGTCTCCTGGGAGAAGGACAAGCGGGTCACGCTGCGCAAGAACGCCGCCTACGCCTCGCCGCCCGCCGGCGCGTCCCACCAGGGCGCGGCCTACCTCGACGGCCTCGTGTTCGAGTTCGTCCCCGAGGACGCCACCCGGTACGGCGCGCTCACCAGCGGGCAGGTCCAGGCGATCGCGGGCGTCCCGCCGGTCAACGCCGGCAGACTGCGGTCGCTCGGGGGATTCGATCTCACCGCGCAGGAGACGCCGGGCCTGAACTACAACCTCTATCTGAACCAGACCCGCGGGCCGCTCAAGGACGTGCGCGTGCGCCGCGCCCTGTCGGCCGCCGTGAACGTCGCCGAACTGGTGAAGAACATCTACTTCGGCCGGTTCCCCGTCGCGCGCCACCCGCTGAGCCGCACGACCGCGGCCTACGACGCGACGGCCGAGAGCGAACTGGCGTCCCACGACCTCGCCGCGGCGGAGCGGCTGCTCGACGAGGCGGGCTGGAAGAAGGGCTCCGACGGCTACCGCGTGAAGGACGGCAAGACCCTCGCCCTCACCTGGCCCTACTGGGCGGAGGGCAACAAGGAGCAGCGCGACGTGCTCGCCGAGGGCGTCCAGGCCCAGGCCAAACTCGCCGGCATAAAGATCGAACGACCGGCCGTGGACACCGGCGCGTTCGTGAGCAAGTACCTCATCGGCGGCGAGTACGACCTCGTCGACGTCAGCTTCGCCCGGCCCACGCCCGACGTGCTGCGCTTCGCGTTCGCCTCGGGCAACACCTACGCCAAGGCCGGCGGCAACGTCGCGCTGGTCGACTCGCCGCGGATCGACACCTGGGTGGAGGAGGCGGCGGAGACGTCCGATCCGGCCACCGCCGCGAAGGACTACGCCGCCGTGCAGCACGAGGTGCTCCGGCAGGCGTACGTGCTGCCGCTCTACACGCCGGTGCAGCTCACCGCCTTCTCCGCCAAGGCGCGCGGCGTCGCCTTCGACGCCCAGACCTACCCGGTCTTCCACGGCGTGTGGCTGGGGGCGTGATCCCGTGCCGCCGCTGGCCCGCCGGCTGACCCGCCGGCTGGCGCTGACCCTGTTCGTGCTGTGGGGCGCCGCCACGTTCGCCTTCGCCGGGATGCGGCTGGTGCCCGGCGACCCCGCCCGCGTCATCGCGGGCGGGGTCCAGGCCAACGCCACACCCCAGGTGCTGGACGCGATCCGCGCGGAGTACGGCCTGCAGGAGCCGACCGTCGTGCAGTACGCCCTGTTCCTCGGCCGGCTCCTGCGCGCCGACCTCGGCGGCTCCTACCAGCTGGGCCGGCCGGTGAGCCAGGTGATCGGCGAGCAGATCGGCGCCACCCTGGCGCTCGCGGCGGGGGCGGCCGCACTCGGCTTCGGCCTCGCGGTGGCGCTCGCCACGCTCACGGCCGACCGGCCACGCCTGCGGGCGCTGTCGCGCGCCGCCGAGTTCTGCTCGATCTCGACGCCGAACTTCTGGATCGGCATCCTGCTGCTGGCCGCCTTCTCCTTCCACCTGGGCTGGTTCCCCGTGATCGGCGACGACGGTCCGGCCGCGCTGGTGCTGCCGTGCGCCGCGCTCGCGCTGCCCATCGCCGGGGTGTTGGCCCAGGTGACCAGAGAAGGGCTGGAACGCGCCCTGGACCAGCCGTTCGCGCTGACCGCCCGGGCGCGCGGCGCCACCGAGCACCGCATCCGCGTGCGCCACGCGCTGCGGCACGCCGCGCTGCCGGTGCTCACGCTCTCCGGCTGGGTGCTCGGGGAACTGCTCGCCGGCACCGTGGTCGTGGAGACGGTCTTCGCCCGGCAGGGCCTCGGCCACGTCGTTGTGGCGGCGGTGCGCGGCCGGGACTTCCCGGTCGTGACGGGTGTGGTGGTGCTCTCCGCGCTCACCTTCTCCCTGATCAACATCGTCGTCGACCTGCTCTACGGGCTCGCCGACCCGCGGATCGGGGCGGCGGCGTGAGCGCGGTCCCGGACGCGGCGGCCGGCGGGCCGTACGAGCCGACGCGGGCCGGCCTGCCGAAGGTGAGGCTGCCGAGGGTGGGGCTGCCCCGGCCGGGCGTCGCGCTGGCCGTCGCGTTCTTCGCGCTCGTCTGCCTGGCCGCGGCCTTCCCCGGCCTGTTCGCCCACGCGCCCGACCGGGTGGACCCGGCGCTCGCGCTGCGCGGGCCGATGGAGGGACACCCGCTCGGCACCGACCAGCTCGGCCGTGACGTGCTCGCCCGGCTGGTCTTCGGCACGCGGCCGTCGCTGCTCGTCGGCGTGGGCTCCACCCTGCTCGCCGGCGTCGCGGGCGCCGCCTGGGGGCTGCTCGCCGCGCTGGGCGGCCGCGTCGCGGGCGAGGCGGCCATGCGGCTGGCCGACGTGCTGCTGTCGTTCCCGGCCGTCCTGATGGCCCTGCTCGTCGTGGCCGTCCTCGGGCCCGGCACCCGCAACGCCGCCCTGGCGATCACCGTCGCCCTCGCGCCGGGGTTCGCCCGGGTCGTGCGCGCGCAGGCGCTGGTCGTCCGCGGCTCGCCGTACGTGCGGGCGGCGGTCGGCCTCGGCCTTGCCCCGGCGCGGATCCTGCTGCGGCACATCGCGCCGAACGTCGTCGCGCCCCTGCTGATCCTGGCCACGGTCAACGTCGGCACCGCGCTCATCGCCGGGGCGTCGCTGAGCTTCCTCGGGCTCGGCCCGCAGCCCCCCGCCCCCGAGTGGGGCGCGATGCTCGCCCAGTCGCGCGACTACCTCGACGTGAGCTGGACCCTCGCCCTGTTCCCGGGGGCGGCCATCACGCTGACCGTGCTGTCCGCCACCGTCGCCGGGCGGGCCCTGCAGGCCCG
The DNA here is from genome assembly GCF_014161415.1 of Microbispora sp. H10885. Taxonomy (NCBI): domain Bacteria; kingdom Bacillati; phylum Actinomycetota; class Actinomycetes; order Streptosporangiales; family Streptosporangiaceae; genus Microbispora; species Microbispora sp. H10885. Next base: position 325,981 of record NZ_JABBWY010000009.1, on the reverse strand, counting down.
CTACGAAGGACGGGAGGCTCGATGAGCGGCGACCACCTCTCCACGCCGCTGCTGGAGGTGGCGGGGCTCTCCGTTGGCTTCGCCACCCGGCGCGGCGTCGTACCGGCCGTGCGGGACGTCGACCTGTCGCTGCGCGCGGGGGAGTGCCTCGCGGTGGTGGGCGAGTCGGGATCGGGAAAGAGCGTCACGGCCCGGGCGCTGCTCGGCCTCGCCGGTGCCGGCGCCCGGGTGACCGCGCGGACGCTGACCTTCGAGGGACGGGACCTGCGCACGCTGGGCGGCGGCCAGTGGCGGCGGCTGCGCGGCCGCCGCATCGGCTACGTCCTTCAGGACGCGCTGACCTCGCTCGACCCGCTCCGCCGGGTCGGCCTGGAGGTGGCGGAGGCCCTGGAGGTGCACGGCCTGGCGCGCCGCGACGACCTCGACGACCAGGTCATCCGGCTGCTCACCGAGGCCGGGGTGCCCGACCCGCACGTGAGGTTCCTGCAGTATCCGCACGAGCTGTCCGGAGGTCTGCGGCAGCGGGCGCTGATCGCCTCCGCCATCGCGGCCGAACCCGCCCTGCTGATCGCGGACGAGCCCACCACGGCACTCGACGTCACCGTGCAGGCGCAGGTGCTCGGCCTGCTGGAGGAGCGGCGGCGGCGGGGCACGGCGCTGCTGCTCATCAGCCACGACCTCGCGGTCGTCGCCCGGCTCGCCGGCCAGATCGCCGTCCTGTTCGCGGGCGTGGTCGTGGAGCGGGGACCGGCGGCGGCCCTGCTGGCGTCTCCCGCCCACCCCTACACCGCCGACCTGCTGGCGGCCGTGCCCGGCCTGGACGGCCCGGACAGCCCGGACGGCGGTCCGGTGCGAGGGCTGCCGATCGTCCGGACCGGACCCCCGGCCGCCACCGGCTGCCCGTACGCCCCGCGCTGCGCGCTCGCCGACGACCGCTGCCGCTCCGAGCCGCCGCCCCCCGTGTCGTACGGAGAGAACGGGCCGGACGGGCAGGACGGGCAGGACCGGATGGTCCGCTGCTTCCACCCCGGGCGGGCGCGGCCCGCCACCGCCTCCCGAGCGCCGACGGAGCCGGTCCGGGTGAAGGACCATGCCGTCGTCTCGGTGCGGGGCGTCACCAAGCGCTACCGCTCCCCGGACGGATCGTGGCGTACGGCCGTCGGCGACGTGTCGTTCGACCTGCGCGCGGGGGAGGCGCTCGGCCTGGTCGGCGAGTCGGGGTCGGGGAAGAGCACCACCGCGCGGATCGTGTTGGCGGAGATCGTCCCCGACGCCGGGACGGTGCTGCTCGACGGCGAGCCGTGGACCGGGCTGCGCGAGCGTGACCGGCGCTCGCGGCGCTCCCGGATCCAGCTCGTCGACCAGGACCCGCTGAGCTCGTTCGACCCGCGCTTCACGGTCGAGCGGGTCGTCGGCGAGGCGGTGCCGGGGAGGATGCCGCGACGCCGCAGGCGTGAGCGGGTCGCCGCGCTGCTCGGCCGGGTCGGGCTCGACCCCGCCCTGCTGGACCGCGTGCTCGCTCGGCTGAGCGGCGGCCAGCGCCAGCGGGTCGCGATCGCCCGCGCGCTCGCCCCGGGCCCCGAGGTGATCGTCTGCGACGAGCCGGTGTCCGCGCTCGACGTCACCGTGCAGGCGCAGATCCTGGCCCTGCTCGCCGAGCTGCGGCGCGAGGCGGGGGTCGCGCTGCTGTTCATCTCGCACGACCTGGGCGTCGTCCGCCAGGTCTGCGACCGCGTGGCCGTGATGAAGGACGGAAGGCTGGTCGAGACCGGCGCCGTCGCCGACGTCTTCCGCGCCCCGCGCGCCGCGTACACCGCAGAACTGCTCGCCGCCGTCCCGCGGATCGACGCGGGGCGTACGGCGGGAGCACTCCCGCACGCCGCCCTCAACCTGGAGGCTCCATGACCTCGCCCAACCCCTCCTCCGGCTCCGCTGGCTCCTCGGCCGGCCCGGGTCCGCGCGCCGCCCTCGTGACGGGCGCGGGGTCGGGCATCGGCCGGGCCACCGCCGAGCTGTACGCGGCGCGCGGCGTCGCGGTGCTCGCCGTGGACCACGACGAGTACGCGCTCAAGGAGCTCGCCGTGCTCGACGGCGTGCTGACGCTGGCCGGCGACGTGTCGCGGGAGGAGACCAACCACGCCGCGGTGGAGCTGGCGGTCCGCGAGTTCGGCCGCCTCGACGCGGTCGTGCTCAACGCCGGCATCGGCGGCACCCGGCCGTGGGAGTCCCCGGGGGCGGTGGAGGCCGCGGAGCGGATCTTCGCGGTCAACCTCCGGGGCCCGATCCTGGGCATCAGGGCCGCCGTGCCCGCCCTGCGCGCCGCCGGGGGCGGGGCGGTCGTGGTGACCGCGTCCGTGGCCGGGCTGCGCGCCGACCCCGGCAACTGGGCGTACAACGCGTCGAAGGGCGCGCTGATCAACCTCGTCCGCGCCGCGGCCATCGACCACGCGCCCGACGGCATCCGGGTCAACGCCCTCGCCCCGGGGCTCACCTGGACGCGGATCAACGCCGGGGTCCGCCGGGACCCCGTGCTCACCGCCGAGATCGAGCGCCGCATCCCGCTCCAGCGGTTCGCCGAGCCCCGCGAGCAGGCCGAGGCCGTCTGGTTCCTCACCTCGCCCGCCGCGTCGTACGTCACCGGGACCGCCCTGGTCGTCGACGGCGGCCTCGACGCGAGCCTCGGCATCCTCCCGCTGCCGCCCGTACACCCGTGACCCGCACGCACCGACCACAGCAACCGACAGGAGAAGGAGACCGCCGATGAGCACGACGGAGACGAGCACCACCGAGATCAACCGTACGGTGGCCAGGCGTTTCTACGAGGAGGTCGTCTCGCAGGGGCGGCTCGACGTCCTCGACGAGATCGTCGCCGACGAGGCGACGGACGGCGCGGTGCCCGCCGGGGGCAACCTCGGGCGGGCGGGGTTCGTCCAGCACATCACCTGGCTGCGCTCGGCGGTCGAAGGCGTGACCGCGACCGTGACGGACACCGTCGCCGAGGGCGACCGGGTGGTCGTCTACTGGACCATCGAGGGCGTGCAGCGCGGCGAGGTGTTCGGCGCCCCGCCGAGCGGGCGCCGCTTCAGCGGCCAGAGCATCAGCACGATCCGGTTCCGCGACGGCAGGATCGTGGAGTACGAGGTGCTCCCCGACCGTCTGGGCATCCTGCAGCAGCTCAGCGGCTGAGGCAGCCGTCAAGGAGCGCGGGGAGGGGGCGCTGTGGGGCGCGGCGCCGGCCGCGTCGCGTTCCCGCAGCCGGCTCATGCGGCCGGATCGTGCCGCCTGCTTGTGCCGCCTGCTCGTGTGGCCGGCTCGCGCGGCCGGCGAGTCGGCCTTCAGGCCCGGCCGGAGCGGTCGAGGAACCGGCGCAGGCCGTCCCGCACTCCGTCGGTGGGCACGGTGGCGGCGAAGCAGGCCGCCTCGACCGCCAGTCCCTCGTCGATCGGCAGGTTGATTCCCCGGGTGACGGACCGAAGGCAGGCCGCGACGGCCGTCGGCGCGTGCCGGGCGATCCGGCCGGCCAGATCCCGCGCAGCGCCGAGCAGGTCGGCGGCGGGCACGACGGCGTTGACCAGTCCGATCTCGGCGGCCCTGGCGGCGGGGATCGGATCGCCGGTAAGGATCATCTCCAGGCCGCGCTTGCGGCCCACGTGGCGCGGCAGCCGCTGGGAACCGCCGAACGGCGGAGGGAACCCGAGGGTGATCTCGGGTTTGGCGAACGTCGGCGCCACCGGCAGCAGCGGACCGGCATCGGGTTGGTTAAGGTCTCGCGCCGGTCTTTCGTCATGGGCACCAGGTGGGTGTGGGGGTGGACAGCGGCGTCCGGTGCGTAGATCCGGTGTCACTCTTCGTGTGGATTCCGTCACGGTGGTGTAAACCCGAGGGTACGATCAGGGTGTGGAGGTGGCCAGACGGGCTCGTGCGCACGTAGCGCGTCTCGACCTCAGCGCCGCCAAGGTGGCGGTGCTGGACGGTCAGGCGCATACCGCCCGCGCGCTGTGGAATCTGCTGCATGAGTTCTGCACCTTCCGGCAGGGCCGGTTGGCGACGGTGAAGGACTGTGACGCGGCGATCCGGGCGGCGCGCCGGGAGATCGACTGGATGGGCCGGTTGCCCGCCCAGGCGGCGCAGGCGGTGCTGAAAACCTACCGGCAGGCGTGGGCGAACTACTTCAACCCTGCCCATCCCGCAAACCGGCCTACGTTCAAGGGCCGGTTCCGGACCCGGTTGGCGGTGGATGTGCCGCAGGCCCGCGACTTGCAGGTCAAGCGGGTGAACCGGCGGTGGGGTGCGGTCAGTCTGCCGAAGGTCGGGCGGGTGCGGTTCCGGTGGACCAAGAACTTGCCCGGCGTGACCAGGGGCGGCCCTGCCGGGCGGGTCACCGGGGCACGCCTGGTAAAGGACGCCTTCGGCTGGCAGATCGTGTTCCGCACCGAAGCGGTGGTCGCGGAGGCCCCGGCCGCGCACCCCGGCCCTGGGGTGGGGATCGACCGGGGGATCACCGTCGCCCTGGCGTTGTCGGACGGCACCATGCGCGAGCATGGGCCCTGGCTACGTGACGGCGAGCAACAACGCCTGCGCCGGCTGGAGAAGAAGTCGGCCCGCCAGCGCGCCGCTCGTCCCTCCGGGCAGCCGGCCTCGCGTCGGCTGGCCCGCACCTACGACCGGATCGCCCGGCTCCGCGCGATAGCCAAGCGTCGAGCCGTCGACTGGCAGCATCAGACCACCACCGAACTCGCTGACACTTTCAGCGTGGTCGTGGTGGAAGACCTGAAGATCACGAACATGGTCCGCTCCGCCACCGGCACGATCGAACAACCTGGCCGGAACGTGCGGCAGAAGGCCGGGCTGAACCGCGCCATCACCGGGCAGGCGTGGGGCCGGACGGTCACCCTGCTGGAGTACAAAACCCGTGATCGCGGCGGGCTGGTGGTGAAGGTGCCCGCCCCGGGTACGTCACAGACCTGCCACCGGTGCGGGCACCGTGACCCGGCGGCCCGGGCCGGGATCAGGTACGCCTGTGTCAACCCCGGGTGCGGGTGGGCCGGGCATGCCGACACCAACGCCGCGATCAACATTTACAACGCCGCAGGAACTGTGGTGTCAGGACGTGGAGACCTCGGGGCTGCCCGGTCTGCGAAGCGTCAACCCCCGCGTGTCGCCTGACCGCGACACGACGGGAGAAGCTCCGGCCGTCAGGCCGGGGAGGAGTTCAAGCGATGCCTACCCTGCACAACACAACCCGCTCGGCTGGGTCCTCGACCGGGAGCGGCGTGCCCGCGTCGTCGAGATCGCCCGCGCCGCCGGCTGCCTGATCGTCGAGGACGGCACGGTCACCCGGCTGGAGGAGGCCCGCCGGCGGGACGCCGCCGCCCGGCAGGGCATCGCCCGGGCGGCGCTCGGCGGCATGGACGCGGTCGCCCACCCCGGGTCGTACATCGTCTGGCTCGGCCTGGAGCCGCACCAGCGTCCCGACCATGTGGCGGCCGTGCTGGCGCAGGAGGGGATCCTCGTGTCCACCGCCGACGCGTTCGCCACCGGCGCCTGGAGTCCCCCCGCGATCCGGCTGGCGCTGGCCACGCCGCTCCTGGACGACCTCGGGCCCGCGCTGCGCCGCCTGAGGTCCGCGATCGAGGCGATCCCGCCGTAACCCGCCGTAACCCGCCGTGACCGCCGTAACCACCGTGACCCGCCGTGACCCGCCCGCGCGTCCGGGCCCGGGCCGGGTCTCCGGCACCGGGCTCAGGCGCGGGGTCGCGAGGTCTCAGGTACGGCGGGGTCTCAGGTGCGGGTCCACCGCTGGTTCGCGCCGCCGTTGCACGTCCACATCTGCACCTTGGTGCCGTTGGCCGTCTGGTTGCCGTTCACGTCCAGGCACAGGCCCGACTGGACGCCGACGACGGTGCCGCCGGAGTTGACCGTCCACCGCTGGTTGGCGCCGCCGTTGCAGTCCCAGATGCCCACCGGGGCGCCCGCCGTGGTCCGCTGGTCGAACACGTCGAGGCACTTCGTGCCGCCGAACGTGCGCAGTTCCCCGGAGGAGGTCAGGGACCACTTCTGGCCCGCGCCGCCGTTGCAGTCGTAGATCTGGAGGGTCGAGCCGTTGTTCGCGGCCCCGCCGGCGACGTCGAGGCAGCGCCCCGACTGGGCGCCGACCAGCGTGAAGCTCTGCGGCGGAGTCGACGTGGCCGCCCAGGTGCCGGTCGCCGTGTCGATGGTCCAGGAGTCGTAGAACGCACTCATCGAGGCGGTGGAGCCGCTGATCGAGAGCGGCAGCCATACGGGCGTCGAGCTGTTGAGGTCGTTGGGGTTCCACCGGTCGCCGACGTAGACGTACGTGGTGCCCGACGACCCCGTCACCGGCACGACGGAGGAGGTCTGCGAGTCGAACGTGCGGCTGCCGTTGGGGGCGAACGTGGTGAAGCCGCTCCACGGCCCGGACAGGGAGGTCGCGGTGGCGTACGCGTTGTCGTTGGTGGACCAGCCCGTCAGGTGCGAGGCGAACAGGAAGTATCGTCCGTTCACCTTGACCATCGCCGGGGACTCCAGGTCGGCGAGCACCGCCGTCGTGCTCACCGCCTGGGTGTAGTCGGCGGACAGCCGGTCGATGCGCAGGCCGTGGGCACGGTCCTCGGTCAGCAGGTACGCCGTGCCGTCGTCGTCCTTGAACAGGCCCAGGTCCCGGCTCTCGAACCCGAGCGGACGCGAGGAGCCGCGGTAGGTGTACGGCCCGCACGGTGTCGGGCTGGTGGCCACCCCGGCCCGCGCGTCCCCGTAGGAGGAGTTGTCGATGTGCACCCACATCACGTACTGGCCGGTCGACGAGTTGTAGATCACCTTCGGCCGCTCGACGATGCGCCCGGCGGCGAGGTCTCCGCTGCTCTGCCGGCTCAGCGCGTTGCCCTGCCGGGTCCAGGTGGCCAGGTCGGTCGAGGAGTAGCAGGCGACCGCGGTGAACGTCGCGCCCGCGCTCTTGTCCTCGCCGACCATGTAGTACGTCGAACCGACCTTGAACACCCCGGCGCCGTGCGCCTGCAGCCGGTTGCCCGCCGTGTCGTACCACAGGACGCCGGGGCGAAGCGTCGCGGGGGCGGCGAACACCGGTGCGGGCATGATCAGCCCGGCGATCGTCAGGACGGCCGTGCCGAGCGCCGTGAACCACACGCGCATGCGTCTCATGGGTGCCTCACCTGGGTGGACGGGACGGGCGGGGCCGCGATCGGCGCCGCCCCGCCGGCCAGGCCCGGACGGGGGCCGCGGTGAGGAACCAGGCGAAGCGCCGGCGTCACGTGGCCGCGGAGGCGGAGCGTCGATCTTCGGCTTCGGGCGTCCCCGGACCATAGACGCGGTCCGGGGACGGGGGCAACGGCCGGCCCGCCCCGCCGGCTCGTCCACCCGCGATGACCTCGCCCCCGGCCGCCCGCCCCGCCCGGGAAAGCCGAAACTTTCACGTCCGGCGCCGCCGAGTGCCGGGATCAGCCGGCCGGTTTGAGTTCGAGGCCGGCGAGCGAGGCGTAGTGCATGAACTTGAACGGGTTGAGCATCTGGTTCCGCGCGACCATCGACTGCAGCAGGCTCTGCCGCAGGCCGGCGAGCTCGGGAACGCCGGGGTGGCTGAGCAGGCCGAGGTCGACGATGTGCAGGGCCAGTGGGTGCTCGCCGCGCCGGGCGAGTTCGAGTCCCGCCGTGACGAAGGCCGAGGCGCTCCCGCCACCCAGCAGGTCCAGGGCGGCCGACAGTTCGCCGGACGTGAACCGTTCGACTCCCTCACCGCTCCGGTGCCAGTATCCGGTCCGCTGGCGGTGCACGCGCTGGATGAAGTTGTCGCGGGTGACCAGGTAGGGCATGACCGAGGCGGGATGGTCCCTGAGGCTCGCCGGAAGATGGTCGAGCCGAAGGATCTCGGTGAGCGTCAGCCCGTCCGAGATCCCGGCCGTGATGACCCCCTCCAGGTCGCGCAGCGCCGCCAGCAGCCCGGGGAAGGCCTCGATCGTGTAGTTCTCGGTCAGCGCGGGATGCCCGTGGACGAGCTTGCGCGGGTGCAGGTCCATGACCGTCTGCATGGCTTGGAACAGGCCCTGCGGGGATCCTTCCGCGAGGGTCGGCGCGCCGAGATAGGGCATGCACATGTCGCCGGTGAAGGCCACTTCCAGGCTTGGGAGGTGAACGACCAGCCCGTCCTCGGTCTCGCCTCCCGGAATCGGGACGAGGGTGAAGTCCACTCCGCCGATCGTCAGCTTCTCCACGTCGTGCACGAGCCGATCGGGCTCGACCCGGGCGCGGCGGTCGTGCCCGATCGGGAGGTAGTAGCCGAGCGGCGGCGGGCCGGAGCTCTGGAGCGCGAGTTCGTGGGGGAAGTTCGCCTGGGCGATCACCTCGGCACCGTCGGCCGTGAGCGCGTCGAGTCCGCCGACATGGTCCCAGTGGGCATGCGTGAGGATCACGTGCGTGACCGGCAGGTCGGTGATCTCGCGAAGGTCGCGGAGGGCCGCGGCCGCGTGCTCGGGTGTGCTCGCGGCGTCGACGGCGACCACCCCGGTGCCGGTGACGACGAAGCCGACATCGGCGAAGTCGTAACCCTGCGCCACGTGGACGCCCGGTGCGTGTTCGACCATGCGCCGGGGGACGAAACGGAACCCGTCTTCGGGGCTCCCCCAGTGGTCGGTGATCAGGTGGTCGGTGGCCGGGTCACCGGCGCGGCCGCGCGCCCGTGCGGCCTCCTCGGTGCGGCCGAGCAGGTCGTACGCGCGTGACAGCGCGGCGTGGACGGGCCGCATGAAGCCCGGCGGGAACTGGTCCTTGACCATGAGGACGAACTCCAGGTCCGCCACGACGGTCTCCGCGCGGCCCGCGCATCGGGGCAGATCGGCCAGGGAGGTTCCGCGGTAGTAGTGGGGCAGCCCGAGGTCCAGGGAGGTGGCGGCGTCGAGCTTGGCGATCGCCGCCCCGGCCTGGCCGTCCAGACGGGCCTGGAAGGCGCCGGCGAGCGCCAGCAGGAGCCCGTCGCCCGGCGTCCGGGACGACAGGTCCGAGAAGAACTCGAACCCCTCCATGTCGAGCCCGGCGGCCCTGAACTGGTTCGCCAGCACGATCCTGACGCGCCGGTCGGCGTTCGGCCACGTGGCCACCTGGGAGAGCGCCGCGATCTCACCGTTCATGTCTCTTCTCCTGATCGTGTCGTCAGCCGGCCGGGTGCCGGTCGGCCGCATCCGGCGTGCCGGTCGCGCCGGGTCGTGGCCGGCGGATGAGTGCGAGGGCGAGGGCGGCGCCCGCCGCGGTGGCGATCATGAACCACCGGACGTCGTCGTGGGCGCCGATCACGGTGGACGCGGTGGGGGTGCCGAAGACGGCGACGAAGGCGGCGACGCCGAGGGCCGAACCGATCTGGCGGAACATGGTCTGGGCGCCGATGCCGGTGGCCAGCGTCCGTGGCGCCAGGGTGGAGGTGGCGGCGATCGTGAACGCGGGCAGGGCCAGGCCCACTCCGCTGCCCCCGATGAGCATGGCGGGGAGGAACAGGGACCAGTAGGCGGGCTCCGGTCCGATGAACGCGACCCACATCACCGACCCGGTTCCGAACAGCAGGGCGCCCGCGCCGCCGACGAGTCCGGGCCCGACGCGCTGCGCGAGCCTGCCGGCGAACGGCGCGCACACCGCGGCCGCGACGGGTCCGGGAGTCAGGGCCAGCCCGGCCCGCAGGATCGAGTAGTGCCAGGTCCCGGTGAGGAAGAGCACGTTGGCGAGCAGCATCGCCGAGAACGCGGCGGAGAACAGGGCCGCCGACAGGCTCGACAGCGCGAACGCCGGGACGCGCACGATGCTCAGCTCCAGGACCGGGGCGCGGTGACGCCGGGAGCGCGCCGCGAACCCGGCCGTGAGCACGACGGCGGCGGCGAAGCAGCCGATCACCCGCCCGTCCCAGTGCCACGAGTGCCCCTGGACGAGGCCGAGATTGGCGAGGGAGACGGCGGCGACGAGGACGACGGTGCCGAGACCGTCGGGCAGCGGCGGACGGGCGGGATCGCGGATCTCGGGCAGCACGCGATACGCGCCGGCGAGCACGATCACGGTCAGGGGAACGTTGACGATGAAGATCCAGTGCCAGCCGACCTGAGTGAGGAGCCCGCCCAGCGACGGGCCCGAGGCGGCGCCCACCGCGCCCAGGGCGGACCAGGCGCCGATCGCGGCCGCCCGGCGCCGCGGTGGGATGGAGGGCAGCAGAAGGCCGAGTGAGGCCGGGGTGACCGCGGCGGCTCCGGCTCCCTGCAGGACGCGGGCGGCGATGAGGAACCCGAGGGACGGTGCGACCGCGCACAGGGCCGACCCCAGGCCGAACGCGAGCAGGCCGGCCGTGAAGACCCGGCGCCGGCCGACGACGTCGCCGAGTCTGCCGGCGGGCACCAGCAGAGCGGCGAAGACGATCGCGTAGGCGTTCAGGACCCAGGACACGTCGGCGACGGTGGAGTGGGCGAAGTCCGCCTGAATCGCCGGGACGGCGATGTTGACGATGAACACGTCGAGCGTGGAGACGAACACCGCCAGCGCCAGTACGGCGAAGACGGCACGTGGGTGACCGGCGCCCGGGGGCGGGGTGAAGGGAGGCGGGCCTGAGGACGGATCCGCGTCCGCGGCGGCGGCTCGCCTGTCGAGAGTAGCCATGGACGTACTTCTAAAGTGCTTAGACAAGAAAGTCAAGCAACTGTGTGATTCTCTCAAGTCCTCCTGGTAGGCTGGGGTCGTGCGCTCCTATGGTCAGTACTGCTCCGTGGCCAAGGCCCTCGACGTCATCGGTGATCGGTGGACGCTGTTGATCGTTCGTGAGCTTCTGGCCCGTGGTCCCTCCCGCTACACCGACCTGCGCTCCGGGCTGCCGGGAATCGCCACCAACCTGCTCGCGGACCGTCTGCGCGACATGGAGGCCGCCGGTCTCGTGGAACGCGAGGACGCCCCGCCTCCGATCGCCACCACCTTGTTCCGGCTCACCGATCGCGGAGGCGAACTGGAGCCGGTCCTTTCCGCGCTCGGCCGCTGGGGCGTGCCCCTCATGCGCGACTACCGGCCCGAGGACGCCTTCCTCGGCCAGTGGCTGCGCCTCCCGGTCCGGATGTTCCTCGCCGACCACGAACCCGATCGGCCCTCGGTCTCGATCCAGATCCGCGCCGGGGACCAGGCGGTGGTGATCGACGCCGACGGCGGCCGGGTCTCACTCCGACTGGGAGCCGACCCGGACGCCGACGCGACGATCACCGGCCCGCCACCGCGCGTCCTCGCCCTCTTCAGCGGCAGCGTCGCCCTCGATGACGCCGAAGAGCAGGGGCTGCTGGTCACCGGCTCCCGCGAGGCCGTCCAGCGGGTCCTGCCCCGCGCGGGAAGAGCCGTCGGCGCGGACGGGACCGCCTCCGCCTGATCTGACCTGTCCCGGCGGCCGAGAGACGGCTCACGCCGCCGGCTCGTCGAGGCGGAGCGTGCCGATCCAGGTGCGGATCGCCTCCGCGGTCGTGCCCGCGTGCTCCTCCAGCGTGGTGAAGTGGTCGCCGGGGATGTCGGCCGTCTCGTGCGACACCGGCCAGTACGCCTGCCAGCGCGCCGGGGCGGCCGGGTCGACCGTGGTGCCGCGCAGCGGCTCCACGGCCCGCAGCAGCAGGATCGGCGTGTCCAGGGGCTTCGGCTGCCAGCCGATGAACAACCGGTTGTAGGCGCCCATCGTCGTCAGCCTGGTGTCGTGCAGCGTCATGTCGAAGCGGTCGATGCGTTCGAGCATGCCGCCGATCATGGCGCCCTGCCACCACTCCATGCCCTCCTGGGCGGAGGCGTCGATCGGATAGCTGTCGATCAGCGCCAGCCCCGCCGGTCGAAGGCCCTGCTCCTCCAGCGCGAGGGTCACGGCGTGCGCCACGGCGCCGCCCATGGAACGGCCGACGACCACGAACGGCTCGTCGTCGGCCACGCACCGGCGCAGGCCCTCGACGTTCATCTGGATCAGCGTCTCCAGTGAGCCGGGCAGCAGGTCGTCCTCCCCGTCGGTGAACCCCGGCGACGGCACGACGTACACGTTCCGGTCGTCCCGGAACGCCTGCCCGAACCGGGAGTACTCGTGCGGCCCGGAGATCGCGCTGAGCGCGGGGAAGCAGACCACGGAGACGCGGCCGGGCCCGGTCGCGAGCCTGACCGGGGGCAGCGCGTGCCGGTCCCGGTCAGGCGCGGCGAAGTGCTCGCGTACGTGCGACGCCGCGACCAGCAGCCCCGCCGCCTCGTCGTGCTTGCCCGTCTCGTGCATGCGGCGGTGCAGCGCGGCGAGCCCTCCCGCCGGAGCCGCTCCGGTACGGCGGGCCGCACCGGCCGGGTCCTCGGCGGAGCCGGGCAGCTCACGGTCGAGGTACGCCGCGACGGCCTCGGGGGTGGGGTGGTCGAAGGTGAGGGTGGCGGGGAGTCGGAGGTGGGTTGTGGTGGTGAGGCGGTTGCGGAGTTCGACGGCGGTGAGGGAGTCGAGGCCGAGTTCGATGAGGGGGCGGTCGGGGGGGATGGTGTGGGGGTCGGGGTGGCTGAGGACGGTGGCGACCTCGGTGCGGACCAGGTCGAGCAGGGCCGCGCTCCGCTCCTCGGGGGTCAGCCCGGTGAGCCGGGCGGCGGGGGAGGGACCCGCGGACGCCGCGCCGCGCGCGGCGCGGCGGGCCTGCCGGACGACTCCCCGCAGCAGGGGCGGTGGCGCCTCCGCGGTGGACGTGAGACCGGTCGGGACGACCAGGGGCAGGCCGGCGTCTCCGAACGCGGCGGCGTCGAAGAGGGCGAGTGCCTCCTCCGCGGTCAGCGGCCGGAGCCCGGTCCGCCTGATCCGCGCCTGGTCCACCGAGGTGAGGTCGGCGGTGAGGGTGCTGGTGTGGGCCCATAGTCCCCAGGCGAGGCTGGTGGCGGGGAGGCCTTGGGTGTGGCGGTGGTGGGCGAGGGCGTCGTGGAAGGTGTTGGCGGCGGCGTAGTTGGCTTGGGCGGCGCCGCCGAGGAGGCCGCTGATGGAGGAGAACAGGATGAAGGCGGCGAGGTCCTGGTGGTAGCGGGTGTGGTGGTGGAGGTGGGTGGCGCCGTCGATTTTGGGGGCGAGGACGGGGTGGAGGTGGTGGTTGGGGGTGAGGGTGTGCAGGGGGGTGTCGTGGGTGATGCCGGCGGCGTGGATGACGGCGGTGAGGGGGTGGTCGGGGGGGATGGAGGTGATGAGATCTTCGACGGCGTGGGGGTTGGTGATGTCGGTGGCGGTGACGGTGACGTGGGCGCCTGCGGTGGTGAGTTGGTGGATGAGGGTGTCGGCGCCGGGGGTGTGGTGGCCGCGTCGGCCGGTGAGGTGGAGGTGGCGGATGTGGTGGTGGGTGGCGAGGTGGTGGGCGAGGAGGGCGCCGATGCCGGTGAGGCCGCCGGTGATCAGGACGGTCCCGTCGGGGTTCCACGCGCGCGGCTGAGCGTCGTCGGCCCTGTGCTGGGGGGTGTGTGGGGTGAGGCGGGGGGTGAGCAGGGTTCCGTCGCGGAGGGCGGTGTGGGGTTCGTCGTGGTGGCGGGCGGTGGCGGCGGCCTGGGGGAGCTGGCTGAGGGTGTTGTGGTCGTGGTCGATGAGGTGGATGCGGCCGGGGTGTTCGGTCTGGGCGGAGCGGACCAGGCCCCAGACGGGGGCGGTGGTGAGGTCGATGGGTTGTTGGCTGGTGGTGGCGACGGCGTGGTGGGTGAGGACGAGCAGCCGGGTGGTGGTCAGGCGGTCGTCGGCCAGGAAGGTCTGCAGGGTGGTCAGGGTGCGTTCGGTCACCGCGTGCGCCGCCGCCACCGGGTTTCCGCCCACCCTGCTGGGATCGCCCGTCTCGTTACCGGTGGCGGATGTGGCCCGCTCCGGATCGACCGGCTCGGTGTCGTCGTCCCGGACAGGGTGTTCCTGGTGGAGGTGGGAGCCGACGGGTAGGACGATCACGTCGGGGACGGGTTCTGCGGCGTCGACGGCGTCGGTGAGGGCGGTCAGGTCGTCGTAGTAGGAGGCGGTGACAGTTTGGCGGAGGGCTTCGTGGAGGGCGCGGTCGCCGAGCACGGCCCAGGCCTCACGCGCCACCGGCTGGAGTTCCAGGGGCGACCACTCCACCCGGAACAGGCTGTCGTCTGGCCTCGGTCCGGAGACGTTCAGCTGTTCTGCGGAGACGAGACGGGCGGTGAGGGTGTCGATGGAGGCGACCGGCGCGCCGGTGGGGTCCGTGGCCTGCAGTGACAGCGACCCGGCGTCACCGAGCTTGACGCGTACCCGCAGGTCGGTGGCGCCGGTGGCGTGCAGGCGCACCCCGCTCCAGGCGAACGGCAGCCGGTTGTGCCCCTCCGGGACCTCCGCCAGGCCGGCCCACGCCGGCAGGTGCACGGCGGCGTCGAACAGCGCCGGGTGCACGCCGTAGCCCGTCACGTCGCCGTCCGCCTCCTGCGGGAGCGTCACCTCGGCGAACAGTTCGTCGCCGAGCCGCCACGCCGTGCGCAGCCCCCGGAACGCCGGGCCGTACGGCAGGCCCGCCAGGGTCAGGGCGTCGTAGACGCTCTCCACCTCGATCGGCACGGCGTCCTCGGGCGGCCAGACGGTCAGATCGAAGCCGGGTGTGGCGTCGTCTCTGGTGAGTACGGCGGTCGCGTGGCGGGTCCACTCACCGTGCTCCCCCTCGTCGCGTGAGTACACGTCGAGCGTCGCGTTCCCGTCGGCGTCCGCGCCGTTCACGATCACCTGCACCCGGACCTTACGGCCCGGTCGCAGGACGAGTGGGGCGTGGAGGAGGAGTTCGTCGATGGTGGTGTGGCCGGTGTGGTCGGCGGCGTGGAGGGCGAGGTCGAGGTAGGCGGTGCCGGGGAGGATGGGGGTGTCGAAGACGGTGTGGTCGGTGAGCCAGGGGTGGGTGGTGAGGGAGAGGGTGCCGGTGTAGACGGTGGTGTCGTCGTGGGCGAGGGTGAGGGCGGCGCCGAGCAGGGGGTGGGCGGTGGTGGTGAGGCCGAGGGCTGCGGGGTCTGTCTGGCGGGTGGGTGGGGTGAGCCAGAGGTGTTCGTGCTGGAAGGCGTAGGTGGGCAGGTCGACGGTGGTGGCGGGGCCGTGGATGGCGGTCCAGTTGATGGGGGCGCCGTGGGTGTGGGTGTGGGCGGCGGCGGTGACGGCGGTGTGGGGTTCGGGCCGGTCACGGCGCAGCACGGGGACGGCGACCAGGCCGGGTGTGCCGTCGAGGGTGTCGCGGATGAGGCCGGTGAGGATGCCGTCGGGGCCGATCTCGATGTAGGTGGTGGCGCCGTGGTCGTGCAGGGTGCGGGTGGCGTCGGCGAAGCGGACGGGGCTGCGGAGGTGGTGTGTCCAGTAGGCGGGGCCGTCGGGTGGGGTGGGGGTGCCGGTGAGGTCGGAGACGAAGGCGATGGTGGGGGGTGTGTGGGTCAGGTCGTCGATGGCTTTGTGGAAGTCGTCGAGGATGGGGTCCATGTGGGGGGAGTGGAAGGCGTGGCTGACGGTCAGGGCCCGGACCTTGTGTCCCTGCTGCCGGAAGCGTTCGGTGATTTCGGTGACGGCGTCGTGGTCGCCGCTGATGACGGTGGAGGTGGGGGTGTTGACCGCGGCGATGGTGACCCTGCCCTCATGGGCGGCGAGGTGGGGGGTGATGGCGGTTTCGGGGGCGTTGATGGCGGTCATGGCGCCGCCGGGTGCGGCGGTGTGCATGAGGCGGGCGCGTGCGGCGACGAGGGCGGCGGCGTCGGTGAGGGTGAGGATGCCGGCGGTGTGGGCGGCGGCGATGGCGCCGATGGAGTGCCCGGCGACGGCGTGGGGGGTGATGCCCCAGGTGGACAGGAGGTGGGTGAGGGCGGTCTGCAGGGCGAACAGGGCGGGCTGGGTGTAGAGGGTCTGGTCCAGCAGCGTCTGGTCGGCGTCCCCGAGCAGGACCTCGCGTAGCGGCACGGGGGTGTGTCCGGCCAGGTGCTCGTCCAATGCCTCGATGGCCTGGTCGAGGGCGGTGGCGAAGGTGGGGTAGGCGGCGTAGAGGCCGCGTCCCATGCCGGGGCGTTGGCTGGCTTGGCCGGTGAACACGAACGCGACCTTGCCCGGCCGGGCGGTCCCGGTGACGATGCCGGGGGTGATGCGGCCGTCGGCGAGGGCGCGGGTGCGGTCGAGGAGTTCGTTGCGGGTGGTGCCGGTGATGACGGCGCGGTGGTCGAAGTGGGCGCGGGTGGTGGTCAGGGAGTGGGCGATGTCGACCGCGTCCAGGCCGGGGTGGCGGTCGAGGTGGTCGGCCAGGCGGGCGGCCTGGGCGCGTAGTGCTTCGGGTGACCGCGCCGAGACCACCCACCCCACCACCGGCACCCCACGCCCATGAGAAACGCCCAACGGCAGTGGCTGCCGGGCGCCCTGAAGGTCGTTCGCGAGCAGCGGTCGCGGGGTGTTCTGGCGGGCATCCGATCCTCGCGGCAGGGCGAGGGCGCCGTTCGCCGGCGCCGCATGCTCCCCGCCATGTGCGGTCGCCGGCCGCGTCCGCACCGGAGACGGGAGTGGGAGCTCGTCGTTCGAAGCGACGGTGCCGGTCGGCTCTGGTGCCTGTTCGATGATGACGTGGGCGTTGGTGCCGCTGATCCCGAAGGACGACACTCCGGCCCGCTTCGGCCGCCCGGTCTCCGGCCAGGGCACGGGCTCGGTCAGCAGGGCGAGCCCCGCCGACCAGTCGACGTACGGGGAGGCCTCCTCGGCGTGCAGCGTCCTGGGCAGCACCCCGTGCCGCATCGCGAGCACTGTCTTCATGACACCGGCCACGCCCGCCGCCGCCTGGGTGTGCCCGATGTTCGACTTGAGGGAGCCGAGCAGCAGCGGGCGTTCGCGGTCCTGGCCGTAGGTGGCCAGCAACGCCTGGGCCTCGATGGGATCGCCGAGCGTCGTGCCCGTGCCGTGGGCCTCGACCGCGTCCACCTCCCCGCCCCTCAGTCCGGCGTCCTCAAGGGCCCGGCGGATCACCCGTTGCTGCGCCAGGCCGTTGGGCGCGGTCAGGCCGTTGGAGGCGCCGTCCTGGTTGACGGCGGTGCCGCGGACGACGGCCAGCACGGGGTGCCCGTTCCTCCGCGCGTCCGACAGACGCTCCACCAGCAGCAGTCCGACGCCCTCGGCCCAGCCGGTGCCGTCCGCGGCCGCGGAGAACGCCTTGCACCGCCCGTCCGGCGCGAGCCCGCCCTGCCGCGAGAACTCGGTGAACATCCCCGGCGACGACATCACCGTCACTCCGCCCGCGAGCGCGAGATCCGACTCGCCCGATCGCAGCGACCGTACGGCGAGGTGCAGCGCGACCAGTGACGACGAGCAGGCCGTGTCGACGGTCACCGCCGGGCCCTCGAAGCCGAAGGTGTAGGCGATCCGCCCGGAGGCGACACTGGCCGCGGTGCCGGTCAGGGCGTACCCCTCGGAGCCCTCGGCCGTTTCGTGCAGCCGGGGGCCGTAGTCCTGGGGCGTCATGCCGACGAACACGCCCGTCCGGCTGCCGGCCAGCGACCGCGGCACCAGACCGGCCCGCTCGAAGGTCTCCCACGCCACTTCCAGCAGAAGCCGCTGTTGCGGATCCATGGCCGCCGCCTCGCGGGGGCTGATGCCGAAGAACTCCGCGTCGAACCGGTCGGCGTAGTGGAGGAAGCCGCCCTCACCGGTGACCGACGTGCCCCGATGTGACTCCACCGGGTCGTGCAGCGCCTCCGCATCCCAGCCACGGCTGATGGGGAAGGTGGTGACGGCGTCGGTGCCGTCGAGCACCAGGTCCCAGAGCTTTTCCGGGGTGTCGGCACCTCCGGGCCACCGCCCGGCCATCGCGACCAGCGCGATCGGCTCGTCGTCCGCCGGATCACCCCCCGACGGCGGTGAGAACGACGGCGCCACTGCATGAGCCGACGTGCCGCCCGGCGCCACGCCACCCGTGGCGCCGTCTGTTGCCATGCCACCCGTGGTGCCGCCGCTCGTGCCGATCCCCGGGGTGCGGGCCTCGGACAGAGCGCGCAGGTGGCGGGAGAGCGAGAGCGGTGACGGGTGGTCGAACGTGACGGTCGCCGGAAGCGGCAGGCCGGTGGCGGCGGCCAGAGCGTCCCGCAGTTCCACCGCCCCCAGCGAGTCGAGCCCCAGCTCCTTGAACGTGAGCTCGGCTTGGACGGCGTCGGCGTGACCCAGGACGGCCGCCGTGGCGGACAGGACGAGATCGAGCGATGACCGCCCGTCCGCCACCGGCTCCCGCTCGTGCCGGACCTCCGGCTCGCGCTGGGCTTCCGGCTTGACGGGCGCCTCCTGGCCGCTCTGCGCCTCCGGTTCGTGCTGTGTTTCCGGCTCGTGCTGGGCCCCCGGCCTGACATGTGACTCCTGCTTGGTCTGTGCCGCCCCTTCGTGCCGCGCCGCCGACCCTGCGGCCTCCTGCTCGGCCTCCTGCTCGGCCTCCTGCTCGGCCTCCTGCCCGGGCGCCGCCGGGGCGACCGATTGAGCGGGTTCGCCCGTGTACGGGGCCACATCGGCCGGTGCGGCGCTCTCCGCCTCGGCGGGAACCGCGTCGAGCCAGTACCGGCGTCGCCGGAACGGGTAGGTGGGCAGGGGCACCCGTCGCGCACCGGGCCGCAGGGCGCGGCTCCAGTCGACGTCGCCGCCGTTGACGTGGAGCACGCCGAGCGCCCGGAGGAACTCGTCCAGATCCCCTCTGTCGCGGCGCAATGTGCCGGTGACCAGGCCGTCGCGGCCAGCGGCGTCCAGGACCTTCCGGATGTCCGGCGTCAGGACCGGGTGCGGCCCGGCCTCCACGAACACGGTGTGGCCGTCGCTCAGCGCCGCCTCGACGGCCTCCTGGAACCGCACGGTGTCCCGAAGATTGTGGTGCCAGTACCCGGCGTCCAGCTCCGCCGGGTCGAACCGTCCGCCGGTAACCCCGGAGTAGAACGCCACCTCGCCGCGCCGGGCGGGCCGTCCGGCCGGGGAGCTCACCAGGCGGTCTCGCACGGTCTCGATCCCGTCCCGGTCCGAGATCCCGGCGAGCGCCTGACCGCACAGGACCGCGATCGCGGCGGCGTCGTCCAGCGACAGGGCGCCCGCGACGTGCGCTGCGGCGATCTCCCCCTGGGAGTGGCCGATGACGGCGTCCGGCCGGACGCCGAAGTGTTCCCAGAGCCGGGCCAGCGCCACTGTGACGGCGAACAGCGCGGGCTGCGCGACGTCCACCCGCTCGATCGGAGCCGCACCCGGCAGGTTCCACAGAACGTCGCGGGGCGACCAGTCGACGTACGGTCCGAGGGCCTCGGCGGCCTCGGCGAGATGCCCGGCGAAGACGGGGGAGGCGCCGGCCAGGGCCCGGCCCACGCCCGCCCACTGCCCGCGCTGCCCCGGGAAGACGAGCACGGTGCCGCCGAGCGCGCGTGCCCTGCCGTGTACGGCTCCCGGCGCCACATCGCCCGCGCCGAACGCCCGTAGGCGTTCCCGCAGCTCGTGGCGGTCGGTGCCGACCACCACCGCCCGGTGCTCGAAGGAGGTGCGGCCGGTGGCGAGCGAGAGCGCGACGTCGGACAGGTCGCCGTCGAGCGCGGACGAGCCGGACAGCCGGGCCGCCTGTTCGCGAAGCGCGTCCGGGTCGCGGGCGGAGAGGACGAGCGGCACGGCCACCGGCCCGCCGGTCTCGTCCCGGCTCTCCACCGCACTCCGGCTCTCGTCCCGGCTCTCCATCCGGCTCTCCATCCGGCTCTCCGTCCGGCTCTGGGCCTGGCTCCCCGTCCGGCTCTGGGCCTGGCTTTCGGCCTGGCTCTCGCCCCGGCTCTGGGCCGGAGCTTCGTTCCCGTCCGGGGCTTCGCTTCGGTGCGCGGCTTCGCCGCCGCCCCTGATCCCCCTACGGCCGGTGGCGGGGGACGTGTGCTCCGGCGGAGGCTCGGCGAGGACGACGTGGCAGTTCACCCCGCCCACGCCGAACGAGCTGACCCCCGCGACGAGCGGCAGGCCGGGCCGAGGCCAGGGGGACGGCTCGGTGACCACCCGCAGGTTGAGCGCGTCCAGGTCGATGGCGGGGTTCGGCGTCTCGTAGTTCAGGCTCGGCGGGACCTCGCGGTGGTGGATGCCGAGCACTGCCTTGAGGAGCCCGGCGATGCCGGCCGCGCCTTCGAGATGGCCGATGTTCGTCTTGACCGAACCCACCAGGAGCGGCTGCGTCGCGGGCCGTGCCGCCCCGAGCGCCGCGCCGAGCGCGGCCGCCTCGATCGGGTCGCCGACCTTCGTGCCCGTGCCGTGCAGTTCGACGACCTGTACGGCCCCGGGGTCGACGCCGGCCCTCTCCACCGCGAGCCGTACGACCCGCTGCTGCGCGGCGGCGTCGGGAACGGTGAGGCCGGGGGTCGCGCCGTCGTTGTTGACCGCGCTGCCCAGGATGACGGCGTAGACGTGGTCTCCGTCGGCCAGAGCGCGCCGCAGCGGCTTCAGCACGACGATCCCGCCGCCTTCCCCGCGCGCGTAGCCGTTGGCCCGGGCGTCGAAGGCGAAGCACCGGCCGTCGGGGGACAGGCCCCCGAACCGTTCGGCGGTCGCGGTGCTCTCCGGGACGAGGTTCAGGTTCACCCCGCCCGCCAGGGCGACCTCCGACTCGCCCGAGCGCAGGCTCTCGCAGGCCAGGTGCACCGCGACCAGCGCGGACGACTGCGCGGTGTCCACGGTGAGGCTCGGCCCCCGCAGGTCCAGGGCGTACGAGATCCGGTTGGCCAGGATGCCGCGGGTGAGCCCGGCGAGCGTGTGCCGGGTGATCGCCGCGTCTCCGCGCCCGTAGACGAGCGCGGCGTAGTCGGCGGCCATCGCCCCGATGACCACCCCCGCGGGCGTGCCGGCGAGACCGGCGGGCGGGATGCCCGCGTCCTCCAGCGCCTCCCAGGCCAGCTCGAGCACCAGCCGCTGCTGGGGGTCCATCGCCGCCGCCTCCTTGGGCGAGACGCCGAAGAAGCCCGCGTCGAACCCGTCGACCTGGTCCAGGAACCCGCCCCGCAGGCCGGCGAGCCGGGGCTCGCTCGTCAGCCGGCTCCGCGGGGGCGCGCCGACCGCGTCGCGCCCGGTGCGCAGCAGGTCCCACAGGGCGCGCGGGTGCGCCGCGCCCGGCAGCCGGCAGGCGAGGCCGACCACCGCGACCGCGCCCGCACCATAGGTGACCGCTTCGTCCATGCTGAGCATCCGCCCCTCGTCGAGCCTTGCGTCGTTTCCCGCCGCGTTCTCCCGGGCCGGCCGGCGTGCCGGCCCTGAAAAGGCCGGCCGTCACCGTCCCGCCGCGCCGCCCGGCCGCTCGGCCCGCCCGCTCACGCCGCTTTCGCCAGGAAAGGAGAAATCCGCCCGCCCGGTCGCGCCCACGTGGCGGAACGCGCCGGAAAAGGGATGTGAGCGGCCCACGGACTTTCTCGCCGGAGCGACGCCCTCCGGCCGGGACCGGCACAATCGACATTTGCACGAATTTCGTGAAATAGTCAACTGTGATGGCGAACACGCTTCTTCCGGGCTATCCATAAGGATTTCTTTTGATATTTCATCAAATATTCTGATTAGACCGTGAGAATGGCTCGCGGCTACCGTTCCGGAGAAGGAAAGGCCGGGCCGGACGATCGAGCGGAAACGCGAGCAGGGGGTGCGCCGATGACCGCTGCGCAGACGGAGACTGCCCAGACGGAAACCGTGCGGGAGGACCGGGAGGATCAGGACGATCGCGATCCCGCCGCCCGGCTCGCCCGTCTGCTGGACGCGGACTCGGCGGCGCCGCTGCATCCCGGGGACACGAGCGGCGTGCTGGCGGTCACGGGCCGGATCGGCGGGTCACCGGTGGTCGCCTTCTGCACCGACGCGACCGTCATGGGCGGGGCGCTGGGCCTGGCCGGGGCCCGGCACATCGCCGCCGCCGTGGACGAGGCGCTGCGGCGGCGGGTGCCGGTCATCGGGGTGTGGCACTGTGGCGGGGCCCGCCTCGCGGACGGGGTCGAGTCGTTGCACGGAGCGGGCCTGGTCTTCGCGGCCAACACCCGCGCCTCCGGGCGCGTGCCGCAGATCTCGGTCATCGTGGGTCCCGCGGCGGGCGCGGCGGCCTACGGCCCGGCACTGACCGACCTGATCGTGATGTCCGGTGCGGGTCGGGTGTTCGTCACCGGTCCCGACGTGGTCCGCCGCGTGACGGGCGAGGACATCGACATGGAACGCCTCGGCGGCGCGGACGCGCACGGCCGCCGCTCCGGTGTGGTGCACGTGGTCGCCGGTGACGAGCAGGACGCCTTCCGGCGCACCCGTGTGATCGCCGGCCTGCTGACCGGGACCGGGCGGTTCGACCTGGAACGCCTGACCGACGACCGGGATCCCGCCGCACTGCTGCCCGAGTCGGCCCGCCGCGCCTACGACATCCGCCCGGTGATCCGGGCGCTGCTCGACGACGGCGCGGACGGTCCCGCGTTCGTGGAGATCCAGCCTCGCTGGGCGCCGAACATCGTCGTCGGCCTCGGCCGCCTGGCCGGGCACCCGGTGGGCGTCGTGGCCAACAACCCGCTGCGCATGGGCGGCTGCCTCGACTCGGCGTCGGCGGAGAAGGCGGCCCGGTTCGTCCGCATGTGCGATGCCAACGGCGTCCCGCTCGTCGTGCTGGCGGATGTTCCGGGCTATCTCCCCGGCGTCGACCAGGAATGGGGCGGCGTGGTCCGCCGGGGGGCGAAGCTGCTGCACGCCTTCGCCGAGGCCACCGTGCCCAGGGTCACGGTGATCGTCCGCAAGTCCTACGGAGGGGCGTACATCGCGATGAACTCCCGCTCCCTGGGCGCGACCGCGGTCTTCGCCTGGCCCGGGGCGGAGGTGGCGGTCATGGGCGCCGAGGCGGCCGTGGGCGTCCTGCACCGGCGCCGCCTCGCCGCGGCCGGGTCCGAGGAGGAGCGGGAACGGCTGCTCGCCGAGCTGGTCCGCGAGCACGAGGAGCGTTCGGGCGGGGTCGGCCGGGCGCTCGAACTCGGGGTCGTCGACGAGGTGATCGACCCGAGGACCACCCGGCGGCGGGTGGCCGAGGCCCTCGCCGCGGCGCCCGCCTCGCGCGGCGCGCACAACAACATCCCGCTCTGACACCCCGCGCCTTGCCCACCCCGCGGCTCAGCGGCCTCCCGGCCTGGACACGGGGCGCTCTGCGTAGCTCCTGGCCTCGACCCGGCAGCTCCCGGATCCGGGTCCCGGAGGGCCTGCTGCGGAGTGCTCAGGGAGTCCGGGCCTGCGGGCCGGGGACGGCCTCACCGGCGACGTCGGCCTCGGTCCTGGGCGTCACCCGCCGCCGTACGGCCAGGCCGAAGCACGTGACGGCCAGGCTGAAGACGCCGGCCACGACGAACGGACCGGCGGGGCGCCACGCGTCGAACAGCGCCCCGCCGAGCGCCGAGACGATCATCACGCCGGCCGCGCCGCAGAGCGTGTGGACGCCGAACGCCGACCCCCGCACCTCCGCGGGCGCCTGCTGCGCGAGCAGCGGGCCCGCCGTGGTGATGGCGGCGATCTCACCGACCCCGATCAGCACGGCGACCAGCATCATGCCCGGGCCGAGGGGATCGGTGACGAGCAGCGTCGACAGGTAGGCGACGGCGGCGACGGCCTGCGCCAGGACGACCAGATCCTGACGCCGCATGCGGTCGCCCAGCCACCCGAACAGCGGCGCGCACAGCAGCGCGACCATCTGCGACACGCCCACCACCGCGCCCGCCTTGGCCAGCGCCGCCGCACCGGTGAGGCCGCCGTGCTCCGTGCCGTAGTTCTTGATCCACAGGGACATGAAGGCGACCACGATCGCGAGGTCGGCGCGGGCCACGAACGACGCCGCGTACGACAGGGCCACCCCGGGGTCGCGGACGAGGGCCACGCCCTCGCGCACCAGGCGGACCAGCGGCACCCGCGCCGCCGCGACGGGCCGCCGCCCGGACAGCGTCAGCCACAGCAGGCCCGCCGCGGCCACGATGCCCGCGGCGATCAGCAGGAACGCCGTGCGGGCCGCCCGCACCGGCTCCATGCCGCCCGACTCCAGCGTCTGCGGCAGCCGCACCAGGACCAGCACGGCGACCAGCGCGCCCAGCCCGCCGAAGAAGCCGACCAGCCCGTACGACGCGCCTCGTGACCTGCTGCGCACATAGTCGATCGCGATCGTGGACAGCATCGCGTTGATCGCCGCGACGCCCAGGCCGAACACCACCCGCAGCCCGGCCAGCGCGGCCGTGTTCCCGGCGAACGGGAACAGCGCGGTGCCGGCGGCGCACAGGGCCAGCCCGGCGACCACGATCACCCGCCGCCCGAACCGGTCGGCCAGCGCGCCGTACCACGCGAGGCTCACGACCATCGCGATCTCGGCCGCCGTGTTGAGGAGGCCGACGACGGTGCCCTGCCGGGACTCGGGCAGGCCCAGGATCACGCTGAGGACGTGCGGCTGGGCCGACGGCAGGAAGGAGATCACCGCCGTCCCCGCCGTGGCGAGCGCCAGCAGGGCCCACATGTTGCCCCTGGTGACGCCGTCGGCGAGCCACGCGCCCAGCACGCGGCGCGCCAGGGAGGGCTCGGCGCCGGGCTCGCGGCCAGGCTCGGGGCCGGTCCCTGGGGCGGTCTCGGGGGGTGCGGGCATGAGGCGATCATGACACCGGACGATGCGCCTATTCGGGAAATATCGCGTTCTTCATTGCGATCGGATGAGATGGCTTCACTTTCCCGCCTCCGGCTACGATGATCGCCACTGGCGAGGGGGGAGATCTCCATGGATCCGGGGGAAAGCGGGACCGGTGGCGAGCCCGTCGTGGCATCGGGCGCCGGGGCTGGTTTCGATCCGAACGTGCCCAACGCGGCCCGGATGTACGACTATTTCCTGGGCGGCAAGGACAACTTCCCCGCCGACCGCGCGGCGGCCGAGCAGGTGCTGAAGCATGTGCCGGAGATCCCCCTCGGCATCAGGGAGAACCGGGACTTCCTCGTCCGCGCCGTGCGGTTCCTCGCCGGCCGGGGCATCCGGCAGTTCCTCGACATCGGCGCGGGCCTGCCGACCCAGCGCAACGTCCACCAGGTGGCGGCCGAGCACGCGCCCGGCGCGCGGACGGTGTACGTCGACAACGACCCGCAGGTGCTCGCACACGCCCGCGCGCTGCTCCAGGACAGCCCGGAGGTGCGGGTCGTGCAGGGCGACCTGCGGCGGCCGGAGGAGATCCTGGCCCATCCGGACGTGCGCGACCACCTGGACTTCACGCGGCCGGTCGCCGTCCTGCTGCTCGCCATCGTCCACTTCCTGCCCGACTCCGACGAGCCCCGCCGCGTGATCGGCCGGATCCGCGAGGCGCTCGCCCCCGGCAGCTACCTGGCGATGTCGCACGTCGCGGTCGACGAGCGCCCGGAACGCGCCCCGGACGTGGAGCGGGTCTACCAGGGCGCCTCGGCGCAGTTCGTCGCCCGCCGGACGGCCGAGATCACACCGTTCTTCGAAGGGCTCGACCTGGTCGAGCCCGGCGTCGTGAACCTGCACCAGTGGCGGCCCGAGCACGACGCCTTCGACCCGCGCCTGCTGGGCATCGGGAGCTACTTCCTGTGCGGGGTCGGCGCCGTCCGCTGAGTTGCCTCCCGCGCGGAGGGCGCGAGCCTGCCCGCGCCGAGCGCGACCGCCAGCAGCAGCACGGCGACCAGCCCGAACGAGGCGGGCAGCCCGGTCAGGGAGGCGATCCCGCCGATCGCGCTCGGCGCGACGAAGCCCGACGCGTAGCTGACCGTGGCCGCTCCCGCGACGCCCTCGCTCGGCGTGCGCCCGGCGTGGCCCGCCGCCGCGAACACCAGCGGGACGACCACCGCGATCCCCAGGCCGATCAGCATGAACCCGCCGGCCGCCGGGACCGGGGAGCGCGCGGCCACCACGAGCAGCGCGCCGAGCGCCGCCAGCGCGCCGCCGCCCCTGACGGTCGCGACCGGGCCCAGCCTGCGGACCACCGCGTCGCCGCACAGCCGGCCCGCCGCCATCGTGCAGGCGAAGGCCGTGTACGCGGCGGCGCCCACGGCCTGGGACGCGCCGGTCACCTGCCCGAGGTAGACCGCGCACCAGTCCTGGGCCGCGGCCTCGCCGAACACCGCGCAGAAGCCGACCAGCCCGATGATCACGACGCCGCGCGACGGCAGCACGAAGTGCGGCGGGGCGGCCTCCTCCTCGCCCGCCCGCACGTCGAGCAGCAGCGGCCCCATCGCCAGGGCCACGAGGAACAGCACGACCGCGGCCCCGCCCAGATGCGCGCGGGCGTCGAGCCCCGCGTTGGCCGCAAGCGTCCCCACCGCGCCGCCCGCGAGCGTGCCCACGCTCCACATCCCGTGCAGGCCGGACATGATCGGACGGCCGAGCCGCTGCTCGGCCACCACCCCCTGGGCGTTCATCGCGACGTCGCCGACGCCGGCCACCGCGCCGTACAGCAGGAGCGCGGCGCACAGCAGCGGCAGGTTGGGCGCCAGCGGGGGCAGGACGAGGGCCAGGCACCACAGGCCGATCGAGACCCGGGTGACGGCCCGCCCGCCGAACCGGTGCGTGATCCGGCCCGCGGTCGGCATCGCCAGGATCGAGCCCACAGCCGGCGCGAGCAGGGCCAGGCCGAGGCCGCCGGGCCCCACACCCACGTGATCCTGGATCCAGGGGATGCGGGAGGCGAAACCACCGGTGACCGCCCCGTGCAGGGCGAAGACGACCGACACCGCGAACCTGGCGCGTCTCAGTTCCCGAAGATCCACGGTCGTACGCTATTGCGTGCCCGGCCGTGCGGTCGCCGCGGGCCCGTGCGGTCACCCCGGGTGCGCCGCCGAGTGCGGGGGGTGCCATTCGGGGTACGGGCGGAAAGACCGTTAGGGTCTTCCCGTGCACATCCGCCCCATGAGGAGCTTGACATGTCCGTGAACGAGATCGAAGACGGACCCGGCTTCGCCGACCTGGCGCTTGGCCCGGAGCTCCTCAAGGCGCTGTCCGGCCTCGGTTACGAGGAGCCCACCCCCATCCAGCGAGAGGCCATCCCGCCGTTGCTGGAGGGCCGCGACCTGCTCGGGCAGGCAGCCACCGGGACGGGCAAGACCGCCGCGTTCGCGCTGCCCATGCTGCAGCGGCTGCACGGCGTCCTCCGCGCGGCGGGCGGGGAGGAAGGTGGCGAGCCCGGCGGGCTGGTGCTGGTGCCCACGCGCGAGCTCGCCGTCCAGGTGTCGGAGGCGATGCACCGCTACGGCCGCGACCTCGGCACGCGGGTGCTGCCCATCTACGGCGGCCAGCCGATCGGCCGGCAGCTGCGGGCGCTGGAGCGCGGGGTGGACGTCGTCGTCGCCACGCCGGGCCGCGCCCTCGACCACATCGGCCGGGGGACGCTGCCGCTGAAGGGGCTGCGCATGGTCGTCCTCGACGAGGCCGACGAGATGCTCGACATGGGCTTCGCCGAGGACATCGAGGCCATCCTCCAGGACATCCCCGAGGAACGGCAGACCGTGCTGTTCTCCGCGACGATGCCGCCGCGCATCGACGGGATCGCCCGCCGCCACCTGCGTGAACCCGTCCGCATCAGGATCGAGCGGGAGGCGCCCGCCGCCGGGGAGGCGCCGCTCATCCGGCAGAGCGCCTACATCGTGAGCAGGGCGTACAAGCCGGCCGCGCTGGGCCGGGTGCTCGACGTGGAGGCGCCGACCGCGGCGATCGTGTTCTGCCGCACCCGCGAGGAGGTCGACCAGCTCACCGAGACGATGAACGGCCGCGGCTACCGCGCCGAGGCCCTGCACGGCGGCATGGGCCAGGAGCAGCGCGACCGGGTGATGGGCAGGCTGCGCAGCGGCACCGCCGACCTCCTGATGGCGACCGACGTGGCCGCGCGCGGCCTCGACATCGAGCAGCTCACGCACGTCATCAACTACGACGTGCCGTCCGCGCCGGAGTCGTACGTGCACCGCATCGGCCGGGTCGGCCGGGCCGGCCGCGAGGGCGTCGCGATCACGCTCGCCGAGCCCCGCGAGCACCGGATGCTGAAGACCATCGAGCGGGTCACCCGCAGCAGGATCACGGTCGAGAAGGTGCCGACGGTCGCCGACCTGCGCGCCCGCCGCCTGGAGCTCACCCGGGCCGCGCTGCAGGAGAGCCTGATGGAGGACGGCGACCTCGACCGCTTCAGGGTCGTGGTCGAGACGCTCGCCGACGAGTTCGACCTGGTGGACATCGCGCTCGCCGCGGTCAAGCTCGCCCACGAGTCCACCGGAGCCGCCGCCGACGAGGAGGAGATCCCCGAGGTGACGCCGCGCGCGCCGCGCCCCGAGCGCGGGCCGCGCGAGGGCCGTGACGACCGGTACGGACGCGACGACCGGCGCGGGCGGCGCGGCGGCGGCCCGATGAGCCGGGTGTTCGTGGGCGCCGGCCGCAGCGCCGGGGTGCGCCCTCAGGACATCGTCGGCGCGATCACGGGAGAGACCCGGGTCACCGGGCGGGAGATCGGCGCCATCGAGATCGCCGACCGGTTCACGCTGGTCGAGATCCCCGACGCCGCCGTGGACGAGGTGGTCGAAGCGCTGCGCCACACCACCATCAAGGGCAAGCGGCCCACCGTGCGCAGGGACCGCGACGGCGCCCCTCGCGGCCGCCGCTGACGGTCCCGGCGCGGCCGCCGGCTCCGATCACCCGCCCGTGGTCACCCGCCCGTGGGGCTGGCGGCGCGTTCTCCGCGTTCTCCCGTGGCGTCTCGCGCCGCCGTCCTGCGCAGGGCCGCCCGCCACCGGCCGAGCAGCAGCACGAGGAGGGCCGCCAGGACGGCGACGCTCAGCCCGGTGCCGAGCAGCGCCCCGGTCCGCTGGTCGGCCGCCGGATCCGGGGCCCAGGGCAGCCCGAGCGCCGCGTACCACTGCGGCGCCTGTCCCGGACCGGTGAGCACCGCCAGGCCCGTCCAGATCCGTACGGCGATCGCCGTGGCGAGCATCCACGCGCGGACCTGCGGCCGGATCGCCCACGGGAGCGGGTCGACGCCGGCCGCGACGACGAAGAAGAGCACCCCGGTGACGATCACGATGGTCTGCGCGGCCAGCCGCAGGGCGAGGCTCGGCTGGGCGAACGCGAACAGCCCGGTCAGATACAGCGCCGGGTACGGCAGCGCGTACAGGGCCAGTGCCACCATCGGATGGGACAGCGTGCGGGCCGCCGGGCCGTCGAGCGCATCCGGGCCGGGGTGGGCGCGCCGCCACAGCGTGAGCGGGGCGCCGGCGGCGAGCAGGACGGGCCCCACCGCGCCGAGCAGCGCGTACTGCGCCGCGTGGGCGGAGAACAGCGCCGGCGCGTACGCCGCGACCCCTCCCGACGTGGCGTAGGCGAGGACCAGCAGGCCCGCCAGCCAGGAGACGGTCCGCCCGGCCGGCCACCCCGCGCCGTCCGCCCGCAGCCGTCGCACGCCGGCCAGGTAGGCCGCCGCGGCCGCCGCGAGCAGGAGCAGCGCGATCGGGTCGGGCCGCACGTCCGTGGCGAGCGCGCCGGGGGTGAACGGCGGGAGGGCGTATCCCAGGGCGTCGTGCTGGTGCTCGGCCTCGCCGGCGGGCGGCGCGCTGCGCCCCAGCGCCACGGCCAGCGCCAGCGTGCCGGCCATGACAGTGATCTCCCCGGCGGCCAGCCGGACGAACGGCGCGCGGGACACGCCGGTCCGCAGCGCCTCGATCGTGGCGCGCCGGTGCCGCCACCCGAACCAGCCCAGCGCGGCCAGCGCGGCGATCTTGGCCAGCACGAGCAGGCCGTACCTGGACTGCCACAGCGGGGGGAGCGCGCCGAGCCGGACCCAGGCGTTGAGCGCGCCGGACGCCGCGGCGGCGGCGAAGCAGCCCAGGGCGAGCGTGCTGAACCGGCCCACCGCGACGGCCAGGCCGGGCGCGGCGCGCAGGTGCGCGACGAGGGCATAGAGGCCGCCGGTCCACAGCACGACGGCCGCGACGTGCGCCATCAGGCTGAGGACGGCGAGATTGTGGTCGGCCGCCGAGGCCGAGTGCCCCACGTACGCCGGGGGCAGCACCGCGAGGATCGCCACCGCCAGCAGCACCGCCCGCCAGGCGCGTCCCCACGGCAGGAGGGACCCGGCGGCGAGGGCCACGGCCGCCGCCGCCACCACCGCGAAGGCCTGGCCCTGCGGGATGTTCAGCAGGAAGACGGTGAGCGCGCCGGAGCGCATCGCCTGGCCCGCGGGCAGCCCCAGGAAGTCCGACAGGGTCAGGACCTCGGTGACCATCGCGCTCAGCGCCCACCCGGCCGCCCACGCGGCGGCGGCCCGGGCGAGTGACCGGGTGGTCCCGGCGTCCGCGGCCCCGGCGTCCGCACGGCCGGTGCCCGAGGAGCCGGTGGGGACCAGGACGACGGACGCGAGCAGCACGCCGACCGTCGCGGCGGCGCACACGTCGAGCACGAGGCGGGCGACGGGCAGGCCCCAGGTGGTCAGCACTCCGGGTGAGGGCAGCCCTTCGATGGCCGGGCGTGGCCCGGCGCCGCCGAACCACAGGGCGAGCACCAGCACGGCCGCCGCCGTCGCCACGACGGCGGTGACCGGCCCGGCGGTGATGAAGCCGCCACGGCGCGGGGGAGAGGTCATCGGGGGGTCCCTCGGTTCGGCACCGTTGATCGGTCATGAGTATGACCGGTATGTGGCCGTTAGGGGAGTCCTGCCGCACTCGCCGGTCGCGGTCTTGGCGTCCCGGTGAAAACTTCAGCGCCGCCGGCGCAGTTCGGTGCCCGGGCGCGGGGGACCGGGAGGAGGCCTCCGTCCCGCGCGGGTGGACGCGCCGCAGGCGTGAGCCGGCGGCGGCTTCCGGGCACCGCGGAGGTCTCGGTGCCCGGGAGGAATCTTCGTGACCAGTGCGGCGGCGCGGCGAGGCCGAGGCCGGGGTACGCGGAGCAGGCATGGAATCGCTGAACACGACTCAGGGCCGAGATCACGGCGATATGCGATAATCCCCGCGTCATGCGCGCCACGCTCTCCTTCCGGCTCGCGCGGTCGGCCGCCTTCGCGGCCGTCAGCGTGCTCCTCGCCATGGGCGCGCACTGGTTCGCCGGGGGAGGCGGGCCCACGACCGGGGCGCTGCTCACCGGCGTGCTCGCCGTCACGGCGGGCGCGGCCGTCGCGGCGGGCCGGGAACGGTCTCCCCAGGTGATCGTCGGGCTGCTGCTCGGCGCGCAGGCGTTCCTGCACCTGCTGTTCGACGTCACGGCCTCCGCGGGTGAGCCCGCCCACCTCACGTGGCACGGCGGCCTCACCACGCAGACCGGCATGCTCACCGCCCACCTCACCGCCGCGCTGCTCACCGGATTGTGGCTGTCGCGCGGCGAGGAGGCGTTGTGGTCGGTCCTGCGCCGGATCGGCGCCGGGGCGGCCCACTGGCTCACGATGCTCGCCACGCTGGTGGCGCTGCTGCGGGCCGGTCTCGCGGGGATCACCCGTCCGCGCGTGCGCGCCACGCCGGGACGGCCTCGCGCGCCGCGCCCGGCATGGGTGCTGCGGCACGCGGTCGTCCGTCGCGGGCCACCCGTTTCTCCCGTCTTCTGAGCTTCCCGCGCGAGCGGCGCGTATCTCCCGGCGGAGGCCTCTCCCTCGTCGTCCCCCGGCATGGAGAGACGTGCCCTGCGGAGGCGTGCCCTGCGGAGGCGTGCCCTGCGGAGAACAGCGGCGCCAAGAGGCCTCGTGCCGCCCGGCGGCGCTGCCTTCCGGCCGTCCTCTGACGGCACTTCCTGCTCGCGCGTTCCCGGCATTTCAGTACAGAGACTGGAGAACCCCCATGACTTCATCTGTCCGCCGTGTGTCGGCGGTCGCCGCG
Organism: Microbispora sp. H10885; assembly: GCF_014161415.1. NCBI lineage: Bacteria > Bacillati > Actinomycetota > Actinomycetes > Streptosporangiales > Streptosporangiaceae > Microbispora > Microbispora sp. H10885. The sequence goes on along the minus strand of NZ_JABBWY010000009.1, from coordinate 294,177 downwards.
GGTGCCCTCGCCGTCACCCTCGGTCTCGCCATGCCCGCCCTCGCCCACGTCACCGTCAACCCCGGCACCGCCGAGCAGGGCGGCTGGACCAAGATCGCGTTCCGGGTGCCCAACGAGCGCGACAACGCCTCCACCACCAAGGTGGAGGTGGCGTTCCCCACCGACCATCCGCTGCCGTTCGTCTCGGTCCGCCCGGTGTCCGGGTGGAAGGTCAAGGTCACCCAGGGCAAGCTGCCCCAGCCCGTCGTGTCCGACGACGGCGACAAGATCACCGAATCGGTGCTGAAGATTACCTGGACCGGAGGGAAGATCGAGTCCGGCCAGTTCCAGGAGTTCGAGGCCTCGGTCGGCCCGCTGCCCAAGAACGTGGACGCGCTGGAGTTCCCCACCGAGCAGACCTACTCGAACGGCGAGGTGGTCAAGTGGGCGGACCCGCCGAAGGCCGACGGGTCCGAGGCGGAGCACCCGGCGCCCACGCTCAAGCTCGTCGCGCCGAAGGCGGAAGAGGGCGGCGGCGAGGCCGCCGCGGCCTCTCCGTCCGCCGCCGCGGCCGCCGGCCCTGACGTGGCGCCGTCCGTGGCCGCGGTGGCGGAGGACGACGACGAAGGCGGCAGCGGCACCGCGGCCCTGGTGCTCGGCGGTCTCGGCCTGCTGGCCGGCCTGGTCGGGGCCGGCGCGGGCATCACGGCGCTGCGCCGTTCCCGCGGCTGAGCGGTCCTCCCGCCCGATCCGAACGAGCCCTCTTTCCGGCACCTCCGGGAAGAGGGCTCGCGCCTTCCGCGACCCCTCGTCATGATCCCGTGGCGGGGGCGGCGGGGCGCCGTGAAAAGGTGTTGACTCTCGCCCCAGGGGAGCCGTCAGGCTGGTGTCCCCCTGATCACCGGAGAGCAAATGATCATCGAAGCGCACGACCTGCGCAAGACCTTTCACGCGAAACGAGGACGAGGCAAGAAGAAGGAGGAGGTCGAGGCCGTACGCGGCATCGACCTCCAGGTCGAGCGGGGCGAGGTCTTCGCGGTCCTCGGCCCGAACGGCGCGGGCAAGACCACCACCGTCCGGATGCTCGCCACCTTCACCCTGCCCACCTCGGGCAGCGCCCGGGTGGCGGGTTTCGACGTCGCCAGAGAGGCCGCCAAGGTCCGGGAGAACATCGGCTACGTCAGCCAGGCGGGCGGCGTCGACGACACCGCCCCCGGCATCGAGAGCCTGCTCCTCGCGGCCCGGATCAGCGGGATGTCCCGCCGGCAGGCCCAGGCCAGGGCGGACGAGCTGCTCGCCGCGTTCAGCCTCACCGAGATCGCCAACCGCCCGGCGAAGACCCTCTCGGGGGGTCAGAAGCGGCGCTTCGCGATCGCCGTCGGACTGGTGAACGCGCCGCCGCTGATCTTCCTGGACGAGCCGACCACCGGCCTCGACCCCCAGAACCGGGCCAACCTCTGGGACGAGGTCCGCAAGCTGCGTGAGCAGGGCACCAGCGTGCTGCTCACCACGCACTACCTCGACGAGGCCGACGCGCTCTGCGACCGGCTGGTCATCGTCGACAACGGCAGGATCGTCGCGAGGGGGACGCCGGAGGAGCTCAAGAAGGAGGTCGCGGGCGACGTCGTGACGCTCCGGCTGGAGGACACGGACGCCGCCCGGAAACTCCTCGACGCGCAGCCGTACGTCAAGGAGGTCCGCGCCGAGCCCGGCGTCGTCCGCGCGTACCTCGACGACGGGGAGCACGGCCTGATGCACATGCTGCGCACCCTGGAGGAGAACGGCCTGGGCATCCGGTCGGTCTCCCTCGAACGCGCCACCCTCGACGACGTGTTCCTCAAGCACACCGGCCGCTCGCTGCGCGACGCCGCCTGACCTCCCGGGACTCACACGATGACTCGACACACGATGCTCTTCCTCGGCTACGAGCTCAGGAAACTCTTCGCCAACCCGGTCTGGCCGTTGTTCGGGATCATGCAGCCGGTGCTCTACCTGGTGTTCTTCGCGCCGCTGCTGAGGAGCACGGTCCCCGGCGGGAAGATGACGGACGTGCTCGCGATGTTCACGCCGGGCTCCATGATGATGATCGCCTTGTTCGGCTCCATGTTCGCGGGCTTCGGCATGATCAACGAGACCCGCAACGGCATGCTGGAGCGGCTCGCGGTCAGCCAGGCGTGGCGCCCCGCGATCATCCTGGGCCGCCTCGTCAAGGACGTGATCGTCCTGGTCCTGCAGGCGATCCTGGTGATCGGCATCGCCGCACTGATGGGCCTGCGGATCGGGCTGGCCGAGATGCTCCTCGTGCTGCTGCTCATGGCCGCGACCGGCCTGTTCGCGGCCAGCCTGTCCTACGGCCTGGCGCTGACCCTGCGGGACGAGAACGGCATGTCGCAGCTGGTGCAGTTCTTCGCCATGCCGCTGACCCTGATCGCCGGGCTGTTCCTGCCGGTCTCGCTCGGGCCCCAGTGGCTGCAGACGCTGGCGAAGTTCAACCCGCTCTACTACGCCGTCGAGGCGGGCCGGTCGCTGTTCCGCGGCGACCTGAGCGCCGAGACCATCCCGGTCGCCTTCGCCCTCTTCGCCGCGCTCACCGCGCTCACCCTGGTCTGGTCGGTGCGCTCCCTGCGCAACCTGGCCGGCTGATCACGAGACGGACCCGGCACCGGTCCGGCCGGGCCGGGGCCGGCGCGCCCGGACCGGTGCGGGTTTCGATGACCGCCGAGCGCTCCTGACGAAGCGTCTCAGGGGCCTGGGAGGCGTGTCGGGGGAGCGGATCGCGAGACGACGGCCTGGGCGGCGAGGAGTTCCGCGTACCTGCCGGGCACGGCCATCAGCCGTTCGTGAGTGCCGCGCTGGACGATGCGTCCCGCGTCGAGGACCAGGATGAGGTCGGCGTCCCTGACCGTGCTGAGGCGGTGGGCGATGACGATCCTGGTCTGGGGGAGCCGGGCCAGGTTGGCCTCGACGGCGGCTTCGGTGGCGCTGTCGAGGTTACTCGTGGCCTCGTCGAGCAGGAGCACCTTGGGCCGGGACAGTACGGCGCGGGCCAGCGCCAGCCGCTGCCGCTGGCCGCCGGACAGGCCGCCGCCCTCGGTCAGCATGGTCTCGTAGTTCATTGGCATCGCCATGATCTCGTCGTGCAGTGCGGCCAGTTCGGCCGCCGCGACGATGCGCTCCAGTGGGGCGTCGGGGTCGTTGAGTGCGATGTTCTCCCGTATGGTGCCGTTGAACAGGGACGGGTCCTGGGTGACGACGCCGAACTGGCGGCGCAGGGTGCGCAGGTTGAGCTCGCCGGCGGGGACGCCGTCGTAGCGGATCTCGCCCTCGACCGGGGGGTGCAGCGCCAGCAGAAGCCGGGCCAGCGTGCTCTTCCCGGAGCCGGAGGCGCCCACCAGCGCGACCTTCTGACCGGGGCTGATCGACACCGACACGCCCCGGAGGGTCCACGGGCCGCGCGGGTCGTGCCGGAAGCCGATGTCGCGCAGTTCGATCCGGCCGCGCAGGCGCAGCACCTCGATGCCCTCGTCGGGTTCCGGGGTGGAGATGAGGATGTCGGAGAGCCGGTCGAAGTGGGCGCCTGCCAGCTGGAGGCTCTGGAGGCTGGTCATCAGCGAGGCGAGCGGGGTCAGCGCGGCCAGGGCGATGGCGTTGAGCGCGATCAGCGCGCCGACGGAGAGGTCTCCGTCGAGCACCCGCCAGGCACCGATCCACAGCAGCGCGAGGGGCGTGATCACGTGGATCGCCGACACGACGGCGTCCAGGAGACCGTGGGTGAGACCTACGCGCGCGTCCGCTTCGAGTTGCTGTTCGAAGTGATCCGACCACTGTTTCATCGCTCTGCGCTCGGCGCCCGAGGCCTTGAGCGTCTCGATGCCGCTGAGCGTCTGGATCAGAGTGCCCTGCGACTTCGACAGAGCCGCCAGTTCCTGCTGCGTCAGCATGTGGACGCGCCGGGACGTGGCCAGCAGGAGCAGCGACTGGAGCAGGACCACGCCGGTCAGCGCCGCCCCGAAGATCGGGTCGCGGGCGTAGACGACCACCACGTAGCCGACGGCGAGCGGCCCGTCGAGGACCGCTGTGATGATCTGGCCCGTGAGCAGCTCTCGCAGGGTCGACACACTGGAGGCGCGAGTCACCAGGTCGCCGGTGCCCCGCTGGGTGAAATACGTGTAGGGCAGCGCCATCAGGTGGCCGACCACTCCCCGGCTGAGCTCCTGGTCGGCACGGGTGCGCACCGCCACCAGCAGCGCCGCCCGCAGATATCCCAGGACGAGCTGGGCCGCCCCCGTGATCAGCACCGCCGCTCCCAGCAGCGGCAGCAGGTCGGCGCGCTGCGGCAGGACCGTGTCCAGCAGCATCTCGGAGAACAGCGGCAGGACCAGGCCGACCAGCTGCAGCAGCAGCGAGGCCGCGACGACCTGCGCGAGCAGCCCGCGCCGGCGTCGCAGCAGGGTCCGCAGGAACTCCCGCCGCCACGCGCCGGCCAGTGACGACGATCCGCGCCGGAATCCCGCGCCCGGCTCGAAGACGAGCAGGACACCGGTGAACCCCGCCGCGAACTCCGGCGGGGTCAGCCGCCGGCGCCCCTGACCGGGATCGACGATGTCGACCCGGTCGACGGCCCACCGCTCGACCACCACGAAGTGATTGGACTCCCAGTGGGCGATGGCCGGGAGCGGCGCCCGGGCCAGGTCGTCGGGGGCGAGCTGGAACGCCTTGGCGGTCAGCCCGTGTTCGCGGGCACCCGCGACGATGGCGCGGGCGCTGAGGCCGTCGCGGCCGACGCCGAGGCGGCTCGACAGCTCGGTGACGGTCGTGCGGTGACCGTGATGGTGCAGCACCATGGCCAGGCACGCCGACCCGCACTCGGTCTGCGTGTTCTGGAGCACCACCCGCAGGCGGTTCACCGGGCGCCCTCGATCAGCACGGCGACGGCCCCGCCCGCCACCGCCAGGAGGGCCACGACGAGCCAGAGCAGCGGAAAGCAGGGGCCACGGTGACGGGACACGGTCACAGCCAGTGCCAGGTGACGGCGGCCTTGGCGCGCCGTTCGGCCATGTACTGCGCGAAGCCCGCGCGACCGGCGGCGGCGAGGGTGCGGGGGTCGGCGAGGTCCGCGGGCCGGCGTTCGCGGACGACGCCGAGCAGGTGGCCCTTCCCATGGGGGACGGGGCCGGTCACGGCCCCCGCGGGGACGGTGCGCATGGGTTCGGGCAGGTCGAGGGCGGGGCCGTCGGCGGTGGTGACGGTGATCCGGCCGCGGGAGGAGAGCGCCTGGATGAGGGCGGCGGCGGGGTCGGGGGCGCCTGCCAGCTCGGCGAGGCGGTCTTCGGGACCTTCCGCCCACAGTGCCCAGACATGGTCGAACTCGGACGGGTTGCGCTCCAGATAATCGCGTGCCGTCTCCTGCTCGATGCGGGCGCGGACCCGCTGTTTGAGGGCCAGACCGAAGATGTGATGGGTGTAGGCCGTCTCGTTCAGACCGACGTCGGCGAGCCAGCGCATCATGTCGGCGCGGCTGCGCAGGCCGTTCCTGACCCTGTAGGCGTCGGACGCCTGCTGGAGTTCCTCCTGAGTGGGCGGGCGCTCCCTGCCGGCCATGTCGCTCAGGATGCAGTAGTCGATCAGCTCGTCCTGGATCGTGCTGTCCCGCTCGGTCCGGGCACGCAGGGTGAGCAGAGCGTTCTGGATGAGCAGGGCGAAGCCGTCGACGGTGACGACCCGGCCGGAGGCCCAGTGAGTGGAGTGATCCAGGGTCCAGGGCACGCCGTCGTCGGCCGGGGCGGTCAGCGCCACGCTTCCCCCGTCGGGGTGGGCCAGCACCAGGTCGTAGTCGACGATGGGGCTGCCGGGCCGTACGTCGGCCACGAGCTGGGCGCGGGTGGCGGGCCGGGTCGCACGCCACTCGGCGACGGCCCGCCGGGCCTCGGGCACGGCGTCGCGGCGGCGTGGCAGCGTCCGCAGCAGGTCCACGGCTTCGGTAAGGACGGTGTCGAAGGCGCTGGTCATGGGGTGGTTCACCTGTGCGGTTCGGCGGCGATGAGCCAGTCGGCGATGGCGGCGGCGATGGGCAGGCCGGTGGTGGCCTCGATCCAGCCCCACTGCCCGGCGGGGTTGATCTCCAGGTAGACGTACTCGCCCTCGGGAGTGACGATCATGTCGATGCAGCCGTAGTGCAGACCGAGCGAGGCGGTCAGCTCCAGGCAGCGGCGCTCGACGTCGTCGGGCAGGCGATGGATCGCGTAGGTGGAGAAGGTCTGCTCGTAATGGCGGTAGTCGTACCTGGTCGCGCGTGATCCCTGGGAGTGGATCTCGGCGGGGAACACCTGGTCGCCCACCACGGTGATGCGCAGCTCGACGGCCTTCCTGACGTACGGCTGGAGAATGGCCGGGGCCAGGGCCAGCCGGTGCCTGTCGGTGAGACGGCGGCGCGTGACCGGCGTGGTGTAGTGCGAGTGGTCCTCGCCGTCGATCCGGAACTCGACGTACTCCACCACCTTGGCGATCAGCTCGCCTCCGGCGTCCTCCCAGAACGGGATGAGGTCCTCGTCGTCGTTGGTGACGAGGGTGTCGGGGGTGGTGAAGCCCAGCGCGGCCGCGACGCCGAGATTGACGAGCTTGTTCTGGGTGCGGACGATGTCGGAGGTCCTGGCCGGCAGCCAGCGGCTCTCGACGGTGTTCTCCCACCCGTGCAGCAGGATGGCGGCGATCTTCTCGACGTACTTCCGGTGGTTGTCGTCGGTCACCGACTCGGGTGCGTGCGGATGCGTGGGATGGCGGTTCCAGATCGCGGTGAACTGGGAGCAGTCGTACTCGCGGCCGTCGACGCGCAGCGTGTGCCGCCAGGATCCGCCGGTCAGGCGCGAGCTGATCGTGCTGTCGGCGGGGTAACCGCCCGGATCCCACCATAGGAACTCGGCGCCTCGTTCGACGAGTTCGGGGACGACCATCTCCACCGACGCGTCGTTTCTGGCGCTGAGTATCAGAATCACCGAATTTCCTATCATTGACGAAGGCGGCGTGCCCGGTACGCACGGGCACGCCGCTTCACAGCAACGTGGCTTCAGGCGTGGGGCGTCACAGGAGGACGTCCCGCCTGTCGATGGTCTGGCCCTGCTGGCTGCTGGACAGCCATGTGCACGGGTGCCACTCGATCTCCTTGCCCCCGACGATGTCGTCCAGGGCGTCCTCGGGCAGCTCAGCGGCGCTGCCGAGGTCGTCGAAGCGAATACTCATGTCTCGCACCTCCTCTCCGGGAATTCCCGACGAACTCTCGCGACGCCGTCTTGGATCTTGGTTGGAAGTGGCTTGCACCCCCCGGAGGAACCGGAGCGTCTCTTCTCGCCGCGAACGCACCTTCGCCTCAGGGACGGCGAGTGCGGCGATCCCCAGGCCCCCGGGAAGAGCGACCTCGCGGCCCCGTGCCGCCCGCACCCGCATAGGAGATGGGTGCTTGGGGCATTTCACCAGGTATCGGGGCCTGGTGATTGGGGGAGTCATGGCTGTGACAGCGGACCTTGCCAAGCTGCTCGACCGCGAGTACGAGGACAAGAGCCTGGAGGAGATCGTCAAGGCGCCGGTGGAGGCGCTCTCGGGCGTGACCGCGGAGGACGCGGAGATGCTGAAGAAGGCGTTCCACATCAAGACCATCGGTGACCTCGGCCGCAACAAGTTCTTCCGGGCGGCCACCGCGATGGTGGACCTCACCGACAGCCAGAAGTAGCCCGGCCCCCCGGCCGCTCCGGCCACCGTTGTAGAAGATTTCCACCGACTTATAGGTTGATGGAAGGCATCTCCATAGGGAGCGGTCGTGGGGGCTCTGTTCATCGGCGTGGACGGGGGAGGCACCAGCACGCGCTGCGTCGTGGCCGGGGAGTCGGGCGAGATCGCCGGACGGGGACGGGCCGGCGGCGCCAACGCGATCTCGGTTCCCGACCCGGCGGCCAATCTGCGCGCCGCGCTGGCCGGCGCGCTGACGGGCGTCGACCCGGCCCGGGTCGCCGGAGGCGTGTTCGGCCTCGCCGGAGTCGCCGGCGCGGCCGAGCCGGCCGAGCGGGCCTGGCGGGAGGCGGGGCTCGCGGGACGCCCGGTGGTGGTCTCCGACGTGCTCGTGGCCTTCACCGGAGCGACCGTCGAGCCGGACGGCGCGGTGCTGGTGGCCGGCACCGGCGCGATCGGCGCCCGCGTCCGCGCCCGCCGCGTCGTACGGCGGGCCGACGGGCTCGGCTGGCTGCTGGGCGACGAGGGATCGGGCGTGTGGCTGGGCCGGAGGGGCGCCGCCGCGGCGCTGAACGCGATCGACGGCCGGGGCGCCCCGACCCTCCTGGTCGCCCGGGTGGCCGAGACCGTTCTCGGGCCGGGCTCGGCCGGGGAGGACGACGGGCCCGCGCTCGCCGGGGAACTGGTGGCGGCCGTGTACGCGCGGGTCGCCGAGCAGGGGCCCGCCTGGCTCGGCACGCTCGCGCCGGTCGTGGACGCCGCCGCCCGCGAGGGCGACGAGGTGGCGCGCGGCGTCGTCGGGGAGGCGGCGCGCAGGCTGTGCCGTACGGCACGGGTGGTGTGCGGAGAGGGTGTCACGTGGGGCGGGGCGTGGGCGAGGGGAGGCGGAGGTCCGCTGGTGCTGGCGGGTTCGCTGCTGACCGAGCCGACCGAGCTCGCCCACCTGGTCTGGGCGGAGCTCGGCAGGTGGGCCGAACTGGTGCCCGCGCGGGACGCCGCGGCGGGTGCCGCGGCCCTCGCGCTGCGGGCCGCCCTCGGAGACGATCCCCGGGCCGCCGCGGCGCACCGCGCGCTGATCGGGCAGGGCATCCGGTGACCGCGGGCCGGGCGAGGGGCGACGGCCTGGACCGGCTGGCGATGGCCGTGCTCCAGCCCGGGTTCGACGGCACCGAACCGCCCGACTGGCTGCTCCGCGCGCTCGCGGACGGCCTCGGCGGCGTGGTGCTCTTCGCCCGCAACGTCACCAGCGCCGCCCCCCGCACCGCCGACCGCAGCGGCGATCGCGACGGCACCGGGGCAGCGGGCGGCCCAAGCCCAGGCCCAGGCCCAGTGGACGGTGCAGTGGGCGGCGCAGGGGACGGGACGAGTGCGCTGGTCGCCGCGCTGCGCCGGGAGCGGCCTGACGTGGTCGTGGCGGTGGACGAGGAGGGCGGCTCGGTCACCCGGCTGGAGGCCGCGACGGGAAGCTCCTGGCCGGGCAACCTCGCGCTGGGCGTCGCGGACGACGAGTCGCTGACCCGGCGGGTCGGGCGGCAGATCGGCAGGATGGTTGCCGCGGCCGGTGTCACGCTCGACTACGCCCCGGTCGTCGACGTCAACGCCGACCCCCGCAACCCCGTCATCGGTGTGCGCTCGTTCGGCTCCGACCCCGAGGCGGTCGGCCGCCACGGCGCGGCGTGGATCGAGGGCCTGCAGAGCGCGGGCGTGGCCGCCTGCGCCAAGCACTTCCCCGGTCACGGCGACACCGTGACCGACTCGCATCTCGCGCTGCCCGCCGTACGGGCCGCGCGGGAGGTGATCGAGCGGCGCGACCTGCCGCCCTTCCGGGCCGCGATCGCGGCCGGGGTGCGCGCGGTGATGTGCGGGCACCTGCTCGTTCCCGCCGTCGACGCGCTCCCGGCGACGCTGAGCCGGGCCGTGCTGACTGGTCTGCTGCGCGAGGAGATGGGGTTCGGCGGGCTCGTGGTGACCGACGCCATAGAGATGCGCGCGGTCGCCGCCCTGCACGACCCCGGCGAGATCGCGGTGCGCGCGCTGGCCGCCGGGGCGGACGCGATCTGCGTCGGGGTGTCCTCGGCCAGAGGAGAGAGCGTGTACGCGCTGCGCGACGCGATCACCGCGGCGGTCCGCGAGGGGCGGCTGAAGGAGGACCGCCTCGCCGAGGCGGCGGGCCGGGTCCGGGACCTGGCCGCCTGGTACGACGCGCGGGCGGGCGACAGGGCGGCGGCGGCCGGGGACGCCGACGAGGGCCTCGGGCTCGCGGCGGCCACCGCCGCGCTGCGGGTGACCCCCGGACCCACAGGACCCACAGGACCTTCGGCGACCGGGCCCGCCACCCCGGCCGCGCCGGCCGAAGGGGCCGCTCGGGCCACCGGCGCCACTGAGGAGGCGGTGGGGCCGGGCGTGCTGACCCGGGCGCCGCTGGTGGTGAGCATGACGGCGCGCCCCAGCCAGGCCGTGGGCCGCGTCACCCCCCTCACCCTGGGCCAGGCGCTGGCGGAGATCCTGCCGGGGACCACGACGGCCGAGGTGAACGACGAGGACGACGTACCGGGCCTGCTCGCCACGCTGGGCGACACCGGGCGCCCGCTGGTGATCGCCGTCCACGACGCCGTACGGCACGCCTGGATGCGGCGCCTGCTGGAGGAGGCGCTGCGGGCCAGGCCGGACGCCGTGGTGGTCGAGACCGGGGTGCCCGGGACGCCCGCCGGGCGGCTGTACCTCGCCACCCACGGCAACTCGACGGCGTCGGCGCGGGCGGCGGCCCGCTGGCTCGCCGGCCGGTCGCAGTGAACCGCAACCGGAAGGGTGTTCCCGCAGGTCACGGGCGTCGGTAAAAATTAACTCCATAGCGGTGTCCAGGCATGGAAAAAATTGACGGGTCGCGAGTGCGCCCGTATTGTCCAGGCAATCGGGAACCAGGAGCAGCCCATGAAGCGACTCGCAGCGATCATGGCAGTGGCGTCGATCGCCACGGCCACCGCCTGCGGCACTACCGGGACGACGGAGACCGCCCGCACGGGCGGCGGCGTGTTCACCACGATCGACGGCAGCAAGCAGATCAACGCGAGCGCGCCGATCAACCCGTTCAACCCCGTCGGATCGGTCTTCTCGGGATACAACGGCATGGCGCTGGCGTGGCCCAAGAACGACCCCACCGATCCCAACCAGTTCTACCCGGCCATCGCCGGAAGCTGGACGACGTCCCCCGACCGGTCGCAGGTCGACATCCACCTGCGCCCGGACGCCAAGTGGTCCGACGGCGTGCCCGTGACCAGCGAGGACGTGCGGGTCTCGATCGGTCTCGCCTACACCCAGGGCGGCACGGCGTACGCGCTGGACCCGAAGGCGGCCGGCGCCGCCGCCGACATCCAGGTCGTCGACCCCACGACGGTGCGGATCACGCAGGGGGCCAACCGCAGTTCGACGTTCCTCGCCAACCTGCTGTCGACCGTGGTCGTGCCCGCGCACGTCTTCGGCAAGCTCCTCCCGGCGGACTTCTGGCAGCTGCTCAAGACCGCCCAGCACGGTCAGGGCGCGGCGGCCGACAAGGCGAAGAACACGATCACGGGGCTGGCGGAGAAGGTCATCGCCTTCGACCCGGGCCACGACGTGTCGGCCGGGCCCTTCGTGCTGGAGCGGGTCAACCCGGGCGCGGCGCTGCTCGCTCGCAACCCCTACTTCTACGACCGGCAGAAGATCGCGCCGGACAAGGTGAAGATCCTCAACTACACCGGCAACGAGCAGATCTGGAACTACCTGATCGCCGGCCGGCTGGACAACGCCCCCTTCACCTCCGTGCCCACCGCCGTCATGAACCGGATCCGCGAGGCCCGGGGCAGCAAGGTGATCAAGGGCTACTCGCCGGTGGCCGTCTCGCTGGCGTTCAACCAGGCGCACAAGCCGTACGACAACGTGCACGTGCGGCGGGCACTGGCCTACCTGATCGACCGCGCCCAGGTGACGAGGATCGCCTCCCCGGAGGGCGGCACCCCCGCCGCCACCACCTCCGGCATCCACGCCCAGGCCGCCCGCGCCTGGCTCGGCTCCGGGTTCGACGGCCTGGAGCAGTACCGGATGGACCCCGCCAAGGCCGACGCCGAGCTCAAGGCGGCGGGCATGACCAAGCGCAACGGCCGGTGGGCCATGCCGGACGGCAGCCCCTGGAAGGTGCGCATCCACGTGCCCGCGTCGTTCTCCGACTGGGTCGCCGCGGCCAAGTCGATCAGCAGCCAGCTCGCCGACCACGGCGTCGACGCGAGCGTGGTCACCGCCGCCGACTACACGCTCTACCTGGGCGAGCTGGCCGACGGGAAGTACGACCTGGGACTGTGGCTGATCGGCCTCGGCCCGTCGCCGTACAACATCTTCCAGCGGCTGTTCGGCCAGGCGAACGGCTGGCAGATGTTCGGCGGGCGGCTACGGCACGTCGCGCCCGGCACCGAGGGCAACTGGATGGGCGGCCCGGAGAAGGTCGACGCCGGCGCGGCCGGGGTCGTCGACCCGGGCGAGCTGACCGGCAAGCTGAACTACGCCTCGCAGGACGAGCAGAAGCGCATCGTCGGCATCCTGGCCAAGGTCGCCAACGAGCAGCTACCGGTCGTCCAGCTCTGGGACTACGTCAACACGCAGTTCGTCAACACCTCCCGCTACACCGCGTTCCCGCCCGACGACGACCAGGCTCTGCGGCTGTCGTCCGGCGTGTGGATGCAGCTCGGGATGATCAGGAAAGCGGAGAAGGGGCGGGTATGACGCAGACGGTCCCCGGGCGGCACCGGGCCGCCGCCATCGCCAGGAAGGTCGCGGGCCACGTCGTACGCGGCCTGGTCATGATCTGGGCCGTGGCCACGATCAGCTTCGTCATCATCCGGGAGATCCCCGGCAACCCGGTGCTCGGGCAGTACGAGAGCCTGATCCAGAAGGGCATGTCGCCCGAGCAGGCCGAGCGGGCCACCGCCGTCCTGTACGGCTTCCTGCCCACCGGCAGCCTGTGGCAGCAGTACGTGGGCTACCTGGGCTCGCTGCTCCACTTCGACCTCGGGCGTTCGCTCAGCACGCCCGGCGTCGAGGTGACCACGCTGATCGGCCACGCGGCCCGCTGGACCGTGCTGCCGGTCCTCGCCGGCACGCTGCTCAGCTTCCTGCTCGGCGTGACCATGGGCGTGTACGCCGCGATCAAGCGGTCCGGCAGGCTCGGCGACGCGCTCGCCCTGTCCGGCTCGCTGCTGCACGGCGTGCCCGTGTACGTCATCGGCCTGCTGCTCACCGCGATCTTCGCCACGCTGTGGCCGATCATGCCGTCCGGCGGGCCGGTGGACGTCGAGTTCGTCCCCGGCCTCAACCCCGGATACATCGGCTCGCTGGTGCACCACGCCGTGCTGCCGGTGGTGACGTACACCCTGGCCAGCTACGGCGGGTGGATCCTCGCCATGAAGTCGAACGTGGTCGCCGTGCTCGGCGACGACTTCATCCTCGCGGCCGAACTGCGCGGCCTGCGGCGCGGCATCGTGTTCCGTTACCTCGCGCGCAACGCGATCCTGCCGCTGTTCACGATCCTCGCCCTGTCGATCGGCATGCTCTTCGGCGGCTCGATCTTCATCGAACAGATCTTCAACTACCCGGGCCTCGGCCTGCTGCTCGTCAACAGCATCAGCAGCCGCGACTACGCCCTCATGGGCGGCACGTTCCTGGTGATCACGGTGGGCATCGTCGTCGCCAACATCGTCGCCGACCTGCTGTACACGGTGATCGACCCCCGGGTCAGGAGCGGAGGCGCGGCATGACCGTCATCGTCGACCCCGCCGGGCCTCCGGCGGCACCCCCGGAGACCACCCGGGCCACGCTGCGGCGCAACTTCTGGCGCGGCGTGTGGCGGGTGCTGCGGCGCAAGCCCAGCCGGATGGCCGGAGTGGTCATCGTCGCCCTGTTCGCGCTCATGGGCGTGGCCGGGCCGCTGCTCTACCCCGCCCAGCTGCCGCGCGACGACAACGCGCTGTACGCGCCGCCGAGCCTCGCCCATCCCTTCGGCACCGACTTCGAGGGCACCGACGTGCTCGCCCTCGTGATCACCGGCGCGCGGTACGTGCTGCTCACCGGCCTCGCCACGGCCGTCATCACGGTCGCACTCGGCACCGCCATCGGGCTGTTCGCGGGCTTCCATCGGGGCCGGTGGGACACCGTGCTCATGCGGCTGACCGACATGAACCTCGCCATCCCCGGCCTGCCGCTGCTGCTCGTGCTGTCCACCGTGTGGAAGTTCGAGAGCCCGCTGGAGATGGGCCTGGTGCTCGGCGTGCTCGGCTGGGGCGGCATCGCCCGCGCCGTGCGCTCGCAGACGCTGTCGCTGCGCGAGCGCGGCTTCATCGAGGCCGCCCGCGGGCTCGGCCTGCCGACCCGGCACATCATCGGCCGCGAACTGCTGCCGAGCATGGCGCCGTACATCGCGATGAACATGCTCATCGCCGTCACCGGCGCGGTGTACGCCCAGGTCGGCCTGTTCTTCCTCGGCGTGCTGCCGTTCGAGTCCAACAACTGGGGCGTGATGCTGAACCTCGCCGTCTTCAACGGCGGGGCGCTCACCACCCCGGCCGCGCTGCCGTACCTGATGGCCCCGCTGATCGCGATCCTGCTGCTCACGCTCGGCATCGTGCTGATCGTCGACGCGATGGACGAGATCTTCAATCCCCGGCTGCGGGAGGAATAGCCCCTATGACCGCTCACACGGCCGCACGTCACACGGCAGCACGTGACATGGAAGCACGTGACATGGAAGCACGTGACATGGAAGCACCGGGGGTCCGCATCCGGGACCTCACGGTCGTCTACAAGACGCCGGCGGGCGAGCTGCCCGCCGTCCGCGGCGTCGACCTCACCCTCGCCCCCGGCACGATCACCGGTGTCGTCGGCGAGTCGGGCTCGGGCAAGTCGACGCTCGCGTTCTCGCTGCTCAACGCCGTGCAGCCGCCCGGCAGGATCGCGGCGGGCAGCGTCGAGATCGACGGGCTCGGCGACGTGCTGGCGCTCCGCGGCGAGGACCTGCGCCGCACCCGCGGCCGCGAGGTCGGCTACGTCTTCCAGGCCGCGCAGAACTCGCTGAACCCGCTCAAGACCATCGGCAAGCAGTTGCTCGACCTCGGCCGCTCCCACGACGTGGAGGACCTGCGGGCGCTGGTGCGCGACGCCAGGGACCTGCTGGCCCGCATGGGCATGGACGGCGCCCGGGTGCTCGACTCCTACCAGCACGAGCTGTCCGGCGGCATGCGCCAGCGGGTCGGCATCATGCTCGCGCTCGTCCTGAACGCCAAAGTCGTCGTTCTGGACGAGCCGACCACCGCCCTCGACATGATCACGCAGGCGACGATCCTGCGGATCATCCGCGAGGTCCACGAGGAGCGGGCGCTCACCACCCTCGTCATCACCCACGACGTCGGCGCGGTCGCCGAGGTCGCCGACGACCTCGCCGTCATGTACGGCGGGCGGGTCGTCGAGCACGGGCCGGTGACCGAGGTGCTCGGCGACGCCCGTCATCCGTACACGCGGGGCCTGATCCGGGCGATCCCGCGCCTCACGGGCGACCTGTCCCTCGCCCGGGCGCTGCCCGGCCGCCCGCCGACGCTCGGCACGCTGCCCGCGCAGGGCTGCGTGTTCCGCGAGCGCTGCGAGCGGCGCATGGACGTCTGCGAGACGGACGACCCCGCCGCCGTCACCCGAGACGGGCGTACGGTCGCCTGCCACGCCACCGGCCGCCCCCTGGAGCTGGTCGGACGAGAGGAGCTGGTGTGATCACGGGAACCGGGATCTCCAAGACCTTCCGCCAGCGCGGCGGCGTGCTCGGCGCCCGCGAGGTGCCCGCGCTGCGCGACGTCGACTTCGCCGTCGAAAGGGGCGGAGCCGTCTCGTTCATCGGCGAGTCGGGCAGCGGCAAGACCACCCTCGGGCGGATCATCGCGGGCCTGGAGACCCACGACGCCGGCGAGATCGTCATCGACGGGGTGCCGATGTCGTCGCTCAGCCACCGGCGGCGCCAGCCGTACTTCCGCCGGGTCCAGCTCATCCACCAGGACCCCTACTCGGCGCTCAACCCCACGCGGACCGTCCACCAGGCGCTGGAGGCCCCGCTGGCGCTGCGCGCCCGCCAGACGGGCCGCCCGCGGTCGTGGATCGACAGCCGGGCGCAGGAGCTGCTGTCGATGGTCGGGATCGACCCCGGCTACGTGCTGCCGCGCTATCCGCACCAGCTGTCCGGCGGGATGCGCCAGCGCGTCGTGATCGCCCGCGCGCTCACCATGGACCCCGAGGTCCTGGTCGCCGACGAGGCCGTCTCGATGATCGACGTGTCGCTGCGGCTGGGCATCCTCGCGCTGCTCAAGGACCTGCGCGAGCGGGTCGGCGTCGGCGTGCTGTTCATCACCCACGACATCGCCACCGCCCGCTACATCGGCGACGACGGCGAGTTGTACGTGCTCTACCGGGGGCAGGTGGTGGAGCGTGGCGCCACCGAGAAGATCATCGCCGACCCGGTCCACCCGTACACGCAGTCGCTGCTGTCGGCGATCCCGGTCCTGCACGGTCTGGAGCGGCCCGGGGCCGAGCGGGTCGTGCCGAAGGAGCCGCGAGGCGAGTCTCAGGGGGAAGGGCGGCCGGGCGGGTGCCTGTTCGTCCCGCGGTGCCCGTTCAGCACCGAACGCTGCGAGCGGGAGACGCCCGTGCTGGGCCGCGACGGCGGGCCCGGACAGGAGACCGAGCAGGAACACGCCTGCTTCCACCCGAGGCGGCGTAGCGTGATCCCGGTGGGGGTGGGTGAGTGACGCAGGCCCAGGTGGAGGCGGTCGAGGTGGACGGGCGGCTGGAGCGCCTGGCCGCCGCCGCGCTGTGGGCCGAGTCCGAGGACGCCGCGCTGCTCGTACGGCGGCTCGCCGACCCGCCGCCGGGCCGTGAGTGGACCGTCCTGGCCGTGCCGGGCATCGAAGGGGCCGGTCGCGAGCGGAACGGCTCTGAGCCGGCCGGTCCCCAGAGCGCGGGCCCGGAGGGCACGGGTCTGGAGGGCACGGGTCTGGAGGGCACAGGTCCGCAGGATGCGGGGCTGCGGGGGGCGGTGTTCGCGTCGATCGGTGCGGACGGCGCCGGGCACGTCGACCTGATCGCCGTCGACCCCGCCGCGCGGGGCCGGGGGATCGGCCGGGCGCTGGTGGCCGCCGCCGAGGAGTGGATGCGGGAGAAGGGCGCCGCAGAGGCGAGGTTCGCCGGCAATCCGCCCTGCTACGCCTGGCCGGGCATCGACGTGCGGTACACCCCCGCGGCCTGCCTGGCCGAGAGCCTGGGCTACGAGCGCTACCGGGTCGCCTGGAACATGACGGCAGACCTGCCGGCCCGGTTCGACCCGGCCGAGCACGAGGCCGACCTGGCGAGGCTCGCCGACGCCGGGGTGACGGTCGCGGCGGCGCCCGCGGGGGAGCGGGGCGACGTCGTGGCCTTCGTCCGCGAGCAGTGGAACGACGCGTGGGCCTGGGAGGCCGAGCAGGCGACCGGGCTGCACTACGCCACCCGCGCCGGGGAGATCCTCGGCTTCGCCGCCTGGGGCGCCAGGCCGTCGTGGTTCGGCCCGATGGGGACGGCGGAGGCCGCCCGCGGGCTCGGCGTCGGCCGGGTGCTGCTGCGCCGCTGCCTGGCCGAGCAGGCCGCCGCCGGGCTGGCCTCGGCGCAGATCGGCTGGGTGGGCCCGCTGCGGTTCTACTCCCGGGCGGTGGCCGCCCGCGCCGAGCGGGTCTTCTGGCTCTACCGCCGCCGCCTCGGCTGATGTCAGCGCCGATGCCCGGACTGATCGCCGGGGCGGGGTCAGCCGTACAGCAGGTCTCCCTCCGGCGGCCCCGGCGGCGGGCACAGCCCGCGGGGGTCGCGTCCGGCCTCCAGGTGCGCGCGCAGCGAGTCGGAGCCCCACAGCAGGTCGAGGAACGGGTCGCAGGCGAAGTCACCCGGATACAGGGTGCGCAGCACGTGCAGCAGGGACACCCCGGTCAGCACCGGCGGGAAGGTCTCCCGGTCGGTCACGTGCAGCTGGACACCCCGCACCGGCACGCCCGCGTGCCTGCCGAATGCCGGGGTGAACGACGTGTCGCGGAAGCGCACGCCCGGCAGACCGAGATCGCTCAGCGCGGCGGCGAGCCGCCCGTCCGCGTACGGCGCGCCGACCAGCTCGAACGGCCGGGTCGTGCCGCGGCCCTCCGCGGCGTTCACGCCCTCCAGCAGCCCGGTGCCGGGGTAGACCAGCGCGGTGTCGAGGGTCGGCATGTTCGCCGACGGCATCACCCAGGGCAGCCCGGTCCGGTCGAAGTGCCACTCCCGGCGCCAGCCCTCCATCGGCACGACCTCCAGCGCGGCGCCGGCCGCGCGGTTGACGGACAGCGCGATCTCGCCCGCCGTGAGCCCGTGCCGGAGCGGCAGCGCGGCGCGGCCGACGAAGCTCGCGAAGGCGGGGTCGAGCACCGGGCCCTCGGCCACCGCGCCGCCGATCGGGTTGGGCCGGTCGAGCACGGTGAACCGCAGCCCGAGGCGGGCCGCCGACCCCATCAGGTCGCACATCGTCCACACGTAGGTGTAGAACCGGGCGCCCACGTCGCCCATGTCGAAGACCAGCTCCTGCACGCCGGACGCCGCGACGAGCGCGTCCAGCTCGGCGCCCGTACGGCCGTAGGTGTCGGCCACGGGCAGGCCGGTGACGGGATCGACGGCGGCGGCCTCGCCGCCGCCCGCCTGCGCCGTGCCGCGCAACCCGTGTTCGGGACCGAAAAGCGTGGTCACGCGCGTTCCCGCGGCCAGCAGGGCCGGTGCGGCGGGGGTCAGATCGGGCAGGACTCCGGTGGGGTTGGTGACGAGACCCACCCGCTCCCGCCCGGGCCGCGGCGTGGCCGTCAGCCGTTCCAGTCCCGTACGCACGCGATCCATCAGTACCAGGCACTCCGAAGCTGAGGAATCATGACGCACTCACTCGCCGCTCTCGCCACCGAACAGAGCGATCCCCGCTACAGCGGAATCGACACCCTGCCGACGGAGGAGATCGCGCGCCTGATGAACGCCGCCGACGCCGCCGTCCCGGCCGCGGTGGGCCTGGCGGTCCCGGCGATCTCCGCGGCCGTCGACGCGATCGCCGCCCGGATGGCCGGCGGAGGCAGGCTGCTCTACGTCGGCGCGGGCACCTCGGGGCGGCTCGCGGTGCTCGACGCCTCGGAGTGCCCGCCGACCTTCGGCACCCACCCCGACCTGGTGCAGGGCATCATCGCGGGCGGTGAGGCCGCGCTGGTGCGCTCGGTCGAGGGCGCCGAGGACGACGCCGGGGCGGGCGCCGCCGTGATCCGCGACAAGCAGGTCGGCCCGCTCGACTCCGTCGTCGGGATCTCCGCCAGCGGGCGCGCGCCGTACGTCGTCGGGGCGGTCGAGGAGGCCCGGCGGCGCGGCGCGCTGACGGTGGGCCTGGCCTGCAACACCGGCACCCCGCTCGCCCGGGCCGCCGAACGGGAGATCGAGGTCATCGTGGGGCCGGAGGTCGTCACCGGCTCGACCCGCCTCAAGGCGGGCACGGCCCAGAAGCTGGTGCTCAACATGATCTCCACGATCACGATGATCAGGTCGGGCCGCACGTACGGGAACTTCATGGTCGACGTCGTGGCCAGCAACTCCAAGCTCGTCGACCGGGCGGCCCGCATCGTCTCCGACATCACCGGCGCGGACGTGCCGGACGCGCGGGAGGTCCTGGAGGACGCCGGACGCGACGTGAAGACGGCCGTGGTGATGATCGAGCGCCGAGTCGGGGCCGACGACGCGAGGGCGCTGCTCGCCGCGCACGGCAACCGGCTCGGCCCGGCACTGCGCGGCGCCTGAGCAACCCGGCGGATCTGGAAGCGACCCCATGTCTTACTTTGTAAAGGCGCGTGGCCCGGTACTGGAAGAGGTCCTGCGCGCGGCCGTGCCCGAGGTCGCCTCGGCGGCGGTCGCCGTGATCGCCCTGAACGGGCGCACGGTCGCCGCGGCCGCCGTGGGGGAGGCGGTCCGGTACGCCGGACCCTCCGGAGAACCGCTGCACGGGCTGGATTCAGTGCTGCCGCCCGGGCTGGATTCAGGGCTGCCGCCCGGGCGGCCGGCCGTGGCGATGGACGCGCTCTTCGACATCGCCTCGCTGACCAAGATGTTCACGGCCGCGGTGGTGGTCTCGCTGGCCCAGGAGGGCGTGCTCGGCCTCGACGAGCCGGTGGCCGCGCGGCTGCCGCGGTTCTACGGGCATCGGCCCGAGATCACCGTACGGCACCTGCTGACGCATTCGGCCGGCCTGCCCGCGAGCCGCCGGGTGGAGAGGGAGCCGGAGGAGGCCCGCTGGGACCTGGTGCTGTCCACCCCCGCGCAGGGGCCGCCGGGCACGCATCTCTACTCGGACGTCGGCATGATCACTGCCGGGCGGGTGGCGGAGGCGGCCGGCGGCGCGCCGCTGGACGTGCTCGTGCGTGAGCGGGTCACCGGGCCTCTCGGGCTCGGCGCCACGACGTACGGGCCGGTCGAGCCGGGGCGGGCCGTCGCGACCGAGTTCAAGCGGGAGCGGTGCGCCGGAGGCTGCGTCAGAGGTGAGGTGCACGACGAGACGGCCCACGCGCTGGGCGGCGTGACCGGCCACGCCGGGCTGTTCTCCACGGCCGCCGACCTCGTGCGCTTCGGCGAGGCGCTCCGCACCGGCGGCGGCCCGATCCTCTCGCCCGAGTGGACCGCCGAGATGCTGCGCGACCAGGGTGTTCCGGGCGCCGCCTTCCGGCAAGGGCTCGGGGTGCGGATCGATGACCCGGCCATCGTGGGCCCGCTCACCGGCGCGTTCGGCCATTCGGGCTTCACCGGCACGTCGCTGGTGGTCGACCCGGCCCGCCGCCTGACCGTCGTGCTGCTCACCAACAACGTCCATCCCCTGCGGGGGCGGCCCGGCATCCGCGACCTGCGGCACGCCGTCGCCGCCGAGGCCCTGCGCCTGTCCGGCTGAGCAGGCAGACGTTTAATCCTCCTCGTCTGGGTCAGCGGGAAGATCGATCCGCCTCCAGAGGGAGAGGTACTGTGATGACGACCGCGCATCAGACCGGCCGGCGATTGGAAGGCGCGGCCCAGAGGGCGGCTGACCATCCCGCTCTCGAGAAACTCGCCAAGGTCGGCTTCGCCGCCCGGGGCGTCCTTTACGCGATCATCGGACTGGTCGCGCTGCAGATCGCCTTCGGCGGCGGCGGGGAGGCCGACAAGAGCAGCGCGCTCCAGATCGTGCGCGACTCGCCCCTGGGCGACCCCCTGCTGTGGATCATGGCCGTCGGCCTGGCCGCGCTGGTGATCTGGCAGGTCTCCGAAGCCGTCTGGGGCCGGCCCGAGGCCAGGGAGCGCGTGGAGGCCGTGTCCAGGGCCGTCGTCTACGCCGCCCTCGTGTACTCGATGGTGGCGCTGCTCACGCAGAACAAGGGCGCCTCCTCGTCCGACAGCCAGTCGGAGGACGCCACCAAGGCGCTGTTCGACCTGCCCGCCGGGCAGTTCCTGGTCGGCCTGATGGCTCTCGGCGTGATCGCCCTCGGCGTGTACTGGATCTACGAGGGCTGGACCGAGAAGTTCATGCGCGACATGCACGTGACCGAGCCCCGCGCCCGCGGTGTCGTGGTGAAGCTCGGCAAGGCCGGCTACATCGCCCGCGGCGTCATCGCCCTGGCCGCCGGCGCCCTGATCGGCCAGGCGGCGCTCACGTACGACCCGGACAAGGCGGCCGGTATCGACGACGCGCTCAAGGCGCTGGCCGACACCCCGGCCGGTCCGTGGCTGCTGGTCGTGGTCGCGATCGGCCTGGTGCTGTTCGCCGTCTACTGCTTCGCGGAGGCCCGCTGGCACCGGGTGTGAGCGGCTTCACCGGGACCCTGGGGCCGGCCGCGCGCGGCGAAGCGCGCGGCCGGCCTCTTGCCGTAGCCGCGGATGATGGGCGGCGCCCTTGGCCGGCTGATCACCCGTCGCGGGGTGGTTCGGCCCACCGAGGTGTCCCGGCGCCGTCGACGACCACGAGGCCTCCCGTCTCCGTGTAGCGCGCGGACGACACTCCGGCGGCGCGCACCAGGGTGCGCCCGGCCTGGTCGACGATCTCCAGGCCCGCCTGGCCGGAAAGCGCGAACTGCCGTCCGGACGGGTGAGCCGCCACTTCCACCTCTGCCGGAACGTCACGTGCCCACGTCTCCCGCCCGGTGGCGTCGACGCCCCGAAGGGCCGTGTGCGCGGTGCCGCCGGCGTCGATCCATCGGGCCAGCAGCACGGCGCCGTCCCGGCCCGCGGCGCATTCCCCCACCTGCGGCAGGTCCGAGGTCAGCGGCGCCGGCGTGCCGTGGGCCAGCAGCGTTCCGCGCGGACCGGCCAGGATCGCCGGACCTCGCACGCCACCCAGACAGCCGCCCCAGGACTCCGCCACCGGCCGGGGCGGACCGCCGGGACGCCACCCACGGCCGTCCCGGCGGAACGCCAGCACGCTCGTTCCGGCGTGGCCCGGTCTGCGGTAGACGGCCAGGGCCGCCGAGCGGCCGGCGTCCTCCACCCACAGCACGCCGGCCGTGTCGGCCACGTCGACAAGCACCCGGGTACGGTCGGTGCGGTCCACCCGGATGCGGGCCCCCCGCCCACCGCGGCCGTCCTCGACGAGGACCGCGTCGGAAGGTCCCCGTACGGCCAGTACGCGCCGCACGGGCGCCCGGGCCGGGGCCGTCAGGCGGGCCCGCGTCCCGGTCCGCAGCCGGACGCGGTTCGTCCCGTCCCGCCCGGCGGCGGTGATCACCGCGTCCGGGCACCGGGCGGCGCAGACCACTTCGGCGTCGTTCCGGTAGGCGTCCCGGTCGATCCAGGAGAGTTCGCCGGCGGAGGTGTAACCGCGGTAGGACCTCGTGGCCGGATCGGCGACGACGGCCCCGCTGGACGACGCGGCCAGGACCACCGCGCCCGGCGCCGCGCCCGGTTCGAGGCCCGCTTCGAGGCCCGCTTCGAGGCCCGGTGCCACGGGCGCGTGCCCCCGCGGCACGCCCGAGGCCGATGCTCCCCGGGACGGTGTGGCCGGAGCCGCTGGGGGCGCGGGACCGCGGCCGGAGCAGGCGGCCAGCATCACCGCCGCGGCCGTGCCCAGGGCGAGCGTCGCGTGGCGCGGGAACACGAATCGGCCCTCCAGGAGGTTCGCCGCCCCGCCCGGGGGCGGGGCGGCCCGTGGTCAGATGTTCTGGGTGTGGCTGCCGCAGCGGGGGTCGGTGCCCTTCTTGTCGAAGACGGCCTTGAACTCGACGTAGGCCTTCTTGTTCTTCGCCACCTTGACGCCGCCCTTCGGCACCGGGCGGTAGTCGTTCGCGGACGTCAGCTTCGAGTAGCCCTTGCGGGTGTTGTCCAGCGAGATCCAGGTCCAGTGGATGGTGTCGTGCCCCGCCGTGTTGTGGTGCTTGACCCGCAGCTCCACGTTGTTCTTGTTGCGGACGCCGCTGCCGCCGATGCTCCAGTCGAAGGAGGTGAAGACGTGGTAGCGGCTGCTGTTGTGGTAGTAGGCGTTGAAGTTGATGAAGGCGCCCTTGTTGCTGCAGGAGCCGCTCGTCGACGCGGCGCGGGCGGTGGCGGCGTTCACTCCCGCGGCCGCGCCGGTGCCTGCGTGGGCCGGCGCGGTGAGCCCGGCCAGAGCGGCCAGCAGCCCCGCCGTCGTCGCGACCGCGATGATTCTCGTGCGTGCCATTTCGCTTCCCCTTCTTCTCGGGTTGTCCATTTACGGAACTGGTCCGAGTGTGCAAACCGCCGCGTTAGTGCCGCTTTCATAACGCCTTAGTGGCTGGTCAGAGCCGTTTGTGTGGAGTGCGGTGATCGAGCGTCAAGTGGACGGGCTAGCGTATGTTTCGCAGGGGCATGCCCTGGGAGGTGGCGTGACGGAAGCCGTTGGAAGGGTCCGGTATTCGCTGCTCGGCCCGATGAAAGCGTGGCGGGACGGGGAGGAACTGGATTTGGGCTGGGCCAGGCAGCAGGCGGTTCTGGCGGTGCTGCTGCTGGAGATGAATCGGCCGGTGTCCGTCACGGCGCTCGTCGACGCGGTGTGGGGCGCCGATCCGCCGCGTAACGCCCGCAGCACCGTGCAGACATATGTCAGCCGGTTGCGTCGTGTCGTGGAACCGGGCCGGGCGTCGACCGCGCGGAACGCGGTGCTGGTTTCCTCCGACGCCGGCTACCAGGTGCGCGGCGACCCGTCGGAACTGGACGTCGCGATTTTCGAGCGGCATCTCACGGCGGCGGAGGACCTGCGGGCACAGGGAGACCTCGCGGCGGCCGCCGGGAAGGTCGACGCGGCGCTGGCCCTGTGGCGGGGTGAGCCCTTCGGCGGCCTTCAGGGCCCGCGGCTGGAGGCCGAGCGACGGAGACTCCAAGAGCGACACGGGTTCGCCGGGGAACTGCGGGCGACGATCAGAGTCGAACTCGGCCAGAACACGGCGGCCATCGCCGAGCTGACGCGGCTGATCGACGAGTTCCCGCTGCGGGAACGCCTTCGCGGGCTGTTGATGCTCGCGCTGTACCGGGCGGGCCGTCAGGCGGACGCCCTGACGGCGTTCCACGACGTCCGCCGGCTGCTCGCGGAGGAGCTGGGCATCGATCCCGGGCCGGAACTGCGGGACCTGCATGAGCGGATCCTGCGCGGAGACAAGGAGCTGGACGGGCCCGCGCCCATGACGGTGCGGCCCCTCGCCCAGGGACCGGGCGGCGGCCCGGAGCCCGTCGGCCCGGACGGCGCGCACCGCCTGGACCGGGCGGCGCTCGAACTCGCGCTGGGGGTCGCTCAGCAGTGGACGGCGGAGGCCGCGGCCCGGTACCTGCACCGTCCGGCACCCGTCCGGCTGCGCTGGTCCAGCACGGGCCGGTCGATCGCCGCCACGGCGTCCGCGGTGCTGGGTGACGACAACGACGCGACCGGCCGCGACGATCGCGTGGACCTCCGCGGCGACCTGGACGACCTGGTCGACGCGTTCCGGCGGCTCCCGGCACGTCAGCTGGTCATTCTCGGCGAGCCGGGCGCGGGCAAGACGGTGCTGGCGATCCTGCTCACTCTCGGGCTGCTCGGCACCGCCCGGCCAGGCGAGCCCACACCGGTGCTGGTGCCGCTCTCGTCCTGGAGCCCGCGACGCGAGCACCTGCACACCTGGTTCGCCCGCAAGCTGGTCGAGGAATACCCGGGGCTGGCCAACAAGGCGGCGTACGGACCGGACGCCGCGGCGCGCCTGGTGAGCACGGGACGGGTGCTGCCGGTTCTCGACGGCCTCGACGAAACCCCGCCCGGCCTGCACGCGGCCGCGATCGACGCCCTCGACGAGGCCGTCGCCGGTGGCCGCCCTCTCGTGGTCACCTGCCGCAGCACCGAGTACGAGAAAGCGGTGCGGCGCGGAGGCGCCATCCTGGCCAGGGCGGCCGTCGTCGAGATCGAGCCTGTGGAGGCCGAGGACGCCATCGCCTACCTCACCGCACGCCGGCTGCTCGGCGAGGACCGCTGGGACCCCGTCGCGGAGCATCTGCGGGCACACCCTCGCGGACCGCTGGCGTCCGCGCTGTCCACCCCTCTCATGGTCGACCTCACGCGCACCGCCTACGCCGACGCCGCCGCCGACCCCACCGAGCTGCTGGACGTCGCCCGCTTCCCCGGCCCGGCCGAGATCGAAGACCACCTTCTCGACGCGTTCCTGCCCGCCGTCTACCGCCACCATCCGCCGGCGCCGGGCACCAGGCCGCACCCGTCCCCCCGGTACCGGAGCGAACACGCCCTGCGGTGGCTCACCTTCCTCGCCGGTCACCTGGGGCGCAGGCACACCCACGACTTCGAGTGGTGGCGGCTGGCCGACACCGTTCCGCACCGCACCAGAGGGGTGGTGTTCGGACTGCCACCCGCGGTCCTGTGCGCACTCACCGGCGGCCTCGCGGCCGGGCCCGTGATCGGGCTCGTCTACGGGCTGTCGTTCGGGCTGGCGGGCGTCGTCGCGAACGCACGTGGCGGGCGGCCGGGGCCGGTACGCGTCGAGATCCGGTTCCGCGGCACCGCGAGACGCTTCCTGAGCCGGTTCGCCATCGGCCTCGCGATCGGTGTGGCGCTCGGGCTCGGCTGGGCGCTGCCGCCGGTCCTGACGCTCATGCTCTGCGTGGTCTTCGGCCTGGCGACAGGGTCGCATGTGTGGCTGGACATCCCCGCTGACGCGACCCGCGCGTCCAGCCCGTCGGCCATCCTGAGACAGGACCGCGTCGCCACCCTGTGGTTCGCGCTGTCCATCGCGGTGACACTGGGCCTGTTCTACGCGACGGCCTACACCTTCAGCCGGGACATCCGGGCGGTTCCGGTCCTCGGCGGCGTCTTCGACCTCGAACTCGCCGTGCCCGCCGGGATCGCGGCGGCGATACTGGGCCGCTCCCTGTTCGGCCGTCTCGGCAGCGTGACCTACGGGCTCGCGGCCGCCGTGATGGGCGGCCAGGTGATGACGCCGGCCGGCGCGCTCGCCACCGGGCTCGCGGCAGGGGGTGTCTTCGGACTCGCGGTCGGGCTGACCGTGGCGTCGTCGAGAGCCTGGGGGGCGTTCACCGTCGCCCGGATCTGGCTGGCCCTGACCGGACGGACACCGCTGCGCCTGATTCGGTTCCTCGACGACGCCCATCGGCGGGGCGTTCTGCGGCAGACAGGAGGGGTGTACGAGTTCCGGCACGCCCGGCTGCGGGATCACCTGGTCGGCAGGAGCGGTCACGCATGACCGGGACGGAGGCGAGCCACGGCGCCGGAGACGGCCGACAGGCCTTCGCCGGCTCCGCCGGGCCGGCTTCGCGCGTCAGCCGGCACCGCCGGCGCCGTGGCGCAGGCCGTCCACGAGCAGGTCGATCACCCGCCCGGCCTGCTCGCGCTGCGCGGGCTCACCCGCGGCGAGGCAGGCGCCGTTCATGCCGGTGAGCAGATCCTCGGCCGCCACGTCCCGCCGGAACACCCCCGCGGCGGCCCCCGCCTCGATCAGCGTGCCGATCGCGCCGACCAGCCGGTCGCGGCTGTGCGCGTACGGGTTGGCGCCGGCGGCGATCACCGCGCGGAGCGCGTCCGCCATGCCCCGCTTGGTCGCCAGGTAGTCGACGAAGCGGTCCATCCAGGTGCGCAGCGCCACGTCGGGCGGCATCTCCTCCAGCAGTCCGGCCGCCGCGTCGCACAGCTTCGCCAGTTCGTTGCGGTAGGCCGCCTCGATCAGCGCCTCCCTGGTGGGAAAGTGGCGGTAGAGCGTGCCGATGCCGACGCCCGCCTCCTTCGCGATCGCGTCGAGCGTGACGTCCGGCCCGTCCTGGGAGAACGCCCGTACGGCGACGTCGAGCAGCCGCTCGCGGTTGCGCCGGGCGTCGGCGCGCAACGGCTTGGGTCCGGGGGTGGACACGGCTCCTCCACGGCGCGGGTTGCTAACCGGAGGAAGCTCCGGTTAGAGTCGTGAGCGTACCGGAGGTTCCTCCGGTTTGTTCTGATTGTAGCGGCCCGGACTCCCAGGGGCCCGCGCCGCCGTACGGGACGGGGAACGAACATGACTCGGAACACGACTCAGGCCACGCGCGTCACCACGCCGTTCACCGCCGGGTCCACCGCCGCCGAGGTGATCGAGGGCGTCGACCTGCGCGGGCGGCGGGCCGTCGTGACCGGCGGCGCGTCCGGCATCGGCGTCGAGACCGCGCGGGCGCTGGCCGCCGCGGGGGCCGAGGTGACGATCGCGGTCCGCGACCTCGGCGCGGGCAAGCGGGTCGCCGACGACCTCGCCCTCGGCACCGGCAACGCGCGGGTGCGCGTGGCGCCGCTCGACCTGATGGACCGGGCGTCCGTCGCGTCGTTCACCGCGACCTGGGAGGGGCCGCTGCACATCCTGGTCAACAACGCCGGCGTGATGGCCTCGCCCGAGGCACGCACGCCCGAGGGCTGGGAGTCGCAGTTCGCCACCAACCACCTCGGGCACTTCGCGCTGGCCGTCGGCCTGCACCCGGCGCTCGCGGCGGCCGGAGGCGCCCGCGTCGTGTCGGTGAGCTCCAGCGCCCACCTGCGCTCGCCGGTCGTCT
The DNA here is from genome assembly GCF_014161415.1 of Microbispora sp. H10885. Classification (NCBI taxonomy): domain Bacteria; kingdom Bacillati; phylum Actinomycetota; class Actinomycetes; order Streptosporangiales; family Streptosporangiaceae; genus Microbispora; species Microbispora sp. H10885. The sequence continues at coordinate 266,376 of NZ_JABBWY010000009.1, read as the reverse complement.
TCGACGACATCCAGTTCCGGGAGCGCCCGTACGACCCGTGGCTGGCGTACGGGCAGTCCAAGACCGCCAACGTGCTGTTCGCGGTCGAGGCGGGCAGGCGCTGGGCCGGCGACGGCATCGAGGTCAACGCGCTCATGCCCGGCGCGATCCCGACCAACCTCCAGCGGCACGTCACCGAGGAGGAGCTTGAGCGCCTGCGCACCCAGATGGGCGGCGACGGCCCCGCCTGGAAGACGGTCGAGCAGGGCGCGGCCACCTCCGTGCTGCTCGCGGCCTCGCCGCTGGTCGAGGGCGTCACCGGTCGCTACTTCGAGGACTGCCAGGAGGCCGGGCCGCATCGCCCGGGCACCCGCCGCGGCGTCGCCGAGTACGCGCTCGACCCGGAGGCGGCCACCCTGCTCTGGCAGGTGTCGGCCGACCTGCTCGACCTCTAACCGACCCCGGGATCCTCCGAAGGGCCGTCGCCCGCCGCCAGCTTGCGGTGATCGCGGGGTGACATGCCGTACGCGGAGCGGAAGGCCCGGCTGAAGGTGGCGGCGTCGGTGAAGCCCCAGCGAGTGGCGATGGCCTGGATCCGACGGGAACGCTGCCGGGGATCGGCGAGATCGCGGTGGCACTGTTCCAGCCGGCATCGGCGGATCCAGGCCGCCACCGTGACGCCCTGCTCCTCGAAGAGCTTGTACAGGTGCCGGACGGAGATCTGGTGTGCCGCGGCGATCGTCTGAGGGGTGAGGCCGGGGTCGCCGAGCCGCTGCCGGACGAAGTCGTGGATCAGCGACAGCAGGGCCTGGCGTCGCGATTCCGGTGACAGCAGGGCGGTGGCCTCCAGCCGGTCGGCGCAGGCGGCCGCGACCAGGTCGAAGGTGACGTCGGCCACCGTCTCCGCGTCACGAGACGTGAGACCGTCGGCGTTCTCCGCCAGGTGCTTGAGATGCCCGGCCAGGACGCCGGTGATGCCGTTCCGTACGGGAATCGGCGCGGCGGTGAGCTGCCCGACCATGTCGGACCGCAGGCCGAGCGCGGCCCGGGGGAACTGGATGATCAGTGACCTGGCCGGATCGTCGGCGGATCCCCGCCACCCCCCGAACGGCCGGGAGGAGTCGATGAGGAGCAGCTGTCCCGCCTGGAAGGCGGCATCCCGTCCCGCCTGCGTCATGCGGCCACGGCCGCGGAGAATGAGATGCAACTGGAAGACTTCCGGATCCGACTGGCGGATGAGCTTCACGGGCCGGCTCGCCTGCAGCAGGCAGTGGTTCATCAGCGACATCTGCAGTGCGCCGAGACCGAATACCTGCGCTGATCCGTCGAAGCGGGCGGGATGGTCGGTGGCCAGCCGCACCGGCACAAGAGTCCTCGACATGGTGTCGTTCCAGAAGGTGAACCGATCCGGGACGGCCATGTCTCTGGTGTTCCACGCGATTTTCATGTGTCCTCGGCGGTCGTTGTCATGGAATGGCGGCTTTCTTCACCGCGAAGCACCTCCGTGCGCCGCGAATGCGATCAGGTGTGCACAGGAAAACAGCAGGATGATGACTTGGTGACAAGACGCGGTCAATATCGCGTCTGTGACGGGGAAGCCGCGGTGTGTGAGAACGGGAACCCGCCCGGAGGCCGGCGAGCCGCCCAGTTGCCCTGCCGTCTCCCCGGCCGCCGGATGCGAGGACGGACGCCATGCGGGCGCGTCGCCGGCCCGGTGGCTGTAGGCGGGCGTGAGATCGGAGTCTCCCGCCGAATCATTTCTTGCGGAGGTGCCGTACTCTCTGCCGGACGCGACCGCCCTGACACAGGATTGGCGAGCCCTGGATCTGCGGACAATCAAGAAACTGCGATTCATCAAGAACATGCTCATGCCACTCCATGTCATCGAGGAATCGCTGCCCGCGGGGGAGGTCAGGACCACGGTCCGGAATTGGCTGCGCCTGTCGAAGGCCCTGCCCTGACCCAACGGCCCGGCGGTGTGGCCGGGTGACCCGTCAGTACGCCTATCATCAGAGCCTCCCTGCCCTCTGACCAGCGCGTTCACTGGGTTGTGGCCACGCCCGGCCCCAGGGTTTGACCGGCGGCCTGCAGGCAAGCCGCTGAGAGACGCCCATCAAGGAGTAGACGAGATGCGAGCCGTAGTGATGCACGCCCCCGGTGACGTCAGGGTGGAGCAGCGCGAGGACCCGAGGATCCTCGAACAGACCGACGCGATCATCCGGGTGTCCGCGGCCTGCGTCTGCGGCTCGGACCTGTGGCCCTACCGGGGCGTGACCAGGCAGGACGGGCCGGCGCCGATGGGCCACGAGTACGTCGGCGTCGTCGAGGAGGTCGGCAGCGAGGTCCGCGATCTCAGGCCCGGCCAGTTCGTGGTCGGCTCGTTCTTCGCCTCCGACAACACGTGTGAGATCTGCCGGGCCGGCTACCAGTCCCGCTGTGTGCACGCCGTGCCGATGGGCGCGATCGGCACCCAGGCGCAGCGGGCCCGTGTTCCCCTGGCCGACGGCACCCTGGTCGCCACCCCCGGCATGCCCGACGCGGACCTGATTCCGAGCCTGCTGGCCGCCTCCGACGTGCTGGGCACCGGCTGGTTCGCCGCGGTCGCCGCGGAGGCCGGTCCCGGCAGGACCGTCGCGGTCGTCGGTGACGGCGCCGTCGGCCTGCTCGGCGTGCTGGCGGCCGGCAGGCTGGGCGCCGAGCGGATCGTCGTCTTCAGCCGGCACGCCGACCGGCAGAAGCTCGCCGTCGAGTTCGGCGCCACCGACATCATCACCGAGCGCGGCGACGAGGGCGTGGCCAGGCTCAAGGACCTGACCGGCGGGCTGGGCGCGCACTCGGTCATCGAGGCGGTCGGTACCCAGGAGTCGATGATGCAGGCCATCCGCTCCACGCGTCCCGGCGGGCACGTCGGCTACGTCGGTGTCACCCACGAAGTCGAGCTGCCCGGCATCGAGCTGTTCTTCTCCGCAGTGCACCTGCACGGCGGCCCGGCCCCGGTGCGCCGCTTCCTGCCGGAGCTGATCCGGCTGATCTGGGACCGCGAGATCAACCCCGGCAAGGTCTTCGACCTCGAACTGCCGCTGGAGGAGGCCGCCGAGGCCTACAGGGCCATGGACGAGCGCCGGGCGGTCAAGGTCCTGCTGCGCCCCTGACGCCGCCTCTTCGCACCAGGCGCCCACCGTTAGATCCATCACATAGCTGGCCGATCGGTCAAATACTGGCCGATCGGTCAGCTATTGTGTTCCGCATGGCACGCGCAACCACGACGCGCGCGGACATCCTCGACTCGGCCGTGCGGCTGTTCGCCGCCCACGGCTTCCGCGGCACCTCGCTGCAGGACATCGCCACGGACGCGGGCTGCTCCAAGGCGTCCTTGCTGTACCACTTCACGAACAAGGACGCGATCCTCACCGAGCTGCTCGCGCCCGTCGGCCCGGAGTTCGCCGAGCTGGAAGGGCGGCTCGCCGGGCTGCGCGGTGAGGAGGCCGCCCGTGCCGCCGTCACCGGGCTCGTCGACCTGTCCCTGCGCTTCCGGCTCCAGGTGAAGATCCTCCTGCAGGACGTCGACGCGCTGATCAACCGGCCGGAGCTGCCCGACGCCGACCACATCGTGGAACGGCTCACCGAAGCCCTGTCGGGCCGTTCGGACGCCCCCCAGGTCCGCGTCTGGGCATGGATGGCGATGCTCGGGATCATCCTGACCAGCGCCAGTGAATGCGTGATCCCCGAAGAGACACTGCGCGCGGAACTCACCCGCGGCGCGTTGCGGACGCTCGGTCTGCCGACCGGCTGACCCTCCCCGAGAAAGAGATCTGCTGTGGCAACCCTGCTGTACCGGCTGGGCCGGTTCTCCTTCCGCAGGCGCGGGCGCGTCGCCGCCCTGTGGCTGCTCCTGCTGGTGGTCCTGGGCCTGGCCGCCGCGGCCTTCCACGGCCCGGCCGGCGACAAGTTCTCGATGCCCGGCACCGAGTCACAGCGGGCGCTGGACGCCCTGGCCAAGGAGTTCCCGCAGGCCAGCGGTGCCACCGGGGCCATCGTGGTGGCCGCTCCGCAGGGCCGGAAGCTGGAGCCCGCCGCGGTCGCGCCCGTGGTCAAGGAGGCCGCCGCCGTTCCCGGCGTCGTCGCCGCCCTCGACCCGTTCAAGACCGGCGCCGTCTCTCCCGACGGCCGCTACGCCCTGGTCCAGGTGCAGTTCGCCCACGCGGCCAAGGACGTGACCGACGCCCAGCGCGCGGCGTACCTCGAAGCCGGCTCCTCGGCGGCGGGGCTGCGGGTCGAGCACGGCGGAGAGGTCCTGAACGCCCCGCCGGAGGTCGGCGGGTCGGAAGGAATCGGCGTCCTGATCGCCGCCGTGGTGCTGATCGTCACCTTCGGCTCGCTGGTGGCCGCCGGCATGACCCTGCTGAACGCGCTGATCGGCGTGGGCGCCGGCATGGGCGGGCTGTTCGCGCTCAGCGGCGTCGTCGAGCTGACCTCCGTCACGCCGGTACTGGCGCTGATGCTGGGCCTGGCCGTCGGCATCGACTACTCGTTGTTCATCACCTCGCGCTACCGTCAGTTCCTCGCCGAGGGCGTGGCGCCGGAGGAGGCCGCCGGCCGGGCGGTCGGCACCGCCGGATCGGCGGTCGTGTTCGCCGGGGCCACCGTGGTCATCGCGCTCGCCGGCCTGTCGGTCGTCGGCATCCCCTTCCTCAGCGTGATGGGCCTGGCCGCCGCGGGCACCGTGGCCGTCGCCGTCCTGGTCGCCCTCACGCTGCTGCCGGCCTTCCTGTCGTACGCCGGGGCCCGCGTGCTGCCCCGCAGGCAGCGCACCGGGGACGACGCCGACGCGGGGGGCCGCGGCTTCGGCTACACCTGGGGACGGGTGGTCACCCGGCTGCGCGTGCCGATCCTCGTGGCCGGCGTGCTCGCCCTGGGTGCGCTCACGCTGCCGGCCCAGGATCTGCGGCTGGCCCTGCCCGACGCCGGCACCGCCGCCCCCGGCACTCCGGCCCGCGAGGCGTACGACCTGACCAGCGAGGGATTCGGCGAGGGCTTCAACGCCCGCCTGATCGCCGTGGTCTCCGCCGCCGACCGCGCGGCCACGACCGCCGCCGCCGGGCAGGCCGCCCAGTTGATCCAGCGGACCCCCGGCGTGCTGGCCGTGGCCCCGCCGCAGCCGAACGCCGCGGGCACCACCGCGCTGCTGACCATCATCCCCAAGGCCGGGCCCACCGACGCCGCCACCGAGGAGGCCGTCCACGCCATCCGCGCCAAGGTCGCCGCCATCGGCGGCGCCGAGATCGCCGTCACCGGCGCCACGGCCGTGGGCATCGACGTCTCCGACAAGCTCGCCGACGCCATGCCGGTGTACCTGCTGCTGGTGGTCGGCCTGTCGGTGCTGCTGCTGATGCTCGTCTTCCGCTCGATCCTGGTCCCCGTCAAGGCCGCGCTGGGCTTCCTGCTCACCGTCGGCTCGACCTTCGGCATCACGGTGGCGATCTTCCAGCAGGGTCACCTGGCCGGTCTGCTGGGCGTGGACGTGCCGGGCCCGCTGGTCAGCTTCCTGCCGATCCTGCTCATCGGCATCCTGTTCGGCCTGGCCATGGACTACGAGGTGTTCCTGGTCTCGCGGATGCGCGAGGACTACGTGCGCGGCGACGCTCCCCGCCAGGCGACGATCAACGGCATGGGGCACAACGCGCGGGTCGTCACCGCCGCGGCGCTGATCATGACGGCCGTCTTCGGCGGGTTCGTGTTCATGAACGACCCGATCATCAAGTCGATGGGCTTCGCGCTGGCCGTCGGCGTGCTCGTCGACGCCTTCGTGGTCCGGATGACCCTCGTCCCCGCCGTGATGTCCATGCTCGGCCGCGCCGCCTGGTGGCTGCCTCGCGCCCTGGACCGGGCGCTGCCCGACCTCGACGTCGAGGGCGAGCGCCTGCGCCACCACCTCACCGTCGCCGAGCCCCCGGAGCGGGCCGGGGTGTCCTGACGCCTCGCCCGTACCCGCGGACAGGCCGGCACACGCGAAACGCCCCCGGCGGCCCTGGAGACCAGGGCCGCCGGGGGCGTCACAGGCGTCCTACGCGCTCTTGCGCCGCTGCTCCCTCAGAATGGCCAGCCGCTCGTTGAGCACCTCCTCCAGGTCCTCGATCGAGCGGCGCTCGAGAAGCATGTCCCAGTGGGTCCGCGGCGGCTTCGCCTTCTTCTGCTGCGGCTGCTCCGCGTCCACCCGCAGCGCCGGGCTGCCGCAGTGACGGCACTCCCAGGTCGTCGGGATCTCGGCCTCGACGGCGAGCGGGACGGTGGTGAGATGGCCCTTCGGGCACGTGTAGGACACCTCCTGGCGCGGCGCCAGATCGGTGTTGCGGTCGTTCTCGTAGCTGGTCGCGCCGAGCCGGGTACCGCGAAGTGCACGCTCGCCCATGTTCTTAAGCCTCCTGAGGTCCCCGCCTTCGAGGGGGTTCGTTCGCCACCGCGTACAACGCCTGATACCGTGTGTGGATTCCCAGCCGAGACCTGATCCAATCGCGCTTTTTCCGTCCCACTGGTCCCAGCTGTGCGGTATGAAGCGCCGTCCTCAAGATCGAGTCGCACCGCCGGTCGGGATGATGAGGTCGGGGCGGATCTGCTCAACGGTCTCGACCCGCGCGACCTCGGCTACTACGACGAGTTCGCCGACCGCCTCCGGGCCGCGGCGGCGGGCCGCCCGCCGACGGCTCCGGCCGCGGCTGATTCGCGGCGACCGCCAGCGCGGTCGCGCCGATCACGATCGTTCAGTAGGAGCGGGGCAGTCCGAGGACGTGCTGTCCGAGGAACGCCAAGATCATATTGTTGTTGACAGGAGCGACCTGGTAGAGACGGGTCTCGCGGAACTTGCGCTCGACGTCCCAGGTGTCCACGAACCCGTTGCCGCCGTGGATGTCCAAGCAGACGTTGGCCGCCTGCCAGCTGGCCTCGCTCGCCAGGAACTTGGCCGTGTTCGCCTCGGCTCCGCTGTGCTGTCCGCTGTCGAAGAGGGCGGCTGCGCGGGTGCGCATCTGGTCCGCCGCGGCGACCTGGGTGTAGGCGCGGGCCAACGGGAACTGCACGCCCTGGTCTGCCCCGATGGGGTGACCGAAGACGTCCCGTTCCCTGGCGTAGGCGACTGCCCGGTCGAGGAACCAGTACCCGTCACCGATCGCCTCTGAGGCCAGCAGGATGCGTTCGGCGTTCCAGCCGTCGATGACGTAGCGGAACCCATGCCCCTCCTCGCCGATCAGGCTGTCGGCGGGAATCCGCATGCCCTTGTACCAAACCTGGTTGGTGGCGTAGTTGAACATGGTGCGGACCGGTTCGACGACCAGCGTGCCGGGCTGCTCCTCACGAACCCGCCGCAGGTCGACGAGAAAGAGGCTGATGCCCTCGGTCCGTTCAGCGGGGTCCTCCGCCTGTGGACGAGTGCGGGCCAGCAGCATCAGGAGGTCCGACTGGACGATCCGGCTGGTCCAGTTCTTGTGGCCGGTCACCACGTAGTCGTCGCCGTCGCGCACCGCCATGGTCTGGATCCGGGCGGTGTTGGACCCGGCCTCCGGCTCGGTGATGGAGAACGCTTGCAGCCGTAGTCCGCCTGTCGCGATCTCGGGCAGATAGCGCCGTCTCTGCTCCTCGCTGCCGTGTCGCAGCAACGGGGCCATCGTGTACATCTGGGCGTGGCAGGCGGCGGAGTGCCCGCCGGAGCGGTTGATCTCCTGCAGGATGATGCTTGCCTCGGTGACCCCCATGCCCAGCCCGCCGTACTTCTCCGGGATGAGGACCGACAGGTACCCGGCCTCGGTGAGGGCGCGGACGAACTCCTCCGGATAGGCGCGCTCGTGATCGCGAGCGCGCCAGTAGTCGTCGCCGAAACGCTCACAGAGCTCGCGCACCTCGGCGGACAGCCGCTGGTGGGCCGGGTCGGTGTCGTGAATGGCGATATCGGTCATGCCCGGTCCCTCCTCCGCGGTGGACGCGTTCAGTGCAACAGCCCGGCGTGGCGGGCCTCGTAGGTGAGCCGGTCCCGGTGATCGGGGTGGGCTATGGCGATCAGCGCGGCGGCGCGCTGGGAGATGCTGCGGCCCCTCAGCTCGGCGATGCCGTACTCGGTGACGACGTGGTCGATGGTGTTCTTCAACGTGGTGACCGGGGTGGCGTTGCCGAGCTCAACCTTGATCCTGCTGGTGCCGTCGCCGGTCGCCGCGTGGGTGACGAGGAACGCCTGCCCTCCGTCGGAGTACATGGCGCCGCGGGCGAAGTCGGCCTGCCCTCCCGAACCTGACCAGTAACGACCCGCGATGGTCTCGCTGGCCGCCTGGCCCATGAGGTCGATCTCACTGGTGGCGTTGATCGAGATCATGACGGGTTCGCAGGCGACGACGCGTGGGTCGTTGACCCAGTCGACCGGCAGCATGGCCACGGACGCGTTGCCGTCGAGCCAGTCGAAGAAACGCCGGGTGCCGATGCAGAAGGCGGCGACATGTTTGTTGCGCTGGTGCTTCTTGCGCGTGCCGGTGACGACGCCCTGTTCCGCGAGGTGCATGATGCCGTCGGACATCGCCTCGGTGTGCACACCCAGATCACGGTGTCCCGACAACTCGGACAGCAGCGCGTTGGGGATGCGGCCGACCCCGATCTGCAGGCACGCCCCGTTCGGCACCCGCTCGACCACCAGTTCCGCGATGCGCTTGTCCCGGACGTCGGGTACGGCCGGCATCGTCTCCTGCAGCGGGTAGTCGGCGACACACCAGCCGGCGACCTGGCTGACGTGGATCTGGTTCTGTCCGGAAGTGCGCGGCATTCGCGGGTTGGCCTCCAGGAAGAAGGGCACCTCACCGATGAATGTGGCCGCGTAGTCGGCATTGGTGCCCAGGCTGAAGTAGCCGTGCTCGTCGGGCAAGGTCGAAGCGGCAAGGACGAGGGAGTGCCGGGTGTACTCGCGCAGCAGCCTGGGCACCTCGCTGAAGTGTGCCGGAACGAGCTCACACGTGCCGTTCCAATAGGCCTGCCGGCATCCCGGTCCCAGGTAGTAGCTGACGTGGCTCAGCCGCCCCGGGTACCTGCCGTTGATATAGGCGCGTTCGCGGGCCGGATCCATCTGATGGATGCGAACATCGGTCAAGCGGTCGGCGTGGGCTTCGAGAGCGTCGATGACAGTGTGAGGTTCGCCGTGGTGGATCGGCACGATCAGGTCCGCGCCGTCTCGTACCAGGTCCAGCACATCGGTCGGTGCGTTCATGACACCTCCTGTCGGCCGACTCGACGAGCGCGACCACCGGCACGCCGATGCCGTCGACGGCGGTTCGGGCGCCGATCTTGTCGTCGGGTGCGACGGCGTCTTCGAGGTCGAGTACGGCGACAACCGCCCCGGCGGCCGCCGCCTTGCCGAACCGATCGGGACGGTCACCAGGCGTGAGGAGCCACGACCTGGCTCTCACGGCCCCTGCACGGCCCGCCGTGCCCGCTCGTCCCACACCGGCCGCACCGCGGTCACGTCAGGCCCGTGGCCCCGCCGGTAGATCATCATGGTGCGCTCGAAGACGATGACGATCTCACCATGCTGGTTGAAGCCGATGGTGCGGACCGCCACGATGCCCACGTTGCGGCGGGAATGCGACTCCCGGGCGGACAGCACCTCCGACTGTGAGTAGATAGTGTCGCCCTCGAACACCGGGTTCGGCAGCCGCACCCTGTCCCAGCCCAGGTTCGCCATCACGTGCTGTGAGACGTCCGTGACACTCTGACCGGTGACCAGAGCCAACGTGAACGTCGAGTCCACCAGGCGTCGGCCGAACTCGGTCTGAGCCGCATAGTGCGCGTCGAAGTGAACCGGCATGGTGTTCTGCGTCAGGAGGGCCTGCCATACATTGTCCGTGGCGGTCACAGTTCGTCCGAGCGGATGCCGGTACGTGTCGCCCACTGAGAAGTCCTCAAAAAAGCGACCCGACCACGAAACCCGCTCTACCGATTCGGTGGTCATCTGACCTCCCCCTCGGGTCGGCTTGCTCCCCATCTGCTACCCGAAGGGGTTTCGCACGACACATAAACCATCTTTTGCCGATAGCCGGATACGCATTTCAATCAGCGTGGCGGAGGATTTCTGATCGGTGAAGCCGCTGAGGTGAGCACGAGGCCCAACGCGGACAGCTGGCCCTCCATGCGTCGCGGGGTCATGCCCCCAGGCAGCACGGACGGTCCCTCCCAGGATCTCCCCTCTCAGATGTGGTCGGGGACCTCGTTGCCCGCGTCGCGGATGGCCCGGGGCAGGTTGACGGTCGTGAGCAGCACGAATCCGAGAACGAAGAACACGATCAGCGAGACGATCGCGGTGCGGTAGCTGTCGGTGAGCTGGAGCGCCAGCGTGAGCACCAGTGAGCCGAGGAACGCCGACCCCTTGTCGCTCACCTGGTACAGGCTGAAGTACTCCGCCTCCCGCCCCGGCGGGATCACCAGCGAGTACAGCGACCGTGACAGCGCCTGCGTGCCGCCCATGACGATCGCGATGGCGAACGCGATCGCGTAGAACTGCAGGGCCGCGCCCTTCTGCAGGAAGTAGGCCACCCCCACCACCACGGTCCACACCACCAGGCTGGCGAGGACCGTGCGCTTGGTCCCGAACACCGCCGCGAGCCGCCCCAGCCCGAGGGCGCCGCCGACCGCGATGAACTGCACCATCAGGATCGCGCCGATCTGGTGGGTCTGCCCCAGCCCCAGCTCCTGGTCGGCGTACGTCGCGGAGAACCCGATGACGGTCTGCACGCCGTCGTTGTAGACCAGGTAGGCCGCCAGGAACAGCAGCGTACGGGGGTAGCGGCGCGCCTCGGCGATCGTGCGGCCGAGCTGGCGCACGCTGCCGGCGACCGCCCGCGCCGCGGTCGCCTCGTGGACCGGCACCCGCCGGTCGCGCAGGCGCAGCATCGGGATGATCGTGAAGGCGCCCCACCACAGGCCCGCCGAGGCCAGGCTGATCCGCACCGCCAGGCCCTCGTCGATGTCGGCGAACAGGTAGACCACCAGGTTGAGCGCGAGCAGCAGGCCGCCGCCGAGGTAGCCGAAGCCCCACCCCCTGCTGGAGATCGTGTCGCGTTCCTCCGCCCCGGCGATCTGGGGCAGGAAGGAGTCGTACACGACCCGCGCCGAGCCGAAGGTGACGTTGGCGAGCAGGAACAGCGCGCCGCCCAGCAGGTACGCGTCGCCAGAGACGAGGTAGAACCCCAAGGTGGCCACCGCGCCGGTGAAGGCGAGCGACCCGAGGATGCGCCTCTTGCGCCCGGTGTGGTCGGCCACGGCGCCGACGACCGGCATGACCACGATCTGGAGCAGCACCGAGATCGTCACCATCGCGGTGAAGTACGCCTTCGGCCGCAGGTCCAGGCCGAGGAACGACACGAAGCCGTCCGGGCCGCCCGCCGCCGTCGTGGCGACCGAGGTCAGGTACGGCCCGAGGAAGACGGTCAGGACGGTCGTCTGGAACGCCGAGTCGGCCCAGTCGTACCAGTACCAGCCGCGCTGCTCCCGCCGACGCGCGCCGGGAAGCTCCTCCTGAACGACCTGGGGGGCGGTCATCGTCTCTCCTCGCCTGTGGAGCGGTCGTGCCGGGCGGTCCCGCGGGTTACGGGACCGCCGGGCGGGGGTGCCACTGCCCGCGCGACTTGAGGACGTCGCGCAGGCCGCTGATGTTGTCGGTCATGATGCCGTCCACGCCGAGGTCGAGCAGGTGGGCCATCGTCACCGGGTCGTTGACCGTCCACACGTGCACCTGCATGCCGATCGCGTGCGCCGTCCGCACGAGGGCGCGGGTGGTGACCCGCAGGCCGCGGAACCCGATGGGCGCCTGCGCGCACGGCACCCCCGCCCGGGCCAGCCCCGACAGCAGGCGGCCGTACCCGCCGCCCATCGCGGCGGTGCGCAGGGCGGCCAGCCCGCGCGGGCCGAGCGAGAAGCAGACCTCCCCGTCGACCGCGCGCAGGGCGCGCGACAGCCGGGCGTCGGAGAACGACGTCAGGCAGACCCGGTCGTGGGCGCCGGTGCGGCGGATCGCCCGGGCCAGCGGCGCGATCGCGGCGCTCTCCTTGACGTCGATGTTGAACCGCACGTCCGGCCAGGTGCCGAGCAGGTCCTCGATCAGGGGGATCTCGTGCCGCCCGCCGATCCTGGCCGCCCGCACCTCGCGGTAGGGGAGGCGGGAGACACGTCCGGCGCGGTCGGTGACGCGGTCGAGGGTGTGGTCGTGGAACGCGAGCAGTACGCCGTCGGAGGTCGCGTGGGCGTCGGTCTCCAGGTAGGTGTAGCCGAGGCCGACGGCCCTGGAGAAGGCCTCCATGGTGTTCTCCCGGCCCTCGGCGGCACCGCCGCGGTGCGCGAAGGCGAGCGGGCCGGGATGGTCGAGGAACGCGAAACGGCGGTGCACGAAAGGAGTATGCCGGGTCTCGGAGAGTGCGTCAGCGCACGGACATGAACATTTGGGTCACGAGGCGCCCAACGACGCCCATTCCCGTCGCCTGGCCTCGGCCATCGCGATCGCCGCGGCCACCGCCACGTTGACCGATCCGACCCTGCCGACCTGCGGGATGTAGGCCACGGCGTCGGCGGCCTCCAGGCAGGCGGGGGAGCAGCCGTGGTCCTCGCTGCCCAGCACCAGGCAGACGTCCCCATCCAGCGCGGCCTCGTGCAGCGGCGCGGCGTCGCCGGTCAGCTCGACGGCGACGACCCGGTAGCCCTCCTGCCTGGCGGCGCGTACGGCGTCGGTCACCGGGACCGGCTCGTGCCACTCGACCAGCCGATCGGTGCCGAGCGCGGTCTTCTGCGCCTTGGGGTTGGTGGGCGGCGTGGCGTTGCCGGCCAGCCAGATCGTCTCCACGCCGAACGCGGCGGCGGTGCGGAAGATCGAGCCGATGTTGAAGGGGCCCGTGACGGATTCGAGGATCAGCGCCAGCCGGCCCTCGGTGTTGCGGCGCCAGGTGCGGTTGAGCCGCTTGACGTCGGTCGGCTTGAGCTGCCTGCGGGGGTTGGTCGTGGTCGTCCTGGTCGTGTTCATCGGGGCGCTCATCGCTCCTGGTCGCCGGAAGAGCCGCGCACAGAGGAGGGCGCGGGGGAGGGTGCGGGGCGGGCGTCCACCCGCAGGACGCGGTAGGCGGACCGGGAGGCCAGCCGCGAGGCGGGCCAGCCCTGCTCGGTCAGCCAGCGCTGCAGCGAGTCGGAGCCCAGGTGTTTCTGCACGACGAGGTACGCGCTGCCGTCGGGGGTGAGCCGGTCGAGCCACCGCGTGAGCATGGCGTGGAGGGCGGCCTTACCGATCCGGATGGCCGGGTTCGACCAGATCGCCCGGAACCTGACGTCCGCCGGCATCTCGTCGGCGTGCACCGACCTTACTTTGTCAAGGCGGGCGCTCACGGCGTTCCTGCGGCACAGTTCCACCGAACGGCGGTTCACGTCGACAGCCCACACCGTCGCCCCCGGCGCCCGGGACGCCATGGTCAGCGCGATCGGGCCGTAGCCGCAGCCGAGGTCGAGCAGGTCGCCCTCCGGGGGCGGCGGAGGCACGGTCTCCAGCAGCACCCGGGTCCCGGAGTCGATCCGCTCGGGGGAGAACACCCCGCTGTCGGTCTCCAGGCGCAGGTGCAGATCCGGGAGGACCAGGGTGACCGTCCCCGGCCGGCTGTCCGCCTCGGGACGCTCCTCGAAGTAATGGGCCACGTGCCCAAACGTACCAACGCCGCGGAGCGGTGATCTCCACGGACGGCTCCGCGGAGACGGGGGTGAAACACTTCCGGCCTTCCGGACACGTACGAGACGGCGGGAAAAACGGTGAAGGGGGAGCAGCGGTGGGCCGCGGGGACATGAGGCGCCGTTTCGAGGAGATCTATGTGGCGCACTACGCGGATCTCCTCGCCTACGTCCGGCGCCGCACCACGTCCCCCGAGGACGCCGCCGACGCCCTGGCCGAGACCTTCGCCGCGGCCTGGCGGCGCATCGGCGACGTCCCCGCGGGTCCGGCGGCCCGCCTCTGGTTGTACGGCGTGGCCCGGAGGGTGCTGGCCAACGGCCGCAGGGCCGAGACTCGCAGGAGCGCGCTCGTCGAGCGGCTCGGAGCGGAGCTCGCCCTGTGGGACGCGCGGCGGCGGGAAGAGCCGCCCTGGCCGCTGGACCACGGGGAGCTCGACGCCGTACGCCGGGCGTTCCGGCGGCTCGGCGCCGACGACCGCGAGGTGCTGGCGCTGGCGAGCTGGGAAGGGCTGGCGTCGGCGGAGATCGCCACGGTGCTCGGCTGCTCGCGCGGGGCCGCTCGCCTCCGGCTGCACCGCTGTTCGCCGATCCCGCGACGTACCAGCGTGAACTGCGCCAGCGGGGCCTGGACGTGGAGGTGCGGATCGTGTCCACGGCCCCCGCTTCGGCGGGACGGGCGCTCTACGTCGACGGAACCCGCGACAACAGCGCCATCACCCCGATCCAGGCGCCGGGCACGTGCGCGCGCTTCGCCGGCTGCCCGGCCGGGTTCCGCATCCCGGTGGACTTCCGCGGGCACGCCGAGGTGCTGATCGGCCGCGCCGCCCGGCCGGGGGAGCGGTACGGCCTCATGGAGCACATCGACATGGAAGGCCGGCCCTTCCACTGCGTGGACTTCCTCAGCAGGACCGTCGCCGAGGTCCTGCCCCTGTTGCGGGAGCACGGCGTGCGAGCGGAGTTCACCTCCTACGCCGCCGGCGGCGCCCGGCTGCCCGCCCCCGCCGGCTGGTACGTCCACGAGGGGATCATGGTCGCCGACGGACAGGCGCTTCTGCTGGTCGGCCCGGCACCCAACCCCCGGCCACGCGCCAGGGACGCCTACTGCCCGGCGGCCGCCGAGTCACCGTCCCACCCCTGAGCCGCCGAGCCGCCGGGCCGCGCTGAACCACGCGGCTCGGTGAGGCGACCGAACTCCCGCCGCGATCACGGAACCCGGCCACTGGGCGCCGTGCGCGGATGACGCCTGCCCGTCTCCCCTCCCCGATCGGATTCGCCATGCTCGCGTACGCTCACCGCCTGCTCCCGGTCCTCGCCCGGGCCGGGCGGCACCGCGCCTTCACGGTCACGCTGACGATCGCGGCCGCGCTCCGGGTGGTCACCATGCTCGGCTATCCGCCCGCCCGGCTGTACTGGTACGACTCGTTCACCTACCTGCACAACGCCGTCCACCTGCGGCCCGAGCAGGGGTTCCACCCGATCGGATACCCCCTGCTGCTGCGTGCCCTCCTGCCCTTCCACAGCGTCGAGGTGGTCGTCGCCGTGCAGCACGGGATGGGACTGGCGACCGGCGTCGTCGTCTACGCGGCGCTGCGCGGCAGGGGAGCGCCAGGCTGGGCCGCCGTGGCCGCCTCGGCGCCGGTGCTGTTCGACGCGTCGTTCCTCCGCCTGGAGCACGCGGTGCTGTCCGACTCGCTGTTCGTCCTGCTGGTCGTGGCGGCCACGGCCCTGCTGGTCCGCCGCCCGGTGCCGTCCGCGCGGGCCGCCGCGGCCGCCGGCCTGCTCCTCGCGGGAGCCGCCCTCACGCGGACGATCGCGCTGCCGCTGATCCTGCTCGCCGTGCCGGCGCTCGCCGTACGCCGCGTCCCCTGGCGCCGCCTGGCCGTTCTCGCGCTGTCCGGACTGCTGCCGGTCGCCGCGTACGCGGGATGGTACGCCGGGGTCCACGGCAGGTTCGCGATCGGCGGCGGGGACGGGGTCGCGCTGTGGGCCCGCACCATGACCTTCGCGGACTGCGCGCTCGTCCGGCCTCCGCCGGACCTCGCGCCGCTGTGCCCGAACGGCCTCGCGCTCGACGCCGCGAGCGAGTACGTGTGGGCGGGGGAGTCCTCCCTCAACCGGCTCCCCGGCGGGCACGCCGCGCTCAACGAACGGGCCCGCGCCTTCGCGCTGCGCGCCATCGCCGCCCAGCCGCTGGACTACCTGCGCGACGTGGCGAGGGACACCGCGCTCGCGTTCGCCTGGACCCCCGTCGCCCACCCGGCGCGCACCGTCCCCGCGTTCGGTTTCGCCCACGGCACCTGGCCGCTGCCCGCCGATCAGCCGCTCGCCGGGCAGGTCAGGAGGGAGTACGACCCGGACCTCACCGGGATGCGGTCGGTCCGGCCGTACGCGGACCTGCTCGTCGCCTACCAGTACCCGGCCTACCTGCGCGGGCCGCTGCTGGCCGCCGTCCTGCTGCTGGGCGCCGCGGGCGCGGTGCGGCGACCCCGGACGGCGGCGCTGCCGTGGGCGGTCGCCGTCACGCTGCTGGTCGCGCCGGTGGCCGTGCTCGACTTCGACCACCGGTACGTGCTTCCGGTCGTGCCCGTGGCGTGCCTGGCGGCCGGACTGGCCTTCGGCCGAGCCCCTCGTCGCCCGGCGGCGCGGCCCGCGCGGCGCCGTTCGCCGGGACGCGGGCGTGACCCGGTCATGGGATGCGGGCGCCGAGCAGCATGGCCGCGGCGGCGGCGAGCATCGCGGCGATGATCGCCGCGACGAGGAACCGCTGGGTGATCTCCTGGTGCACCACCTTGAACCCGAGCGAGGTGCCGATCTGCGCGTAGACGTCCCGCAGTTCGCTCCCCGACTCGGCGGTGTACGCCCGGCCCCCGGTGCCGTCCGACAACGACTGCAGGGTGGCCTTGTTGACCGGCACCTGCACCGCCCGGTTGTCGATCGTCACGGTGCCCTCCGGCGTGCCGTACGCGATCGTGGACACCGGCACCTTGGCGCCGACGGCCGCCTCCACGGCCTCGTTGACCGACCGGCCGGAGGTGTTGTCGCCGTCCGACAGCAGCACGATGGCCGCGGGCGGCGGGTCGGTCACCGCCCGCTGGTCGAACGACCTGATCGAGTCGAGCGAGTTGAACACCGCCTCGCCGATCGCCGTGCCGGCCCGGGTGGTCAGGCTGGAGATGGCGGTGGTCACGGCCGCGTGGTCGGTCGTGGGGGAGATCACCACGGCCGCCGACCGGGCGAAGGCCACCACGCCGACGTTGAACCGGTCCGGCAGGTCCCGTACGAACTGCTGGGCGGCCTGCTTGGCCGCGACGAGCCGGGTGGGCTCGACGTCGTTGGAATCCATCGACAGCGACACGTCCACGGCGATCATGATGGTGGCCCGGTCCCTGGGCACCTTGACCGCGCCCGCGGGCCTGGCCGCGCCCATGACCAGCAGGGCCATCATGATCAGGAACAACACGGCCGGCACGTGCCGCCGCCACGAGGGCCGCTCCGGCGCCACCAGCGACAGCAGCGCCAGGTTCGTGAAGCGCAGCGTGTAGCGGCGGCGGGCGAACTGCAGCGCCACGTACGCCGCGATCATCGCCGCGACCAGGACGAACAGCCAGAGCCAGCCGGGGGACAGAAAGGTCACGCGCCCGCCCTCCTGCCCGCGGCCCGCCGCATCAGATGGGCCGTGCGCCGCTGCCGCAGCACGAACCCGGCGAGGTCGAACACCCAGTCGCGGTCGGTGCGCAGGACCATGTGGGCGGCCCCGGCCCGGCGCAGCGCCGTACGGATCTCCCAGCGCTGCTCGGCCGCCGCCTCGGCGTACCGCTCCCTGATCCCGCGCGACAGGTGGACGCCGCGTGAGCGGCCGGTCTCCGGGTCGGTGAGGGTGACGAAACCGACGTCGGGAAGCTCCAGCTCGCGCGGGTCGACCACCTCGACGGCCAGCACCTGGTGCCGCGCGGCCAGGCGGCGGAGCGGCGGCTCCCAGGAGTCCGCCGGGTCGAGGAAGTCGGAGACGACCACCCGCAGCCCTCGTTTGCGGTGCGCCGCCGCCATCATCTCCAGCCCCTCCCCGAGATCGACCGAGCCCTGCGCGGGCGGCGCGCCGAGCAGCGAGTGCAGTAACGCGTAGAGCCGGGGCCTGCCCTGCCGGGCCGGATACCGGTGCACGTCGTCGCCGTACAGGATGTAGGCGCCGAACCGGTCGCCCACCCGTCCGGCGAGGATCCCGATCGCCCCCACGGCGGAGATGACCAGGTCGCGTTTGGAGACCTCGGCGGTGCCGAACTCCATGCTGGCCGACAGGTCGGCCAGCGCCCAGGTCTCCAGCTCCCGGTCGGCGATCAGGTCCCGCACGTGCGGGACCGTCGTGCGGGCGGTCACCGCCCAGTCCATGCGGCGCACGTCGTCCTCGCCGGGCACATACACCCGGCTGTCGCCGTGCTCGCTGCCCGGCCCGGGGATCAGCCCCTGGTGGCGGCCCTGCAGCAACCCGTCCAGCCGCCGCACCACCGTGAGCTCCAGCCGCCGGAGCGCCTGGTCGGGGTTGCCGCCGCTCATCGCATGCCCTGGTTCCACACCACGAGGGGCGGCGGCACGGCCCGCAGGATGCGCCCGACGACCTCGGCGGGGTCCACCTCGTCGGCCAGCGCGTCGAAGGTGAGCATCAGCCGGTGCGCCATCACGTCCACGGCGACGTCGCGGATGTCGTCGGGCAGCAGGTAGTCGCGGCCGCGCAGCAGGGCCAGCGCCCGCCCGGCGGAGACCAGGCCCAGCGTCGCCCGCGGGCTCACCCCGATCTCGATCGTGTCCTCCAGGTCGGGCAGGCCGTACTCCGACGGGGTCCGCGTCGCCATGACCAGCCGTACGACGTAGTCGGCCACGAGCTGGTGCACCGAGACCTCCTCGGCCATGTCCTGCAGCCGCAGGAGGGTGGCCGGGTCCAGCACCGGCCTCGGCACCGGCGGCCGGACGCTCATCCGCTGGAGGATCTCCAGCTCCTCGTGGGCGCTCGGGTGGGACACCAGCACCCGGAACAGGAACCGGTCGCGCTGCACCTCGGGCAGCGGGTAGACGCCCTCGGACTCGATCGGGTTCTGCGTGGCGAGCACGACGAACGGGCGGGGCAGCGGGTGGGTCCGCCCGGCGAGCGTGACCTGCCGCTCGGCCATCACCTCCAGCAGCGCCGACTGCACCTTCGCCGGGGCGCGGTTGATCTCGTCGGCCAGCAGGAAGTTCACGAACACCGGCCCGAGCTCGACGTCGAAGCTCTCGGAGCCGGGATGGTAGACGCGGGTGCCGACGATGTCACTGGGCACGAGGTCGGGGGTGAACTGGATCCGGGCGAACGATCCGCCGGTCACGGTGGCCAGCGTGGAGGCCGCGAGGGTCTTGGCCACCCCCGGCACGCCTTCCAGCAGGCAGTGCCCCCGGGCGAGCAGCGCCACCAGCAGCCGCTCCACCATGTGGTCCTGCCCCACGATCACACGGCGGACCTCGGCCAGCGCGTCCATCAGGGAATCCAGCCGAGCCTCCCCGTCCTCCTGCTCCGCGACGCCCTCGCCGGGCTCGGGGTCACTGCGTTCATCGGCAACGGTCATGCTCGTTATTCAACCGTGACTCGGCGGGAGAATCCATTTCTCTCCCATTTGCCCGTCCCGGCGCGTGCCACACCCCCTGTCGCGCCCGTGTGTTGTCGTGCTTGTGTGTTTTGATGTGGAGGAGATGGTGACCCCTCTGCAGTACGGCGACCCGTCCCACGTGGGACCGATCGCGTTGCAGGCACGCCTGCGCACGGCCCAGGGCGGCCTCGTCTACCTGGGCCAGGCACCCGACGGCCGGGTGGTGTCGGTGGCGGTCCTCAGCAGCGGCGCCGCCCTCGACGCCGCGGCCCGGGACCGGTTCGTCACCGCGATCAGAGAGGCCGAGCGGCAGGGCCGTACGGGCGTGCTCGGCTGGGGCGCCTCCCTGGTGGACCGGATGCGCGGCCGGGGCGCCCCCGACACGCCGACCGTCCTGGCCATGCACGACGGTCCCGCCCCCTGGGTCGCCGTGCCGTACGTGCCGAACGCCCCGGGGGCCGAGCGGTTCCTCGACCCGGTCACGGTGTCCGGCACGCTCATCGGGCAGCGGCACGGACCCGACTTCCTGCACTACTGGCAGGGCGACGCCACCCCCGCGGTGCCCGGCCCGCCGGCCCCGCCGCCCCCGGCGGTCGCCACCCGCCGCTCGGTCGTGCTCGCCTCGACGCTGCTCGCCACCCTGGTGCTCGTGCTCCTCGTGGCCGCCTGGCTGCTGCTGTTCCGCGGCGAGGACGAGCAGGAGCCGGCCCGGCCGCTGCCGAACACGCAGTTCGTGCCCAGCCCGCCGCCCGAGCCCGCCTCGCCGGTGCCGCAGCGGCCCACCCCCGGCCCGTCCGGGAGCGGCAGCGAGTCGCCGTGGCCGATGGACCTCGACGACGGCCGCGGTCCCATCTGAGCCCCGCGTACGTCCGGCCGGCGTGTCAGTCAGGCTGGGGGCGGCGGACGCGGGGGACGGGCTGGCCGCGGCGGGCGGCCTCGGCCTTCAGGCGCTTCCTGAGCAGCCTGCCCTGGCCGAGGAACGAGCGGTTCCGCTCGCGGCGGTTCCCGGAGAGGCTCCAGTCGTTCAGGGCCCGCTCGACCCGCACGCCGAGCCGGTCGCCCGCTCCGGTCGCGGTCCCGACGAGCACCACGTTCTCCTGCCACTCCATGGCCGGGCCGTGCCGGTGGAAGGTCAGGCACACTGGCCCCTCGGCCGCCTGGACCCCCGCGGGCAGGCGCAGGTCGAAACCGGCCTCGGTGCGCACGGCCGAGCGGGTGCGCACCGCCAGCGGCATGCCGTCGGCGACCATGGTGACGACGGGCTCGCCCAGGCGGGCCGCGCGATCGGCGAAGGGCCGCCAGTCCGCCGGCGGGGCCGATCGGCTCGGCAGCCGGGGGCCTGTGGGGGCCGGATCGGAGGCGGGGACCACGACGTCCCCGGGGGCCGTCCAGATCTCGGGTGTCCTGGACAGGTCGCCCTCGGGCCACCAGACGATCCTCTCGGGGGTGACCTCCACCCAGATCCGAGCGAAGTACCATCCCAGCCGCTTCACCAGGAACCACGGCATCCCGGCGAACCCGGCGCCGGTCTTGGCGAGCGACTCGCGGACGTACCGGTCGGTATTGGCCTGCAGATCCGCGTCGCGTACAGTCGCCCGGCCCTGCACGAGGACGACGGGCGCCCGGGGACGGGCACCGTCCGGTCCCGTGCCCCCGGCATCGGAGCAGAGCAGCGCGACGCGCGGGTCGCGCCGGGCGCGCTCGGCCTTGTCCGGGTAGGTGAGCCCGGTGCTCACGTCCAGCGTGCCGCCCGCGCCGACGTACGGCGTGACGGGCCAGGTGACGGGCCGGCCGTCGCGGGTCAGCGAGGCGTACTCGCACACCATCGCGCGGTCGAAGAGCTCGGCCGTCTCGCGCGGCCACATGGTCGATACGGGCGTGGTCATCACGACTCCAGGACGGCGTTCGCGGGGGCGGCGGCGCCGTACAGGCGGGCGAAGCGCCGCCGGTAGGCCGGCCACCAGAACAGGCGGAACATGAGCCGGGCCACGACGGGCAGGTCGGCGTACGACGTGGCGAGCAGGCGGGTGTCCGCACTCGAGGCGAGCCAGCCGAAGATGACGGGGATCCGGCGGCGGCCGAAGTCGTCCATCGCCCGGCGTTTGTCGGCCTCGACGTCGTCGAGGGTGAGGTGGCGGAGCATGAGCGGCACGGCGGTCCGCTCCTCGTGGTCGAGGTGCTCGTTGACGAGCTCGTGCAGCCGCCGCAGGGTGGGCGCGCGCCCGGCCAGGGGCACCCCGCGGTCGGAGGCGGCCGCGACGAGCGGGTCGAGCACGGCGTGCTCGGACTCCAGCTCGGCCAGCACGTCCGCCGCCTCCGGGGCGCGGCCGACGAGCCTGGGCCACAGGTGGGCGTCCTCGTGCGAGTGGTGGGCGTGCAGCATGTCCAGCACGAGTGCGAGCTGCTCCTCCAGCAGTTCCTCGTGCGCGTCGTCACGCGGGTGCGTGCACGCCTCGGCCAGGCGGCCGAACTCGGCGCGGAAACCGGCGTGCATCATCAGGAAGCCGGTCAGGTGTTCTGGTGTGATCATCAGTCTGTTCCCTCACTGTCGGGAACAGCGTGCGCGTCACGCCCCTACGCGCACTTGTCGAGGGCTTGTCGGGCCCTTGCCAGCCAGTAGCCCCCGCCCGCCTGCTCCAGCAGGCGCACCGCCTCCCGCAGGTGGGCCCGCGCCCCCTCGCGGTCGCCGAGCGCCAGCAGCGCCTCGCCCATGTGGCCGTCGTACGCGCCGTCGATCGTGGTGCAGGTGCCGCTCACATGCAGCAGCCCGGCGAAGGGACGGAACGCGTCGTAGATCTCCCGAACGATCTCCGTCTCGCCGAGCCGGATCGCCGCGTGCAGCCGGCACATGGCGGACATCGACCAGTGGTAGTCGCGCGGCGGCAGCGGGGTCTCACGCAGGAGCCGCCGGGCGCGCTCGTGCTCGCCCCGGTCCGCCAGCGCGTACGCCAGGAAGTAGGCGAGCCCGGCCATGCCCGTCCGCCGGAACATCTCCTCGATCCATTCCGCCTCCTCGCCGAGGCGGTCCTCCTGGATGAGCGTCTCGGCCCGCACGGCGAGCGTGCCCACCTCGAAGTACGCGAGGTCGGAGAAGGACAGCGTCGCCCTGATGGGCTCGAAGTGGCGAGTCGGGTCCGGCACACCCTGGAACAGGTCGAGGCCCACGTGTGCGATCGCCGCCTGCAGTGCCAATGTGGGGTTGTGCAGGTCGCGCAGCAGCGCGCCGGTCTCCGTCAGCAGCGCGCGGGCCTGCGGCACGCGCCCGTGCTCGACGTGATGGGTGACGAGGTGGAGCTGGGCGATCACCCTGAGCTGGGACGACAGGTCCGGCTCGGCCAGCAGGCGCCGCGCGGTCGCGCCGAGCTGCTCGATGAAGTCCTGTCCCTGCATGGCGAGCAGCCGCAGGTGGAGCACGCGCCGCAGCAGGGCGGGGTCGCCCAGGCGTTCGGCCGCCGCCACGGCCTGCGACGAGACCGCGTCGACCTCGTCCTCGCGGCCGGTCTGGGCGAGCACGACGGCCCGGACGGCCTGTGCCGTCGCCCACGCGGACGTGTCCGGGGACAGCTCGCGTACGGCCTGGTCCATCGCCTCCCGCAGGGCGGCCACATCGAGGCCGTAGCGGAACGGCACCCAGACGCCGTGTCCCATCGCGATGTCGGCGGCCCTGACGGCCTGGTTCAGGTCGGCGCCGGCCAGGGCGAGCGCCTGCTCGACCGCCTCGTAGCCCTCGTCGAACCGCCCGGCGGCGTAGCGGCTCTCGGCCAGCCCGACGGCGAGCTCGAACCGCTCGGCCGGACCGGCCCCGGCCGGCTCGGCCGCCGCCAGCGCCTCCTGCCACGACACGGCCGCGTCGTCGGGCGCGTGCCGCCGCAGGGCCGCCCGCGCGGCGCGGGCGGAGTAGTCCATCGCCATGCGGGCGGGCTCCGCGCCCAGCTCCGCCGCCGCCAGCCAGTGCCGCGCGATCACCGCCGCGTGGTCGTCCCGGTCCCCGTGGACGTGGGTGAGGACGCCGGCGACCTGCTCGTGCACGCGCGCCCGCCACAGCCGCGACCGGCGCGACAGCAACGCGTCGGTCACCAGGGCGTGCGCGAACTCGTACCCGCCCAGCCGGTACGACGACTCCCGGATCAGCCCCGCGTCGAGGGCCGCGTCGAGCGGCGGCAGCAGGTCGCCGACCGTGCCGCCGGCGACCCGGGCCAGGACGCCCGCCTCGAACTCGTCGCCCATCACGGCGCCGAGCTCCAGCACGCGGGCCGCCTCCGCCCCCAGGGCCGCCACCCGGTGCAGCACGACGTCCAGCACGCCCTGCGGCAGCTCCTCGCCCGCCCGGGCCAGCTCCGCGAGGAAGAACGGGTTCCCGGCGGTGCGCCCGCGCAGCTCCTCGGCCCTGCGGCCGCCCGGGTCGCGGCCGGACAACTCCCGGACGAGCGCGCGGACCTCCTCGGCCGTGAGCCCGTCGAGCCCGAGCCTGCGCGCGCCGAGCCGCGACAGCGCCGACAGCGTGCCGGTGAGCGCCGACGCCTCGTGCCGCCGGAAGGTCGCCACCAGCAGCAGACCCGGCCGGGCGGTGGACGCCACGTGGACCAGCAGCCGCAGCGTCGCGTCGTCGGCCGCGTGGACGTCCTCCAGCACGACGATCACCGGGCCGGTGTCGGCCAGGAACGTGCCGACCGCCTCGAAGAACCGCAGCCGCGCCCCCTGCGCGTCGGCCGCCGGAATCGCCTCCAGCCCGCCCGACAGGAACGTGCTGACCTCGCCGGGCAGCGCGGCCTCCGGGAACGCGGCGGCGAGGTCGCGCAGGACCCGTTCCCAGGGCCACAGGGCGGGCGCCGTCTCGTGGTCGGGACTCGACCCCCAGCCGACCGGCACGGCGGCGGTCGCGCGGAACCGCTTCAGCAGGCTCGTCTTGCCGACCCCCGGCTCGCCGTCCACCAGCACGACCTGCCCGGCGTCGGACGACGCCCTGGCCGCCGCGTGCAGGAACTCCAGCGCGCTCTCGCGGCCGACGAAGACCGTCTGGTCCGCCGCGGGCTCGGGAGCGCTGCGCGCCGTCGCCTGTTTCGAAGCCGTCCGCTTCGGCGTCGTCTCTTTCGGGGTCCGCGCCGGAGGCCGCCGCGGGGGTGGCGGTGTGGTGGGCCGCTCCGGCGGGAGCAGCGCCGGGTCCTGGCGCAGCACCGCGCCTTCGAGCTCCCGCAGCCGCGGGCCGGGGTCGATGCCCAGCTCCCCGGCGAGCACCTCCCGCACCCTGCGCAGGCGTTCGAGGGCCGCGGCCTGCCGGCCCGCCCGGTAGTCGGCCAGCACCAGCAGTTCCCAGGCACGCTCCCGCAGGGGGTGTTCGCGGACGAACGAGTCCAGCCGCGCGACCACGTCCGTGTGGCGGCCCAGCTCCAGCAGGGCCGTGGCCAGCCCCTCCACCGCGTCCAGCCGCACCTGTTCCAGTCGGCCGATCTCCGGCTGGGCCCACTCCTCGGACCGCACGTCCGCGTACGGGTCGCCTCGCCACAGGTCGAGCGCCTCGGCGAGGGCGGCCGCCGCCTCCTCGTGCCGTCCCTCGGCCAGATCGCCGGACCCGGCCGACACGAGCGTCTCGAAGTCCCTCGTGTCGAGGCCGAGCCCGCCGGTCATCAGGCCGTACCCGTCGGCGGCGCTGACCAGGACGGCCGGGGTCGCGCCCGGCCGCCGGTCGGGCTCCAGCCGGCGGCGCAGGTTGGAGACGTAGACCTGCAGGCTCCCCTGGGCGCTGGGCGGCGGGTTGCCCGACCACAGCCGGTCGGCCAGGAGGTCCGCGGGGAGCACCCGGTCGGAGTTCATCACGAGGAGGGCCAGGAGGGCTCGCTGCTTCGGCGGTCCGGCCGATACGGCCTGCCCGGCCACGACGAGTTCCACGGGCCCGAGGACGTTCAGCCGCACGGGCCAATGGTAAGGAGCACCGTTCAACCGGTCCAATTGTTACATTTCCGGAGCTGTCCGGTTCTCCAGCGCCACGACCGATCGTCCGGGTCGTGGCCGGACTTCGGCCGTTCTCGTCACCTTCGCCGCCGTCGGCCACACGGCCGCCCGCTAGGCTCGGCTCTGTCCGGCCAGGGTCAAGCCGGGGCAAAAGGGGGGACGCGGCGCATGCACGCCGGGCAGATCGTGCTGCTGCTGCTCGCCGCGGTGGCCGCCGGGTGGGTCGACGCCGTCGTCGGCGGCGGGGGCGTACTCCAGCTTCCGGTGCTGCTGCTGGCCGGCGTCCCGCCGGTCCAGGCGCTGGCGACGAACAAGTCCGCCGCCATCTTCGGCACGGCCTCGGCCGCCCTGACCTACGCCCGCAGGACGAAACTGGACCGCGCCGTGGCCGTGCCCGCCGCGGCGCTGGCGGTCGCCTTCGCCGGCCTGGGCGCCGCGTCGGCGGCCCTGCTCGACGCCGCCGTGCTGAAACCGCTGGTCATGGTCGTGCTGCTCGGAGTGGCCGCGTTCGTGACCCTGCGACCGGCGTTCGGCCGCCTGCCCCAGCCGCACCTGCGCACCCAGGGGCGGGTCGTGGCGGCGCTGGCGGTCTCGGGCATGGCGATCGCCTACTACGACGGCATCCTGGGGCCGGGCACCGGGACGTTCCTGCTCATCGCGTTCACCTCGATCCTCGGGATGGACTTCGTCCACGCCTCGGCCACGGCGAAAGTCATCAACACCGGCACGAACCTGGGCGCGCTCGTCGTCTTCGCCGCGCAGGGGCACGTGCTGTGGGCCGTGGGACTGGCCATGGCCGCCTGCAACATCGCCGGGGCGCAGATCGGCGCCCGGATGGCGCTCAGCCGCGGCTCCGGGTTCGTCCGGGCCGTCCTGCTGTGCGTGGTGGCAGCCCTGGTCGCCAAGCTCGCCTACGACCAGTTCCTCGCCACCTGACCACCCCTGATTCCCCGGGGGAGCCGGGACCGGGCCGCCGCCATGACGGATGTCATGGTCGGCACACGACGCTCGGCACTGATCACGTCGCCCGGCCATCCGTACCGTAAAGGTCATGACGAACACGAACTCATCGCAGCGCACGGACTGGCACGTCTCACTTCTCGGCGGTCTCAGGCACCGCGGGCAGGGCCCGATGCCCGCGGACACGGTCGTCCTCACTCCGGTCGGCGGCGCCGACCTCGACCTCGGCGACGCCGAGATGGCGCCGGTCACCACGGTGACGAAGGTCTCCCTCGTGGGAGGGGTGCGGCTGCGGGTGCCCGCCGGCGCCGCGGTCGAGGTCGAGGGCTTCAGCCTGTTCGGCGGACGCGCGGTGGACCCGGCGACGGCCGGCGCCTCCGGGCCTCTCGTCCGCGTGCGCAGCTACGGCGTCTTCGGCGGCGTCAAGGTCACCCGCGCCTGATCGGCGGGCTCGCGCCGCGGCGCCCGTACGGCCGGCGCCGCGAGGGCGACGAAAAGCGCGAGCAGGGCGGGCACCAGCAGCGCGTACGGGAGGGTGATTGCCTCCGCCAGGCCGCCGATGAGAACCGGGCCGGTCAGGAAACCGGTGTAGCCGAGACTCGCCACGGCTGCCAGCGCCCGGCCCGACTGCGCGGGGTCGCGGTGCCCGGCGGCCGAGAACACCTGCGGGATGATGCACGACAGGCCCGCGCCGAACAGCCCGAACGCCACGACACCGGCGACCGGCCGGGCCACGAGGACCCCGGCCGCGAGACCCGCCCCGGCGAGCACCCCGCAGCAGCGCACCAGCGTGACCGGGCCCAGCCAGGCGGCGAGACGGTCTCCGGCGAACCGCCCGGCGGTCATCATGATCGAGAAGGCGGCGTACGCCGCGGCGGCGAAGCCGGGGGAGGAGCCCAGGTTGTCGCGCAGGTAGACCGATCCCCAGTCGGCCGAGGCGCCCTCGCCGACCAGGCAGCAGAACGCGAGGACGCCGAGGAACAGCACGCCGCCGCTGACGCGCCGCCGGGCCGGGCCGCTTCCGGAGGGCGCGGACGGCGCGGACGCTGCCGTGCGCCCCGGCGGGTCGTCGCGCAGCGCCCAGCGGGCGCTCAGCAGCGCGACGAGCAGGATGACCACGCCCACGGACGCGAAGGTCAGGGCCGGACTCACATCGGCGTGGGCGAACAGCCCACCCGCGGACGCCCCCGCGAACCCGCCGACGCTGAACACCGCGTGGAAGGACGACAGGATCGGCCTGCCGTAGGCGCGCTCGACCACGACGGCGTTGGCGTTCATCGCGACGTCGAGGGTGCCGTGGACCGAGCCGAAGACGAACAGGGCGAGCGCGAGCGCCGGCAGGTTCGGGGCGTACGCGGGGAGCACGAGCACGACGCCCTGCGCGACGGCCACCGGCAGCATCGTCCGATAGCTGCCGTACCTGTCCACCAACCGGCCGACGATCTGCATGCCGGTGATCGCGCCGGCCGCGATGCCCAGCAGTCCGAGGCTCAGCGCGCCGTCGCTGAGCCGCAGGTCGGCCTTGATGGCGGGGATCCGGCTGGTCCACGTGCCGATGGCCATCCCGGACAGCAGGAACAGACCGTAGACGGCCACCCGGGCGCGTACGAGCGCCGGACGGGCGGGGGCGGACAGGGCCATGTCGCATCGCTCCTCGAAGGCTGTGGTCGTGTCGGCAGGGGCCCGGGCCGCCGGGCCTGCCGAGCTGTGGCGGTGTGCGTACGAATGCCGGTGGATGTGCGATCGATCACGTCCGGCGTGCGGGGTGGTGGAAGCACCCGTCCGTGGCCGTGCTTCGGACACGTGTGCTTTGGACACATGGGGGGATTCGGGGTGCGTGTGGGAGAGGGGCTACGCCGCGCCGGGCCGGCGCCGCCTGGCCTCACACGCGGCGCGGTGAGATCGGCGCTGTGCCATCGACGCTAGGGCGTAGGGACTGGGGATCGGCGCCGGCAGGCGGCGCTGTACAGCGCACTGGGACAGCGGTCGGCGCGGTGACCAGGACGGTGAGCGGGACGGTGTGCCGGCCGAAGCCGGGCGGCCGCCCGTCAGGGCGGGACGAGACCCCGCACGACCGGCGGCGAAGTGACGTGGGCGGGCGGGCGACCTCCGTGGGCGTTCTGGTCGGGCGTGTACGGCACGATCCGCGTGGCGTGGATCCGTCAGGGGACGGACGCCGTCCCGGGAACCGTGCGTACGGTGACTCCGGCGGCGGCGAGGGCGTCGTGCTGGTCCTTGGGGATCCCGTCGTCGGTGACGACCACGTCGAGCCGGTCGAGTCCGCAGACCGCGCCGAACGCCGTCCGGTTGAACTTACCCGAGTCGCAGACCACCACCACCCGGCGGGCCGAGGCGATCGCGGCCTGCTTGATGGCCACTTCGGGCAGGTCGTGCGCGGTCAGGCCGTGCTCGGCGGACAGGCCGCAGCAGCCGACGACCGCGGTGTCGAACCGCAGCGCCTTGATGGACGCCTCGGTGAGCGGACCGACGAAGTTCATCTCACCGTGACGCACCTCCCCGCCGGGCAGCACGAGACGGACGCGGGGCGCGGCGGCGAGCTCCTGCGCCGCCTGAAGCGCCAGCGGCAGCACGGTCAGCCGCCGGTCGCGTACGACCCGCGCGACCTCCAGCGCGGTCGTGCCGCCGTCGAGCACCACGGCCTCACCATCGGCCAGCAGGGCGGCGACCTCCGCGGCGATGCGCCGCTTGGCCTCGACCGCCTCACGCTCACGCACCCCGAACGGCGGTTCCTCGCCGCGCAGCAGCAGGCTCAGCGCGCCGCCGCGCACCCGCCGGACCACGCCCTGCTGAGCGAGTTCGTCGAGGTCGCGGCGGATGGTCATCTCCGAGACCCCGTACGCCAGTGCCAGCTCGGCCACGGAGACGCTGTCGGTCGTGCGCAGCGCATTCATGATCGCACGCATGCGGTCGGCACTTTCCATGTGTTCATTTGAACACACGGCCTGTCCGAGAGCAACTAAATCTACTTTGTAAGGCCGGGTGCGAGGATTGAGACGGGGTGGATCAACGTGGACATCCGAGCCAGCACACCGGGGTTGATTCGGTAGTACACCCAGGTGCCCCGGCGTTCGGAGCCGATGAGCCCGGCCTGCCTGAGCACCTTCAGGTGGTGGCTGATCGTCGGCGGGGTGAGGTCGAAGGCGGCCGTGAGATCGCACACGCACGCCTCGCCGCCCTTGTGGCAGGCGATCAGCGACAGCAGGCGCAGCCGTACGGGATCGGCGACGGCCTTGAACAGCGGCGCGAGCTCCACGGCCTCGCGCTCCGGCAGCGGCTCGCAGGTCAGCGGTGCAGGGCATCCCCCGCCGGGCGCATCCGCACCCGCGTCGGCGATCGGCGGCTGTTGCTTCGACATCTCTTTAATTTGACACATCTCTATTCAGGGACACAATCTGCCGATAACTTGATTAGACAGTTGTCGAAGCAGCGGGCCTGCCTGCCGCTTCACGGTCCACGGAGGAACCGATGTCCCGTGTTCAGCTCGCCCTGCGCGTCGCCGACCTGGAAGGGTCGATCGCCTTCTACTCCAAACTGTTCGGCGTCGAGCCCGCCAAGCGGCGGCCCGGCTACGCCAACTTCGCCGTCGCCGAGCCGCCGCTGAAGCTGGTGCTCCTCGAAGGCGAGCAGGGGGAGCCCACCCGGATGGACCACCTCGGCGTGGAGGTCGAGGACGCCGCACAGGTCACGGCCGCGACCGAGCGGCTGAAGGAGGCCGGCCTGGCGACCTTCGAGGAGAACGACACCACCTGCTGCTACGCCCTGCAGGACAAGGTGTGGGTGCACGGCCCCGGAGGTGAGCCCTGGGAGGTGTACGTGGTCAAGGCGGACGCGGAGGTCATCGGCAGGAGCGGGACGTCGACCGCCGACGGTGCCGCGTGCTGCGGCACCTCTGAGAACGATTGAGGGACGGCCGTCAACCGAAGATTGACGATCGAGAATCGTCAAGCTACGGTTGACGCATGAGTCCACTCAACATCAGCCTCGCCGATCTGATCGCCCGTCTCGACGAGGAACTCCCCGACGCCGACCACCTGGCCCGCATCAGCGAGGCGCAACTGCGCGCCCAGACCCTGTCCGACCTCGCCGACCAGCTCGTCGGCCACTACGTCGGCAAGGCCAAGCAGGCGGGCGCCTCGTGGAGCGAGGTCGGCGACGCCATCGGGGTGTCCAAGCAGGCCGCCCAGCAACGCCACGCGCCGAACGTGTTCGATCGGTTCACGGACCTGAACCGGCACACCATCGTGCTGGCCCAGGAGGCCGCCCGAGCGCACAAGCACGACTTCATCGGCACCGAGCACATCCTGCTCGGCCTGCTCGGCGAACCCCGGGGCCTCGCGTACGAGGTGCTGATGGCGAAGACCGAGTCGGAGCAACGCATCCGCGACGCGATCGAGGAGGCGATGCCGCCGGCCGGGCCCAAGGCGCTGCGGGGCCACATCGCGTTCCGGCCGGAGAGCAAGGAGGTCATCGAGCACGCGAGCCGCGCGTCGGCAGACCTCGGCCACGACTGGGTCGGCACCGAACACACGCTGCTGGGCCTGATCCGCGCCGAGGAGAGCCCGGCCGCGCAGATCCTGCGCAACCTCGGCTTCACGTCGGACGAGTTGCACGAGACGGTCAGGGCCGAGATCGCCAAGCGATCCGCGGCCCGCGACGAGTAGGCCGGCTCGACCTGCTCCCAGGAGTCCCCGTCGAGTGGCTTCGCACGCGGGTCGCCCCACTTCGTGGGTTCGGCCGAGACAGGCCGGAACAGATCGCCGGCGCCGCACGTGAACGCCTCGGCGTGGCGCGCGGCTTGCAGGGCCGTCCGCTGACCGGCGCTGCCGCCGTCATTCGGCCGTCAGCCGGCCGTCAGTCAGTGCGGTCGAGGACGTTCTCGCGGGCCGCGGCGTACTGTTCGCGGATCGCCGGCACCGGGTCCGCTTCGTGCGTCTCGATTTGCCCGATCGTCCACGACGGCGGCCGCTGCCCGCCCGACAGCATCCAGGCCGCCTGGCGGGCGGCGCCGTCGGCGACGTACTCGCCCAGTGGTGGGACGAGCACGGGGCGGCCGAAGACCGTCGGCGCGATCCGGCGGACCGCCTCCGAGCGGGCGCCGCCGCCGACCAGGATGACCCGGTCGACCGTCGTGCCCTGTGCGATCATCGCGTCCAGCCCGTCGGCGAGGGCGCACAGCATGCCCTCGACCGCCGCGCGGGCCAGGTGCGCGGCGGTCGAGGTTCGCAGGGTCAGGCCGTGCACGGCTCCGGTGGCGTGCGGGCGGTTCGGTGTGCGCTCGCCCTCCAGGTAGGGCACCAGGACCAGCCCGTCGGCGCCCGGCGGGGCCGACAGCGCCAGCGCCGACAGCTCCGCGTGGTCCACCCGCAGCATGGTCGCGGCCGCGTCCAGCACCCGGGCGGCGTTGAGCGTGCACACCAGCGGCAGGAACCGGCCGGTCATGTCGGCGAACCCGGCGACGATCCCGCTCGGGTCCGCGGCCGGCACGTCGGAAACGGTGGACACGATGCCCGAGGTGCCGATCGACACGATCACGTCGCCCGGCTCGGCACCGGCACCCAGCGCCGCCGCGGCGCAGTCCCCGGCGCCGGGGCCCAGCGGCGCGCCGGTGCGCAGGTGCCCGGCCTGACCGGTCGGTCCGAGCACCTGCGGCAGCAGCACGTCGTCGCGGCCGAACGCCAGCCGGATCAGGTCCAGGCGGTACCCACCGGCCGCGGCCGACCAGTATCCGGTCCCGCTGGCCTCGCTGCGGTCGGTGCGCAGCGCGTCGAGCCCCGGCGCGCCGGACAGTCGCCAGGTCAGCCAGTCGTGCGGCAGGCACACCGCGGCCGTGCGGGCGGCGTTGTCCGGTTCCGCCGAGGCCAGCCAGCGCAGCTTGGTGACGGTGAAGCTGGCCACCGGTACCAGGCCGACCGCCTCCGCCCATGCTCGCCGTCCCGCCTCCCCGCCGCCGAGATCCGAGATCAGGTCGGCGGCGGCGCCGGCCGAGCGGGTGTCGTTCCACAGCACCGCGTCCCGGATCACCCCGCCGTCCGCGTCCAGGCACACCATGCCCTGCATCTGCCCGGCGATCGAGGCCGCCGCCACGTCGTCCAGTCCGCCGGCCTGTGCGACCGCGTCGGACAGTGCGGCCTCCCACGCGGCCGGCGGCACGGCGGTCCCGGCGGGGTGTGGTGCGCGGCCTTCGCGCACCAGTTCCCCGGTGTCGGCGTCGCGGACGACGACCTTGCACGACTGGGTCGATGAGTCGACCCCGGCGACGAGGGGCACCGGTCCTCCGGGGGTGTCGGGCGCGGACGAGCGCGCCGGCTGCGTCGCAAAGATCATGACACACCCGCTACGGGCCACCGAAGCCGATCGTGAGCGGCCCAGCCCGGGGTCAGGTGGCTGTACAGGTGATGGGCGACGGCGCCTCGACAGTGCCGCCGGGCCAGCCGATCGCGAAGTCCGTCGTCACCGACGCGCCTGGCGGCAGCGCGCCGTTCCAGGGCTGGTTCGTGACGGTCACCATGGCTCCCGGCGGGACGCGGCCGCCGTTCCACATCTGCACCCAGCTCAGACCGTTGGGGACCTTGAAGGTGACGATCCACGAGGAGATGGGCAGCGTTCCCGTGTTCCGCACCGTCAGTTGGCCGTATGAGGCCGCCGTCCACGACAGGATGAAACGGATCGTCGCTTCGCACGAGCGCGTGCCGGTGGACGGCGACGGGCTGGGCGAGGGGGAGGGACTGGGCGACACGGAGGGGCTGGGGGAAGGGCTGGGAGAGGGGCTCGGTGACGGTGAAGGACTGGGCGTTGGCGAGGGGCACGGCGAGGCACTGGGCGAAGGGCTGGGGGAAGGGCTGGGCGACGGTGACGGCGAGGGGCTGACTGGCGGCGTCGCTGAAGGGCTCACCGACGGGGAGGGGCTGACTGACGGTGACGCGCTGGGCGACGGCGTCGCTGACGGGCTGGGCGACGGCGACGGCGAAGGGCTGGGCGAGGGGGAGAGGCACGGCGAGGAACCGCCGGACGGCGAGGGGGACGGACCGGCCGACGGTGAGAGCGACGGGCTGGCTGACGGCGAGGCCGGCGGCCAGCCTTCGACGGGCGGGATCCGGATGATCCGGTCGTCGCCGTAGACAGGAGTCCCGCCGGCGTCGTGGTTGCTCGTCGTCACCCAGAGCCAGCCGTCCGGCCCGACGGCCACGGTGCGCAGCCGTCCGTACTTCCCCTGAAGCTCGGCCACCGGGGTGCCCGCCATGCCGCCCGCGACCGGTACCGCCCACAGCCGCGTCCCGCGCAGGGCCGCGGCGAAGACCGTCCCGTTGGCGTACGCGAGGCCGCTGGGCGACGCGTCGGCCGGGCGCCAGGTCACGATCGGGTCGCGCCAGCGTGCGTCTCTGCACACGCCCTGGCAGGACGGCCAGCCGTAGTTGCCTCCCGGGACGATGGCGTTGAGCTCGTCCCAGGCGTCCTCGCCGAACTCCGTGGCGTACAGCCTGCCACTGTCGTCCCAGGCGAGGCCTTGGACGTTGCGGTGGCCGTAGCTGTAGACCGGCGAGCCGGCGAACGGGTTGTCCGCGGGTACCGTGCCGTCGGGCCTGAGGCGCAGGATCTTGCCGC
This sequence comes from Microbispora sp. H10885, assembly GCF_014161415.1. Taxonomy (NCBI): domain Bacteria; kingdom Bacillati; phylum Actinomycetota; class Actinomycetes; order Streptosporangiales; family Streptosporangiaceae; genus Microbispora; species Microbispora sp. H10885. Next base: position 232,531 of record NZ_JABBWY010000009.1, on the reverse strand, counting down.
CCAGGGTGCCGTTCTGCGCGTTGACGGGGGTGCCTGCGTCGCCGGTGGCGACGTACAGCATGCCGTCGGGACCGAACGCGATCCGCCCGCCGTTGCGGGACTGGCCGCGCGGAATGCCGCTGAGGACGACCTGCTGCGTGTTGGGGGCGCCCCACCGGAACCGGACCACGCGGTTGTCGGAGGCGCTGGTGAAGTAGACGTAGACGAACTGGTCCTGAAGGAAGGCGGGGGACAAGGCGATGCCGAGGAGGCCGCCGTCACCCGTCGTGTACACGTTCGGGATGGTGGTCACCCGTGTTTGCATGTATCCCGGATACACCCGCCAGATGTCCGCGGTGGCGCGTTCGGTCACGAGGGCGCTGCGGTCCGGCAGGAAGGCCATCCCCCAGGGTGACTGCAGTCCCGTGATGGAGACCTGCGCCCTGGTGAAGTCGAACCCGCCGGTGGCCGCTCCCGCGGGGACCGGCCGGGTCGCGACGAGCACCGCGGCGGCGGTCACGGCGCAGAGGACGGCCGCGAGTGCCGCGGACAGACGCTTGGGCATCACGTGCTCCCGGGAGGAGACGGGGACCGCATACCGGCTTGTCAATCATCGAAAGCGTCCGCCGCGCCCGAGGCAACAGACCGGCGGGAGCCCGTCCGGCGGCCTGCGTGTTCGTCCGCAGCAGGGGCCCGGGTGAGGAAACTTTCAGACCCGGCCACGGTGAGGGTCAGCGGGCCGCCGGCCGGACGCGGATGATCCGGTCGTCGTCGGCGGCCGGGCTCCCGCGGCCGTCGCGGTTGCTCGTCGCCACCCACAGCGAGCAGTCCGGCCCGACGGCCACGGTGCGCAGCCGCCCGTACGTCCCCTGGAACTCGGCCACCGGGGTGCCCACCGCGCCGTCGCTGATCGGCACCGTCCACAGCCGCGTCCCGCGCAGCGCCGCGGCGAAGAGCGTGCCCTTGGCGTACGCGAGGCCGCTGGGCGACGCCTCGGAGGGACTCCACGTCACGAGGGGATTGGTGAAGCGCGGGTCGGAACACACGCCCTCGCAGATCGGCCAGCCGTAGTCGCGGCCGGGGAGGATGCGGTTGAGCTCGTCAAAGGTGTTCTGGCCGAACTCGGTGGCGTACAGCCGGCCGCTGTCGTCCCAGGCGAGGCCTTGGACGTTGCGGTGGCCGTAGCTGTAGACCGGCGAGCCGGCGAACGGGTTGTCCGCGGGCACCGTGCCGTCGGGCCTGAGGCGCAGGATCTTGCCGCCCAGGCTGTTCAGGTTCTGCGCGTTGGCCGAGTTCCCGGCGTCGCCCGTGCCCACGTACAGCCTGCCGTCCGGGCCGAACGCGATCCGCCCGCCGTTGTGGGTCTGGGCGCGGGGGATGCCCGTGAGGATCGGCTGCTGCGTCTGGGGCGAGCTCAGCCGGAACCGGACCACCCGGTTGTCGGAGGCGCTCGTGTAGTACGCGTAGACCCACTGGTCCAAGGCGTAGACCGGGGAGACCGCGATGCCGAGCAGGCCGCCCTCGCCCCCGGGCGACACGTTCGGGACCGTGGCCACCTTCACGGGCGCGGATCCGCGGCGCACCCGCATGATGTCCGCCGTGTCGCGCTGGGAGACGAGGGCGCTGCCGTCGGGCAGGAAGGCGATCCCCCAGGGCGCCCGCAGTCCCGTCGTGACCACCTGCGGGTGGGCGAAGTCGTATCCGTCGGTGTCCGCGCCCGCGGGCGCCGGCCGGATCGCGACGAGAGCGGTGGAAGCGGTGACCGCGCTGAGCGCGGCCGAGAGCGCCACGACGAGACGCTTGGGCATGAGAGGCTCCCGGTGCGGGACATGGGCTTACGGCTCGTGACCGTACAACTCGCGAAGCGGGGAAGCCGCCCGCCGCGCCGGTGGGGACGGACAGACGTCACGCCGGCCGTCCGAGCGGTGACCGCCAGGTGGTCAACCGGGCTGAGCTGCTCGATCCCGGTCCTGGAGATCCCGCCGTGGGGGAGCGGCCGGCGCACGCCGGGTGCCTGCCGCGGCCCGGACGCGGGTCAGGGACGCGAGCGCGAGCAGCAGCAGGAGAGCGCAGGCCCAGGCGAACCAGTCGCCGAACCGGGTGTAGGGCGTTTCGGCCGACCGGGTGGGCAGCGCGGTGAGGACGGACACGAACGGCGCGTCAGCGCTGTGCGCCTCGGCCCGGATCCGGCCGTTGGCGTCGCTCACGACCAGGTCGCCGTCCCGCGCGGCACGCGCCACCGTGAGCCCGGTCTCGACGCCGCGGGTGACCGCCATCCTGCCGTGCAGCCAGCGGTCCCGATCGAAGTCCCAGGCGGGGACGAAGACGGCCGTGGCGCCGCTCCTGCGGTAGTCGCGCACCAGACCGGGCAGATCGAGGTCGAAGCAGATCGCGATCCCCCAGCGGAGGCCCGAACCGGGCACGAAGGCCTTGCGGTTCCCGGGCCGGAACTCGCTTTCCAGCCCGGGGATGAGGTGGTGCTTGAAGTACTCGACCCGCCGGCTCCCGTCGGCGGGGAAGTCGACGGCCGCGTTGCGGAGGCCATCGGAGCGCTTGAGGATCAGCCCGGCGATGATGTCGACGTGGTGGTCGGCGGCGAGCCGCGCCAGCGGCGCCGCCAGGACGGGCAGCGTCGCGTCGTCGGCGACGAAGACCTTCTCCGGCATGACCACGACCCGCGCGCCGCGTGCGGCGAGGTCCGGGATCCGCGCCGTGTACCGCCCGAGGAGGGCACGTCCCTCCGCCGAGGCGACCGGGACCGACCCGTTCCGGTCGGCGGCGAGCAGCGCCACCTTCTCCGAACCCGAGCCGTCCCCGCCCGATCCGTTCCCGTCCGAGCCTTCCCCGTACGGCAGGCGCAGCCGCCAGGCGCCGTACCCCACGGCCAGGGTCAGGACGACCGCGGCGGTGACCGCCACCCGCAGCCGCCCGCCCGTACGCGGTGCGGAGAACGCGGCGACGGCCGCGGGAACCCCGAGGACCAGGAACGTGACCCCCCACGGTCCGGTGACCGAGACGGTCTGCAGGACCGGAAGGACGTCGGCCTGGGTGTAGGCCATGCTCCACCACGCCCCGTTCGGCGACAGCACCGAGAACGCGTACTCGACGGCGACCCAGGCCGCCGGCACGACGGCGGCGGCCGTCAGCGGACGTCCCTTCAGCACCAGCGCCCGGGACGCCAGGACGACCAGCCCGAACAGCAGCGCCGACCCGACGATCAGCGACACGACCATCGGCGGCGGGATCCGCACCGTGTCGAGGAAGTAGCCCCACATCGCCGTCTCGCCGCCGAGCCATGCCGCCGACGCCGCGAGGAACGCGGTGCGAGCGCCGACGTGGTGGGCGAGGACGAGCACCGGCAGCGGTGCGAGCCAGGTGAGCCAGGGCACCGGCGTGAGCCCGGTGCCGAGATGCAACAGCGTCGCCGACAGCGCCGCGGCGGCGAGAGCCACGGTCGGACGCCGAATCCGTGAATTCATCGTGCAGCCTCCTTTTTTCAGCCGCCCCGACCCTCCAGGACCCGGCCTGGACGCGCATCACCGGAGGGAGCGGTCCGGGTGCCGGTCGCAGGGACCGGGGCCGCTCGGAGAGCCGTGGCGGCGGGTCTCACTCGAAGGAGTGAGACGGTCGTCAGCCGAGCGGCGGAGGCGGCGGCGGGGGCCGCGCGCATAGTCTTGCCGGGTTCTCTCCGACAACCCCGGAGCCGGTCATGCGGGCGAGCATCCTGAGTCCATCAAGGGCCGACGTCGCGATCGCCGCCGTCGTCACCGTGATGACGGTGACGCCCGTCCTGGTCCCGTACCGGCAGCCGTGGTGGGCCGTGGCGCTCGCCGTCCTGATGTCGGTGCCGGTGCTGTGGCGGCGCCGCGCCGTTCTCCCCGCCGGGGCGGTCGTGGGCTGCGCCACGACCGTCCTGGCGATCGCGGTGAAGCCGCTGCCGCACTCCGGGGCTCTGGTGCTGCTGCTGCCGTACGGCGTGCTGGTGTGCACCTACACGTTCGCGGCGGCGGACCTCTCCCGGGCGCGCCGCGCCGGGGGCGTCGCGGGTCTCGCCGCCGGCGTGGCCGTGTCGCTCGTCGTCCCGCAGGAGAACCTGGAGACCTACCGTTACCTCCTCACCGCGATCGTCGCCGCGTACGCGCTTGGTGTGAGCGCACGGGCCCGGCGGGCGGGCCGGGAGGCCGAACGGGAGCGGGAAGCGCGCGTCCGCGAGGAACGCGCCGCCGCGGTCGCGCGCGAACGCACCCGGATCGCCCGCGACATGCACGACATCGTCACCCACTCGGTCGGGCTCATGGTGATCCAGGCGGAGACCGGCCCGTTGGTGGCGCGCGACCACCCGGAGAAGGCCGAGGCGGTCTTCGAGGCGATCGCGGCGGCGGGGCGGGACGCGATCGGCCAGCTCCGGCTGATCCTCGGCGCGCTGCGCGGAAGCGAGGGGCCCGGTGGCCCGGCTCCGGCCCGGGGGCCGCAGCCCGGGCTCGACGCCCTGCCCGGCCTGCTGGACAACGCCCGCCGGGCGGGCCTGGACGTCTCCGCCGACGTGCGGGGCGAGCCACGGCGCCTTCCCTCCGACGTGGACGTCGCCGCGTACCGGATCGTCCAGGAGGCGCTGACCAACACGATCCGGCACGCCGGCGCGAGCACCGTCCGCGTACGGGTCCGCTGGTCGGGTGACACCCTGGAGGTCGAGGTCGCCGACGACGGCCGGGGTGTGCGGGAGCTACGGGAAGGACACGGCATGATCGGGATGCGGGAGCGGGTCACGGCCTGCGGCGGCCGGCTCGCCGTCCGGCCGGGAAACCCGGGGCTCACCGTCGCCGCGACCCTGCCGATCGGCTGACGGCGTGCTGCGCGTGCTCGTCGCCGACGACCAGGACCTGTTCCGCGGCGGCTTCGCGATGATCCTCGGCGCCCACGACGACATCGCCGTGGTCGGCGAGGCGGCCGACGGCGCCGAGGCCGTGGCGAAGGCGGTCGAGCTGGAGCCGGACGTGGTGCTCATGGACATCCGGATGCCCGGCATGGACGGGGTCGAGGCCACCGCGCGGGTGTGCCGCAGGACCGGCGCGAAGGTGCTGGTCCTGACGATGTACGACGTCGACGAGTACGTCTACGACGCCCTGCGCGCCGGTGCCAGCGGTTTCCTGCTCAAGGACGTGCGCCGGGACGACCTCGTCCGCGCCGTCCGCTTGGTCGCCGAGGGGGAGTCGCTGCTGGCCCCCGCGATCACCCGGCGCCTGGTCGCCGAGTTCGTCGGGCGTGGACGTGCCCGGCCCCGGCTGCAGCGGCGGCTCGCCGAGCTCACCGACCGGGAGACGGACACACTGCGGCTGCTCGCACGGGGCCGGTCCAACGCCGAGATCGCCGCGGATCTGGTCGTCTCCGAGCATACGGTCAAGAGCCACGTGAGCAACCTGCTGACGAAACTGGACCTGCGCGACCGCGCCCAGGCCGTCGTCTTCGCGTACGAATCCGGACTGGTCGTCGCCGGCGAGCAGGAGATGCCCCGCAGCGACCGGCGCTGACGGAGCGGTACCGCTTCCTGACGAGGCCGTATTGATCTACATTGTAAAGGTGGCAGACTGGTCGACATGCGTGCGAGCCGGTTGCTGTCCCTGCTCCTGTTACTGCAAACCCGCAACAGGGTGACCGCCGCCGAACTCGCCGAAGAGCTCGAAGTGTCGGTCCGCACCGTCTACCGGGACGTCGAGGCGCTTTCCGCCGCCGGAGTGCCGGTGTACGCCGACCGCGGGCCGCTGGGCGGCTACCGGCTGCTCGACGGCTACCGCACCCGTCTCAACGGGCTGACCGCGGAAGAGGCGTCCTCGCTGTTCCTGGCGGGTCTGCCGGGGCCGGCCGCCGAGCTGGGACTGGGCGAGTTCGCGGCGGCGGCGGAGCTGAAGCTGCTGGCCGCGCTTCCGCCCGGACCGCGGTCGCACGCGGCGCGGATGCGGGAGCGGTTCCACCTCGACGTGCCGGGGTGGTACCGCAGCGCCGACGAGGCGCCGTTCCTCACGGAGGTCGCGGAGGCGGTCTGGGAGGAACGGGTGCTCCGCACGCGGTACCGCCGCTGGGGACCGGCCGAGGTCGAACGCCTGCTGCATCCGTACGGCCTGGTGCTGAAGGGCGGCTCGTGGTATTTGGCCGCGGCCTGTTCGGGCACGGTGCGGACCTACCGGGTGAGCCGGATCATCGAGGCCGAGGTCCTCGGCGAGCGCTTCGAACGGCCGCCGGACTTCGACCTCGCGGAGTTCTGGCGCGACTTCGCCGAGGAGTTCGCCGCCCGCATGTACACCGCCGAGGCGGTCGTACGGCTCGCACCCGGTGGGGAGGACCTGTTCCGGTACACCCTCGGCGGCGACGTCGTGGACAAGGCACTGGCGAACGGGCATGCCGAGCCCGGCGGGTGGACGCGGCTGACGGTGCCGATCGAGTCGCTCACGCACGCGCGATGGCTGCTGCTGCGCCTGGGCACCCTGGTCGAGGTGCTGGAACCGGCCGAGTTGCGCGCGTTGATGGCCGAGGCCGTCGCGGACCTGTCCCGCCTGTACGGCACGCGGCAGGAGCCCGGCACGGCAGGATGAGCGCATGTCAGAGATCACCGGCAGACGGTGGAACGGCAACATCCACTATCACCCCCGCATCCTGCGCGCGGTTTCCGGCGGGGCCCGGCGCGCCCTCGACGTGGGCTGCGGCGAGGGCATGCTCGCCCGCGAACTCCGGCGGACGGTGCCGGAGGTCGTCGGCATCGACCTCGACGCGCCCAGCATCGAGCAGGCCCGTGAGCACCCCGGCGACGTCGACTACATCCTCGGCGACTTCCTGACCCACCCCTTCGAGCCGGCCTCGTTCGACGCCGTCGTCTCCGTGGCCACCCTGCACCACATGGACGCCGCGACCGGGCTGGCCCGCATGCGCGACCTGCTGCGTCCCGGGGGCGTCCTGGCCGTCGTCGGCCTGGCCCGCAGCACCATGCCCGCCGACCTGCCGCACGACCTGGCCGGAACCGTCCTCGGCGCCTTCTTCCGCGCCACGAAGGGCCACTGGCAGCATCCGTCCCCCATGGTGTGGCCGCCGCCGGTGACGTTTGCGCAGATGCGGCGGCTGGCCGCCGAGCTGCTGCCCGGCTCCCGGTATCGCCGTCACCCGCTGTTCCGCTACAGCATCGTCTGGCGCAAACCCCAGGCCTGAGCCGGGCCCGCCCACCCGGCCGTCAGCCGTCGAGCAGCGCGTGGCCGCGAGGCGTACGGACGTAGAGCACGGCCCGGCCGACCCGGTGCTTGGTCACCAGACCGGCCGACAGCAGCAGAGTGAGCTGCTCGGAGACGCTCGCCGGCGCCAGGCCGGTGCGGCGGGCCAGGTCGGTGGTGGAGGCGGGGGGTCGAGCTCGCCGAGCAGCAACGCGCGGGAGCGGCCGATGACGGCGGCGAGCGCGCCGGGGACGGGCGCGGTGCCGCGCTCCCACAGGGTGGCGATGGCGCGCACCGGATAGGTGATGGCCGCCTGGCCGGGGGAGTTGGTGCGATAGGGCAGGTGGGGCCAGACGAAGACGGACGGGGCCAGCAGCAGGCCCTCGCCGTTCAGGGTCCGGGACAGCTCCTCCGGGCGATCCTCCAGGTGGAGGGTGCGGTCCTCCCAGCGGATAGCCGGATGCATGTCCGTGAACACGCCGGCGGGGCCGCGTTCGGCGAACTGCCGGGTGCGGTAGAGCAGGTCGCCTTCGAGCAGGTTGCGCATGCGTGCCCAGTGCGGAGCCATGGCGAGCCGCCAGAACGCCTCGACGGCGCGCACCAGCCGGTCGAGGCCCGGGGCCGGATCCTGGTACAGCTCCAGGGCGCCGCCGGTCAGCGAGCCCGGGGCTTCGTCGGCCATACGGCCGAGAATGGGCGAACTCCACCCTGGTCACCACCCCCGCACACGACTACGTGAGCGCCCTGAAGCAGGGGTCCGGCGGCGACATCGGCATCCACGGCAGCATCGCGCTGGCCCGCTCGCTGCTGAGGGCCGAGCTCGTGGACGAGCTGCGGCTGGTCGTCGCGCCGGCGGTGTCGGCCACGGCAGGCGGGTGTTCGACGGCGGTGACGTCCGGTCGTGGCACCTGGTCGAGGTCGAACGGGGCAAGAACGGCACGCTGTTCCTGGACTACAGCCGCTGAGACTCCGTTCAAGCGACGGCGCGGCGTACCGGGCGGTCGCGCCTTCAACCCACCCGTCTAGGCGCCCTTGATCTTGTGACACGATCGCGGAATGCTGCGACTCACCGATTTCATCATCGACTGCCCGGACACGATGAAGCTGGCGGCCTTCTACTCCGAGGTGACGGGTCGCCCGATCAAGGAAGGCAGCCACGAGGACTGGGCCGGCATCAAGTTCGGCGAGATCGAGCTGGCCTTCATCCGGGTGGACGACTACCGCGCTCCTCAGTGGCCCGACAGTGAGCACCCCAAGCAGTTCCACCTCGACTTCGAAGTGGACGAGATCGAGTCCGAGCAGCGCCGCGTCCTCGACCTCGGCGCGACGCTGCAGCAGGACTTCTTCGGCCCCAACGGCTACGGCTGGCGGGTTTACACCGACCCGATCGGCCACCCCTTCTGCCTGTGCCGCAACAAGGGCGTCATCTGGACCGACCAGGGCCTGATTATCTGACCAAAGCGCGACTAGGGCCTGTCTTGAAGCCATCTGCCTTGCTGCGCGACGACTTTGAGAGTGGCCCGGGCCGGCACGCCGATTCGCTTCGAGCGACCAGGGCCACCACTACGGGGCCCCCGCCGCTTCCGCGCCCGAATCAGGGCGTCACGCGAGCAGGCCGTGGCGCCGCGGCTCGGAGCCTGGCGGCTGCCGCACAGCATCACCGGCCCCGTTCAAGCTGTCCTCGCTCTGTGTCCCTACGCCCCGAACCGAGCTGCAAAGGGCCGGAGTGCCCCTACGAACACCCGGGCTGTGAGTGAAGGTGACGGCGTGCTCAGGCAGCGGTGACCACGTCTGCGTGAGCGGCCCGCAGCAGGGTGCGGGCGGCGTCCTTGGCGTGACGGGCGGGCTCTGGAGACCCGGAGATGGCCGCTGTGGTCATCGCGCCCTCGGCGAGGGGAATGAGCTGGTCGGTCAGCCGCGTGGGCGCGTCCGCGGCGGCCACGAGATCGGCGAGATAGCGCCGGAAGGCATCCTTGTGGGCCTTCGCGATGTCGGCCACGGCCTGGGACGTCGCTCCCAGTTCCCCGAAGGAGTTGATGAAGCCGCAGCCGCGGTAGTCCGGCTCGCTGAACCAGCGGTACAGCCAGTCGAAGACCGCCAGAATCCGCTGCGTAGGTGAGTCGTGGGCATCCACGTACCGAGCCAGATCATGGAGCCACCTCGCGTCCCGCCGCTTCAGGTACGCCTCGACGAGGGTGTCCTTGGAAGGGAAGATCTGGTACAGGCGCTTGAGGGGCACGCCGGAGGCGGTGCGGATCGCATCCATTCCCACCGACTGTATGCCTCGGCCGTAGAACAGTTCCTCGGCAGCGTCGAGGATCCGCTGCTCAGTCGTTTCGAGCTCCACTTCGATCATCCATTCTCGAAAACGAACGTTCTCTTACGGGACCGCGCTCCAGGTCGCAAGGCACATTCCCCGGCGTGGGCCCGACCGTCGCCGTAACGCGGCCTGCCCGGATCCACGGCGCGGGGGCGGGCGTCAGAGGCCGAGGTCGCTCAGGCCGGGGTGGTCGTCGGGGCGGCGCCCGAGGGGCCAGTGGAACTTGCGCTCCGACTCCTTGATGGGGAGGTCGTTGATGCAGGCGTAGCGCAGTCGCATCAGGCCGTTGTCGTCGAACTCCCAGTTCTCGTTGCCGTAGGAGCGGAACCAGTTGCGTGAGTCGTCGTGGCATTCGTAGGCGAAGCGCACGGCGATGCGGTTGCCGTCGAAGGCCCACAGCTCCTTGATGAGCCGGTACTCCAGCTCCCGGTTCCACTTGCGGGTGAGGAAGGAGATGATCTCGTCACGGCCAGTGGCGAACTCCGCGCGGTTCCTCCAGCGCGAGTCCACGGTGTATGCGAGGGCGACCTTCTGCGGGTCGCGGGTGTTCCAGCCGTCTTCCGCCAGGCGGACTTTCTGGATGGCGGTCTCCCGGGTGAACGGCGGGAACGGAGGGCGTGCTTCGTCAGTCATGTTGCTTCCTTGGGCCTGTGCGAGAACGAGCGTTCTCGCACGAGAACGAACGTTCTCACCGTCAAGCACGACCGTACGAGAACGATTGCTCTCGCGCAAGCCGGTCCGGCGAGCGGGCCGCCCGGCTGCTCCTCGACCAGCTCTGACCAGCTCTGCCGGTCGCTGACCGAACCGGTCCTGCAAGAACGGCACGCTGTTCCTGGACTACAGCCGCTGAGACTCCGTTCAAGCGACGGCGCGGCGTACCGGGCGGTGAACCCGGTACGCCGCGCCGCGGTCGTCTTCTTCAGGAGGCCCGGGTCACCGGGTGGTGCAGACGGTGCCGTTCAGGGTGAAGGCGGTGGGCAGGACGTTGGGGCCGCTGTAGGCGCCGACGAAGCCGATGGAGGTGGCGGCGCCGGAGGCGAGCCTGCGGTTGTCCGGGGTGCTGGTGACCGTCACCGTCCTCCCGCTCTGCGTCCAGTTGGCGCTCCATCCGCTGCTGACGCTCTGCCACGTGGTGGGCCAGGTGAAGCCGAGGGTCCAGCCGTCGAGGGCGGCGGTGCCGGTGTTGGTGATCTCGACGTTGCCGACGAACCCGCTGCCCCAGTCGGTGGTGTCCGTCAGGCGTACGGAGCAGGAGCTCTCGGCGGGAGAGCCGGTGGTGAAGGTGAGCGGCGCGGAGGCCCAGGAGACGCGCCCGGCGGTGTCGCGGGCGATCACGTTGACCGTGTAGCGGGTGCCGGGAACGAGGTTGTGGACCACGTAGGAGGTGACGGAGGTCTCGCCGAGCTGCTCGGTGACGGCGCCGTTCTGGCGGTGGATCTCGTACTTGGCGACGGGAGCGGCGCCCGGTGCGGCGGCGGGCCAGGAGATGGTGGCGGTCCTGTCGGTGACACCGCTGACGGCGGGCTGCCCGGGAGCCGCGGGAGCGCCCGTGGCCGCTGCCGCGGGGTGCAGCACCAGCGTGGTCACCGAGTACGGCGGGAGGGTCTGGGTGGTGGCGGTGCCGTCGTGGCCGGTGGTGACGGACGTCGCGCCGTTGGTGAGGCTGGACACCGTGGGCGCCTCGTCGGCGGGGGCGAACCCGGCGTACCCGATCTTCACCTGGCGCTCGCTGTCGGGGTCGCGGTTCACCAGCAGCACGGCGAGGTCGCCGTTGGGGCGGCGGACGGCGTGCGCGGCGACCAGCGGCTCGTCGGTGGCCGCGCGGACGAACTGGTCGCCGGGATGCGCGAACGCGCTGACCATGGAGATCGCGTGGTAGGGGGCGAAGGGCGTGTTGAAGGGGGGTTCGCAGACGTCGCCCGTGCAGCCGGCGCTGGACAGCATGCCGAAGTCGCCGTAGTCGGTGTGGCCGGCGACGGTGCTGACGGTGCCGATGCCGTTGTGGACGTTCCACCAGTCGATCGTGAACAGTCCCTGTTCCATGAGAGCCGCGTAGGCGTCGGCGGCGAACAGCGCGGCGGGCTGCGTGTTGTACGCGATCCCGCTGTTGATCTCGGTCATGGCGATGCCGATGTCACCGGCGCGGGCGCCCGCGTGCTTGGCGATCTGCTGCTTGACCATGTAGATCATGTCGGGGATGTGCGCGGTCTTGGTGAGGACGTCGGCGACGTCGGTGTGCGGGGGATACCAGTGCAGGATGACGAAGTCGATCTTCGAGGCGGCGATCGACAGGACGGTGTCGTTCCAGGTGGCCTGGTCACCGTCGGCGACGATGCCGTCGGGCCAGTTGGCGGGGGAGGTGAGCACCGCGCCGATCTTGACGGTGGGATCGACGGCCTTCATGGCGTCCGAGTACTTCACGACGTTCCTGGCGTACTCCGCCGGGGTCTTGTCGGTGTGGTCGTCGGCCTCCCAGTCGGCGCCGTAGTGGCCGTTGCCGTAGTTCTCGTTGCCGATCTCCCAGTACTTGACGCCATACCCCTTGGTGACGTTGGCGTACTTGACCCAGTCGGCGGCCTCCTCGGCGGTGCCGGTGCCGTAGTTGGCGATGACGATCGGCTGCGCGCCGGTGCGCTGCGCCCCGCGGATGAAGGTGTCGAAATCGGTGTTGGGCGCGACGTAGCCGCCGGGGGCGGTGTGGGTCTTCCAGTGGTAGATGTCGGCGTACGACCCGCCGGGGTAGCGCAGCATCTTCACACCGGCGGCCTTGAGGAGGTCCGCGGTCTCGTTCGTCCCGAGGTTGGAGTCCCAAATCGCGTGGTTGGTGCCCACCGCGGTGTCGGACGCGACCGCCAGGGCCGCGCGGGTGTTGACGGTGACGGTGACCGGCGTCGTCTCGGCGCCGGCGGAGGGGATTCCCGCGAGGGTCTGGGCGGCCACCGCTGCGCCCATGAGGAGCGCGAGGGCCGGCCTGGAGGTGCGCAGGGTGCTCATGACGTCCCTTTTCTGGAGGATCTTGCGGTGCGATGGTGATCAGGCCGTGTGGAACGGTCAAGGAGAGCGCCTAGTGCGCAGTCATGAGCTGCGGGGGAGTTAGGCGGGGCGTGCAACTTTCATTCGCCTGGTCTCACCGCCGGCGCGGGTGGATCGGCGGAATGTCGGTGGTGTTCGGCAGGATGGCCTCATGGCTTCCTGGCAGGAGATCGAGAAGGAGAATCCCACGCTGGCGGCGCGAGTGCTGGCGAGCATGGGAAAGGGCAGGCACAAGACCATGGCGACGCTGCGGCGGGACGGCTCGCCGCGCATCAGCGGGACCGAGGTGGAGTTCAAGAACGGGGAGGTGTGGCTGGGGTCGATGCCGGGGGCGATGAAGGCGCTCGACCTGCGCCGCGATCCGCGGGTGGCGATCCACGGCCCTTCGGTCGACCCGGACGAGGCGGATCCGGCCTCCTGGGACGGCGAGGCCAAGCTGGCCGGCCGGGCCGTCGAGGTCACCGACCCGGCCGTGCGTGAGGCGTTCGGCGGGCCGCCCGGGCAGGATTTCCACCTGTTCCGGGTCGACGTGACCGAGGTGGTCTACACGCGCGTCGACGAGTCGGGGGAGCATCTGCTGATCGAGATGTGGCACGAGGGCGCCGGTCACCGGGTGGTCCGCCGCCGCTGACCCCTCCCCTCCGCAGGGGAGGGTGGTGACCGGAAGGGGCGTCAGGACCTGAAGTGGGTGGGCATGTTCTGCCCGACCAGGCAGACGGCGGGCCGGGACCCGCAGACGAGGGCCTGCCCGGCATAACCGCCGACGTCGGTGACCACATGCTGGGTCCGGCCCATGACGAAGGTGGGGGCCTGCAGGCCGTTGAGGTTCTGGTTGGATTTGCCCGCGCCCGACCGGCCCTGCGCACCGGCCGCGCGCCCGCCGCTGATGACCTGCCCTCCGCCGCCGCCACCGCCGGGATGGGGCGCGTGGAACGCCGGGGCCGCCGTACGGGGACGGTGCGAGGCGACCCGCACCCCGGCCGACTGCATCCCGGCCGACTGCATCCCGGCCGACTGCATCCCGGCCGACTGCGCGGCGGAGACCCGCGCGGTTGTGGGCTGGGCGGCGGCGCTTCCCGCCGGTATGACAAGCACGGACACCAGCACGGACACCAGCACGGACACCAAAACGGGCGTCAGCGCGGTGAGGAGCGCGGCCGCGGGTGGGGCTATCGCCAGGGCCGCGGACGGCCGCCGGATCGCGGGGACCGTCGCTGTGCCTCTCGCGGGGGTGGTCGCGAGGACCACGGCGCCGCGCGGGCTCCGCTTGCGGTATCGGGACATCTCGGTGTGTGCCTTCCTGTTCCTGCCCCGGCGCTCGCTGTCGCTCGTTCCGGTTCCGCCGGGACGTGACCCTCCTACCCGGCGGGGATCCCCGGTAGTTGCGCCCAGGGGCCAAGGAGCGGTGCGCTGTCGTCATTCACTCGGCATCACCGGCGCCCGCTGGACCGCCGTGCGGAAGGCCCTGCCAAAAGGCCCTGCCAAAGGGACCGCCCCGATGGGCCGGATCGCATCCACGTGCAGCCGCCGGCTACCGGTTACGGCGCCAGGCGACGCTGGCGCCGGACGTGCTGACCGGCGCCTCCTAGTGGACGCTGAAACCGCCGTCGACGCAGATGGCCTGGCCGGTTACGTACGACGCGGCGTCGGAGGCGAGGAAGACGGCCACGCCGTGGAAGTCGCCGGGAACGCCGTTGCGGCCGGTCATGCTCCGGGCGGCCATCGCCTCCACCCGCCCGGGGACGGCCTGGGCGGGCGCGGTCAGCGGAGTCAGCACGAATCCCGGCACGATCGTGTTGGCGGTGACTCCGCGGCCGGACCACGCCTCGGCCTGGGAGCGGGTCAGCCCGCACACGGCGGCCTTGGCCGCGCCGTAGACGCCGCTGTCGCCGAAGGCGCTGATCGACTGCTGGGAGCCGATGTTGATGATCCGTCCCCAGCCTCGGGCGGCCATCCGGGGGCCGAAGTGCTGCCCGAGCAGGAACGGCGCGGTGAGGTTGACGGCGATGGTCTGGTCGTAGTCGCCGGCGGTGAGGTCGGCCATGGGCCTGCGGATGTTGTTGGCGGCGTCGTTGACGAGGATGTCGACGTCACCGAAGAATCCGTCCGCCTGCTCGCACACGCGGGCGATGGCGGCGCGGTCGCCGAGGTCGGCGCTGATCGTCGCCGCGCGCACCCCGTGGCCGTCGAGCCGGGCGGCGGCTTCGGCGAGTTCCTTCTCGCGGCGGGCGACCAGGACCACGGCCGCCCCCGCCCGCCCGAGGGCCTCCGCCATCGCGTATCCGATGCCGGAGCTGCCTCCGGTGACCAGGGCCACCCGGCCGGTCAGTGAGAAGAGCTCTTCGATGTAGATCGGCACATCGGGCGACGCTAGCAGCGGCCCATCCCGGTCCGGCGTCCGCCCTTGCCTGCTCCGCACCCCGTCCTGGTCACCCCGCACGCCGCGCCCCGGTCACGTACGCGCCGCACAGAGGGGGCGCGAGGCCTGCGCGCCGCGCGGGCGTCAGCCGGGGTCGGGGAGCCGCCCGGTGGCCGCCGACTCCTCCGTGGCTTCCGTGGCCTCGGCGGCGTGGGCGGCGACACCCGAGGACACGTCGGAGGAGATGTCGTCGATGACGCCGTTCACGGCGTCGGTGACGGTCTCCTCGGCGTGCAGGTCGCGCATCGCGTCCTCGATCTTGCGCATGACCGTCTCCATGGTGCGCAGGGTCTCGGTGTCGAGCCGCCGCAGGAGGCGGACGTAGCCGCCCGTCCCGGCTTCGATGATCTCGCTGGTGAGCCGCCGCCCCGCCTCGGTGAGCTCGACCAGGCGTACGCGGCGGTCGTGGGGGTCCTCGTGCCGGGTGACCAGGCCCTGCGCGACGACCCGGTCGACGATGCCGGTGACGGTCGCCAGGCCGACGCCGAGGTGGCGGGCGAGCTCCTGGCCGGAGGTGGGCCCGGCGAACGTCAGGAACATGACGACCTTGAACTGCTGCATGGTCAAGGTGGACGCCATCAGCGGCATCGAGCGGTCGCGCGCGAAGAAGCGGCCCAGGCTACGCTGGAGATCCGCGAGCCTGGTGATGATCGATCCGCGCTCGGCCTCTTCCGAGGTGTCCGGCTCCGGGGTGGCCTGCACCGCGCCGGCGGCGGGGGCATCCGCGCGGCCGGCCCGGGGGCGGGGGCCGCTCGTCCGGGGCGTCTCCGGGGCCGCGTCCCTGCTCACTTCCCGGCTCGCGTACGGGCCCTCTTCGGGTCCCGTTCCGGTGCGGGGGCGTCGCTCGGCTGCGCTGTCGTTCACGTTCCACCTCTCGTCACGAGAGGTTACCAGCGTTTAATACACCGGCTAAATCTTAGGGTCATGCGAAGTGTTAGGGTTGCCCCAAACACTTCCTCCGTTGTCAGGAGTTCGGATGACCTCCTTGGCCAGGCTGAGCCTCGCCAACCGCGCACTCGTGATCTTGGTCGCGCTGGTACTCGCGGGATTCGGCCTCTTCGCGATCCCCTCGCTGAAGCAACAGCTCTTCCCGTCCCTGGAGTTCCCGGCGGCCTTCGCGGTGGCGAGCTATCCCGGCGCCGCTCCCGACATCGTGGAGGAGCAGGTCACCAAGCCCATCGAGAGCGCCTTCCAGGGCATCGCCGGCGTCACCGACATCACCTCCACCTCCCGCGAGGGGGTGTCGCAGGTGCAGGTCGCCTACGAGTACGGCACCGACATCGACGAGATGACCGGCAAGATGCAGCAGGCCGTGAGCCGTATCAAGGCGCAGCTTCCGGCCGACGTCGACCCCCAGGTGGTGGCGGGCAGCACCGACGACATCCCGGTCATGGCGATCGCCGTGGGCGACGGCGGCGACGAGCACGCCATGGCCGACAAGATCGAGCGCATCATGGTGCCGGAGCTGCAGTCGATCGAGGGCGTCCGGGACGTCACCGTCAGCGGCGCCCGCGAGCAGCAGGTCGTCATCACTCCCGATCAGGGCAAACTGGCCCTGCTGGGGCTGTCGGCCGCCGCGATCCCCGACCTCCTGCGGACCAACGGAGTGTCCATCCCGGCCGGCACGCTGACCGAGGACGGCAAGTCGCTGACCGTGCAGATCGGCGATCCCGTCCGTACGGTGAAGGACCTGGAGAACCTGTACCTCACGCCCGCGAGCACGGCCGGTCAGGCGGGCGCGGGCCAGCGCGGCGCCGGCGCGGGAACGGGCGCCGGCCAGGGATTCCCCGGTCAGGCGTCGGCCGGCCGGGGCGCCGCTGCCGGGGGAGCCGGTGCGGCGGGCGCGGCGGCGCCGGTCCAGGCGCCCAAGCCACCCAAGCCGGTCAAGCTGGGCGACGTGGCCGAGATCAAGGTCGAGAACGCCACCGCGACCACGCTCACCCGCACCAACGGCACCCCGAGCCTCGGCGTCTCGATCACCATGGTTCCCGACGGGAACGCGGTGCAGATCTCCCACGACGTCAACGACGCCCTTCCCGGGCTGACCCGCGCCCTCGGCGACAGCGCCGAGCTGAACGTCGTGTTCGACCAGGCGCCGTACGTCGAGAGGTCCATCGAGGACCTCGCCACCGAGGGCCTGCTGGGCCTGGCGTTCGCCGTACTCATCATCCTGGTGTTCCTGCTGTCGGTGCGTTCGACGCTGGTCACGGCGGTGTCCATCCCGTTGTCGGTGGTGATCGCGCTCATCGCGCTGTGGGCGGGCGACTACTCGCTGAACCTGCTGACGCTGGGCGCGCTGACGATCGCGGTCGGCCGGGTGGTCGACGACTCGATCGTGGTCCTGGAGAACATCAAGCGTCATCTCGCCTACGGCGAGGAGAAACGGCGGGCGGTCCTGACGGCCGTGCGCGAGGTGTCCGGCGCGGTCACCGCCTCCACGCTGACCACGGTCGCGGTGTTCCTGCCGATCGGCTTCGTCGGCGGGCTGGTCGGGGAGCTGTTCAGCTCCTTCGCCATCACGGTCACCGTGGCGCTGCTGGCGTCGCTGCTGGTCGCGCTGACCGTCATCCCGGTGCTGGCGTTCTGGTTCCTCAAGGCGCCGGAGCTCACCCCGCAGGAGGCGCAGGCCGTACGCGAGGACGCCGAGCGCCGGGAACTGCGCAGCCCGCTGCAGCGGATCTACCTGCCGGTGCTGCGCTTCGCGACCCGGCGGCGCCTGGTGACGGTGCTCGTCGGCGTCGTGGTGTTCGCCGCGACGATGGCGCTGGCGCCCAAGCTGAAGACCAACTTCCTCGACTCCTCCGGCAACGACACCACGCAGATCAGCCAGCGGATGCCGGCCGGGACCGACCTCGCGACGACCGACGCGGCGGCCAAGAAGGTCGAGGAGGTGCTGGCCGCCGACAAGGACGTGAAGTCCTACCAGGTGACCGTCGGGGGCGGCAACCGCTTCCTCGGGGGGCTGGGCGGCTCCGCCGACCGCGCCTCCTACTCCGTCACCCTGGAGGAGGGCGTGGACACGCCCGTCCTGGAGGAGCGGCTGCGGGAGCGGCTCAAGGGCATGACCGGCATCGGTGACATCACCGTCGGCGGCAACGGCGGCGGCGGGTTCAACTCCGACCAGGTGCAGGTCATCGTGCAGGGGGCGGACCAGGACGCGCTGAAGACGGCCGCCGCCTCGGTCCGCGACGCCATGACCGGCGTGGGCGGCCTGCGGGACGTCACCTCCAACCTCGAAGACAGCATCCCCCGGGTCGAGGTGCACGTGGACCGCGAGAAGGCCGCCGCCCGCGGCCTCACCGAGGCCACCGTCGGGCAACTGGTCGCGCAGGCGTTCCGCGGCGCGCCGGTCGGCTCGATCGACGTGGACGGCCGCTCCAGCGACGTGATCCTGCGCGGGGCCGGCGACGCCCCCGACGACCTCGCCGCGATCAAGAAGCTGACCGTTCCGACCGCGACCGGCCTGGTGAAGCTGTCCGACGTGGCCGACGTCGTCCAGGCCGACGGGCCGACCCAGATCACCCGCCAGGACGGCGACCGCACCGCGACCGTGTCGGGCGCGGCCGACGCCTCCAACCTGGGCGCGATCACCACCAAGGTCACCGAGAAGCTCAAGACGCTGACGCTTCCGGCCGGGGTGACGTACAAGATCGGTGGCGCGAGCTCCGACCAGCAGAAGGCGTTCGCCGACCTGGGCATGGCGATGCTGATCGCCATCGCGATCGTCTTCATGATCATGGTGGCGACGTTCCGCAGCCTGGTGCAGCCGCTGATCCTGCTGGTGTCGATCCCGTTCGCGGCGACCGGCGCCATCGGGCTGCTGCTGGTCACCGACACCGCGCTCGGCGTGCCCGCCCTGATCGGCATGCTGATGCTGATCGGCATCGTCGTCACCAACGCCATCGTGCTGATCGACCTGATCAACCAGTATCGCGAGCAGGGGCTCGGCGTGACCGAGGCGGTCATCGAGGGCGGACGGCGCCGCCTGCGTCCCATCCTGATGACCGCGATCGCGACGATCTGCGCGCTCACCCCGATGGCGCTGGGCGTGACCGGGTCGGGCGGGTTCATCTCCCAGCCGCTGGCCATCGTCGTGATCGGCGGCCTGCTCTCCTCCACGCTGCTCACGCTGGTCCTGGTGCCCGCCCTCTACGTCATCGTCGAACGGCTGAAGGAGCGCATGCGCCGCACTCCCGCGCGGCCCGGCGGCGACGACGGCGAGGTCACGGTGTACGACGAGGAGGCCCTCGAACCCGCCCGATGAGAGCCCCGTCAGGGTCCCGGTGACGGCCCTGTGCGGGCACCATGGAGGAAGGGAGGACCCCGGGACGGTCCCCGCGACGACCGTCCCGGGGTCCTCCCGCGTCCGGCGTCCAGCGGACCTCAATAGACTGGGCCAACGTGAGTGCCAAGCCGCGTATCCCGAATGTCCTCGCCTCCCGTTACGCCTCGCCGGAACTGGCCCGCCTGTGGTCACCCGAGCACAAGGTGGTGCTGGAGCGCCGGCTCTGGCTGGCCGTGCTCAAGGCCCAGGCCGACCTCGGGATCGACGTACCCGAACAGGCGATCGCCGACTACGAGAAGATCGCCGAGCAGGTCGACCTCGCCTCCATCGCCGACCGGGAGAAGATCACCCGGCATGACGTGAAGGCCCGCATCGAGGAGTTCAACGCCCTCGCCGGGCACGAGCACGTCCACAAGGGCATGACCTCCCGCGACCTGACCGAGAACGTCGAGCAGCTGCAGATCCGCGACAGCCTGCTGCTGGTACGCGACCGGGTCGTGGCGCTGCTGGCCCGCCTGGCCCGCCTGGCCGCCGAGCACACCGGCACCGTCATGGCCGGCCGTTCGCACAACGTCGCCGCCCAGGCCACCACCCTCGGCAAGCGCTTCGCCACCGCCGCCGACGAACTGATCGTCGCCTACGAACGGCTGGAGAACCTGCTGGAGCGCTACCCCCTGCGCGGCGTCAAGGGCCCCGTCGGCACCGCGCAGGACATGCTCGACCTGCTCGGCGGCGAGGACCGGCTGGCCGCGCTGGAGGACCGCGTCGCCGCGCACCTCGGCTTCGCCCGCCGCTTCACCAGCGTCGGCCAGGTCTATCCCCGCTCGCTCGACTACGACGTGCTGACCACCCTGGTGCAGCTGGCCGCCGCCCCCTCCTCGCTGGCCAAGACCATCCGGCTGATGGCCGGGCACGAACTGGTCACCGAGGGCTTCAAGGAGGGCCAGGTCGGTTCCTCGGCGATGCCGCACAAGATGAACACCCGCTCCTGCGAGCGCGTCAACGGCCTCGCCGTGGTCCTGCGCGGGTACGCCTCGATGGCCGGGGAGCTCGCCGGAGACCAGTGGAACGAGGGCGACGTGTCCTGCTCGGTGGTGCGCCGGGTCGCGCTGCCCGACGCGTTCTTCGCCTTCGACGGCCTGGCCGAGACCATGCTGACCGTGCTCGACGAGTTCGGCGCGTTCCCCGCCGTCATCGAGGCCGAGCTGGGCCGCTACCTGCCGTTCCTCGCCACGACCAAGATGCTCATGGCCGCCGTGCGGGCCGGGGTGGGCCGCGAGACCGCCCACGAGGTCATCAAGGAGCACGCCGTCGCCTCGGCACTGGCCATGCGCTCGCGCGGCGCCGGCAACGAACTGCTCGACCGCCTCGCCGCCGACGAGCGCTTCCCGCTCGGCCGCGCCGAACTCGGCGCGCTGCTCGACGACCGGTCCTCCTTCGCCGGGGCCGCCGCCGGTCAGGTCGCGGCGGTCGTCGCGCGGGCCGAAGAGATCACCGCGCGCCATCCCGGCGCGGCCGCGTACACCCCCGGCGCGATCCTGTAGGGACGCCGATGCGGCTGAGCCCGCTGACCAGTGAGGCCGCGGTCGCCGCCGCCTCACGCGACGACGACCTCGTCGTGTGGGCGGCGCAGGGCATGCGGCCCGGCGTCCGCGCCTGGGCGTACGGCGAGGCGGTGGCGGTGGCGAGCCCCGCGGCGGCGCGGCGCGACCGGCTCGCGGTCACGGGCGAGCCGGCCCAGGTCGTCCCGCTCCTGCGGCACGCCCTGACCGAGGCGGGCCCGTCGTTCCGGCCGCTCGGCGAGGCCGCCCTCATGGAGGAGGTGGTCCGCGCCACGCCGGAACTGGAGCCGGTGGGTCACTTCACCTGGATGGTGACCGAGAAGCTCGCCCCGCCGCGCGCGGGCGCACCCGGCCTCGCGGACCGCGCGCCGGAAGGGGCGCCGGACGGCTCCTCGGCGGGCGCGCGGCCGGTGGCGACGGAGGCCGCCTGGCTGGAGCCCGCCGAAGAGCGGGAGGTGGCCGCGCTGCTCGCCACCGCCCACCCCCGCTCGTACGCCGTGCCGGGACTGCCGGGCGTACGCCGGTGGGCCGGAATCCGCGACGGCGCGCGGGCGCTGCTGGCGGTCGCGGCCGACGCGTGGTCAGCGCCATCGGTGGGACTGCTCGCCGGTGTCGCGACCGCGGTGCCCGCGCGGGGGCACGGGCTGGGGGAGCGGGTGTGCCGGTTCACGGCGTCCGCGCTGCTCGACGCGCACGGGCGGGTGGCGCTGATGGTGGACGACTGGAACGGCCCGGCGATCGCCGTCTACGAACGGCTGGGTTTCACCCGCCGCGGTCTCGGCGTCGCCGCCGTACGCGGCTGACCCCGGCGTCAGGCGGGCTGGAACAGTTCGATCAGGTTGCCCGCGGGGTCGGCGAGCAGGATCTGCCGCCCGCCGGGGCCGGTGACCACATCGCTCCGGAACGGCAGCCCCGCGGCCCGCAGCCGGGCGACCTCGGTGTCCAGGTCGTCGACGATCAGGTGGACCCGGTTGCGGCCGGCGGCGCCCGCGTCGTCCGGGGTGGCTCGGGCGCCGGAACTGGCGGGCCCGGACAGCAGCAGCCGCAGCGGCCCGCGTACGACGTCGGCGAAGGCGGGCGCGGCGCCGGCCCTCAGGGTGAATCCCAGATGCGTCGTGTAGAAGTCGACGGCCGCCTGGACGTCGTCGACGATGTAGCGGACGCCGGCGAACCGGTCGGGCGATGTCATGACTGGGCCTCCTCGGCCGGGTTCTCCCCTGCGGGGTGGGTGAGGACGGGCAGCAGGTAGCGGATGCGGGTGTCGATCTCGGCGGCGGCGCGTTCGAACGCCGGGCCGTCGGCCTGGCCCGTCTCGTCGCCGGGGGCGGCCGGGTCGGGGATGCTCCAGTGCAGGCGCCGCGGGTGGCCGCCGAACTCCGGGCAGACCTCACGGACCTTGTCGCACAGGCTGATCACGTAGTCGAAGCGGCGGCCGTTCAGCGTGTCCAGATGCCGGGGACGCCGGTCGGCGATGTCGATGCCGTACCGCCGGCGCAGCACCCGTACGGCGCCGGGGTGCGTGCGGGGCTTGGGGTGGCTGCCCGCGCTGGCCACGTCGGCGCGGTCGCCGGCGCGGTGCCGCAGCAGGGCCTCGGCGACGGGCGAGCGGGCGCTGTTGCCGGTGCACACGAACAGCACCGAGGACGTCACCGCGTCGCCGGCCGCGGCCGCCGGCGGGGCGGGGACCAGGCGGAGCGCGGGATGCAGGGCGGTGCCCGCGGCGGCCAGCGCCTCCGCGCAGCGTTCCAGGTCGAGACGGTAGTAGCTGTCGCGGCCGTCGTGACTGCTGCGCCGGGCCGCGACCAGCCCGGCCGAGCGCAGGAGCCGCAGATGGTAGGAGATCACGTTCTGCGGCTCGCCGACCAGCGCCACCAGTTCCCGCACCCGCAGATCACCGTACGCGAGCTCGCTCAGCAGCCGCCACCGCACCGCGTGCGCGGCCAGCCGGACGAACACCGGCGGGACGGCTTGCGCGGACGGCACCATGACGAGCATGGTACATCAAACTGATTTGATTGATCTGTCCCTGTGCCGGGCCGGCCGTTCCCGTTCAGGCGGCGCGGACGGACTCGGCCAGGCGTAGATTCAGGCCGTCCAGCACGCCGGTCAGATCACGCAGGGTGGTGATCCTCGCGACCGGTTCCGCGGACGAGGTGAACGCGGGGGAGGGCTCGGCGCGGTAGCGGTCCAGCCAGACACCGTGCATACCCACCCGTGTGGGCGCGACGGCGTCGAGCAGCAGGTTGTCACCGACCATCAGCACTTCCTCGGGCCGCAGCCCCAGCTTCGCCGCCGCCCGCAGATAGCACTCCGGGGCCGGCTTGAACGCGCCGAGCGTGTCCGGGGTCAGGACGACCTCCATGCGGTCCATCAACCCCAGGCGGCGCAGCTTGGCCTCCTGCTGCACCGGATCGCCGTTGCTGAGCACGCCCAGCGTCAGCTCGTCGCCGAGCGCCGCGAGGGTCGCGGCCACGTCGGGGAAGGCGGCCCAGGCGTCCTCGTAGTGGGTCAGGAAACCGGCGAAGGCCGTGTCCGGATCGGCCGGCGCGGGCATGCCCAGCCGGTCGCAGAACTCCCGCAGCCGCCTGCGCCGCTGCTCGGCGAACGAGCACTCGCCGGCGTGCCAGGCCGGCAGATGCTTGTCCTCCAGGTCGAGCCACAGCGCCGGCGCCTCCGGCAGCAGCTCATGGCCGGGGCAGACCGTCTCCATCCAGCGGGTCGCGGCGAGGGCGACGGCCCGGCGGTGGTCGAAGAGAGTCTCGTCGAGGTCGAACAGAATGGCCCTGATCACGAGTCCCCATCTTCGGGGGGATGTGTTTCCGGTGCGTTTCGGAACCGTGAAAGCCTGGGTGAAGATCGCAGTCAAGTTCCGGCCTTTGGTGGATCGGGTAGGAAATTTCCTACCCGAAGATGACAGGTAGGATATTTCCTACGTATCATGCAGTGTGTGGACACCACTCCCGCCGCCCCGGCGGAAGACGCGATCTTCGCCGCGCTCGCCAGCCCGGTGCGGCGCGAGGTCCTGCGCCTGCTGCGCGAACGGGGCCCCCAGTCCGTGCAGGACCTGGCCTCCGGCTTCGCGATGGCCCGGCCCAGCTTCTCCGAGCACCTGCGGGTGCTGCGGGACGCGGGCCTGGTCAGCGAACGCCGCGACGGCAGGCGCAGGCTCTACCGCCTGGAGGCCGTCCCGCTCGTCCGCGTCCGTGACTGGCTCGACCCGTACGAGCGGTTCTGGCGCGGCAGGCTGAACGGTCTGCGCGACCTGCTCGACGACATGGAAGACGTGAACGACACCCGGGACGCGGCCACCCTCGGCCGCGCCGGAGACGAGGAGACGACATGAACGGCGCCGACGACCCGACCGTGCTGCGGCTCGACGAGTTCCTGGCGCATCCGCCCGCCCGCGTGTGGCAGGCCCTGACCGACCCCGGGCTGCTGGCGCGGTGGTTCATGCCGGGAGACTTCCGCCTGACCGTGGGTCACCGCTACACCATGGCCGGAATGGCCATGCCCGGCACCGGGTTCTCCGGCACCGTGCAGGCCGAGGTGCTGGCCTTCGAACCCGAGCGCATGCTGCGCCTCGGCTGGCGCGACGCCGACCCCGCCAGCCCCTCCGCGGCCGACTGGACGATCACCTGGACACTCGAACCCGAAGGCAGGGGCACCCGGCTGTTCCTCACCCACGAGGGCTTCGATCCCGGCAGCGAACTGCAGCGGCGGGCCCGCTCCATCATGGACGGAGGATGGCGCCACCTGCTGACGGACCGCCTCGCCGTCGTCCTGTGACCACCGGCGCCGCCCGGGGTGAGCGGGTGAAACTTTCCGGGTCGGCCCGCGGCCGAGCAGGGACGACGCGGCGGCATTAGTTTGGACGGTTGACTTATTCCGGCCGGCGATCTTAACGTGCGGAGGCTCTCGCTCCGCGTGCGGTGCGAGCAGCGGCTTTCCGTCCACGATGGCCCGTCCCGAAGGAGCGCAGAATGCCCGACACCACGCCCGGGACGGTGGTTCCCGGCCCGTACGGCGGCCGTCGCGGCGGCACCGCGGCCCTGGCGGCCGCGCTGGTCGTGGGCGGCGGCCTCGTCGCCGTGGCCCCGGGAACGGCGACCGCAGCGACCGGCTGCGCCGTCACCTACACCACCAGCGACTGGCCGGGCGGCTTCAGCGCCGCCGTCACCGTGCAGAACCTGGGCAGCGCCATCGACGGATGGACGCTCGCGTTCACCTTCCCCAGCTCCGGTCAGAAGGTGACCACCGGCTGGTCGGCCACCTGGAGCCAGAGCGGACAGAACGTCACGGCCACGAACGTGGACTACAACGCCGCCATCGCCACCGGCGGGTCGGTCTCGATCGGGTTCAACGGCTCGTGGTCGGGTGCCAACCCCAAACCGACGGCTTTCACGCTCAACGGCGTGACCTGCACCGGGTCCACCACCACCTCGTCACCCACCCCCTCGGTGACGCCAACCGTCACACCCACCGTGACGCCCTCGGCGACCCCCACAGTGACGCCCACCATGACGCCCACGGTGTCACCTTCCGCGACGCCGACGGTGACGCCCACGACCGGGAAGCCCACCGTCGCCGCCGACGGCACCGGCACCTACCGGACCGTGCAGGCGGCGATCGACGCGGTGCCCACCGGCAACTCCAGCAGGAAAGTGATCACGATCAAGCCCGGCACCTACCGGGAGATCGTCACGATCCCGGCGAACAAGCCGTACATCACCCTGCAGGGACTCGGCGCGTCGGCCAGGGACGTCCTGATCGTCAACAACCACGCGGCCGGTGCGTACGGCACGTTCAACAGCGCCACCGCGTTCGTCAACGGCCACGACTCCGCCCTGACCAACCTGACGGTCTCCAACGACTACGTCGAGGACGGCTCCACCGTCAACCAGCAGGCCGTCGCGCTGAACCTCAACGCCGACCGGGCGATCCTGTCGAACGTACGACTGCTGGGCGACCAGGACACCTTCCTGGTCAACGCCTCCGCCCGCGCGTACGTCAGAAGCTCCTACATCGAGGGCACGGTCGACTTCGTCTTCGGCGACGGCACCGCCGTGCTGCACGACTGCGACATCTACGAGAAGCGCAGCACCGGCGCCCCCATCACCGCGGCCAGGACCGACGCCGCCAAGCCCTACGGGTTCCTCATCTACAAGTCCCGGATCAGCGGTGTGACCGGTGACACCACCCAGCTGGGGCGCCCCTGGGGTCCCAACGCCCAGGTGCTCTACCGGGAGTCCACCCTCAGCTCGACCATCAAGACCTCCCAGCCCTGGACCGACATGTCCGGCAACTCCTGGAAGAACGCCCGCTTCTTCGAATACCGGAACACCGGCGCCGGGGCCACGGTCAACGCCAACCGCCCGCAGCTGAGCGACGCCCAGGCCGCCAACTACACCCCGCAGAAGTACCTGGCCGGCTCCGACGGCTGGAACCCCGTGAGCTGACTCCCTGAGCTGAGTGTCGTGAGCTGAGTGTCGTGAGCTGAGCCTGCCCGGCCGACGCACGGGCCAGCGGAGACACGGCCCAAAGGGAGGCCCAGAAGAGCGAGCCGGGGGAGCGGCGCGCAGTTCAGCCCTCCCCGGGACCGCTCTCCCCGCCGTGCGCGGTCTGCCCGGCCGGGCCGCCCCCACGGCGGCGCAGCAGCGGGTGCGACCCCATCGCCACCTCCAGCTCCCCGGGCAGATCGTCGCGGTAACGACCGAGCGTCGACAGGTCGCTGTGCCCCAGCACCCGCCGCACCGCGTCCATGTCCGTGCCGTCGGCCAGCAGGTGCGTCGCCGTCGTGTGCCGCAACCCGTGCGGCGTCACCTCCCTGCTCCGCCCGGGCTCCACCCGCCGCCGCACCCGGTCGATCACCGCCTGCACGTCACCCCGCGCCAGCCGCCTGCCCCGCCACGACAGCAGCAGCGCCTTCTCGCCGGCCCCGGCCGCGCGCACCGCGAGGTACGCGTCCAGCGCGGCGGCCACATCACGGGGGAGCGGAACGTCGCGGGTACGCCCGCCTTTGCCGAAGATTCGCCAGTAGCGCATCCCGTCGTTGGTGTAGAAGTCCTCCACGTTCGCCCGCACCAGCTCCGACACCCGCGGCCCCAGCGCGGCCAGCAACAGCACCACCAGCGCGTCACGCACCTCGGTCCGCTGGTCGGCCCGGCGGCGGCGCCCGTCCGAGCCGCCCGGCTCAGGTGGCGGGGTGGGGGAGCGGGCCGCCTCGATCAGGCCCTCGGCCTGCTCGCGCGTCAGCGCCCGGCGTTCCGGCCGCAGCCCGCCCCGCTCCCGCGCCCGCACCGACGAGGCGGCCATCGGGTCCAGATGCACCCACCCCGCCGACGCGGCATGCCGGAACAACGCCGACACCGATCGGCGGAACCTGGCCTGCGACGCCGCGCTCTGTCCCGGACCACCTCGTGGCGCCGGCCCGCGCGTCCCGCCTCCGCGGGGCAGGCCGTCACGAGCGACGCCGTCGCCCGCCACGCTTCTACCGGCCGTGCCGTCTCCCGCCGCCGCGCCGTTCTCCCCGCTCCGCCGGCGTTCGTCCGGCTTGCGCGCGAACGCCAGCAGCACCGCGTCCACGTCCTCGCCGGTAAGGTCGTCCAGGACCCGGTCGTCTCCCGCCAGCCGTACGAACGTGGCCACGTCCCGCGCGTACACCTCGGCCGTCGCGGGCGACAGTGCCCCGGTCACGGTCTTCGCGCGGACCAGCTCCACATAGCGGTCCGCGGCCTCCTGCACGGTCAGCCGGTTCACCTGCGGGGGCAGCATGATCGACACCGTACCGCCCGGGACCGACAACAATCACCCGGCCCGGAAGCGGCACGGAACCGGCACGGCCGCCCCCCCCTCGACGCAGGCGCCGTTTCTACTCGACCACGAGCGAGTCGACGAACCGCTCCGCCTCGCTCTGGCTCATGCCGGTCTCACCGCGCACCAGGAACACCGCCTGCTCCACCCGGCCGGCCGCCTTCATCTCCCGCGCCCGCGCGGCCAGGTCGTACCCGTGATGCGCCGTCGCCACTGGCAGCGACCGGCCCGCGCCGATTCCGTCGGCCAGGTCTTTCGCCTCCTTCAGTCCCAGCCCGGTCTCCTCGCGGATCAGCTTGATCGCCTCGACCTTCTTGTTCTCCGCGTACAACTCCCGGACGCGCTGCTGCAGAGCGGCCGAAATCGGCGGCACCATGCCGGGACTACGCCAGGCGAGCGGCCCGGCGGGCCGCGCACCGGCCCGCGCGGCCGCGAAGACGACACCGAGCAGCGCGACCACGATGACGGCGAGGACCAGTAACTCGAACGGACCCACATTAGGCATGCGGTGATCGTAAAACGCGCGGCAACGCCACGGTGGTCTCAGCCGGAAGTTCCGGTACACATCGCCGCCGCGCGGAGCCCATGGTCGCGTCGTGATGGTTCCGCAGCAGGCTGCCGACTTCCGGTTGGCCGGCCCTCCTCCCGCTTCACCGTACGAGAGGAGGGGCGGCCGTACGTTCAGCTGTAGGAGACGGACTGCACGGTGCAGTTGGTCTGCCACGGCCCGGGGTAGACAGGGGCGGTGGTGCAGGCCCAGGTGCCGGTGACGGTGGTCGTCCCCGCGGGGATGCTGGCGTAAGCGGACGAGCCGAAGAAGTCGTACTGGTGTCCGCCGCTGCAGATGCCGCCGGCGCCGACGGCCGTGGTCCCGCTGGGCACCGTCTGGGTGAACCGCCACGAGTGCGTGGCAGGGACGGCGGTCGCGCTGCTGTAGGGCACCGACCCGCCGCCGGAAGGAATGGCGCCGAACCAAAGGTCGGAGGCGTACCAGTCGGAGGTGTCCCCGAAATAGTTCACGTTGAGGCAGTCGACCGTGAACTGCACCGTGATGCCGGACGCCATGGCCGGCTGCGGTGCGGACACCAGAGCCAGCACCCCGGTCGTGACCAGCGCAGAACCGAGCGCCAGCGCCCGCCGAGCCGATTTCGCAGCGAACATGTCTATCCCTTCTCCGGCCACACCCGTGCCACCGCGAATTCATCATCGCCGCCGGGAACGGTCAATCACCGAGATTTTCGGCGCCGACCGAAAGTTCTGCCGAAACGGGGAGTGAAATTACCGCTGCGGAGAATGCGGAGCCCGAAACTGCGGGAGTGCTCACCCGCGAGCGCAGTACATGCAGCAGCGATCAATTGGTCGCCTGTCCGCGCCTATCCGGAAACGTGATTTCCGGATGGACGACCAGACCGGAAAGATGACCTGTCGCTCTCGTGAAAAGTTCACTCCCGCGCGTGCTCACCTCGGCAGGAGGCGACGGCGCAGCAGGAGCCCGGCGCCGGCGGCCAGGGAGATCGCGAGGCCGGTCAGCACGTACATCCGCCCGTCCGGCCCGGCCTCGCCGCCGCCTCCGGTCGCGGCCGCGCCGATCGGAGTCGCGACCGCGTCCCGGGCCGCCGGGGCCACCTCGTCGTCTTCGTCGGGCACGGCGGCGGTCACCGTGGCCGTCACGGTCCGCGTCGGCCTGGGGCTGCTGCCGGTGCCGGTGGTGGCGCTCGCCGAGGGAGTCGGGCTCGGGGAGGGAGTGGGGCTCGTCTGCCCGTCCCGGGTGACGGTGAGGGTGTAGGCGGTGAGCTCGTCCACGTTCCGCACCTCGCACTCGATCGTCGGCGAGGTCGGCAGGGGGCCGATGTTGACGGCGGCCGGCCGCACCGAGGCCGTGCCCGCGTTCGACGAGGTCGTCTTCATGTTCACCACGGCCGTCGGCAGCGGGATGATCTGCCCGCCGCCGACCGTGCTCAACGGCTCGCTCACGCCGGTGGCGGATGTCAGGTTCGCGATCCCGGTCAGGGCCGCGTACGCGTACAGCTTGACGCCGGAGAGCCCAGCGGCCGGCGCCCGCAGTTCGCGGCCGGTCACGTACGTCCCGCGCCAGCCGATGGACATCTGCCTTCCCGTCGTGGCGTCGTCCGGCATGATCAGCTCGACGTTGATCTCGACGTTCTGCTTCTCGGTCACGCCTTCGGTGGTGCACTCGTACTCGACGACCTCAGCGGCCAGGCGCAGGCCGCGCTCGGC
The DNA here is from genome assembly GCF_014161415.1 of Microbispora sp. H10885. Taxonomy (NCBI): domain Bacteria; kingdom Bacillati; phylum Actinomycetota; class Actinomycetes; order Streptosporangiales; family Streptosporangiaceae; genus Microbispora; species Microbispora sp. H10885. Next base: position 202,692 of record NZ_JABBWY010000009.1, on the reverse strand, counting down.
GGCCGGCAGGGGAGCGGCCTGAACCGGGTGGCACAGCAGCGCGAGGCAACCCGCGAAGACGAACGAGACCACCGCACGCATACGCAACGCCGGCTCCTGAGGGGACTCATGGGACGTCGGGGACCTACATGAGACGTGGCACGGCGAAGATCGGTTGCCAGGCGATCAGCGAATCAGCGAACCGGATGATCGTGGGGGAGGGGACGCGCGGCCTCGGCGCGCAGACCGTCGAGGAAGAAGGACAGGAAGCGGCGCCACGTGTCCGGAGCGGTCTCCATCGACTCCCGGATGACCTGGGACATCGCCCAGACCAGAGTCACCAGGTCCCCGATCTCGAAATCGGCGCGCAGGCGGCCCGCGGCCCTGGCCCGCTCGATGATGCGCTCGACGTCGAGGAAGCCGCGGTGGCACGCCTGGCTGACGTCCGTCGCCAGGGAGAAGCTCTGCGTCAGGGCGTCGTTGAGGCCGTGGTCCTCGGCCTGCAGGGTGAACAGCCCTTCGAGGAAACCGGCGAAGCCCGCCCAGGGGTCGGGGTCGGCCAGGGCCGCCGCGGCGATCTCGTCAAGGGCGGCCATCCGCTGGGGGAGGATCGCGCCGAGCAGCGCCTCCCGGGTCGGGAAGTGGTTGTAGAGGGTCCCGATGCTGACGCCGGCACGGCGGGCGATGTGCTCCAGCGGAGCGTCGAGTCCGCGCTCGGCGAGGACCTGGGTGGCCGCGACCAGCAGTTTGTCGCGGTTGCGCGCGGCATCCGACCGCAGCGGTTTCGATCCGGCTGCCATGCCTCCCATCATATGAACATGAGGGTTGCCTCAAGTTTGTGATAGTGTCCCGACTAAGTTGAGAATGCCCTCAACTTTCCCGTCCTGGAAAGGTGCCTCATGTCTGCAGCAGCACGAAAGACCGTCGTCGTCCTCGGTGCCGGGCCCGGGCTCGGCATGTCCATCGCGCATCGGTTCGGGCGCGAGGGATACGCCGTGGCGCTGATCTCCCGGACGGACGCCCGGCACCCCGGATATGTGGCCGCCCTGGCCGAAGCGGGGGTCGAGGCGGCGTCCTTCGCCGCCGACGTACGCGACCGCGACCGGCTCCTGTCCGCACTGGACGCGATCACCGAACGGTTCGGCACGATCGACGTGCTCTACTACGGCCCGGGAGCCGCTGACCTGGACGCCCCGCGCCGGTCGATCACCCAGACGACCTCCGACGACGCCAGAGAGGCGATGAACATCCTGTATCCGGCAGTCGACGCGGTCGGCGCCGTACTGCCCGGCATGGTCGAGAGAGGGGAGGGCGGGCTGCTGTTCGCCGGCGGGCTGAGCGCCGTCATGCCGATGCCCGCGCTCGGCGACCTGGCGCTGTCGGCGGCGGCGCTGCGCAACTACGCCCTGACCCTCAACGCCGCGCTGGCGGGGGAGGGCGTGTACGCCGGGAGCCTGATCATCGGGGGACTGGTCGAACGGGGCGACATCTATCGGTTGGTGACCTCCCAGCCCGAGCGCTTCGGCGATGTGGGGAGCAGGTCCCTCGACCCGGACATGATCGCCGACACCGCCTGGGACCTCTATGCCAAGCGCGACCGCCCCGAGGCGACGTTCAGCGCCTTCTAGTAGGGCGGGCCGTTGCGGGGAGCTGCCAGGCGGTGCAGGTGATGGCCGAGGGCGGCTCGGCAGCGCCGCCGGGCAGGGCGGCCGACGTCAACGACTGACCCGGCGCCAGGAGAGCGACGAATGCCGCCATAGCCCGGCGGGCTCAGCTCTTCCTGGCCTTCCAAGGAGGTTTCTTATACCCAACAGAATCCACCTTCTGTCCGGTATGTCATTCTTCATCCGCTTTGTCTCTGGCGGCTGACTCCATGGAGACGATCAGCAACGCATTGCCCAGCTCGGCGACCAACGCGATCGTTTCCTCATCCGGCTCACATCCGAGGTTGATGCGGATCCCGACCTTGTCCGGCAACGTGACGCCGCGTTCCTTCAGTCAGGCCTGCCAGGCATATCCGTATCCCGAGAAAGCCTGTTAGGGAGCTATTTGCGCCTTTTACACGGCTTCGCCATCGTCCCCTTCGTGCCTTATCCGCATGGTGGTCAGCTCCATCAGCGACATGGCGAGGAAACTCACCGCCCGATCCAGGGCACGGTGCGCCCGCTCCCAGTCAGGCTCTTGCACGTGCGCACCGCCCGACCCTGCACGAGATGGCCGACGCGGTCGAGCAGGGCTGGGACGTGTGGGGCCAGGCATGCGGGTCGTCGGCCGGCTCCCGCGGAGGCCCCGGGCGCGTACTCGTCCTCCGGCCTCGCCGCCAGGCGTCCCCGTGTTGAAAGTTTCACCAACACCGTCGCGCGAACGACTGTGATGACGCGGATGCGACCGCCACATCGCACGACGTCCCATGGCCTGCGACCGGCCTGTTGATCCGCGGGGCGAGGTCGCCGCCTCTTTACGGGCTGTGCGGAAACCGCGATGCACCGCTTGTTTCGGAGGGCGGTGCTTCATAGAGGTCTGTCCGGTCCATTGCCACTGTGTGATCCTCCCCTCGAGAAGACTTACCCTGCGGCGTCTCCGGCGCCTGGCCCGCGCTCCGGATTGCCACCGGCGGGAGGGAGAGATGGCGGGCTGGCACTCCGGTGAGATCTCCACAGTCAACGGCGCGAAGAAAGGGACCCCATGATTGCTGGCAACCTGATCCGCCGGGCGCTGGCGGTCGGCACGATGCTGGCCACCACCGCCGCGATGGTCGTGACCACGCAGCAGCCCGCCGCCGCCTCAGCCCTGACGCTCAACGGCACGGTGGACTGCCTCAACGTCAACTACTCCGGCGACACCCGGGACTGGTACGCCTCGTACGTCGCGGTCAGTTCCTCGCCTCCTTCATACAGCGTGACTGTGCCCTACAGCTCGATGGTCGCGAACCCGGCGAACCACTCGTGGTCGTTCACGATCAGCCTGCCCGGCGGCAGCACCTCGGTGAGCGTGTCGGCCATCTGCAGCGGCGGTCACCAGGCCGACCAGGTCGGCTGGACCAACGGACCGGCGATCAGCATCCCCTCCTCGGCCACGACTTTGAACGCCACCTGGGGCTGCTACACCCAGCAGGTTTACCCCGGGCCCTACATCACCGGCTGCAGCGCGCAGTCCTACTCGTACAGCTGAGCTCCTGCCGCCCCGAAGGCCATCCGCTTTCACCGCGGGTGGCCTTCTCGCATGCGGCCAAGCGGGCCGATCGTAGATCATGTCGCGGCGGCGGGGGTGGCCGGGTACGAACGGGCGGTGGCAGACCGGGCAGTGGGAAACGCCGTTCTTGTCGCCGGTGAGGATCGCTATGGCGATCCCGGTGGCCTCGGCGTTGTGCCGGCGCTGCCGTGCCTCGGCTGCGCGGCAGGCCGTGCGGCAGTAGATCGATGAGTTCCTGTGGCGGGCCGAACCCGAACGCAGCGGCGACTGGCGCACCGTCAAGTTCGTCTCCTACACCACCAGAAGCGCCGCGCGAGCGGGCGGGCCGCCGGTCCCGCGTCGAGCCCCGTTTTTTCCACGAGTCCAGGGCTCCGCGGGATCGCAGCGCGTGCGGGCGTCTGCTGGGCGGTCGGCTGATCCGGTGCCCCTTTCGCCAGCCCATCGGAATGGCCGATAATGAACATTATGTCAAGTAAGCGAGATCGGGCCGTCCCCCGAGAGGGACGACGACGATCAGGCGGCTCCCCTTGCCCGTTGCCGCCGGCGCGAGCCCGGCCTTCATCTCGGCTCCGAATCGACCATCTCTGTCTCCTTACCAGATGCGCGGCGATCTCAAGGCCGCTTACAACGCCATCCGCCTACGATCGATGTATGGATTGGGATGCCATAGGCGCCATTGCATCGATCGTTGGTATTCCCGTTGCGGTGGTCGCCGGTTTCATCCAGTTGCGCAGCGAATCACCACGAAAACGTACCGAAAAAGCTGCCGCCGCCCCTGCCGAAAGAGATCACTCGGCTCATGTGGCGGAGCCTCCGGCGGCTTCGATCCACCCGCCATTGGGCCGCCTGCCGTCGCATGTGCACGGACGCGCGGAAATCCTGGACCAACTGGGCCGAGCCATAACGTCGGGGTCCGGAAGAATCCAGGTGATCGCAGGATTGGGAGGTGTCGGAAAGACGACACTGGCTCTGAAGCTCGCCGAGGACTCGCGAAATCGGTTCTCAGCGGTCTGGTGGGTGAACGGGGCGGATCGCGTGACCTTCATGACCTCCATGCTGGGTATCGCACAGCACGAGCTGAACGTGCCGGAACCGGCCGTTCGCGAGGCCATGTCCGGTCGCAGGAACGCCGCGGATCTCTTCTGGAACGCGATCGAGCGGACGCCGGTCGACGGCGGCCGTCTGCTGATCATCGACAATGCCGACGATCCGCAGTCGGTGCTGACCATGGCCGGAGACCAGGTCGCCGACGGGACCGGCTGGATTCGGGTCAGCCGGGACTGCTTCGTCGTCGTGACGTCCCGGGACAGGGCACCGACAACATGGGGGCGACTGTGCGAGCTACATCTTCTCGGTCCGCTCTCCCCCGATGCCGCCGCCGACCTTCTCATGGACCTCGTCCCAGGAGACGGCGATCGTGCCGCCGCGCTGGCGGTGGGACATCGCCTGTTCGGACTGCCGCTGGCGCTGCACCTGGCCGGCATCCACATCAGCGCGAAGAGCAGCCGGCACCGGACCTTCAGCGCGTACCTCGATGCCTTGTACGGCGACTTCGCGTCCACAGTGCGCGAACAGCCCCTCACCCCGGTGCGGCAGGGGGCGAACGACCGTCACATGATCACGCGCACGTGGGAGCTGTCCCTGAGCACCCTCGCTGACCAGGGGATCGAGCATGCCCGGGTGGCAGCGGGGACGCTGGCCGAGCTCGCCGGCGGTCAGGTGGTGCCAATGGAGATGCTCCGCGCGGAGCTCCCCGCCAGGGGCAGGCGAGGCCCGAGGACGCCTGCCATAGATGCCGCCGCGCTGGAAGGTCTGGACAGGACGGGGCTCGTCGACTGGTCCTCCCCTTCCGAACCCCGGGGCATCAGGATGCACGATCTGGTCGCGACGACCATACGCCGGCAGACCCCTGCGCCCCGGCGACGGAGCAGGTCTTCCTGGAACACGGCTCTGCACATGCTCACTGCGGCGGCCGAGGCGCTGGACTTCCGTCTCCCCGGCCACTGGCCCGTCTGGCGCCTGTTGGTCGCCCATTTCGAGGCGCTCCTCAGCACCTCGGCCACGCAACCGAAACGCGACCAACGGCGACTGCTCGAACTGGCGCCGCGGTTGGTCGCGATGCTGCGGCTGAGCAACGCCTGGCAGGAGGCCGAACGTTTGGGCGAGGTGGCCATCGCCGCCGCCGGCAAACTTGAGCGGAGCGGGGCCATCGTGGTCGGCGTGCAGCACAACCTGGCCACCATCTTGCAGTGCCGCGGCCTGTATCGGGAATCGGAGCACCTGCTCCGCGACGTCCTGCGCAAACGCGAGAAGATTCTCGGAAGGCATCATAGGGAGACCGCTCACACGAGAGGCAACCTGGCCATCGTCCTCTCCCTGCAAGGGCGCCACGGAGAAGCTCTGTCCATCATGAAGAGGGATTTCCGTGAGCGCACGAGACTTCTGGGTCCGGAACATCCCGACACCCTGCGCGCGGGCCTCAATCTGGCCGACATCTTGCGCGAAAGCGGAGACCTGGACGCGGCCGAATTGCTCATGCGTGCGACCTTGGTGGTGCAGGAACGCACCCTCGGCAGCACATATCCGGACACCTTGATCAGTCGCCACAACCTGGCGCGTCTCCTGCACGTACGCGGCGACTTCGCCGCTGCCGCCGAGGCGTACCGCGACGTCCAGGGACCGTTGGAAGAAGTGCTCGGCGTGAGTCACGAGGTGACGCTGGGCAACCTGCATCACTGGGGCGTGCTGCTCTCCGATCAGGGACAGCAGGCCGCTGCGGTGCACCTGCTCGAACAGGTGCTGGACAGCCGGAGGCAGGCGTTGGGACCGGACCATCCCGACACCCAGGAGACGGCGGAGGCTCTGCTTGCGGCGAACGACCTGCCTCCCTGTGGAGACTCGGCTGAATCCCGGTGATTGAGCCGGGCCCGGGCCGGTCACCTGCGGTGGGCCGCCCTCTCCCCCGGCTCGCGTGCCGAGCCGGGGCGCGGGTGACAGGGCTGTGCCGTCCCGGCCGTACGGGAAAGGTGGTGCGTGGTGACGGCCGGGACGGCGACCTGGTCGAAGCGCCGGGTCAGCCGGTGGCGTCGGGCAGGCAGAGGGTGACGGCCTCGGGCACCACCTTGACCGTGATGCGCTTGACCCGGTCGCGCGCTCCCCCATCGAGTTCGTACGCCATGGGGGTCTGCAGCTTGACCGACACCTTCCTGGCGCGGGTGATGCGGACGAAGGGCGATTTCTCGGCGTTGCCGGCGCTCATCCGGCCGAGGGTGCGCGCCCACTGGATGGGCCCTTCGGCGGTGGAGACGCCGACCTCCAGCCAGCCGTCGTCGTAGCGGGCGTCCTCGAAGACGTCGATGCCTCCGGTGACGGTGCCGACGTTGCCGACGAGCACGCAGCTGGCGTCGCCCTCGAACCAGTCGTTGCCGTCGACCTTGACCTTCATCGGGGTCACGGAGCCGCCGACGTGCCGCAGGCCGGTCCAGATGTAGGCGAGGCGGCCGAGGCGGTCCTTGAGGCCCCGGTCGGCGTCGGCGATCATCTCGGCGTCCAGGCCGACGCCCGCCATGACCGCGAAGTGCTCACCGTTGATCTTGCCGAGGTCGAGCCTGGCGCGGCGGCCCTCGAAGCCGATCCGTACGGCCTCGGCCAGGTCCTCGGGGATTTCGAGGTTGCGGGCCAGCAGGTTGGCGGTTCCGGCGGGAACGATGGCGACGGCGGCGTCGCTGCCGGCCAGGGCGTCGACGCAGCGTTGCACGGTGCCGTCGCCGCCCCAGACGAAGAACAGCTCGGCGCCTTCCTTGAGCGCCTGGCGGACCTTCTTGGGGGCCTTCTTGCTCTTGGGGACCTCGTACCACAGCAGGTCCTCGACCTCGTAGCCCGTGATGAGCTTGCGCAGTTCGTCGAGGCCGCCGCCGATGGTCTTCTTGCGGTGTGCGATGACCGCGACGCGCGGGGCCTTGGTACGTGAGGCTTTGGTACCAAGGTCCTTGGTCGCGGGGGCCTCGGTTGCGGGGGCCTCGGTGCGGGCGGCGCCCGGCTGCTCGGCGCGGGAGGCGTCTGTGCGGCGCGCCACGGTTCGGGGGGCGGCGGGCGCGGGGGCGGCCGGGTCCGGCGCGGCGACCGCGCCCGTGGGCTGCCGATCAGCGGATTTCACCATGGGTCCACGGCTACCCAGCCGGGGACCGATTAGGCCTCGGGCAGGGTGTAGTCGAGGGTGTAGTGGTGGCCGTTCTCGACGCGGATGGTGCCCTCCCCCGTGAGGCCGGTCAGTTCGCCGGTGCCGGTCGCGGGGACGATCTGCCACTTCATCCACTGTTCGCCGTCGTGGCTGGCGGCGCTGTGCTGCAGGACGAAGGTGCCCTTGCGTCCGTGCAGGGTGCCCTCGAAGTGTTCGACGCCGACGTAGGCGGCTGGGCCGTCGGGGGCGACGACGGTCAGGATCTCGGTGGTGCTGGTGCCGGTGAGGTCGCCCTGGAAGGTCTTGGTGAGGCGGTTGCGGCCGAACGTGGCTCCCTGTTTCTCCTCGGTGGCCAGGTCGTTCCAGCTGGTGACGTCGAATGTGCCGGTGGCGTGCGCGTGCATGGGACCAGGGTGGCGGTTGTTCCTGTCATCTTCTGTCAGGTACGCGGCGGGTTCCTGGGGTTGGCTTTCCGAGATGACTTTTCAGTGAGGAGTCGGAGAAAGTTCGACGAATGCGGTCAAGGCTCCCGCTTTACCGCCGGGCATGACGGATGATCGGAGACATGCCTACTCCCCCAGTGGCCGCGCTGTCCGCCGCAGACCGGTCCGTCCAGGGCCGCTCCGCGGGATGCTGACCTCCCCCTTCCCCGCGCGGGAAGGCCGCAGGGTCGCGTACCGGGTGTTCGGGTCGGTCGCGACCGCGCCGCGGCGGGCCCGCGCGTTCGTACGGTGCCAGCTGCGGGGGTGGCAGCTCGGGCATCTGGCGGACACGGCGGAGCTGGTCGTCTCGGAGCTGGTGACGAACGCGGTGCGGGCGACGGACGCCGTGGTGAGCCCGCCCGTGGCGTCGTCGATGTTCCCGGTCGCGCTGCGTACGGTGGCGTTGCGGGTGCGGGAGGCTCCCGGGCCGCGCAGTCTGTTCATCGAGGTGTGGGACGGCAGCGAGCACGAGCCGGTGCCCGGCGGTGACGCGGGGGCCGAGCCGGGCGAGAGCGGCCGAGGGCTGGTGCTGGTGGGGAGCCTGGCGCGGCGCTGGGGGCACTACACGGCGCCGGACCGGGGGAAGATCGTGTGGTGCGAGCTGGCGATCGCGGCGGCGGATGCGGTGGCCTTCGGCCTGCCGGAGGACACTCCCCCGGCCGTGGTGCGGGGGCCGTCGTCCGGGATGTTCTCGGCGGTCGTGGCGGGCCTCGCGTCCGGCGTGTCGTCGGCGCTGGCGCCGGTGGCGGGGCCAGCCGGGGCGCTGCCGCGGCGGGAGCGGCGTCATCCCGTGGGAGTGCTCGCGGACGGCCCGGACGAGGCGACGCTGCTGCGGGTGCTGGAGGGATTGCGCGCCCTCGACGTGTCCGGCCCGGATCACCGCTGAGCGGTGCTGGAATACCGGCTGCCGGGGCGGTCAGGGCACGACGGTGACGGGCCATCGGCCGGCGCGGACCAGGCGGAGCGCGACCGAGCCGATGAAGCGGTGCCCGGCCTGGGTCGAGGCGCCCACGACGACCGCGTCCGCCCTGATCTCGTCGGCGATCTTGGCGAGGGCTCCGGCGGCGTCGCCGTACTCGGTGCGGAAGGTGTAGCCGACGTGGGAGTGGAGGGTCCGGGCGTAGTGCTCCACCTGTTCGCGGAGCTCGGCGGCGACCTGCTCCCCCGCCTCGACGACGGACGCGGAGGCGGTGGGCATCATCGTGCTGATCATGCCGGGGTCGGTCACGTGGACGAGCACGACGTGGGAGCCCTGGCGGCGGGCCAGTCCCCAGGCGTAGGCGGCGGCGCGGAGCGAGGTGTCGGAGCCGTCGATGCCGACGAGGATGACCCGCGGGCCGTCGGTGCCCAGTTCGAACGTGCTCACGCACGTCAGCGTACGACCTGCGTGGAGTACGCGTGCGGGGGCCTGCGTCCCGGCTGGGGAGACCGCCTGGGAGATGGGGACGGCTCGGGGTCGTGGCGGGGGCGCCGATAACCTGTTGCGGAAATGTCGGGGCCGTTGGTTAGGGTCTCGGATCGTGGCTGACCAACCTCTGATCGTGGCGCGTGGCCTGGTCAAACGCTTCGGAGACTTCACCGCCGTCGACGGGATCGACCTGGAGGTGGCGCCGGGCGAGGCGTTCGGGTTCCTGGGTCCCAACGGGGCCGGGAAGTCCTCGACGATGCGCATGATCGGGTGCGTGTCGGTGCCGACCGCCGGGGAGTTGCGCATCCTGGGGATGGACGCGGTGCGGGACGGGTCGCGGATCCGGGCGCGGCTGGGGGTGTGCCCGCAGCTCGACAACCTCGATCCCGATCTGACGGTGCGGGAGAACCTGGTGACGTACGCCAGGTATTTCGGGTTGTCGCGGGCGGAGAGCCGCAGGCGGGCGGACGAGCTTCTGGAGTTCGTGCAGCTCTCGGATCGCGCGAACGGGAAGGTCGAGCCGCTGTCGGGGGGAATGAAGCGGCGGCTGACCATCGCGCGGGCGATGGTGAACGAGCCCGACCTGGTGCTGCTGGACGAGCCGACGACGGGGCTGGACCCGCAGGCGCGTCATCTGCTGTGGGAGCGGTTGTTCCGGTTGAAGCAGCGGGGCGCGACGCTGGTGCTCACCACGCACTACATGGACGAGGCCGAGCAGTTGTGCGACCGGCTGGTGGTGATGGACGGCGGGAGGATCGTGGCCGAGGGGTCGCCGCGGTCGCTGATCGAGACGTACTCGACCGCGGAGGTGGTGGAGCTGCGTTTCCCCGACGGGCTGGAGGGCGTCGCGGGGCATGCCGCCGCGCTTGAGGGGGTCGGCAAGCGGGTGGATCCGCTGCCGGATCGGGTGCTGGTGTACGTGGACGACGGGGACGCGGCGCTGGCGGAGGTGCAGCGGCGCGGGCTGGAGCCGTCCAGCGTGCTGGTACGGAGGTCGACGCTGGAGGATGTGTTCCTCCACCTGACGGGCCGGACGCTGGTGGACTGAGATGGCGCTCACGCGGTCCGTTCATCCGACCTTCGCGGTGCTGGAGCGGCACCTGACCCTGTATCGGCGGCTGTGGCAGGCGTCGGTGTTCTCGTCGTTCGTCATGCCGGTGCTGTTCCTGCTGAGCATCGGCATCGGGGTGGGCGGCTACGTCGGTTCCGTGCAGGGGGTCGACTACCTGTCGTGGATCGTGCCGGGTGTGCTCGCGTCGACGGCCTTCCAGATCGCGGTGGGCGAGTCGACCTACGCGGTGCTCGGGGACTTCAAGTGGGTCCGGGCGTACCACGCGATGCGGGCGACTCCGGTGAACGTGGCCGACATGGTCCGTGGTCACCTGCTCTACCTGGTCTTCCGGGTGACGGTGACGGTGCTGGCGTTCCTGGTCGTGGTGGTGTTCTTCGGGGGGCTGCACTCCCCGTGGGCGCCGGCGACCGTGCTGGTGTGCGCCCTGGTGACGGTGGCCGTGGCGGCGCCGGTGACCGCGTTCGCCGCCTCGATCGATCAGGACAGCTACTTCGCCCTGCTGTTCCGGTTGATCGTGCTGCCGGCGGCGCTGTTCTCGGGAGTGTTCTTCCCGGTGGGGCAGCTCGTGGTGGGGTTTCGGCTGCTGGCGTACGCCTCTCCCCTGTGGCATGCGGTGGAGCTGTGCCGGGCGGCGACGCTGGGGCGGGCCCCGGCCTGGCCGGTCTGGGCGCACGCGGGTTATCTGCTGGTGTGGGCGGTGGTGGGGATCGTGCTGGCGGTGCGGGCGTTCCGCGGGAGGCTGGAGGACTGATGGTGACGACTCTGGTGGTCTCCCGGCTCTCCCCCGGCCGGGTGGGCGCTGTGATCAACCGCAACGTGGGGGCGCTGCGCTCGGGGCCGTCGTACTGGGTCGTGCTGCTGTCGGGTTTCTTCGAGCCGTTGCTGTATCTGCTGTCGATCGGTGTCGGTGTGGGGGCGCTGATCGGTGAGCTGACGGTGGACGGCCGGACCATGTCGTACGCGTCGTTCGTCGCCCCGGCGATGCTGGCGGTGTCGGCGATGTCGGGCGCGCTGGCCGAGACGACGTTCAACTTCTTCTTCAAGTTGAAGTACATGAAGACGTTCGAGGCGGTGCTGGCGACGCCGGTCCGGCCGGTGGAGGTCGCGGTCGGTGAGCTGGTGTGGGCGATCGTGCGGGGTTCGCTCTACACGGCGATCTTCCTCGTCGTGATGGTCGCGATGGGGCTGACCGAGGCGGGCTGGGCGGTGGCCGCCTTCCCGGCGACGGTGCTGGTGGGGCTGGCCTTCGGCGGGCTGGGGATGGCGGTCAGCACGCTGATGCGCGGCTGGCAGGACTTCGACCTGCTGAGCACGGGTCAGTTCGCCTTGTTCCTGTTCTCCGGGACGTTCTCCCCTGTGCGGGATTATCCCGTGGGTGTGGAGGTGCTGATCCAGGTCACTCCCCTGTATCACGCGGTCGAGCTGGTGCGCGGCCTGTGCATGGGGGTGCCGGGGTGGGGCCTGCTCGGTCACGCCCTGTATCTGGCGGTGCTGGCGGCCGTGGGGGTCTGGTTCGCGTCGCGGCGTCTGGAGCGCACGCTGTGCGCCTGAACAACGGGTCGGGGCCGGGAAACTCCCCCGGCCGTCGACGCGGCAGGTGTGCTCGCCGTACGAGGGGTGCCGGTCAGGGGCCGCCTTGGCCGGTGGAGCGGGTGTGCTCGCCGGGATCGAGGGGCGGGGTGGGGCCGGTCATCTGGTCGATGATTTTCTGCAGTGCGCTGTGCAGGTGACGCCGTTCCTCATCGGTGAGGGTCGCGGTCGCGTGTTCGGCCAGCCGCCGTCTCGCTTCGGCTATCGGGCGTTCGGCCGCGCGGGCCCTGGGGGTCAGATGCAGTCGCACGAGGCGGCCGTCGGCGGGGTCACGGCGGCGTACCAGCAGGCCGGCGGCTTCCATCCGGGTCGCGGTGTTGACGACGGTCGGTGTGGTGACCTGCAGGCGGGCGGCCAGCTCCCCCGGTGTGAGGCCGTCGGTCTGCCAGAGGACCTCCAGCACGAGGTTCTGGCCGATCCGTACGCCGTGGCGGCTCATCGCCTCGTCGGCCGCGGCACGCAGCAGCTTCTGGGCTCTCGTGAGCAGCCTCAGCACTTCGGTCACGGGTCGATCCTACGATCCGTTTGCAGGCTAACGACTTCGTCGCTACATTGATCGATAGCCTGCTAATGAGATTGGGGGATCAGCGTGATCCTGGTGACGGGGGGTCGGGGGTTCATCGGCGCGCACGCCGTGCGAGCCCTGCTCGACCTGGGCGAACGGTGCGTGCTCGGGCAGCGGTCGGCGGGACCGCGGCCCGCTCTGCTGCGAGGGGTGCCGGACGGGCACGCCGTGATGGAGCCGCTCGACTGCGCCGACCCCGGCAGTGTGCTGGCGGTGGGCCGGCGGCACCGCATCACGGGTGTCGTGCACCTCGCCGCCTCGGGGCTGGGGGCGTCGCCGCCGCTGGAGGAGGTTCGGACGAACACCGCGGGGCTGTTCGCCGTGCTGCGTGCCGCGCTGGAGTGGGGCGTGGCCCGCGTCGTGGTCGCCAGCACGATCGGCGTGTACGCCGGGGCCGACGGCCCTTCCTACCGGGAGGGCGCGCCGTTGCCGGTCGCGAGTCCGCATCCGATTCCGGCGAGCAAGAAGATCGCCGAGATCGTGGCCGACGTCGCCGCCTCGTCCGGGCAGGAGGTGGTCAGCGTGCGGATCGGCGCGATCTGGGGTCCGCTGGGCAGACCGTCCTCTCCCTTCTTCGCCGCGCCCGGTCTCGTCCATGCGGCCGTGCGCGCCGGGGCGAGGCCCGGCGCAGGAGACGCCGGGGCCGTGCGGGGCGGCCTCGCCCCGGCCTCCCCCGCCGGCGCCACTCCTGGAGGCTCGGCGGTTGACGGGGTGCCACCGGTTTACGCCGAGGACTCCGTCGACATGTGCTACGCCCGTGACTGCGGGCGGGCGATCGCGCTGTTGCAGACGACCCCGGCGTTGCGCCACCGCACCTACAACGTGGGCGGCGGCCGGGCCGTCGCCAACCACGAGGTGGCCGCCGCCGTCGGCAGGGTCGTACCGGGGGGCGTGCCCGCCCTGCTGCCCGGGCGCTCCCCGGGATCACCCGCCCTCGACGCTCATCTGGATGTCACGCGGTTGCGGGAGGACACCGGATTCGTCCCCGAATACGTTCTGGACCGGGCCGTGGCCGACTACATCGGCTGGCTGCGGGCCGGTCACCCCCGCTGACGGCACAGACCGGACGGCGGCGGCGCGGCGGTTCCGCACGCGACGCCGCGCCGCAGCCGGTGCGGAGCGCGGGAGGCACATGGCCTGGTGGTTTTGCTCGGCATGGCCCCGATCCACATTGCATGTCCATGCACTGGGGTGTATATATTCTACTCATGTCCAAGGTCCTCACCTCCCTGCCTGCCGGCGAACGTGTCGGCATCGCCTTCTCCGGTGGTCTCGACACGTCGGTAGCGGTCGCGTGGATGCGCGAGAAGGGCGCGGTGCCCTGCACGTACACCGCCGACGTAGGCCAGTACGACGAGCCCGACATCGCCTCGGTGCCGGGGCGCGCCACCGCGTACGGCGCGGAGGTCGCCCGGCTGGTCGACTGCCGGGCCGCCCTCGTGGAGGAGGGGCTTGCGGCCCTGGCCTGCGGGGCGTTCCACATCCGCTCCGGCGGGCGCACCTACTTCAACACCACCCCGCTCGGGCGGGCGGTCACGGGCACCCTGCTGGTGCGGGCGATGCTCGAAGACGGGGTGCAGATCTGGGGTGACGGGTCCACCTTCAAGGGCAACGACATCGAGCGGTTCTACCGGTACGGCCTGCTCGCCAACCCGTCCCTGCGCATCTACAAGCCCTGGCTGGACGCAGACTTCGTCAACGAGCTCGGCGGCCGCAAGGAGATGTCCGAGTGGCTGGTGGCCCACGGGCTGCCCTACCGCGACAGCGTGGAGAAGGCCTACTCGACCGACGCCAACATCTGGGGCGCGACCCACGAGGCCAAGTCGCTGGAGCACCTGGACACGGGCGTCGAGATCGTCGAGCCCATCATGGGAGTGCGGTTCTGGGACCCGGACGTCGACATCGCTCCCGAGGACGTCACGATCGGCTTCGAGCAGGGGCGGCCGGTGACGATCAACGGCAAGGAGTTCACCTCCGCCGTCGATCTGGTGCTGGAGGCCAACGCCATCGGCGGCCGGCACGGCCTGGGCATGTCCGACCAGATAGAGAACCGGATCATCGAGGCCAAGAGCCGGGGCATCTACGAGGCGCCGGGCATGGCGCTGCTGCACGCGGCGTACGAGCGGCTGGTCAACGCGATCCACAACGAGGACACCCTGGCCAGCTACCACGTCGAGGGGCGGCGGCTGGGCAGGCTGCTGTACGAGGGCCGCTGGCTGGACCCGCAGGGGCTGATGCTGCGCGAGTCGCTGCAGCGCTGGGTCGGGACCGCGATCACCGGCGAGGTGACCCTGCGGCTGCGCCGTGGTGAGGACTACTCCGTCCTGGACACCTCCGGGCCGGCCTTCAGCTACCACCCGGACAAGCTGTCCATGGAGCGCACCGAGGACTCCGCGTTCGGCCCGGTCGACCGCATCGGCCAGCTGACCATGCGCAACCTGGACATCGCCGACTCGCGGGCGAAGCTGGAGCAGTACGCCAGGGTCGGCATGGTGGGCACCCCGCACCCGATGCTGACCGGCGCCACCCTCGTGGCCTCGACCGAGCTGATCGGTGCGATGCCGGAGGGCGGGGCCGAGGTCATCGCCTCGCGCGGCGAGGTCTCGGCCGACGAGGAACTGCTCGACCACGCCGCCATGGAGGCCGGCACCGACTGACCCTTCTCCGTCCCTGTCGCCCTCCCACTCCGCCCGGCCCTGCTGGCAGCGCCGGGCGGGGTGAGGGGGATGATAACGGGGGGATGGAGGAGGCGGGTGTACGAGGAGAGGCGGGCGCGGGTTCCGGAGGCGGTGCTGTGGTGGCAGGACGCCCCCGGCCCAGCTCCGGGATCAGGTCCCCCGCCGGTGCGGCGGGTGCTGCCCGACGGCTGCATGGATCTGATCTGGATGGACGGCGCGTTGGTGGTAGCCGGTCCGGACACGGCGGCGCACCTGGTGCGTGATCACGCGGGCAGCCGATATGTGGGGTTGCGTTTCGGTCCCGGCACCGCACCGGGGATTCTCGGCGTGGCCGCCTGCGAGTTGCGTGACCAGCGGGTTCCGCTGGCCGAGGTGTGGCCGGAGGCCGAGGCGCGGCGGCTGTCGGAGCGGGCGGCCGAGGCCGCCGACCCCGGCGCGGTCCTCGAAGAGGCGGCGCTGGGCCGGATCCGCGCGGCCGGGGGCCCGGCCGACACCGCGCTCATCTCTGCCGTGGTGGGCGGTGTCCGCGCGGGCCTGCCGGTCGCGGAGGTCGCGGCCGGTGCAGGGCTCGGGGTGCGGCAACTGCACCGCCGGTGCCTGGACGCCTTCGGATACGGCCCGAAGACGCTGGGCCGGATCCTCCGGATGAACCACGCGCTGGCCCTTGCCCGCCGGGGGATGCCCTACGTCGCCGTGGCCGGTGCGGCCGGATACGCGGATCAGGCCCATCTCGCCCGGGAAGTGAAGTCGCTGACCGGTGCCACCCTGGGCGAGCTGACCCGCTGAGCCGCGCCGCCGGGCCGGGACGACGGTCGCGTCGGCGGCCCGTTCTCAGGCGGCGTCTGGGCGGACGGGCGGTCAGCACCGGGCGCGGTGCGTCGTCAGGTGCCGGGAAGCGGCGCGAAGAGATCCACCCCGTTGCCGTCAGGGTCGTGGACGACGGCGTAACGCTGCCCCCAGAAGGCGTCCCACGGCGGCAGGTGCCCCGGGTAGCCCGCCTGGACCAGGTCGCCGTACAGGCGGTCGACCTCCTCGGGCCCGTCGCATCGGAAGGCGAGGGACATCCGGGGGCCGCCCGTGGCGGGATTCCACGCGGGGTCGAAGGAGCGGATGGTGTCGACCGTGTCCCAGGCGAGGCGGAGTCCTCCGTCGAGGGTCACTTCGACATGGGGCTCGGTGTCCGCCGAGAGCGGGATGTTCAGGCCCAGCCGGCGGTAGAAGGCCAGGGACGCGGCCATGTCGGCCACGACGAGGCCGATGAGGTCGAACGAGGGTGTCATGGCGGTCACGTTAGGCGGCGGGCGGGTACGGCGTCTTGAACGAATCGGACACGCCGCCCCGGGAACCGCCACCGCTTCAAGTGATCACGCCGCTCCGAGGCATGCCGCGCCGTAGCGGGGTGAGGCCGGGCACGTCGGCGCGGACGTCGACCTGGCCTGGCCTACCGCGCGGATCGCGGTGATGGGGGCGCGGGGAGAGGCGGGCTCATCGGGTGAAGGGCGTGACGGTGGTCACGGCGGTCACCGGGACCGGCCCGTAGATGTGGGGGAACGCCTCCTCCGCGCCTTCGGGCACCTCCAGCCTGACCGGGCAGCCGAGCCGGTCCTCGTCGATCTCCAGCACCACCAGCGGTTCGGTGACCGCGCCGTAGTAGCGGCCGGCGACGCCACGCAGCTGGGTCAGGTCCGAGCAGGCGTGGACGAAACCCTCCTCCTCCAGGGTCAGGCCGAGGGTGGAGACGCGGTATTCGCCGGAGGCGACGGCCGCGTCCCAGTCGGCGGCCAGCGCGAGGTGAAGGATCATGGGTGGCTTCCGGGTGGTCCGAGTGTGGTCAGTGCGCGGGTGACGGCGTCCCGGGCGCGTTCCCGTGAGTCGGGGCGGGCCTCGACGACGTCCTCCACCCACAGGCCCGACAGCAGCCCGGCGACGAATCGGACCTCGGAACGACCGCAGGGATAGCCCGCGCCGCGGAGCGCGGAGGCGACGATCTCGTCGCAGCCGTCGGTCCAGGTGCGGGCGATGGCCTGCAACGCCGGGTCGCGGCCGGCCTGGAGGTACAGCTCCCACAGGCCGAGCTCGCGCAGCCGGTCCGCGGCGTACACATCGGTGAGGGCCTCGGCCACCGCGGCGGCCGAACCGCCCGCCGGACGCCGTACGGCGGCGCGCATGCGGGTGAGTTCGCGCCGGACGAGCAGCGCGAACGCCTCGGCCAGCAACTGGTCGCGGGAGGAGAAGTAGTAGGAGGTGGCGGCGAGCGGGAGGCCGGCCCGTCCGGCCACCGCGCGGTGGGTCACCGCGGCGAAGCCGCCTTCGCCGAGCAGGTCGACCGCCGCGTCGAGCAGCGCCTCCCGGCGGCGTACGGCCCGCAGTTGCGGTCGCCGGGGCGTGACCTGGCGGGATTCGGGCACGCCGTGGTCCTCCCCTGGCTTGTCGGATGCGCGCATCGTCGGAATGCGAGGCTCGCCGGAATGTGCGGGCTCCGAGGAGCCCGGAACCCGTCCGGACCACCCTTACCGGCCCCCGGCGCCGGGGTCAAACGATCAGTGTGCGCCGGAGAGGTTGAGCACGGCCACCCCGGCGATGATCAGAGTGATTCCCGCGACCTTGACCAGGTTCATGTGCTCGCCGAGGAACAGCGCGCCGATCAGCGCGATCGCCGCGGTTCCGGTGCCCGCCCACACCGCGTACGCGATGCCGACGGGCATGCGGAGCTTGAGCGCCCAGGCGAGCAGGATGAACGACGCGAGGTATCCGGCGGCGACGACGATGGTCCAGCCCCAGCGGGTGAGGCCGTCGCTGAGTTTGAGCGCGGAGGTGGCCAGGACCTCCGAGGCGATCGCGGCGGCGAGCAGGAGCCAGGCCATGGAGGAACCTCACAGACAAAGCGGTACGCTTGTCCCAATTTTAGATGCGAGGGCTCTTCCTGGCCATGGGGTTGCCGGGCAGGTGCTCCAGCTATGCCGACCGAGGCGCCCTGTCCGCCTACAGGGCCACCGGCAGCGCGGTCAGGCGGCGGGTGCCGGGATCGACGGCCTGCAGCTCCTCCACCGGGGCGGCCAGAGCCATGCGGGGGAACCGGCGCAGCAGCGCGGTGAGCGCGACCTGCGTCTGCACCCGGGCGATGGAGGCGCCGAGGCAGAAGTGCGGGCCGTGGGAGAAGCCCAGATGACCGGTGGCCGGCACCCGGCCGAGATCGAGCCGGTCGGGGTCGTCGAACGCCCGCGGGTCGCGGTTGGCCGCGGAGATCAGGACGGTGACCTTCGCGCCGTGGGGCACCGTCGTGCCGTACAGCTCGACGTCGCCGCGGGCCTGACGCGGGACCGCCAGCTGCGCGGGGCCGCACCAGCGGGTGAGCTCCTCGACGGCGCGGGGCATGAGGGCGGGGTCGGCGCGCAGGGCGGCGAGCTGGTCGGGGTGGGACAGCAGGGCGGCCACGGCGTTGGCGATGAGGTTGGTCGGGGTCTGTCCCGCGATGACCAGGTGCCAGACCAGGGTGACGATCTCGGTGTCGCTCAGCCGGTCGCCGTCCTCGTCCTGGGCGCGGGCGAGGTCGCCCACCAGATCGCCCCCAGCGGAGTCGGGGTGGTCGCGGCGGGCGGCGACGGCTGCCTTGGCGCCGGCCATGATGCCCGGGATGGCCCGCGCGAAGTCCGCGCCGGCGGCTCCGGCGACGGTGGCGCCGTACTCGCGCCAGCGGGGGCGGTCCTCCTCGGGGATGCCGACGAGGGCGCAGATGACGTCCATCGGCAGCGGGCGGGCGAAGTGGGGCAGCAGGTCGGTCTGCCCGCCGTCGGCGTGCGCGGGAAGCTCGTCGAGCAGCGCGTCGACGATCGCGGCGATCCGCGGCCGGAACTCGGCGGCCCGGCGGGGGGTGAAGGCCGGGGCGACCAGCTTGCGCAGCCGGGCGTGCTCCGCGCCGTTCATCTCGCTCATGGTCCGCAGGTACGGCAGGCAGTCCTCGGGGACCTCGGGGCGCATGTAGCTGGTGGCGTCGAGCTCGAACCGGGCGTCGCCGAGCATCGCCCTGGCACCGTCGTACCTCGTCAGGGCGTAGGTGGGGCCGAAGCCGGGGATCAGCAGCCGCGCGAGCGGGCCGCTTTCGCGGGCCTGCCCGTACGCCGTGAGGGGGTCGCGGAGGACCTCGGGCCGGGATAGGTCGATTTCGGGGAGGGTGTCGGTCATCGTCTACTCCAGATGTTTGTTCCACATGTTCACATCATCTGGATGGTGAGGGTATCTTGGTGGGCGGCGGCCGGCAAGCGTGAGGTCGTCGCGGCGAGGAGGGTGATGGAACGCCTGTCCAGGGTGGAGCTTCAGGCGCGCAACCGGGCCAGGGTGCTGACCGCCGCGCGGGACGAGTTCGCCGAACGGGGATTCCGCGACGCCAAGATCGACGCCATCGCCGAGCGTGCCGGGCTGACGCGGGGCGCGGTCTACTCGAACTTCCCGGGCAAGCGGGCGCTGTACTTCGCGGTGCTGGCCGAACTCGCCGAGGGCGCCGCTCCCCCGGCCGCCGGGCCACGTGGCGGGGCCTTGGCCGGGGAGGGCGCTCCCCCGGACGGCGGGTTGCCCGGAGGGGTCTTCGGCGCCGGTGGCCCGGCCCGGGACGGCGCGCCGCAGGCCGCCGGGGCCCGTGAGGCTCTTGCCGCGTTCGCCCGGGCCTGGGTGTCGCGGCTTCCCCTGGCGACCGACGGCCCGGGCAGGATCGGCATGGACCTGATGCCGGAGATCATGGCCGACGAACGGATCAGGAAGCCGTTCGCGCAGCTCATGAAACTGAGCGGGGTGTTGCTCGGGCTCGCCCTGGAGGAGGTGGCCGCCGGGGGCGGGCGCATGGTGCGGGTCGCGGAGGTCGCGCTGACGACGCTGCACGGCATGAGCCAGATGGCCGACGCCGCTCCCGGTTTCGTGGAGGAGTTCGACGTCGTCAGCGCGTGCGAGCGGCTGGCCGATCTCGACCTCGGCGACCGGTGGGACCCGCCGCATCTGCCCTGGGCGGCCCCTGCCCGGCCCGCGGACGCGCCGTGGGCGCCGCCGGCGGCGGCCGACGCGCTGCGCGGCGGCCCCGCGCCGCTCTCCGGCGACGGGGTGGTGGCGGTCGTCGGGCTGCACCGCCTGGGCGCGGTGGAGGAGGCGGTGCGGGCCGCGCGGGCCGGGGACGAGGTGACCGCCGTGCTGGTGACCGGTGACCCCGGTGAGCTGGGGCCGCTGGTGCGGCTGGTCGTCGCCGACCTGCGCGGCTGCCTGCGGGAGGCCTTCCCCCGGACGGCCTGGCCACGTCTCGGGGTGGTGTTCGACGAGCGGGGGGCCGTGGCGGCGGCGGCCGGGGTGCCCGCGGTGAGCGACGGGACCGAGACGGCGGTGCGGGTGCGGGCCGGGCGGGTGGTGGCCCGCGCCGACGGCCACGGCGCCTGCCACTCCGCCGCCTCCGCCGCAGGTCCCTGACGACGGCCTCGTCGCCGCGATCCCGTGCGCTCACCCGCGATCGTCCGACATCGAATTGCGTTCGGGCGGAGGGAAAGTCGCGGCCGTTGGTCCTCCGCAACGAGGCGCCGGGTTCGCGATGGCCGCTGCCATTGTCCGCGCGTGGAAGACCGTCCTTCCGGAGGTTTTCCTCGCCTGGGGTAGCGCCGCGGCCGGTCCGTGAGAATCGAAAAGCGGGGCGATTCCTCAGGCGCTTCCGCCCTGGAATATCTCGGTCGGCACCAGCACTCCCGGGCGTCCGGTGGGCCCCGCGTCGATTTCGGCCTGGCATCGGTCGATCAGTTCGGCGGCGACCTTCTCCAGCGGAATCCGTACGCTCGTGATGGTCGGTTCGGTGATCAGTCCCATCGCCCCGCCGTCGAAGCCGGTGACAGCGATGTCGCGGCCGGCCCGCAGGCCGAGGGAATGACCGATGTTCACCACGACGGCGGCGATTGAGTCGCTGCTGGTGACGATGGCGTCGGGCCGCTGCCGCCGGCTCAGCATGCGGCGTACGTGGTCGCGGATCGCGTCGCCGGAGCCCTCGAAGACGTCGTCGTCGCTCACCTTGAGCCCATGGCGGTCGAGGCCCCGCCGGAAGCCGTGGAGCCGTTCGCGCTTCCAGTACTCGTCGCCCTCGGCCCCCACGTAGGCGAACCGGCCGTATGCCTTCGCGACCAGGTGGTCCATGAGCATGGCCATGCCGTGGGCGTTGTCGATGTCGACCCACTGCTGAGGAAGGCCGGGGGCGAGGCGGCCGAAGGACACGAAGGGCAGCGTGCCTCGCGCCAGCAGCCGGACGCGGGGGTCGTCCACCTGTGACTCGGAGATGATCAGCGCGTCGATGTTGCCCCGGGTGGTCAGCTCGGTGAACACGGACAAGGGGTCCTCGTCGGTATGGGTGAACACCAGAATCTGGTAACCGCGACGGGCCGCGGCCTTTATCAGCGCCTGGAGGAAACTCAGGGTGAAGCCTTTGACCGTCTCCAGTTCCTCACCGGACATGTGGTAACCGATTTGCATGCTCCGCCGGGAGCGCAGGGTCTGGGCCGCTCGGTTCGGCTTGTATGAAAGCGCTTCCATCGCGGCCACGACGCGGGTCTGCGTCTGTGTCGAGAAGTAATCCTTGCGGCCGTTCAGCACGTTGGAGACCGTCTGCCGGGACACGCCGGCGAGTTTTGCGACATCGTCGATGCTGGGGCGGCGGACTGAGTGACGATCGTTCGCGCCGGCCATTTTCCCCCGATCGGCTGTGTCTGACATTCGCACCACTCATGGTGTCACGGGCGCCCGGACCATCGAATGCCTCCGGACTCTAACACGCACCGCACGCCCCGGAGAGGGTCGCGCGGACCGGTGCGCGCGCCGCCCGTAAGCACCCGAACGGGCCGCGGACGGACACCTTGACGTAACACGGACGGCGTGTCACCCTCGGCTCCATTGAACGATACATGTGAGCGCAAACACACTCCACCACCCCATCGAGACATGTAGCCGGGCCCCAGGCTCTCGGCGGCTGATGCACGCCTGATTCGGGATGAAAAGGACGTAAGTGTGGCAATCGTGGAAGCTGTCGCTGAGGGGGGAGATCCGCACTCCCCCGGTGCGGGCGACGAGGTCACGGCGCGGCCGGCCGGGCGCGGAGCCGACGGCTTCGTCCACCTTCAGGCGTCCGGGGTGAGCCTCGTGCTCGACTGCCGCGGCCCCCGGCTGCCACGGGTGCTGCACTGGGGACCCCCGTTGCCGCACGCGTCGGACGCCGACCTTCCGGCGCTGGCGCTGGCCTCGCTGCCGGCGACGGTGCCGAACTCGCTCGACACGCCCGCTTCGGTGGCGGTGGTGCCGGAGCCGGCGACGGGGTGGTTCGGCCTTCCCGGTGTCCTGGGCCACCGCGACGGCCGGCACTGGTCGCCGCTGTTCGAGACGGAGCACGTCGGCGTCCACGACCGCGGCGCCGGTGAGGGCGGTGAGGTGGCCGTCCTGGCGTCGGACTCCGGCTGCGGGCTGTCCCTCGAACTCCGCCTCGACCTGACGGCCGTCGGCGTGCTCCGCATGCGAGCCGTGCTCCGCAACACCGCGTCCGGCTGGTACACGCTCGACGGCCTGGTGATGGCTCTGCCGGTGCCGGCGGAGGCGACCGAGCTGCTCGACTTCACCGGCCGCTGGAGCCGGGAGCGGGACCCCCAGCGACGCGCGTTCTCGGCCGGCGCCCATGTTCGCGACGGGCGGCGCGGGCGCACCGGTTCGGACGCGTCGTTCGTCCTGGTCGCGGGTGAGAAGGGGTTCGGGTTCCGGTCCGGCCAGGTGTGGGGCGTCCACGTCGGATGGAGCGGCAACCACCGGACGTACGCCGAGCGGCTGCCCACCGGGGATTCGGTCGTCGGGGGCGGCGAGCTGCTGCAGAGCGGCGAGGTCCGGCTCGCGCCCGGCGCGTCGTACGAGACCCCGTGGGTGTACGCCGCCCACGGCGACGGCCTCGACGAGATGGCCGCCCGATTCCATCGCCTGGTGCGGAGCGGGCGGGGCGGCCGGCGACCGGTCATCGTCAACACCTGGGAGGCGGTCTACTTCGACCACGACCTGGGCCGGCTCACGGCGCTGGTCGACGCGGCCGCCGAGGTCGGGGCCGAGCGGTTCGTGCTCGACGACGGCTGGTTCCGGGGCCGCCGCGACGATCGGGCCGGGCTGGGCGACTGGTTCGTCGACGAGGCGCGCTGGCCGGAGGGGCTGCACCCGCTCGTCGAGCGCGTACGGGCGCGGGGCATGGACTTCGGCCTGTGGGTCGAGCCCGAGATGGTCAATCCCGACTCGGACCTGGCCCGCGCGCACCCCGACTGGATCATGGCGACCGAGTGCCGGCAGCCCCCGCCGTCCCGTCATCAGCAGGTGCTCGACCTGCGCCGGCGGGAGACCTACGAGTACATCCTGGAGCGGCTGGACGCGCTCGTGCGCGAGTACCGGATCGCGTTCCTGAAGTGGGACCACAACCGCGATCTCGTCGACGCGGGAGTGCACGAGCAGACCAGGGCGGTCTACCGCCTCATGGACGAGCTGCGGGCGCGCCACCCCGGCCTGGAGATCGAGTCGTGCTCGTCGGGCGGCGCCCGGGTGGACCTCGGCATCCTCGAGCGCACCGATCGCGTCTGGGCCAGCGACTGCATCGACGGCATAGAGCGGCAGGCGATCCAGCGGTGGACGGCGTTGCTCCTGCCGCCCGAGCTGATCGGTTCCCACGTGGGGTCGGCGCGCGCGCACACCACCGGACGTACGCAGAGCCTCGCGCTGCGGGCCGGCACCGCGCTGTTCGGCCACTTCGGCATCGAGTGGGACCTGACCGCGGCCTCCGGGGAGGAACGCGCGGAGCTGCGGCGGTGGGTGCAGCTCTACAAGCGGATGCGCGGCTGGCTGCACCGCGGGCTCGTCGTACGGGCCGACCATCCCGACCCGGCGCTGTGGCTGCACGGAATCGTGTCGGCGGACCGCGACCAGGCGCTGTTCTCGGTGGTGGCGATGGCCACCGGCGCCCGCACCCAGCCCGGACGGGTCCGCATCCCCGGACTCGACCCGCATCGGCGTTACCGGGTGCGTCCGCTGGCCCCGGGCGACAGGCCGGGCACCACCGCGGTGGCCCCGAATCCGTGGCTGGCCGAGGGCGTCGTGGTCACCGGCCGGATGCTGGCGGAGGTCGGCCTGTCCGCCCCGCCGCTCCACCCCGAGCAACTGCTCCTGCTGCACGTCACGAAGGCGTGACCGTCATGAGGACCGGCATCGGACGGCAGAGCGGCACGGCGGAGCCGCGGCCCGACACATCCCCGCCGCGGTCCGGCGCGCCCGCGCCGCGGCCCCGGCGCCGCGCGGGCGACCTGCCCGTCGCGATGGTCTTCCTCCTGCCCGCGGCGGTCGGCTTCGCGGCCTTCTACCTGTGGCCGGCGCTGCGGACCGCGTACCTCAGCTTCACCGACTACAGCCTGCTCGCGCCACCCGAATGGGCCGGGCTCGACAACTACCGGCGCCTGCTCGGCGACCGCCTGTTCTGGAACGCGCTCAAGGTCACGGTCGAGTACGTCGTCGTCAACATCGGGGTGCAGACGATCGCCGCCCTCGGCCTGGCCGTGCTGATGCACCGGCTGACCCGCTCCGGGCTGATCCGGGGCGTGCTGCTGCTGCCGTATCTGGTCGCCAACGTGGTGGTCGCACTGATCTGGTACACGATGCTCGACGCTCAGCTCGGGATCGTGAACCAGGCGCTGGAGTGGATCGGCCTCGACCCGGTGGCCTTCTTCGGGGAGACGAGCACGGCGATCCCCACCATCGCGCTGGTCAACGTCTGGCGGCACGTGGGCTACACCGCGCTGCTGATCTTCGCCGGCCTGCAGGCCATCCCGAAGACCGTGTACGAGGCGGCGGCGACCGACGGCGCCTCCGAGGCGACGATGTTCTGGCGGATCACGCTGCCGCTGCTGCGTCCCGTCCTGGCGCTGGTGCTCGTGCTGACCGTCATCGGATCGTTCCAGATCTTCGACACGGTGGCGGTCACCACCAAGGGCGGGCCGATCAACGCGACCCGGGTCATCTACTACTACATCTACGAGCAGGCGTTCCAGCGCTTCAACTTCGGTTACGCCGCCGCCGTCTGCGTCGCCCTCTTCGCGATTCTCGCCGGCCTCGCGCTGCTCCAGCTCAAGCTGCTCCGCGCCGGCGACTCGGACCTGGACTGAGAGGCGGGCCATGAGCCACACACTGAGACGGCCGAGCCTGCGGCGGACGGCGGCCTGGGCGATCCTCGTGCTGTTCATCCTGATCACGCTGCTGCCGTTCTACTGGATGCTGCGCATCTCCCTGTCCAACAACCGGACCCTCTTCGCGAACCCGGGTTCGCTCATGCCGACGGACTTCACGTTCGGCGCGTTCAAGCGGGTCCTGGGCATCGCGACGCTGGCGGAGGCCACTGCGGAGGGCGGCTCCGGCGCGAAGATCGACTTCTGGCGGTACCTGGCGAACTCGGTGGTCACCTCGGCCGTCATCACGGTCTGCCAGGTGTTCTTCAGCGCCATGGCGGCGTACGCGTTCGCCCGGCTGCGCTGGCCCGGACGGGAGAAGGTCTTCTTCGTCTTCCTCACCGCGCTGATGATCCCGCCGATCTTCACCGCGCTGCCCAACTTCGTGACCGTCAAGCAGCTCGGGCTGCTCAACACGTACGCGGGGATCGTGCTGCCGTACCTGTTCATGACGCCCTTCGCGGTGTTCTTCCTGCGGCAGTTCTTCCTCAACATCAGCAGGGAGGTGGAGGAGGCGGCGATCGTGGACGGCGCGGGACACGCGCACATCTTCTTCCGGCTGATCGTGCCGATGAGTTCGGCGCCGATCGCCACCATCTCCCTGCTGGTCTACATCGGAGCCTGGAACGAGTACTTCTGGCCACTGCTCGTGGGGCAGGAGGACGACGTCCGGGTGCTCACCGTGGCCCTGGGCATCTTCCGCGCCCAGAGCCCGCAGGCCGGGCCGGACTGGTCCGGGCTCATGGCCGCGACGCTTCTGGCCGCGTTGCCGGTCATCGCGCTCTTCACCGTTTTCGGACGATGGATCGTCAACTCCATCCAGTTCTCCGGGATCAAGTGATCCCTCCCTGAACCACCCTCATCCCCCCACCGCAGCAAGGAGATCTGGCATGAGACGGATAACGCGCCTCGCCGCTGTCGCGACGATACTTCCGCTGGCCCTGGCCGGGTGCGGCAGCGGGGACGACAGCGGCGGCGGGAGCGGGAGCGCCCAGGCCCCGGAGAAGACCGAGATCAGCTACTGGCTGTGGGACTCCAACCAGTTGCCGGCCTACCAGGCCTGCGCCGACGCGTTCCACGCCGCGAACCCCGAAATCACCGTGAAGATCTCACAGTTCGGCTGGGCCGACTACTGGACCGGCCTCACGACCAACCTCGTGTCCGGCAACGCGCCGGACGTCTTCACCAACCACCTGAACTACTATCCCGAGTTCGCGGCGAAGCAGCAGATCCTGCCGCTGGACGAGTTCGTCGCGGCCGACGGCACCAAGACCGACGTCTACGCCCCCGGCCTCGCCGACCTGTGGGTGTCGGCCGACGGCAAGCGGTACGGCCTGCCGAAGGACTTCGACACGGTGGCGATCTTCTACAACAAGAAGATGCTCGACGACGCCGGCATCACCGAGGACCAGATGAAGTCGCTCACCTGGAATCCCGACGACGGCGGCACCTACGAGAAGGTCATCGCCCACCTCACCGTCGACAAGAACGGCAAACGCGGCGACGAGGCGGGCTTCGACAAGAAGAACGTCAAGGTCTACGGCCTGGGCCTGGACGAGAACAACGGCGCCGGTGTCGGCCAGCAGATGTGGAGCATGTACGCGCTGTCCACCGGCTGGCAGTTCACCGACAAGAACCCGTGGGGCACGAAGTTCCAGTACGACGACCCGCGTTTCCAGAAGACCATCGCGTGGTGGCGCGGGCTGATCGACAAGGGGTACATGCCGAGCCTGGCCATCGCCCGGTCCGGCACCAGCGTCAACGACGGCTTCGGCGCCGGCAAGTACGCGCTGTCCACGAACGGCTCGTGGATGATCAACACCTACTATGGCTACGACAAGGTCGAGGTGGGCACCGCGCCGACGCCCGTCGGCCCCTCCGGGAAGCGCGCCACCATCTACAACGGCCTGGCCGACTCCATCTACGCCGGGACCAAGCACAAGGACCAGGCCTGGCGGTGGGTCAAGTACCTGGCGTCCGCGGACTGCCAGAAGACGGTCGGCGACAAGGCCGTCGTCTTCCCGGCGATCCCCGAGGCGCTCACCGTCGCCGAGGAGAAGTTCAAGGCCAAGGGCATCGACATCAGCGCCTTCACCGTGCAGATCCACGAGAACACGACGTCGTTGTTCCCGATCACCGACCACGCCAGCGACATCGGTGCGGTGATGGGCCCGGCGATGGACGCGGTGCTGAGCTTCGAGGCGGAGCCGTCCTCGCTCAGCAAGGCCAACGACGAGGTCAACGCCCTGTTCCAGTAGCCCCGGCGTTCCAGTAGTCCCGGCGCGCCACATGCCGACACGGACGCCCGTGGGCGGTAGATCTCCGCCCGCGGCGGAGCCGATACGCCGGACCACATCGGAAATCGCGGTGAACCGGCCGAGAAACGCCTGTGCAAGGGCTCGGCCGGCCACCTTCGATCCGTGAATCCCCCCTACCCCATCGGCCATCGACTGGAGAGCCAGAGGAGAGGCATGTCCAAATTACCAACTGATCGGCGAGCACGGCGAATCATCGCCGCGGTGACAACCACGTTCGCGCTCGTGACGGCAGGGGTGACGGCGGCGGTCCCCGCACAGGGAGACGAGCCGGCGGCCACGCAGCTGGTCGTCGACCTCGGCACGAGGACCGGCGCGTTCCGCGGCGCCGCCGGCGGAGCGCTGTACGGGCTGAGCGACGAGGGTGTGCCCAGCGACAACACGCTGGAGCCGCTGCGGCTGACCACCGTCAACCAGAAGCCGCCCGCGGGCGCCCAGCACCCCAACGGCGACGCGTTGTCGGTGGCGCCCTCGTTCTTCCGCAACGGCGGCAAGTACATCCAGGTCAACGTCCAGGACATGTACGCGCAGTGGACGTACGAGAACGCGGGCGGCGCGATCCCCTGCAACCAGGTCTGCTTCGACAACTACATGCAGAAGCTCGCCTGGGTCGTCGACCAGGTCAAGAACAGCCCGTACGCCGACCGCATCGTCTACGTGCCGTTCAACGAGCCCGACGGCATCTGGTACAACACCTCCACCGGCAACGCCGCGCAGTACCAGACCCGGATGGCGGCCCTGATGGCGCACTGGAAGGCGGCGGTGGAGTACATCCGCGCCAACCACCCGGGCGCGCGGGTCATGGGCCTCAACGACGCCACCTTCCGGGCCCGCAACTACGGTGACTTCCTCACCTACGCCCGCGACAACAACGTGCTGCCCGACTTCGTGTCCTGGCACCAGTTGGAGTCCGGCAGCCTCAACCCCGCGGGCGGCAACTACTACCGCACCAACTACCGGACCTACCGGAACCTGGAGCAGGAACGAGGCATCTCCCCCATCCCGATCAACATCAACGAGTACGGCGGCAACCGCGACCTGACGGTTCCCGGCCAGCTCATCCAGTATGTCGCCATGTTCGAGGACACCAAGGTCGACGCGGGCGGCAAGGCGTACTGGACCGCGGCCGGTCTGCTCGGCGGCGACGTCGTGGAGACCAACAAGCCCGGCGGCGGCTGGTGGTTCTACAAGATGTACGCCGACATGGCCGGCGGTGACACGGTCAAGGTCACTCCCCCGGCCCCGGCCACCCTCGACAAGCTCGAAGGCATCGCGGTCATCGACGACGACCGCAGGCAGGCGCGCATCCTGGCCGGCGGCGGCCCCTCGGCCGACTTCGACGTGGTCGTCGGCAACGTCGACGGCGAGCTGTTCGGCGACAAGGTCAACGTGACCGTGTCGGCGACCACGTGGAGCGGCCAGAACTCCGACGCCCCGCCGCCGGTCGTGCTGCGCGACGTCGACCTCGTCCCCGAGAACGGGTCGCTGACGATCCCGATCCGCGGGCTGGGCGTCGAAGGCGACGGCGGGCCGAACGTCGACCAGATGTCGGTGTACGAGATCGTGCTGTCGCCCGGCGGCGCCGGCACCCGCCAGTCCGTGGACCTGCCCTGGCGGGCCTCGTACGAGGCGGAGCTGGCCACCGTCACGGCCGGAACGGTTCAGACCTTCGGCACCCCGTCGAACTGGAACGCGGCCGCCACCTCCGGCACGCGTCACGTCGGCAACCTCACCCAGAACACCAGCGCGGTGACGTTCGACGTGAACGTGCCCAAGGCCGGCGCCTACAAGCTGGGCATCCTGTACGCCAACCAGACCGGTCAACCCGCCCAGCAGGTGCTCACGGTCAACGGCGCTCAGGCGCAGATGGTCGACTACCAGGCCACGCTCAACTTCCAGTGGCGCACCCGCAAGGACGTGGTGGTCCAGCTCCAGGCGGGCGCGAACCAGATCCGGCTGGCCAAGTCCCACCCCGAGCTGGGCACCGCTGTCGGTCAGGCGACGCTGGACCGCATCGACCTCGAACCGGCCTCCACCGGCCCGGTCACCCGGGACTACGAGGCCGAGCGGTCGCAGACCAAGGGCGACGTGACCTACGAGTACGACCAGCCGAAGCAGTCGGAGGCGGGCTTCCTCACCCTCAAGCGCGGCGGCGAGGCCATGTTCACCGTGTACGCCGAGGAGGACGGGTACTACGACCTGGAGTTCCGGCACAACAGCCCCGGCAAGCCGGGGTCGGTCACCGCGAACATCGGGCTCGACCGGCGCGCGGTCGACGGTGCGGTGCTCCGCGCCAACCCGGGCGGCGGCGCCTTCTGGAAGACCGACCGGCACCGGCTGTTCCTGTCGGCGGGCGTCAACCGGGTGACGGTGGAGCCCTCCGGCCCCACCCCGGTGCGCCTCGACAAGGTGAGCGTGACCCGGGCGACGTCCGGCCCCCGCCCGGTGCAGGTGATCGAGGCCGAGTCCGCCGCCCGGTCCGGCTCGGCCGCGGTCGACAACCACGGCTACGCCTCCGGAGGCAAGTTCGTCGGCTGGATCGGACAGGGGCCGCAGAACCGGCTGACCCTCCAGGTCGACGCGGACAAGGCGGGTGACTACCTGCTCGTCGTGCGCTACGCCAACGACGAGCGGAAGTCCGGCCACGTCTACAACGCCGACATCATCTCGCGGCCCCTCGACATCTCCGTCAACGACGGGGACGCGAAGCGGTACTGGTTCAAGAACACCTGGTCCTGGGGCAACTGGTGGGCTCGCGGCGTGCCGGTGACCCTGAAGGCCGGCACCAACACGATCAGCGTGTACAACGATCCCGCCAACGGCGCGAAGGCCCAGGGATGCCCGGCACCGTGCATCTCCGAGCTCGACAGCCAGTGGGCGCCCAACCTCGACAGGTTCGACATCGCGCCGATCAAGGTCGGCTGACGCGGTGACCCGGGGCGGGAACGGCGGCAGGACAGCCGCTCCCGCCCCGGTTCAGGCGGCGAACAGCAGGAGCAGGCCCACCACGGTGTAGACCACCATCAGCACGAGCAGGGGGACCTGCCCGATGACGGCGGTCCGCCGGGGGAACAGGGCGAGCGCGCGGTCGTGGGCCAGCACGGTGCCCAGCACGTGACCGATGACGATCACCGTCACCTGGAGGGTGGCGACTCCGGCGGGGGTGGTGCCGAGTGCCTGGATCTTCCAGCCGGCGGTGCCCAGCCAGTTGGCTCCGGTGTCCAGCGGGTCGGACAGCAGCGCGATGGTCCGCTGTCCCTCCAGGAGGAACAGCGTGTAGTAGTGGGCGATCACGTACCCGACGGCGATCGGCACGATCGAGTGGGCGATCTCCCCCGCCGTCCCCCCGGCCGTCGCTCCGGGAACGGCCGCGCCCCATCGGCCGGCGAGCGCGGTCGCGATCCGGTACGCCGCGAGCACCAGGCCGATGACGGCCAGCAGCCCGGCGGTGCCGGTGACCGGCGCCGGAATCGGGCTCTCCTGGGTGAACCGCACCCAGATCGGCGCGTTGGACAGGCTGTCGTACATGGTGGAGCCGAGGAGGACGACCACCAGCGTCGTCAGTCCCGGCGCCGGCCGCAGCCCGGCCATGCCGTCGAGCGAGTTGCGCCAGGCGACGACGCCGTCGTCGCGCCGGTGCACCGGGGCGAGCCTGCCCACGAGGCCGCTGTAGGCCTCGAACGGGTCGGCGTGGCCGAACCACCGGGCGCCGAAGACGACCGCTCCACCGAGCATGATCACGGCGTACGCCGCGAGCCAGGCGCCGATCACCGGCAGGGTGGCCCGTTCGGGGGCGACGAGTTCCAGCCAGACGAAGGCGAACAGCCCGGCGCAGGCCGGCCAGTAGCCGACGCCCGGGGGCAGCGGGCGCAGGCCGGCGTCCGGGTCGCGCCGCAGAGCCGCGCAGGCCAGCAGGTGCAGCGTCCGCAGCGGGTTCAGGGCGCGCCACACCGGGCCGAACAGCAGCGACAGCGGCACCAGGCCGACCCAGAACAGGACGTAGAACGCGCCCGCCGTGGGGTTGTCGGCCTTGTCGGGGCCGAAGACCAGTCCGACGCAGAAGTAGGCGGCGGCAAGGAGCCCGGCGATCCGCCAGGCCCAGCCCCAGGCCGGTGTGGCCATGGCCCGCTGGAGCGCGCCGGGCAGGGTGCGGGCGTGCGGGTTGCCGCCGCCCAGCCGCGGCTCCTTCCACAGCGCGCCGAGTGCCACGAACGACACCAGCAACGCCAGCGCCGC
Organism: Microbispora sp. H10885; assembly: GCF_014161415.1. Lineage (NCBI taxonomy): Bacteria > Bacillati > Actinomycetota > Actinomycetes > Streptosporangiales > Streptosporangiaceae > Microbispora > Microbispora sp. H10885. Next base: position 170,754 of record NZ_JABBWY010000009.1, on the reverse strand, counting down.
GCCGGTCAGCGCGGCCGGGAACGGGATCGGCAGGTCCTGGCGTCCGCCGACCCCGTGCGCGAGGAGCATGAGACGGGCCTACCGCACCACGAGCTGGAACAGCTGAAGTCCCGACTCGTGGGTCTCCATCTCGAACAGGCCGGTCTCGTCGGCCGTGAACTCGATGGTGGCGGGGGTGCCGGGCTTCAGCTCCGCCTCCTTGTCGTACCCGTGCAGGTGCGCCTCGTCGGCCGCGTCGCCGGTGACGGTGATGCGCACCCGCTGCCCCTTGTCCACCTCGATGCGTCCCGGAGGCGGCGTCACCTTGCGTCCGCTGATCGTGACGTCGATCTCCTTCACGTCCGCGTCGGCGGGCGCGTCGGTGGCGGACCCGGCCGGCTCCGTCGCCGCGTCGGTCGCCGCCTCCGTGGCCGCCGGGGCGGGCACTTCGGTGGACGACGCGGTGGTGGGTGCGGCGGCGGGCTCGGCGGTGCCCGACTCGCCGCAGGCCGACACCGTCATCGGCAGCGTCACGCCGATCAGGAGCGCGGCGAGCAGCGGGCGTCGCCGGGCGCGGTGGTGCCGGGCAGGGGTGAACGTCACGACATTTCTCCGGGGGTGTGGGTGGTTCAGCGCCGCTTGGCGGACCTGGGGCGGTTCGCCGTCCGCGACTGGGACGAACTCGTGGGGGTCTTCGGCCGGGGGCGCCCGGAAGGCCGCTTGGCCGCCGGGCCCTTCGCGGCCGCCGTACGCGCGGGGGCGGCGCCGGTGGACGGGGCGGACCGCCGCGCCGCGCGCAGCACCAGGGCGCCCGCTCCCACGACGAGGAGCGCGGGCACCAGCCACACCGACAGGCCGGTGCCGGAGTCGTCCTGGCCCGCCGCCGTCCGCGCGGCGGGGGCCGTGGCGGCGCCGGTCTCGGGTACGGCGGCAGGGCCTGCGGCGGAGCCGGTGCTCGCCTGGGAGGGGGCCACGGGGCCCAGCGCGCCGTCGCCGCTCTGGGGCGTCGCGTCGGCGGTGGTGGCGCTTCCGGGCTCGGCCGAGGCGAGCAGGATGGCGTCGGGCTCGTTGGTGGGGGCCCGCCAGCCCTTGGGCGGCGCCGAGGTCCTGCCCTTGTAGGTGAAGCGCAGTTCTCCCTTGACCGGCTCCCCGTCGGAGGCGATCGAGAGGTAGTGGACGACGTACTCGCCCTGCTCGGGCCAGTAGGCGACGGGGATCACCGCCGGGAATCCGGTGTTGTAGACGCTCGGCTCCCACACGCCGTTGACGAGGTTGTACTCCTGGACCGGCTTGTCGAGCCGTTCCGGCTGCCCGTGTGTCCAGGTCTGGTCGACGCGGGCGCCGTTGGGCGCGGTGACGGTGAAGTAGGCGTTCGGGGCGGGCGCCTCGGTGAAGTAGAGCCGCAGCGACTCCAGCGGCGTCTTCACCGTGCTGTCCTTGGCCGGGGTGGACATCGCGAGCTGGCCGTGGGCCGAGGCGGGAACGGCCAGGGCGACGAGGGTGAGCACGCCGACGACGACCGGCAGGAGCAACCGGCCCAACCACCGTGCCATCGTCACGTCCGCTCTCCATGGGTGTGGCCCCCGGGCTGGGGCGATGCGACGAGATTAGCCACTTATGACGTGGATGAACAGAACTTCATGCGTTCGCAACGAAAGTGGATCGATGCGCTCCCGGCCCTCCCCCGATGCCGCGCCTGGGCCGGGCGTGGGTACTTGGCGTGAGGGTCGAATGCGTGTTCTACTGATCCTCATGCGTCGCGACGCCACTTCCCGCCCCGGCGCCGGCTCCGGGGACCAGGGCACGGCGCGGCCCGCCGAGCGGCATGCGACCGTCAGCGCCGAGCAGCAGGCGATCGTCAGCGCCGAGCAGCAGGCGATCGTCAGCGCCGAGCAGCAGGCGATCACCGGCGCGGGCCCCGCCCGTCCGCGCATCGAGCGGCAGGCCGTCACGCGTGTGTTCGACAGCATCACCTGCTACGAGGTGCCCGCGCGCGCCGCGCTGGAGCGTGTGCCCGACGCCGCCGAGCTGCCCTTCACCTGGGCCGCGAGCCCCTACCGCGGGTGCGAGGCGGGCTGCGGCTACTGCGCGGCCCGGCGCGGGCACCGCTACCTCGGCCTGGATCCGGGCCGGGACTTCTCCACCCGCATCGTCGTCAAGACCGACCTGGCCCGCCGGCTGCGCCGTGAGCTCGCCTCCCCGCGCTGGAGCGGCGAGCCGGTCGCGCTCGGCCTCACCGGCGACTGCTACCAGCCGGCGGAGGAGATCTACCGCCTGATGCCGGGCGTCGTGCGGGCCCTGGCCGACGCGGCCAACCCGTTCACCGTACTGACCAAGAGCCCTCTGATCCTGCGCGACCTGGACCTGTTACGCGACGCCGCGAAGGTGACCCAGGTCGGTGTGATGGTGTCGGTCGGCTTCGTCGACGACCGGGTGCGGCGGGCCGTGGAGCCCGGGGCCGCGACGCCGCAGCGGCGGCTGGAGGTCTGCGCCGCGCTGAACGACGCCGGCATCCCCTGCGGGGTGCTGATGGCGCCGATCCTGCCGCTCGTGACCGACTCCAGCGATCATCTGCTGGCCACGGTCAGGCGCGCGGCGGAGGCGGGGGCGGTCAGCGTGACGCCGGTCGTGCTGCGCCTGCCGTCCGGGGTGCGTGAGGGATACCTGGGCTGGCTGGAGCGCGAGCACCCCGGCCTGGTGCCGCGCTACCAGGCGTTGTACGGCAAGGGCCAGGTCGCCGAGGAGGGCTACCGCCGCCGGATCGCCGAGCAGGTGCGGGCGCTGGCCGAGACCTACGGCGTCGGCGGCCAGGCCCGGCGCTGGCGCCGGCGCCGGTCTCCCGACCGCCAGCTCGCCCTCGTCTGAGCACGCGTCACTCCGCGCCTCGCCGCCGGCTGGTCCCCGTCCGCCCCTGCCCTTGCCTCGGCGCGGCCCGGCCTCGGGCCGCGCTCCTCCCCGGCGGTCGACGGCACCCCCTTATCTCTGCTCCGGAGTCAGGACGTGTCGGGTCCGGTCCCCGGTCCAGGCCGCTTCGAGGATCGCGGTCAGGCTGGCGGTGTCGGTCGGGCCTGGATGGTTCTGGATCAGGCGGGTGACGCCGGTGGCCATCTCCGCGAAGCGCGGGAGGTCGGCGCGTGCCACGCCGATGTCCGCCAGGGTGGCAGGGATGCCGATGTCGGCGAGGAGCCCGTGGAGCCAGGTGAGGAACATGTCTGCGGCCTCGGCATCCGAGGCGTCGGTCACGTCGAGCCCGCACACCCTGGCGAGGACGGCCAACCGGTCGCTGATGGCATCCCTGGCCGCGTCCAGCGCGTAGGGCAGCAGCAGTCCGACGCCCAGGCCGTGCGGCGTGTGGGTGGCTGCGCCGATGGGGTACTGGAGGGCATGCGGAGCCGCGTTGCCCGCGTGGGAGAACGCGATCCCGGCGAGCATGGACGCATAGGACATGTCCGCGCGCGCGTCCTTGTCGCCTCCGTCTTTGACGGCACGGGGCAAGCTGCGGGCGATCCTCTCCGCGGCCAGGAGCGCGTAGTGATCGGTGATCGGGTTGCGGCCGAGGAAGACCTGTTCCACCGGGTCGCGCGGTCCGTGGGGCCGGGGTCGCGCGGTGTAGCTCTCCACCGCGTGGCAGAACGCGTCGATGCCGGAGTGGGCGGTGACGGTCGCAGGGCAGGTGTAGGTGAGCTCGGGGTCGACGATGGCGAAGTCGGGCACGATGTGGACGCTGGAGACCCCCACCTTCAGCTCGCGGTCCGGGTCGGTCAACACCGAGACGGGGGTGAGCTCGGAGCCGGTGCCTGATGTCGTCGGGACCGCGACGAGAGGAATCGTCGGCCCCGGCACCTTCGACTCGCCGTAGAAGTCGCGCGGAGTCCCACCGTGGCGCCGGATGACGCCGACGATTTTGGCGAGGTCGATCACCGTGCCACCCCCGATGGCGAGGATCACGTCGGCGTCCACCTCCGCGGCGGCCGAGACGCCCAGGGCGACGTCGGTGAGTGGCACGTCCGGAGTCGCGTCGGCGAACACCCCGACGACTGCGACCTTCTCCCGCACGGCGGCCACGATCTCGGCCACGCCCGGCTGCCCCAGAAGAACCCGGTCGGTCACGATGAGGACCCGCGAGCCACACTCGGCCACCACTCGTGGGATGTTCTGCGCGACCCCTTCGCCCACTATCAGCTGGCGTGGTCCGCGGACGGTCTCAAGCATGTCAGTGCCTCTCTGGAACGTCGGCGGTGATGTGCTGGGCGGACGTCCAGGTCACCTGCGAGACCGGGACGGCGTCGGCAAGGCTGGCTGCCGGGTGGCGCGGGCGCGCGCCGGGCTCCCGGGCTCGGACGGGGCCGGTCACGGCAGGTCGATCGCCGCGTAGGTGACGTCGAGGTACTCGAGGATGCCCTCGTGCGACCCCTCCTTGCCGATCCCCGACTGCTTCACGCCTCCGAACGGAGCTGACGGGTCCGAGATGAGGCCACGGTTGATGCCGATCATCCCCGTCTCCAGCCCCTCGGTGAACCGGAGCGCCCGCTGGAGGTCACGGGTGAAGACGTATCCGACCAGGCCGTGCTCGGTGTCGTTGGCCTTCGCGATCACTTCGTCGTCGGACGTGAACGAGATGATCGGCGCCACCGGGCCGAAGATCTCCTCCTCCAGTATCCGCGCGTCTTCGGGCACGTCGACGAGGACCGTGGGCGGGTAGAAGTGGCCCGGCCCGTCCGGACGCTCGCCGCCCAGCAGGACACGGGCGCCGCGATCGACCGCGTCGGCGACGAGCTCGTCGATCTTGGTGACCGAGGCGTCGTCGATCAACGCCCCAACGTCCACGCCGTCGTCGAGGCCATGGCCCACCGAGAGCGCGCCCATCCGCTGGGCGAAGCGCGCCGTGAACTCCTCGCGCACCGGCTCCTCGACGTAGATTCGGTTGGCCGCGATGCAGGACTCCCCGATGTTGCGCATCTTGGCCACCATGGCACCGTCGACCGCGACGTCCAGGTCGGCGTCGGCGCACACGATCAAGGCCGCGTTGCCGCCCAGTTCCATGGAGGTGCGCAGCACGTTGTCCGCCGCCTGTCGTAGCAGCACGCGCCCGACCTCGGTCGACCCGGTGAACGAAAGCTTGCGGGTCCGGCGGTCGGCCAGCAGTGCCGAGACCACAGCGCCGGAACGCTTGGTCGTCACGACGTTGACGACGCCCGGGGGAACGCCGACCTCCTCCATGATGCGGGCGAGGAACAGCATGGTGAGTGGCGTCTGGGCGGCCGGCTTGGTGATCGTCGTGCAGCCCGCCGCCAGCGCAGGAGCGATCTTGCGGGCGCCCATCGCCAACGGGAAGTTCCAGGGCGTCACGAAGACGCACGGTCCGACCGGCTTCGGGACGGTGAGGATGCGATATCCACCATTGGGAGCGGTGTTGTAGCGCCCCTCGACGCGCACCGCCTCCTCGGCGAACCAACGGAAGAACTCGGCGCCGTAGGCCACCTCTGCCCGAGCCTCGGCGAGCGGCTTGCCCATCTCGAGCGTTATCAGCCGGGCGACCTCCTCGGATCGCTCGGTCAGTGCCCGGTACGTCGCGGTCAGCAACTCTGACCGTTTTCGCGGCGGGGTCGCCGCCCACTCCGCCATTGCCTTGCTCGCCGCGTCCAGAGCGGCGAGCCCGTCGGCGACGCCGGCGTCCGCCACCTCGGCGATGGTCTTGCCGGTGGCCGGGTCTTCGACGGCAAAGGTGGCACCGCCGGCGGCGTCGCGCCAGGCGTCGCCGATCCGGAGCCGCCGGTGCTCGGGGGCCAGGACGTTCATCGGGTCACTCATTGCGTCGCCTCCTGTGATGTTCTTGGTGATGTCCGGTGTGACCTGGGCGATCGCGCCACGCGCGTTGACGATCGGGTCACCCGACCTCGTCGGGGCCGGGGCTGCCGGGCGGGTCGAACATGGCCCTGGCCCCGGCCGCAGGGCGACGCCCCGCGCCACCGATCGCCTTCTCGGGCCATGGCCGCTTCGGCGTCGTCAGGCCGTGCTCATCCGTGGCGCCGAGGCTCGATCGCCACGTGCGGGCGCATGGTGACGTCGCCGCCCTGTGCTGTTACCTCCCGGGCGGTTACCTCCCGGGCGGTTACCTCCCGGTCTCGGACAGCGCCAGCCCGGTGCCCGCGTCGAACAGGTGCGCACGGTCCAGGTCGACCGTGACATGCAGCCGCTCGCCCGGCGTGGCGGTGAAGGTCGGTCGTGCCTTGACCTTGAGCATCTCCGTCCCCACCTGGACGTCGACCACCGTTCGGTCACCGAGCGGCTCAAGGCCGTAGAGCTCACCCGGCAACGACGTGTCCCCACGCCGCTCGACGGACAGGTCCTCCGCGCGCAGGCCCAGCAGCAGCGGACGACGGTCCTCGGCCGTGGTCCAGCGGGGCCGCGGCAGCGTCCAGCCTTCCGCCCCGACCAGACGATCTCCCTCGGCGTGGCAGGCGAGCAGACTGATCGCCGGGCTCCCGACGAAGCCCGCGACCCACTGGTTGGCCGGGCGCTCGTACACCTCGGTCGGCGTTCCGACCTGTTGCACCTTCCCCTCCTTGAGGACCGCGACCTGGTCGGCCATGGACAGGGCCTCGACCTGGTCGTTGGTCACGTAGACGAAGGTTCCGCCGAGGCTCCGGTGGATGCGGGTGAGCTCGGTGCGCATCTCGACGCGGAGCTTGAGGTCGAGGTTCGTCAGCGGCTCGTCCATGAGGAACGCGCGCGGGCGACGGACCAGCGCCCGGGCCAGGGCGACACGCTGCATCTCACCGCCCGACATCTGCGCGGGACGACGCTGCAGCAGACGTTCGATGTGCAGCAGGCTCGACATCTGCTCGACGGCAGCGGCGATCTCGCTCGAAGAACAGCGGCGGGCCCGCAGCGGCGAAGCGATGTTCTCGTACGCCGTGCGTCGCGGGTAGAGGGCGTAGCTCTGGAAGACCATGGCCAGGTCGCGTGCGGCCGGGGTGTCACCGGTCGCGTCCCTCCCGTCCAGGTGCACCGACCCGGCGTCAAGCTTCTCAAGGCCGGCGATCGCTCGCAGGGTCGTCGTCTTGCCTGCCCCGGAGGGCCCGAGCACGACGAAGAACGAGCCGTCCGGCACATCCAGCGTCACCCCGTCCAGGGCCTGGACTTTGCCGAAGGACTTGCGCAGCCCGTGTACTGCCACGGTTCCCATCAGGCCACCAGCTCTTCCGTGTCCACGTCGTAGACCGGCGGGGGCCCGCCGGTGTGCCGCAGCCCGACCGGTGCGTCAGCAGCGAAACGGACGGTCGGCGCCATCCGAACTCGTACGTCGCGCTGGCCGCCGTGGTCGACCACGTAGATGATTTCGTCGCCCAGCCACTCCGCCGAGACCACGCGGGCCGGGACCGAACCTTCCGCCCCTGGTTCTGTGACTTCCAGCGCCTCCGGACGGACGCCTGCGACCAGGCGACGGTCGCGCGGCAGGCCTGGCGGTGGCGTGAGGACCAGTCCGCCCTGACTGCGCAGCTTCCCGTCGGCCACCTCCACCTCGATCAGGTTCATCGGAGGGGAGCCGATGAACGCGGCGCAGAAAAGACTCGCCGGACGGTCGTAGACCTCCAGCGGCGTGCCGATCTGCTCGACGCGGCCCTTGTTGAGGATGGCGATTCTGTGACCGAGCGACATCGCCTCGACCTGGTCGTGGGTGACGTAGACCATCGTCGTCCCCAGTTCCCCCTGCAGGTGCTTGATCTCCGTGCGCATGTCCGCCCTCAGCTCCGCGTCCAGATTGGTGAGGGGTTCGTCCATGAGGAACGCGCGCGGTCGTCGCACCAGGGCGCGAGCAAGCGCGACGCGCTGCTGCTCCCCGCCGGACAGCCGGTGCGGTCGCCGGTCCAGGAGCGGACCGAGCCGCATCAGCCGGGCGGCCTCGTCGACCCGCTCCTGCACCTCCGCCTTGGGCAGTCCCTCGGCCCGCAGGGGGAACGCCAGGTTGTCGCGGGTTCTCAGATGCGGGTAGAGAGCGTAGAACTGGAACACCATGGCGATGTCGCGCTCGGCGGGCGGCAGGTCGTTGACCAGCGTGTCGCCGATGCGGATGTCGCCCGACGTCTGCCTCTCCAGGCCGGCTATGGCCCGCAGCGTGGTCGTCTTGCCGCAACCCGAAGGGCCGAGCATCACGAACAGCTCGCCGTCGCCGATGGACAGGTCCACGTGCTCGACTGCGACCGTCCCATCCGGGTAGCGCTTGTGCAGGGTGGTCACCTCGATGCCCGCCATCAGCGTCGCACCGCCCCGAGCGTCACACCGGCGACGAGGTGCTTGCGCACCAGGTAGGCGAACACGAGCACCGGTAGCGCGAACACCACGGAGGCGGCGGCCACGAGACCCCAGTCCACGGTGGTTCCACCGATGAGGCCGGCGATGGCGGGTGGGGCCGTCCGCACGCTGTCGCTGGAGGTGAGGAAGATGGCGAACACGAACTCGTTCCACGAGAAGATGAGGGCGAAGACCGCCGTCGCGGCGATGCCGGGCAGGAGCAGGGGAAGGGTGAATTTCCAGAACGCCTGCAGGCGGGTGTAGCCGTCGAGCATGGCGGCATCCTCGTACTCTGCGGGCACCTCGTCGACGAACCCCTTCATCATCCAGATCGTGAACGGGACGTTGAACGCGGTGTAGATGAGGATCAGGCCGAGCTTGTTGTCGATGAGCCCGAGTTGGCGGTACATGAGGAAGATCGGGATCACGACCACGACGGGCGGCATGAAGCGGGTGGACAGGATGAAGAACAGTTGGTCCTTCTTGGCCTTCACGGAGAAGCGTGAGTAGGCCCAGGCCGCCGGGACGCCCAGCACGGTGGCCAGCGCCGTGGAGACCCCGGCGACCACGACGGAGTTGAGGAACGAGACGGACAAGGCCGAGCGACCGCCGCCGGAGCCGGCGAACACGTCCTTGAAATGGTCCAGAGTGACCTTGAAGTCGAAGAACTTGGCCGGGATGGCGTAGACGTCCCGGTTCTCCTTGATGGACGTCTCGATCATCCACAGCACCGGGAAGAGCATCACGACGGCCAGCACGGTCAGCAGCGCGACCTCCAGCACGGAGCGGCCCCGGCCGCCACGGCGCCGCGTGGGGGGCGTGTCATCCCGGCCAGGACCTGCGGACACGGCCTCGTCAACGGAGACGGCCATCAGTCCTCCTTGAGCTTGTTCAAGTAGCGCAGGTAGAGCTGCGTGAGGACGAGGACGATGAGGACCATGAGGATGCCGTACGCCGAGGCAGTTCCGGTGTTGAAGCCCAGGAACGCGACCTTGTAGACGTGGAACGACAACGTCTCGGTGGAAACCCCCGGACCTCCGCTGGTGAGGATGTAGACGAGGTCGAACAGCCGGAAGGCCTCGATGGCCCTGAACAACACGGCGATGAGGAGCAGCGGCCACACCAGCGGAAGAGTGATGGTGCGGAACCGGAACCACTCGGACGCCCGGTCGATCGAGGCGGCCTCGTACAGGTACTTGGGGACCGCGGTAAGGCCCGCAAGTGCGATGAGCATGATGAACGGCGTCCATTGCCAGGTGTCGACCACGATCAGGGAAAGCAGTGCCGTGCCCTGCTGGGTGAGCCACTCCACCTGCCCCAGGCCGAGCGAGCCGAGCATGCTGTTGATCACGCCGAACTGCGCGTCGAGCATGAATCGCCAGAACAGCCCGACCACGACCGGCGACAGCATCATCGGAACCAGGAACAGAGTGGTCAGCAGTCCCCGCCCGTGCGTGCGCCGCGAGATCAGGTAGGCGATGGTGAAACCGAGCGTGGTCTGCAGGGCGACCGCGCCGACCACGTAGATCAACGTCGTGAAGGCCCTCAGGTGGACCTGCGCCGACGTCAGGATGGCGGTGTAGTTCTCGAACCAGACGAAATGGGCGGGCCCCCCGCGGGTGGCCGAGTAGTCGGTGAAAGACAGGTACAACGCCCACAGCAACGGGAACACCGACATCGCGAGCAACAGCAGCAACGCGGGGGAGATGAAGGCCCCGGCGAGCCAGCGGTCGCTTAGGCGGCGGGACCGGCCCGGTGCAGGCGGCGTCGCGGACGCCGCCTGCCCGGGCTGGTCGATCGTCAGAGGAGCGGACTCACTCACAGTCCGCCGCCGCCCTTGCGGCCGCTGGAGTCGAGCACGGCCTGCTGCTCCTTGGCGATGTCGTCGAGCGCGTCCTTGGGCTTCTTCGCGCCGTTGAGAGCCGCGTTCACGTTGGTGTTCTCGATGTCGATGAGGCGCGCGTACTCGGGCACATTCCACATGTCCCGCATCCGCGAAACCGAGTCGGTGTACACCTTGTTGAACGGCCCGGCGTTGAGGAACTCGGGCGACTCCAGGGCGTCCGTACGCGACGGAACGCCGCCGGCGGCGGCCCACTTCTTCTGGATGTCAGCCCGCTCGAACCACTTCATGAAGTTCAGGGCCTCCGCCTGGTTCGCCTTCGGGGAGTAGGCCGACACGTGCATCCCCATGCCGCCGAGAGGCACCAGGTTCGTCTTCTGGCTCGGCAGGGGGGCGAAACCCAGCTTGTCGAGAATCTGCTCCCGCGTGGTGCCGAGCGTCGACTGCTTCGGGTCGAGCAGGCCGCCGCTCGCGGCGATCCAGTTGAACGCGATGCATGCCTTGCCCTGGGCGACCGCCGCGTTCACCTCGTCGATGAACCAGTTGCCGGAGCCCTTGGCGGTCAGCGGCTTCATCTTGTTGACCAGGACGTCCATCGCCTCCTGGCCCGCGGCGTCGTTGACGACGCCGTCGATCTTGCGCGACTTGGCGTCCCAGAGGTTGCCGCCGTAGACGCCGTTGACCGTGTTGTAGGTCACGGCCGCGGCGTCGGAGCCGTTGGCCTGGTGGAAAGCCAGCCCGCTGACGCCGGGGTTGTCCGCCTGGCACTTCTCGGCGACTGAGATCATCTCGTCCCAGGTCTGCGGCGGCTTGTCGCCGATCAGGTCCTTGCGGTAGATCATCGTCCAGGTGTCGCCGAGCAGCGGCAGTCCGTACAGGCTGGCGTTCTCGTCGCGCTTCCCGGTCTCCGCCTGGGGGTACTGACCGTAGGCCGCCAGGAGGTACGGGTTGTAGGCCTTGACATCGATGTTCTTCTTGACGAAGTCGGTGATGTCGAGGATGTTGCCGTTCGTCACGGCCTCGCCGATGTGCTGCGAGTCCAGGATCGGGATGTCGAAGTCGGTCTTGCGCGCGGCGAACTGGGTGAACATCGCGTCGTGCCAGTTCGCGTTCGGCACGGTCTTGACCTTGATGGTCACGTTCGACCGCTCCTTGGTGTACTCCGCGTTCGCGAAGTCCTCCAGCGCGTGGGCGGGGGGCCAGTCGAACCAGATGAAGCTGAGCGTCAGCGGGTCCTTGGTGAGCTCCGGGATGGTCGCCGGCGCCTTGGGGGCGCTCGCGTTCGCGCCGTCGTCCTCGCCGCCGCCGCAGGCCGCCATGGTCGTGACCACCAACATGGCCGCCGTCGCCAGCCGCGCCGTTCGACCGGGCACGGACAGTCGTCCTATTCGCCTTGGATACCGCATCTTCTTGCCTGCTTTCTGGGTGGGGAGGTTCTGGAGCCCTGCTGCGTGGTTCGCCGAGCAGTTGCTGGGGGGTGTTCAGGCGTGTTGCCGGCTGTCGCAGGGCTGACCCGCAGACCGGCGTCACGGGTACGCCGCGACGTAATGGGGCTTCAAGCAGTCGAGAAGTCCTCTGGTCCTTATCGGCCTGGGGGCGAACCGAGCAGGACGTCGAACATGCTCAATGGAGCTCCAACTGATCGAAGCGGAGCGATGACGGGGGGATTTCGTGAGGGTGAAGGATGGCTGGCATCCGCCACCTTTCCTATACGATCCGAGTGGGGGCGTCAACATCCCGCAGCGTTGCGACCGAATTCAACAGGTTTCCGAAAACGTAAGAAAGGCCTCACGTCACGATGGACGACGAAGTGATGACCGCGCGGCGCCGTGGGGCCATGACGGGCGGAACGCCGCCGCGAAGATCTCGCGGCCGGCTTGCCGACGAGGTGTACGACACGCTGCTCGGACAGCTGATGTCGCTACGGATCGAGCCTGGCTCCCGCGTCACGATCGACGTCCTGGCGCGAGAGCTGGGGGTCTCGCAGACGCCGATCCGAGACGCTCTGAACCGCATGGAGGCCGAGGGCCTGGTCGTGCGTGTGCCCCACGCCGGCTATCGCATTCCCCCCCAGATCACCCGTCAGCGATTCGAGGACATGCTTGAGGTCCGCCTGCTCCTCGAGCCGGCGGCGGCGCGCAGATCCGCCGAGCGCGCATCCTCCAAGCAGGTGGCCGGCCTGCGACGAATGCTGGAGGAGATGGCGGAGCTGGAGGGGGGTGGCGACGGGCTCATGGCCTATGGCGCCTTCGGGCTGCGCGACGCCGCTTTTCACGATCTCGTCGCCCTGAGCGCGGAGAACCAGGTCATCCGCGAGGCGCTCGCTCGCCTGCACACGCACGTGCACCTGTTCCGGCTTCTCCACGACACCCAGGTCACTCACCTGGCCATGGCCGAGCACGAAGAGGTTCTGGCCGCGATCGCCGCGCGTGACCCCGACGCCGCCGCCTACGCCATGCGCCGGCACATCCTGCTGTCCGGCGAGCGGTTCCGGCGGTTGTTCGACGAAGTCAAGGGTTCGGACGGAATGACGGTAAAGGCTTGACGGGCGGGCTTGGCCAGGGAATGCTGACTCCGGATCAGATCGGATCGGATCTGATCTCCTCACCCGCCTCAGATGCGAGGAGAAGCAGGTGCCTAGAGCACTGCTCCTTACCGGCGACGCCGCCGAGGAGCTCGACACCATGTATCCCTACTATCGCGTGCAGGAGGGCGGCTGGGACGTCGACGTCTCGTCACGGACGCTGCGTGACGTTCAGCTGGTCATCCACGAGTTCGACCCGAACTCCGACGCCTACGTGGAGAAGAACGGCCGGAAGCTGCCGGTCGACGTGCCCTGGGCCGAGGTCGACGTCGAGCGCTACGACGCCCTCATCATCCCCGGGGGGCGTGCCCCCGAGTGGATCCGGGTCGACGCCGACGTCCGGCGCATCACCGAGCACTTCTTCGCCCGCAACCTCCCGATCGCGCTGGTGTGCCACGGCGCACAGGTGCCGGCGGTGTACGGGCTGCTGAAGGGCCGGAAGACGGCGTGCTTCCCCCCCATCACCGGTGACATGGAGAACGCGGGCGCGACGGTCATCGACGCTCCCGACGTCGTGGACGGAAACCTCGTCTCCTGCCGCGGCTGGCCCGACATGCCGCAGTTCGGCCGGGTGATGATGGAGGTCTTCTCGAAGTCCGTCAACTCCGCATCGGCATGAGCACACCGGACGTGTCTCGGTGACGGCACTTCGGACCGTCACAGTCGACGGCTCACCCGTCCACGTCCTGGAGAGCGGCACCGGGCCCGCGGTGCTGATGCTGCACGGCTCCGGACCCGGTACGACCGGATCCGGAGCCTGGGCGGCGACGGCAGAGGCGCTGGCCACGTCCTTGCACCTGGTGGCTCCCGACCAGGCGGGGTTCGGCCGTACGCCGATCCCGGCGGGCTCCAGGGGCGGGCTCCGGCTGTGGACGGAGCAGGCCGCGGGCCTGATGGACGCTCTCGGTGCCGAGCGCTACGCCGTGGTGGGCCACTCCATGGGCGGTGCCGTGGCGCTGGCGTTGGCGGCCGCGCGTCCCCAGCAGGTCACCCGTGTCGTGGCGGTCTCGACGATGGGCGCCCCCGGGGCGCCGCTGTCCGCCGACCTCGACGCGCTCTGGGCCGCCCCCGCCGGCCCGCCCGGGGCACGGGACATGTTGAGTCGCCTCGTCTTCGACCAGGCGCTCGTGACCGAGTCGGCCGTCGCTGCCCGTGCGGCCGCGATGGAAGCGGGGGCGGCCGCGTACGCGTCGTTGTTCCCTCCACCCAGGGCACGTTGGGCCGACGACCTCACCCTCTCGGCGCAAACGCTGGTAGGGATCCGCGCGCCCGTGCTGCTCGTCCACGGCGCCCAGGACCGAGTGACCCCGCTCGGGACGGCGGCCCTGCCCCTGCTCGAACACCTGGCCGATGTCCGTCTGCACGTGTTCGGCCGATGCGGGCACGTGCCGGCGCTCGAGCACCCGCACGACTTCAGGCGACTCCTGTCGTGCTTCCTCGGCCGGGAACAAGGTCACTGATCGCTACGACAGGTCCGCAGCCCGTGCTCAGGCGGATCAGCACCGAGCAGGCGTGATCCGCGCACAAGCCGGCGCCCTCCCCCACCGCTGGTCGGGATTTCCGCCCGATTCCCGGCGAGTACTACGTCGGCCCGCTGGGCGAGTCGATGAACCACGGCCAGATCTACATGACGCCGGCCCGGCTGGAAAAAGCGGGGCTCGTGGTCTGCGAGCGGGCCTGGTCCACGGGCGGCGACGCGACGGCCGGTGACGAGGACGACGAAGTCGAGGGCGGATGAACGTGCCGGGTGTGCCCGATCCGGTGGCGGGTCCGGTGGCGGAGATCCGCGGCCTGGTGAAGGTGCACGGACAGGGGCAGGGCAGGGTCCGCGCGGTGGACGAGGTCGACCTGGAGGTGCCCCGGGGGCAGACGCTGGCGGTGATGGGGCCCAGCGGCTGCGGGAAGTCCACCCTGCTGCACCTGCTGGGCGGGCTGGAGCGGCCCACCCGTGGGGAGGTGTGGCTGGCCGGCCGGCGCGTCGACACCCTGAGCGAGCGGGCTCTGGCCCGGCTGCGACGCCGGTCGGTGGGATTCGTCTTCCAGGCCTTCCACCTCGTGGAGGAGCTGACGGCCGCCGAGAACGTGGAACTGCCCGTGCTGCTGGCCGGGCGCTCGCGGCGCGAGGCCAGGCGCCGCGCGAGCCTCCTGCTGGAACGGGTCGGGCTCGCCGCGCGGGCCCGGCATCTGCCGTCGCGGCTGTCGGGCGGGCAGCGTCAGCGGGTCGCCATCGCCCGCGCGCTCGCCAACGAGCCGCCGATCGTGCTGGCCGACGAGCCGACCGGCAACCTCGACACCGCGGCGACGCTCGACGTGCTGAGGATATTCGAGGACCTGCGTACGGCGGGGCAGACCCTTGTGATCGTCACCCACGACGAACGGGTCGCGGCCACCGCGGACCGGCTGGTGTCGATGCGCGACGGCATGTTCGTCGACGACACCCGGCTGGCGGGCTCCTCCCCGCATGGGCTCGACGGCCTGATCGAGTGGGAGGGCTGACCGGCGTGGGCTCCCTCGTGCTCGTCGTCCGCCTCGTCCTAGCCGACGTCCGCCGGCACCGGGCCCAGGCCTCGATGCTGCTGCTCGCGGTGACCGTGGCCACCGCCACGATGGCGCTGGGCCTGTCCCTGCGCGGCGCGAGCGAGGCGCTGTACGAGCAGACCCGCGCGGCCACCGCCGGGCCGGACGTGGTGGCGCTCTCCGGCGACACGGGCCCCGCCGTGACCTCGGCCCTGGCCTCGCTGGCGGACGATCCCGAGGTGATCGCCCACCACGGCCCCTACCGCATCGTCTACGCCGACCTCACCACGGGCGGTTCGGGCAGGTCTCCCGCGGGGCCGGCCCCGGTGTCGTCCGGAGTGGTGGTGCAGGGCTTCGCCGAGACGCCCGGCACGGTCAACCGGCCGCTGGTGACCTCGGGTCGCTGGGTACGGCCCGGCGGCGCGGTCGTCGAACGGGGCTTCGCCACCGCGCTGGGCGTCGGCGTCGGCGACCGCGTCACCATCGCCGGCCGGGAGTACCCCGTCGTCGGGATCGCGGTGACGGCGGCCACCTCCATCTATCCCTGGGCGGCGCAGATCGGCCCGTACGGCGGTCCCAGCGACTCCAGCGGCCTGGTCTGGCTCACCCGGTCGGACGCCCGGACCCTCGCGGGCCGGGATCTGCCGGTGACCACGGCCATGGACCTCAAGCTGCGCGACCCCGCCGCCACCGAGGCCTTCGCCGAGACCTTCAAGGAAGCCCACCAAGGCTCCACCGCCAGGATGAACCTGCACACCTGGCAGTTCATCGCGAGGCAGGACGCGGTCATCCTCAGCAACAGCCAGCCGATCCTGGTCGTCGGGAGCTGGCTGCTCGGCCTCCTGGCCATCACCGGGGCGGCGGCGCTGGCCGCGGGACGAGCGGTCGAACAGACCCGCCGGGCCGGGCTGCTCAAGGCCGTCGGCGCGACCCCGGGCCTGATCGCGGCCGTCCTGCTCACCGAGTACCTGGCGCTGGCGCTGATCGGCGACGCGCTGGGGCTGGTGATCGCCCGGCTGACCGTGCCCGGCATCGCCGGCCCCACCGCCAGCCGGATCGGCGACGCGGCCGGGCCCGGCGGCGCCGCCGTCGCCACGGCGACCGTCCTCGCCGTGGCGGTGGCGGTGCTGTCCACGCTGCGTCCCACGCTGCGGGCCATGCGTACGGCGACCGTAACGGCGCTGGCCGCCGCCGCGCACCAGCCCCGTCACCGGCCACTGCTCACCGGGCTGTCCGCGCTGCTGCCCACCCCGCTGCTGCTCGGGCTGCGGCTGACCGCCCGCCGGCCGGGCCGCGCATTGCTGCAGGCCTGGTCCACCGCCACCACGGTGATCGCGATCGTCGCCCTGCTGACCCTCGACTCCCAGGCGGAGAGGGGCTACGGCCTGAACGGCTCCTCCGCCCTGCCCAACCTGCGGGGCGAGCTCGACCGCCGGCTGATGCTCGCCGTCGTCGTCCTACTGATCACTCTCGCCGTCGTGAACACCCTCACGCTCACCTGGACCACGGCCATGGAGACCCGGGCGAGCATGGCCGTCGCCCGCACGCTCGGCGCCACCCCCGGGCAGATCTCCGCGGGCCTGTCGGCCGCCCAGGTCCTGCCCGCCCTGCCCGGCGCCCTGGCCGGCGTTCCCCTGGGCATCGGAGTCTGCGGGGTCTTCGGCGCCCGGAACATGATCACGCCGCCCGTCTCCTGGATGCTCGCCGCCGCACTCGTGACCCTGCTGCTGACGGCGGCCTTCACCGCCCTGCCGGCACGCATGGCGGCCCGGCGCCCGGTGGCGCGGGCCCTCAGCGCCGAGTCGGCCTGACCGGCCGGAGACGGCGCCCAACACAGGAAGCGGCGAAAGCGGGTGGCGGAAAATCGATCGACGCGTACGGTCGCGATCGCTACCGTCCACGGCATGGTCACCAACACCGACGCCGATCGTTTCGTCGCCGAGGGCTTCCTCAAGCTGGAGGAGGCCTTCCCCCGGGAGACCGGCGACCGGATCAGGGAAGTGCTGTGGCAGCAGGTCGGGCTGTCGCCCGACCGGCCCGGCGACTGGACGCAGCCGGTGGTGTGGGCCGCCCCCGACCCGATGGGACGCGGCCCGTTCGGAGAGGCGGTGCGCGGTCCCGCGCTGGCCGAGGCGCTCGACCTGCTCGCCGGGAAGGGCGGCTGGGAGCCTCGCGGAACCATCGGCAACACGCCGATCCGTTTCCCCCATCCCTCCGACGCCGGGGACACCGGCTGGCACATCGACCAGAACGACCCCGGGCCCGGCGGCGCGTGGGGAACCGTCACCGCCAGGTCCCGCACGCTGCTCGTGCTGATGCTGTTCTCGGAGGTCGGCCCCGACGACGCGCCGACCCGCATCAGGGTCGGCTCCCATCTCGACACCGCCCGCGTGCTCGAACCGCACGGCGAGAGGGGGCTGGACTTCTTCGCCGCCGCGCCGCTGATCGACGAGGCGAGCGCCCACCGGCCCGTGGCCCTGGCCACCGGGCTGCCGGGAGACGCCTACGTGTGCCACCCCTACCTGGTGCACGCAGCGCAGCCCCACCACGGCACCCGGCCGCGGTTCATGTCCCAGATGCCGTTCATGCTGACCGAGCCGCTCGTCCCGGGCGCCGCCACCCCCCTGGCCCGCGCGGCGGGGCTCGGCGTCGCCGGCTGACCCGGAAGCAGGCGGCCGGAGGAAGGCGGCGGCGTCAGACGGCCCGGCCGCGGCCAGGTAGGACGCGGACGCCTCCGGCGTGGCCGCGCCGCGCGTCCCGGGCTACCGGCCGGCGCTCACGCGGGGCCTCCGGCCGGCGTGGTCTCCTCGGTCAGCGTGGTGACGAACCGCAGCAGCTCCGCGGTGTCGGCCACGCCGCCCACGATGATGATCTTCAGGCTCGCCCGCTCCTCGTCGTAGATCGTCTCGACGCGCAGGGGCCGCCCGCCGGGGGTGCGCCCGTTGACGGCGGCGATCAGCGTGTTGCCCACGGTCATCGCCGCGTCGGGGGTGATCGCGTCCACCTGCACGATGCTGGACGCCTCGGCGTGGCGCCTCCGGCCGGTGGTCCCGGTGGCCGGAGCCGTCACGGGGTGTCCCAGGAAGGCGTCGAGGTCCTCGGGGGCGATGCGGTACTGCTTGCCGATGCGCACCGCCTTGAGGCGCCCGTCGCGCACGTAGGTGCGCACGGTCTTGACGTGCAGGCCCAGCAGTTCGGCCACCTGCTCGACCGAGTACGGCTGCCGCGGCATCGTGGCACCCCTCTCCCCGTGATTCCCTAACCTACCCTAACACTGGTGACCTCAGGGAAGTTTGGGGAGCGAGGCGGCCGCGCCCGGCTGGTGGGGCGGAGACAGGGGGCGATAGCCTGGAGGCATGTTCCACCGCAAACCCCTGGAAGAGCGCATCGCCGAGCGCGTCGCCAAGCGTCCCCCTCTCAAGGAGGGCAAGCACTTCGAGCACCGTCCCGCGCTGATCGTCTTCTGCGTGATCATGGTGCTCGTCGCGCTGAAGATCGTGGGCGCCTTCGTTCTCATGAAGTGGGGCATCACCTAGGAGCGACCCTCCGGGGGTCAGGACTCCAGGGCGCTGCCCTGCCTCCACTTGCCGAACGGCATCTGCCAGAAGCCCCAGCCGTTGTTCCACTCCAGCGCCCGGTTCGTGCCGACGATCTTCACGACGTCGCCGCGGTGGAAGTTGTCGTAGAACCACTTGGCCTGCGAGGGGCTGGCGTTGACGCAGCCGTGGCTGACGTTGGCGCGGCCCTGCGAGCCGACCGACCACGGCGCGCTGTGGACGTACTCGCCGCTGTTCGAGATGCGCACCGCGTGGTTCACGATCTCCTTGTAGTAGCCGGGGTCGCCCTCCTTCTTCCCCGGGGAGATCATGGTGACCGGGTTGCCGCGTTCCATGGTCAGGTGGACACCGCTGGTGGTGGTGTACTCGCGCGTGGTCGCCTTGCCCGCGCTGATCTTCATGGACTGCACGACCTTGCCGTCGCGCCGGACCACCATCATGTGGGTCCTGGTGTTGACCGTGCTGACCCAGGCGGCGCCGATCTTGATGGTCGTCGACTGGTCCTTCACACCGTAGGTGTCGCGTCCGGCCTTCACCCCGGTGAGGTGCGCGGTGAACTTCACCTTCTGGTGGGCGGGCCAGTACTTGGCCGGCCGGTAGATCGCGTACGTGTCGTCGATCCACCGCCAGGCGCCCTTGACCGGCTTCTGGGCCTCCACTTCGAGCGCCTGCTCGACGGCGGCCTTGTCCTGCACGGCCCGGTTGAACCTCACCATGATCGGCATGCCGACCCCGACGGTCTCCCCCTTGACGCCGGGGGTGACGTCGGCGATCTGCAGGGGGAACTTGGGCTTGAGGGTGGAGAAACTGCTGGACGCGTTGGCGGGGCCGCCCTCGCCGCCGGCGGTGGCCGAGACGGTGTACTTGCTGGAGGGCTTGAGCGGCTGCTTGGACGTCCACTTGGTGTGGGTGGGGTCGAACTCACCCTCGACCGTCGTGCCACCCGCCCTCACGGTGACCTCCTGCAACTGGCCGCCCGTGGCCGTGACGACCACGGTCTTGTCGGGGCGCACACCGGCACTGCCCGTGGCGGGGCTGATCTTGATCGTGGGAGCCGGAACGGCGGGTGCGCTGTTCCCGGATCCTCCGGACCCCCCGGACCCTCCGCCTCCGGTCGAGCCCGGTCCGCCCGAGCCACCGGAGCATGCCGACAGGGTCGCGGTCAGGACCACGGCGACACCGGCGATCGGCGCCATCGAACGACGTGCAGTGCTCAGCACAACTACTCCCCCATGAGCGCGAAGGGCACCATCAGACCTTATTCGGGGTTGCCTCTTATGTTGGCATTTTCTCTGGCCCTGAGGTCACATTTCGGTCGCTCTTCGCTGGTCTCACCTCTGTAAACGGTAAGGTGCAGGTCAAGACTGATCAAGTGCTCAGTCAGGCGTGTCCGGCCCGCAGGGCCCGCGCCGCCCCTCGTTCACCCCGCCGCCGTCGGCCGCCGCCGGCCGCCGGGCCGGGCCCGGCGATCAGGCCTCGGGGGAATTCGGCGCCGCCCGAACGCGCGCCGCGGGCGTGCCCTTTCGGCCAGGGGGCGAACGGCGCCCGCCGGACCGTCTTCCGGCAGGTGGATTGGGCCTTTTCAAAGATCGCCGCACGGGTTATCACAAAGCGGAAAGGTGAAAGTGAACCTTCCGCCTTCACCGTGATGGCCGCTTCACCCCCGATCACCGCTCCACCCGAAGCAGGGCACGACGCGCCGGGGCCGCCCGGCGTCGACATCTCGCACGCCCACTGGGCACCACCGCGATGGAGGACGGCATGCGCCTGTTACGTAACGTTGTCACTCGATTACTTCTTTTGTGCGCGATGGTCGCCGCGGGCGCCGCCGCCGGTGCGGGGGCCGCGAACGCGGCGGTTCCGGACGTATGGGGGTTCGCCTACGTCGACGTCACCTCCGGGGTGCCGAACCTGGCCTACCAGGCGGGCAGTTGGGCGCCCGGGCCGACGGTCAGCGTCACGCCCGGCGGCACCGGCGAGTACTTCGTGCGGTTCCCGAAGATCGGCATCCCGAAGGGCGGGATCGCGCACGTGACCGCGGTCTCGCAGTCGGCCGAGTGGTGCCAGATCGAGAAGTGGGGGCAGGCCGGCTCCGACGAGATCGTGGCGGTGCGGTGCTACCGGTTCGGCGGAGTCCCCGTCTGGGCGCGCTTCTCGATCGTCTTCGCCGGCAGCAGCGGGGCGCTGGCCTCGGCGACGCAGGCGTACGGCTACGTCTACTGGGACGGCTCGTCCATCGCCTCCGACTACAACTCCTCGCTCGGCGTGAACGCCGTCTTCCCCAACACGACCGGCGACTGGACCGTGTGGCTGCCCGGGCTCGGCTCCGCCGTGCAGGCGGGGAACATCCAGGTCACCGCGGTCGACTCGAGCAAGCCGGCGCGGTGCAAGGTGGGCGCCTGGAGCTGGGCGGCGTCGGGGCAGAAGATCCAGGTGCTGTGCCACGACGTCGCCGACAAGCCGTACAACACCGGCTGGACCCTCACCTACCAGCGTGAGCGGGCGATCACCGGGGCCTTCGCGCCGCCGAAGCTGTTCGCCTACACCTTCGACAACGTCCCGGCCAACCCCGGGCCGTACGCGCCGGTCCCCACCGGGATCAACTACAACTCCCAGAGCGGGGTCAACACGGTGCGGACGGCCGGGACCGGCATGCGCCTGGTGTACTTCCCCAGGGTCGGGTCGCCGCCCAACAACGTGCAGGTGACGGCGTACGGTCCAGGGCCGGAATACTGCAACCTGCTCACACTGTGGACGACCTCCGGCGCCGACGTCTACGTGCGTGACGTAGTCTGCTACAAGGGCACCACCCAGGTCGACCAGCCGTCGTTCGTGACCTACACCTCGAAGTACTGACAGAACCGGGGGCGGGTCACGGCACGCGGAGGCGGTGCGTGAGCCCCGTGTGCCGGCGGCCCGCCCCCCTCGTGCGGACGGCCTGGCCGAGGGCCCGCCGCGACCCCACGACGACCACGAGCTTCTTGGCCCGGGTGATGGCGGTGTAGAGCAGGTTGCGCTGCAGCATCATCCAGGCGCTGGTGGCCAGCGGGATTACCACGGCGGGATACTCGCTGCCCTGGGAACGGTGGATGCTGACCGCGTAGGCGTGCGCGAGCTCGTCCAGTTCGTCGAAGGAGTAGTCGACGCTCTCGTCCTCGTCGGTGAGCACGGTCAGCTTGCTCTCCTCGGGGGTGATGGCGGTGACCACGCCGACGGTGCCGTTGAACACCCCGGCCGCGCCCTTGTCGTAGTTGTTGCGCAGCTGGGTGACCTTGTCGCCGACGCGGAAGACCCGCCCGCCGTACCGGCGCTCGGGCATGCCCTCCCGGGCGGGGGTCAGCGCCTCCTGCAGGGCGATGTTGAGCGCGCCCGCGCCGGCCGCGCCGCGGTGCATCGGCGCCAGGACCTGCACGTCCCTGCGGGGGTTGAGCCCGAACTTCCGCGGGATGCGGCGGGCGACCACGTCCACGGTCAGCGCGGCGATCTCCTCGGGCTCCTCGCAGGGGAACAGGAAGAAGTCGGGGAACTCCCGCACGAGAGGGTGCTGGCCGGTGTTGACGCGGTGGGCGTTGACGACCACGCCGGACTCCTGCGCCTGGCGGAAGATCTGCGTCAGCCGCACCCGGGGGACGTCCGGGGCGGCGAGCAGGTCGCGCAGCACCTCGCCGGCGCCGACGGAGGGAAGCTGGTCGACGTCGCCGACGAACAGCAGGTGCGCGCCCGGGGCGACCGCCTTGGCCAGCTTGTTGGCCAGCAGCAGGTCGAGCATCGACGCCTCGTCCACCACGACCAGGTCGGCGTCGAGGGGGTTGTCGCGGTCGAAGGTGGCGTCCCCGCCGGGCCGCAACTGGAGCAGCCGGTGCACGGTGGTGGCCTCGTGCCCGGTCAGCTCCGCCAGCCGCTTGGCCGCCCGCCCCGTCGGGGCGGCGAGGATGACCTTGGCGCGTTTGGCCCGCGCGAGGGTCACCACCGAGCGGACGGTGAAGCTCTTGCCGCAGCCGGGGCCGCCGGTCAGCACCGCGACCTTCTCGGTCAGCGCGAGCCGTACGGCCTGGGCCTGCTCGGGGGCGAGGTCGGCGCCGGTGCGGCCGCGCAGCCAGTCGAGGGCGGCGGGCCAGTCGACGTCCGCGAACGCCTTGAGCCGGTCGTGGGACGAGGCCAGCAGGCCGCGCAGCGTGCCGGCCAGCGACAGCTCGGCCCGGTGGAAGGGCACGAGGTAGACCGCCGGGACGGTGACGTCACCGTCCTCGCCCGCCTCGCCGTTGCCTCGCGCCGGGATCTCCTCGCGGACCACCCCCTCCTCGGCGACCAGTTCCTCCAGGCAGGCGCCGGCCAGGGCGGCCGGCACCTCCAGGATCTTCACGGCGTCGGCGATGAGGTTGGGCGCGGGCAGGAAGCAGTGGCCGTCGTCGGCGCCCTGCGACAACGTGTAACGCAGCCCGGCCTTGACCCGCTCGGGGCTGTCGTGGGGGATGCCCACGGCCTGGGCGATCGTGTCGGCCGTCTTGAACCCGATGCCCCACACGTCGTCGGCGAGCCGGTAGGGCTCCTTGCGGACCACCTCGATGGAGTCCTCGCCGTACTGCTTGAAGATGCGCACCGCGATGGAGGTGGACACCCCGACGCCCTGCAAGAAGATCATCACCTCTTTGATGATCTTCTGTTCCTCCCAGGCGGCGGCGATCATCTTGGTGCGCTTGGGGCCGAGCCCGGGCACCTCGACCAGCCGCTTGGGCTCCTCCTCGATCACCCGCAGCGTGTCGGTGCCGAAGTGGTCCACGATCCGCTCGGCCATCTTCGGGCCGATGCCCTTGATCAGGCCCGAGCCCAGGTAGCGCTGGATGCCCTGGATGGTCGCCGGGAGCACCGTGGTGTACGACCAGACCTCGAACTGCCTGCCGTACTTGGGGTGGGAGCCCCATCGGCCGGTGAGCCGCAGCGACTCGCCCACCTGCGCCCCGAGCAGCGGCCCGACCACCGTCAGCAGCTCGGTGCCCGACCGCTCGGTGGCGACCCTGGCGATCGTGTACCCGGTCTCCTCGTTGGCATAGGTGATCCGCTCCAGCACGGCGTCGAGCTGGACGCCGGGCGGCCTGCCTTCGGGACCCGTGGTGGTCATGCGTGGCATTCTCCCCCACGCCCTGGGTGCCGTTGACCAACGTGTCCTGCCAGCCGCCGAATACGGATGACCCCTATGTGACCTCGTGTGACGTCGGCGGCTCCGGCGTATTGGCCGCCCTGCCCGTCGTCGCACTCGGCGCGGGCCCGCACCCCTTCGTGCTGGTCTCCTCCGGCACCCCCGGCATCGGCCCGCGGCTCGCGGAGGCGATGGTCGAGGCGGAGGTGGCCACCCTGCGGCTTCTGGCGGGCTTCGCACTAGGGTGGACGGTGAGGTGGTGGCGCGGTGACAGTCAGTGCTGAGGTGCAGATCACGGATCTGGCGATCGACGATCACGCGTGCCTGACCTTCGGCGAGCCGGAAGAGCTGCTCGACCTCACCGCCGCGTTCGTACGGGACGGGCTGGCGGGAGGGCTGCGCGTCGTCTGGCTCTGCGAGGAGCCGCAGGGAGCGCTGGCCGAGCTGAACCGCCGCGGGATCGCCGTGCAGTCCGCCACCGCGAGCGGCCGGATGGACGTCGTCGCCTCTCAGGAGGGCCTGCTGTCCGGGCAGGTCTTCACCGTGGATCACGCGATGGGGTGGCTCAGCTCCCAGATGGAGCGGACCGCCCACGAGGGCTACTCGGGACTGCGGGTGGCCCTCGACATGGGCTGGGCGCTGCGGCCGGTCCATGGTGTGGAGCAACTGCCCGCCTTCGAGGAGAAGATCGCGACGATCCTGGCGGACAGCAGCGTGTCGGTGTTGTGCCAGTACGACCGGGAACGCTTCGACCCGGTCACCCTCGCGTCGGTCTCCCCGTTCCACACGCGGGCGGTCGCCGCGGCCACCTACTACGACGACCCGCTGCTGCGGATTTGCCGCCAGTACGCGCCGCCCGGCATCCGGATGGCGGGACAGATCGACCGGGCGGCCGAGGACGCCCTGGCCCTGGCGCTGAGCGAGGCTATCAGGACGGACGGCCCCGTCACGATCAACATGGCTGAGCTGTCCTTCATCGACCTCTCCTGCACCCGGATGATCATCGACGTGGCACGGAGCCTGGTGCCGGCCCGCAGGGTCGTCCTGCGGTGCAATCCCGCCATCGTGCCGCGGTTCGTGCTGCTCGGCGCTCAGGGTATTGCCGGGGTCGGCCTGGTGACCGCGCATGAGTGATGCCAGAACCAACGATGCCGCCCACGTCGCCCCGGCCTCCGGCGGTGGGAAGCGGAGCGCCGCGACGCCGGTGCTGATCCTCGACCAGCCGTTCGACCGCGGCTCGCTCTACCCCCTGCGGGAGACGCTGGAAGCCCACGTCGTCCACGCCGGGCTCCCCCACGGGCGGTCGGTGGACCTGGTGCTCACCGTCCACGAACTCGCCACCAATGCGGTCTTCCACGGCTCGGGAACCGGACGGGCGAGGATCTGGCAGCTCGACGGCGTGCTGCGGTGTGAGGTCGCCGACCCCGACTCGCCGGGGCACGACGCCGCCGGATGGCCGGTCCAGTACGGACACGGGCTGTGGCTCGCCCACTACCTGTCGGACCGGTTCACGATCGACTCAGGCCCGGAGGGCACACTCGCCACGGCCCATTTCACCCTCCCCGGGCCCGGGTCGCGCCGGTCCGCCACGCCGCGGCTGCGCCGTCTCGAGTCGCACACCGTCCTCGAGCTGGACGGCGCCCTCGACGAGCAGGCGGCCCCCGCGATCATCGCGACGGTCGGCGAGCTCGTCTCCGGCACACCGGTGCCGGGGCTGGTGATCGACCTTTCCGCGGTGACCTACTGGGACAGCACCGGCATCACCGCCCTCATCGTGGCGCAGCAGCGCGTATCGGAAACGAAGGCGGGGATGCTGGTCCTCACCGGCCTCGCGGCCGAGTTCGCCGAGCGCCTAGACGCGCTCAGCCCGGTTCCGTTCACGACCCGCGAGACACCCGCCAAGGCGGTCCCCCTGTTTCCGCCCTCCTGAAGCGCTGTTCGTGTGCGACGTCGGCCTCCAGCCAGTCGGTCAGCCTGTCGGCGTCGGCCACCGAGCACTCCCGAAAACGCAGGTGCTTGCGGATCTCGCGGCGATGCATCCCTGACGGCGGACTCCATCACCCACCCCATGCGCGCCGAGCCGGACCGCAAAGAGGTGTTCGCGAAGAAGTCTTTGCGAAGAACTCTTTGCGGTTTAGGGTGGGGGCATGTCCGACTCACCGTCCTCGCCTTACACCCCGGGCAACCCCGATGTGATCGTCCTGGATGCCAAGGGCCTGCGTGCCCTGGCGCATCCCGTACGCGTGCAGCTGGTCGGCCTGCTGCGCAAGCACGGTCCGTCGACCGCCACCCGGCTCGCCGAGCGGCTGGGCGTCAACTCCGGCACCGCGAGCTACCACCTGCGGCAACTGGCCGCCGCGGGCTT
The DNA here is from genome assembly GCF_014161415.1 of Microbispora sp. H10885. Classification (NCBI taxonomy): domain Bacteria; kingdom Bacillati; phylum Actinomycetota; class Actinomycetes; order Streptosporangiales; family Streptosporangiaceae; genus Microbispora; species Microbispora sp. H10885. The sequence goes on along the minus strand of NZ_JABBWY010000009.1, from coordinate 144,477 downwards.
CGTCGAGGAGGACACCGGCCGCGGCAACGCGCGCGAGCGCTGGTGGCGCTCGATCCACCGGTCGACGTATTTCGAGGGCATCGACCTGGTCGAGCGGGAACCCGAGGTCGCGCTGGCCTACCTGCAGTCGGTCGCCGCCGTTCACACCCTGCGCGTGCAGCGGGCGGTGAACGAGTTCCAGACGATGCCCCGGCCGTGGCGGAGCGCCGCCGACATGAGCGACTGGGCGCTGCGGCTCACCCCCGAGGAGACCGTGCGGCTGCGGGACGAACTGCACGACGTCCTCGCCCGATACCGCCGCGACGTGCCCGAGGAGGCGGCCGTCGCACCGGAGGGCGCCGAGCGGGTGGGGCTGATCACCTACATCCTGCCCGAACTGGACGCCCCCGTCCCCGGCGCGGACCCAGCCGGCGACCCAGCCGGCGACCCGGACGATGATCCGGACGGCGGCGGGGGCACGGCGGGGACGGGCCCGTCATGACGGCCGCGGCGAGCGGCCCCACGACCGGACCTGCGGCCAAATCTGTGGCCGACGCGGGCGGGTCCTCCCGGGAGCGGGGGGCGCGGGCGCTGACCGGGCTGCTCGCGGCCACGGCGGTGGCGCTCACCGGCACCCGGGTCTCGACCGTCGCGCTGCCGTGGTTCGTGCTCGTCACCACGGGCAGCGCCACCCAGACGGGCCTGGTGGCGTTCTGCGAGATGACCCCCTACGTGGTGGTCAAGGCACTGGCCGGGCCGCTGGTGGACCGGGCCGGGCCGCGAAGGATCTCCTCGAGCACCGACCTGGTCAGCGCGGCCGCCGTCGGCGCCGTACCCCTGCTGCACGCCCTCGGCCTGCTGTCCTTCCCGCTGCTGCTGGCCGTGGTCGCGGTGGTCGGCGCGGCGCGCGGCCCCGGCGACCTCGCCAAGCACGTGATGGTGCCGGAGGCGGCCGAGCGCGGCCGGGTGCCGCTGGAGCGGGCCACGGGACTGTCGGGGGTGACCGAGCGGCTGTCGTCGACCCTCGGCCTGCCGGCCGGCGGGATCCTGGTGGCGCTGCTGGGCCCCCTGACCGGTCTCGTCGTCAACGCGGCGTGTTTCGCGCTCGCCGCGCTGCTCGTCGCGCTGGCGCTGCCGCGCGGCATGGGACGGCCGGCCCCGCCCGAGAGCCCGGGACGTCCGCCGGTGGAGGCGTCGTCCGGCGCGGAGCCGGGTTACTGGCGGCGCCTCGGCGAGGGCTTCGTCTTCCTGCGCGGCGAACCGCTGCTGCTGGCCGTCATCGTCATGGTGGGCATCACCAACCTGCTCGACGCGGCGCTGAACACGGTGCTCCTGCCCGTGTGGGCCGACCGGTCCGGCAACGGTCCGGCCGCCATCGGCCTGAGCAACGGCGTGCTGGGCGCCGCGGCGATCGCGGGGAGCCTGCTCGCGGCGGGCGCCGCGCACCGGCTGCCGCGCCGCGCGGTGTTCTTCATCGGGTTCCTGCTGGTCGGGGCGCCGCGGTTTCTCGTCCTCGCCGCGGACGCGCCGATGTGGGCGGTGGTCGCGGTGTTCGCCGTGGGCGGCTTCGGGTCCGGGTTCCTCAATCCGATCCTGGGTGCGATCGCCTTCGAGCGGGTGCCGCGCGCCCTGCTGGGCCGGGTCAACGGGCTGGGCGACGCGCTGGCGTGGGCGGGCATCCCCATCGGCGGGCTGGTCGCCGGGGCCGCGGTGGCCGCCTTCGGCCTCGCCCCGGCGCTGGTGGCGGGCGGCGTCGCGTACTTCCTGACCACCAACCTGGCCGGGCTGCGCCCCGAGTGGCGCGAGATGGACCGCTCACGGAGGCCTGGTTTCCGGCCGGTGGCCTGCGCCGATGCGGAGGCCGCGCGGGCGGTGGAGCGCTAGCCTGGTGCCGATCACGGAGCGGGAGGGGTGGGGCATGGTTTCGGAGGGGACGGCCCGGGCGCTGCTGGCGAAGCTGGCGGCCGAGCAGGCGGAGTCACGGGTGCCGTCGCTGGTGGCGGCGATCGTGCGGGGCGGCGTGGTCGCCTGGTTCGGGGCGCGCGGCCGGGTCGGCGACGAGCCGCCCACTCCGGACACCCAGTATCGCATCGGCTCCATCACCAAGACGTTCGTCGCGACCGCCGTCATGCGGCTGCGCGACGAGGGCCGGCTCGACCTGCTGGACCCCCTCGGCAAGCATGTGCCGGGCACCCCGCTGGGCGACGTGACGGTCGCGCAACTGCTGTCGCACACCGGAGGGCTGACGGCCGAGTCGCCCGGCCAGTGGTGGGAGCGCACGCCGGGGACGCCGGCGGCCGACCTGCTCGCCGCGCTCGGCCCGGAGACCGCGCGGCACCGGCCCGGCCGCCGCTACCACTACTCCAACCTCGGGTACGCCCTGCTCGGCGAGCTGGTCGCGCGCAAGCGGTCGGCGCCTTGGGAGCAGGTGGTGCGTGAGGAGATCCTGCTGCCGCTCGGCATGCGCGACACCACCCCCCGGCCGAGGCCGCCGCACGCGACCGGGTACGCCGTGCATCCGTGGGCCGACGTGCTGCTGCCCGAGCCGGAGAACGACCACGGCGCCATGGCCCCCGCCGGGCAGATGTGGTCCACCCCCGCCGACCTGGCCCGCTGGGCGGCGTTCGTCGCCGGTGACACCGGCGAGGTGCTGCGCCCGGCCACGCTGGCGGAGATGCGCGAGCCGGCCACGGTGGAGGACGGCGACGCCTGGGCCCGCGGCTACGGCCTGGGCCTGCAGCTCGCCCGGCACACCGGGCCCGGCGGGCCGCGGCGGCTGGCCGGGCACACCGGGTCGATGCCCGGCTTCCTGGCCACGGTGTGGGCCGACCCCGCCGACGGCGTGGCGGTGCTGTGGATGGCCAACACCACCTCCGGGGTGCGCCCCCTCGACACCGCGCTGCTGGACATCCTGGCCGAGCACGAGCCGCCGCTGCCCACCGAGTGGCGGCCGTCGCCGGTGGACGAGGACCTGCTGGAGCTGACCGGGCCGTGGTACTGGGGGCCCGCGCCGTACGTGCTGCGGGTCCTGCCGCGGCGGGGCCTGTCGCTCGGCCCGGTCAACGGGCGGGGCCGGGCGTCCCGGTTCGCGCCCAACGCCGACGGCACCTGGGTCGGGCTCGACGGCTACTACGCCGGGGAGACCCTGCGGGTGGTCCGCTCCCCCGGCGGCGTCACGCATCTCGACCTCAACACCTTCGTCTTCACCCGTGAGCCGTACGACCCGGCGGCCCCGGTGCCGGGCGGGGTCGACCCCGACGGCTGGCGGTGACCCCACCCGGCCGGGTGGCCGGTCATCAGGTGGCCGACAGCGCGGCCGTCGGCGGCAGCCGGGCGGCCCGCATCGCCGGGTAGAGACCGGCGATCGTGCCGATGACCAGCGCGGCGCCGGCCGCCCCTGCGAACGCCCAGGGCGGCACCACCGGCGGCCAGCCCCGGGCCAGCGCGTAGGCGATGGTCGCCAGGCCGCCGAGCACCGTCCCCGCCAGCCCGCCGAGGGCCGACAGCAGCAGCGACTCGGTGAGGAACTGCAGGCGCACCTGCCCGCGGGTGGCGCCGAGCGAGCGGCGCAGGCCGATCTCCCTGCGCCGCTCCAGCACCGAGATCACCATGGTGTTGGCGACGCCGACCCCGCCGACGAGCAGGGCCACCGCGCCGAGGCCCAGCAGCAGGCCGGTGAAGGCGCTCGCGGCGGCCGCCCGGGCGGCGAGCGCGTCCGAGGGCCTGCTCACCGTCACCTCCTCCGGGTTCTCCGGGTTGACCGTGCGCGGCAGCACGGCCCGTACGGCCTCCACCGACTCCTCGGCCGACCGTTCGTAGATCGTCGTCGGGTGGCCGTCGAAGCCCAGGTAGTCGGCGGCGGCGGGGAAGCCGACCAGCGCCGAGCGTTCGATCTCGGGGGCGAGCGGCATCGGGCCGAGGATGCCGACGACCGTGAACCACCGCTCGCCCATCCAGACCCGTACGCCGGTCCGGGTGACGCCGAGGCGTTCGGCGGCCCTGGCGCCCAGCACGACGGCGGGCCGCGTCTCGGTGGCGGCGTTCAGCCAGGTGCCCGCGGTCACCCGGCCCTCCAGGGTGGCGAGCAGGCCGGACGTGGCGGCCTGGACGGCGATGCCGCCGGTCACCGCCTCGGGGATGTGGTTGGTGCGCCGGATCGTCGTGTCGACCACCCCGGTCGCCGACGCCGTGCGGACCGGTCCGATGCGCCGGACCATGCGCAGCGCCTCCTCCGGCAGCTTCGCCTGCTCGCCGAAGAGCGTGCGGCCCGGCGAGACGGTCAGCAGGTTGGTGCCGAGCCGGTCGAGGCGGCGCAGCAGTTCCTCCCGGGAGGAGGCCGACACGCCCAGCACGGCGATCATGGTCGCGATGCCGATGGCGATGCCGAGCGCGGACAGGATCACCCGGGCGGGGCGGGTGCGCAGCCCGGCCATACCGGTCCGCAGGACGTCGGAGGGCCCGAGCCGGGCGGGGACGAGCCGCCCGCCGGTCGTCTCGCCGGTCGTCTCGCCGGTCATCGTGCTGCTCCCTTCGCGGTCGCGGGGACGGGCCCGGGCGGGCGGCGGCCCGTTCCCGGGCCGTCGTCGTCGGCGATCCGCCCGTCGCGGACGCGCACCTGGCGCGGGCACCACGCCGCGATCTCCGCGTCGTGGGTGATGACCAGGATCGTGGTGCCGGAGGCGTGCAGGTCCCGCAGGACGGCCAGCACCTCGGCCCCGGCCGCCGAGTCGAGGTTGCCCGTCGGTTCGTCGGCGAGCAGCAGCGGCGGGTCGCCCGCCACCGCGCGGGCCACCGCCACACGCTGCTGCTCGCCGCCCGACAGCTGGTGGGGACGGTGGCCGAGGCGGTGGCCGAGGCCCACGCGTTCCAGCGCCGCGGCGGCCTTCTCGCGCCGGGCCCGCGGCGGGACGCCCATGTAGAGGAGCCCGTCGGCGACGTTGTCCAGCGCGGCGACCCCGGGGGCGAGGTGGAACTGCTGGAAGACGAACCCCAGGTGGCGGGCGCGCAGCGCGGACAGCTCCCGGTCCGACAGCCCCGGCACGTCGTGCCCGGCGATCCGCACGGTGCCGGTGGTGGGCCGGTCGAGCGTGCCGATCAGGTGGAGCATGGTCGACTTCCCCGACCCGGACGGCCCGGCGACGGCCACCAGCTCGCCCCGCTCGACGAGCAGGTCCACTCCGCGCAGCGCCCGCACGCCGCCGTAGGTCCGGGTCACCTCGCGCAGTTCCACGACGTACGGCCCGCCGGTGCGGGTGGGCTCGTTCGGTGGCCGGTTCACGGGGCGGGCACCCCGACCTTCATGCCCTCGGCGAGCCCGGCGCCGGTGATCTCGACCATGCCGCCGCCGAAGGCGCCGGTCTCCACCGGCACGATCCGGGTCGAGCCTCCCTCGGCCACCTCTACGCCGAAGCCGCCCTCGCGCAGCGCGAGCAGCGCCTCCACCGGCACGGCCAGCACGTCGCGGCGGCGTTCGCTGACCAGCTCCACCTGCACGGGCGCCCTGTCGAGCCGGGTTCTGGGGGTCTTGGCCAGCGTGATGTCCACGTCGACGGTGCTGTCCTCGTCCTGTCCCTCACCCTGCGAGGCCGCCTTGGCGACCGTGCCGACCGAGGTCACCCTGCCCCTGACGTGTTCACCGCCGGGCAGCTCCACGGTGACTTTGGCGCCCTTCCGCACCAGCGCCTGGTCGCTCGTGGACAGGTCGACGTGGACGAGGCGGCGCAGGCCCGACACGACCAGGGCCGGTTGCCCCGGGGCGGTCCTGGCGCCGACCTCGGCCCTGGCCTCGGTCACCCGGGCGGCGGCGGGCAGGAACACCACCTGGGTGGCGTCCACCTGCCCGGTCCGCGGCAGCCCGGCGTCGTCCTGCCATTGCCTGACGGCGAGGTAGGTGGCGTAGCTGAAGTGGTCGTCCACCGTCAGGTCGCCGCCGTAGCCGAGGACCTTGAGGTTGCGTTCGAGCTGCTCGACGTCCGGCCCGTCGGCGACGCCCTGCCGGAGCGTACGGTAGAGCGGCAGCGTGCCGTACATCAGCACGACCGGGCGGCGGGCGACCCGCAGCAGCGGGCGCCCCCGGCGGACGACCGCTCCCTCGGCGGGCACCCAGGTCACGACGCCCCGGGCGTCGGTGACGATCCGCCGCTCCCCGGAGTAGGTGAGCGATCCCTCCACGGTCTTGGTGTCCACCAGGTCCTGCCGGGTGATCGGGGTGGTGGCGGGGACGGCCGGCGTGGAGGGCCCGGCCGCGCCGGCTCCTCCACCCGGCCCTCCGGACGGGCCGCCGCCCGCCACGGCGACGGCCGTCCCCGCTGCGGCCAGTGCCAGGACGCCCGCCCCGGCGAGCACCAGGGCACGGCGCGTCACGGCCGCTCCCCCGGCGCGAACTCCTCGCACGCCTTCTGCGCCGCCTCCATCGTCTTCTCCTGGCCCGGCTTGACCTTGACGAGGAGTCCCTCGCCGGGCTTGGGGTCGGCCATGTCGATGCCGTGTTCGCGCATGCACTGGGCGAACTTGAGCATCCGGTCGCGTTCCTGGGGGTCGTCGGCGCCCGCCCGGTCGCCGACGGCGTTCTTCATGAAGTGCTCGCAGGCTCGCATGGCCTCGCGGGTCGTCGCCTCCTCCCCCTTCCGGGCGCGGATCTGGACGCGGCCCTGGGCGTCGGGATCGGGCATGTCGACGCCGTGCTCGCGCATGCACTGAGCGAACTTCAGCTGGGCCTCGCGCAGGTCCGTGCTCGCCGAGGCGGACGGCGCGGCCGTGGTCCCTGTCGCGCCGCCGCCGGCGGCGGCGATTCCGTCGCCGTCCGGGGCGTCGCCGCAGCCGGCCACCGTCACCAGAGTCGTCGCCAGGGCCAGGCACAGCCCCGCCCGTACGGGTCGTGAGCGCATGGTCGTTCCTCCTCCCCCGGGGCCTTCGCCCGGGACGGGGCCCAACTCCAGCGCAGCCGGTGCTAAACACGGATAAGGAGGAGCCCGCCGGGCGTCCGGGAGGCTTCGCTTATCCGCGCCTAACACCGCGTGCGTCACTGTCGGTGCCGAGCGGGAGGCGAGGATGCGGGTGCTGGTGGTCGAGGACGAGGAACAACTGGCCGACGCCGTCGCCCGGGGGCTGCGGCTGCACGCGATCGCGGTGGACGTGGCCTACGACGGCCGGGAGGCGCTGGAGCTGACCGCCTACGTGGACTACGACGTGGTGGTGCTCGACCGCGACCTGCCCGACGTGCACGGGGACGAGGTGTGCCGGGAGCTGGCCGCCGCGAGCGGCGCGAGCCGGATCCTCATGCTGACCGCGGCGGGGCGCGTGCGGGACCGGGTCGGCGGTCTGGCCCTGGGCGCCGACGACTATTTGGTCAAGCCGTTCGCGTTCGCCGAGCTGGTGGCGCGGGTCCGGGCACTGGCCAGGCGCTCGCCCCGGGCCGCGCCGCCGGTGCTGGAGCGGGCCGGGATCCGGCTCGACCCGGCCCGCCGTACGGTGACCCGGGACGGACGGCAGGTGGCGCTGGGCCGCCGCGAGTTCGACGTGCTGCGCGAGCTGATGCGCGCCGGCGGCGGACTGGTCAGCTCGGCGCGGCTGCGCGCGAGCGTGTGGGACGAGCACGCCGGCGCCGGGACGGGCGTGCTGCGCGTCACCCTCACCTCGCTGCGCAGGAAGCTGGGCGACCCCCCGGTCATCGAGAACGTCCCGGGCCGGGGGTACCGCCTGTGACCCGGCGTCTGCTGGTGTGGCGCAGGCTGGGGCTGCGGACACGGCTCACCCTGCTGTACGGCGGGCTGTTCTTCGTCGCGGGCTCGGTGCTGCTGTGGTTCACCCACCTGCTGACCGCCCGGGCGCTCAACCAGCGGTTCGTCGTGGCGGTGGACAAGGTGACCGGCGGCGCGCGCCCCACCCCCGCGGTGTCCGGCTCCGCCCTGCCCGGCTCCACCCTGCCCAGTGACACGCTGCCAGGTGACACCCTGCCCGGCGGCGTGCTCGGCACGGACGTGGTCGCGCGGCGCATCCGCACCGACGTCGAGCAGGGCGCGGCCGACGTGCTGGACGAGGTGCTCCGGTCGTCGCTGATCGTGATGATCCTCGTCGGGGTGGTCGCGGTGGTGCTGGGCTACCTGGTGGCCGACCGCGCGCTGCGCCCGCTCGACCGGGTGACCGAGACCGCGCAGCGGCTGTCGGAGAGCACGCTGCACGAGCGGATCGCCCTGCGCGGCCCGCAGGACGAGGTCAAGCGGCTGGCCGACACCTTCGACGCGATGCTCGACCGGCTGCACCGCGTCTTCGACGCCCAGCGCCGCTTCATCGCCAACGCCTCCCACGAGCTGCGCACCCCGCTGGCGGTCAACCGCACGGTGCTGGAGGTGTCGCTGGAGGAGCCCGCGGCGTCGGAGGACCTCAAGGCGCTGGCGCGGGCCCTGCTGGGCGCCACCGCCCGGTACGAGCGGCTGATCGACGGGCTGCTCATGCTGGCGCAGTCGGAGCAGGAGATCACCACCCGCAGGCCGGTGGACCTGCGGGAGGTCGTCCGTACGGCGATGGAGCAGATCGGCCCGCAGCCGCGCCGCGGGAAGGTAACCGTCCACGAGGACCTGTGCCCGGCCGTCGCGCACGGAGATCCGCTCTTCCTGGAACGCTGCCTGGTCAACCTGCTGGAGAACGCCGTCAAGTACAACGTGCGGGACGGGGAGGTCTGGGTCCGCCTGCGTGAGGACGACGCCGGGGCGTGCCTGACCGTGGAGAACACGGGGCCGCCGGTGCCGCCGTACGAGGTCGGTGACCTGTTCGAGCCGTTCCGGCGGCACGGCGGCGACCGGATCCGGTCCGCCCGCGGCGCCGGGCTCGGGCTGTCCATCGTCCGCGCCATCGCGGTCGCGCACGGCGGCACGGCCGACGCCCGCGCCCGCCCGGAGGGCGGCCTGGTGGTCACCGTACGTCTGCCCAGGTAGGGGCGACCGGAGTGCGAGCGAAACGTGTCACACGCCGGCGGCCGGTACGTCGCAGGCGCGAACCGGTGTCGTAGGCGGTACAGCACCCCTCACCCGTGACCGTCACGCGAATGCCGCGGGAACATGAGAAGGAATCCAGCGCGACGTGATTTCCCCTATGAGCTGGGCCGTCGCCGCTCAGCGTTGTTTTTTCGGCAAGAACCATTGGGACGCATGAGGATCGCGGGATTGGCCCGGTCTGTGACGATGTCCGGTTGCGGGCGTGCATATCAGGCCGGTAATGAGATGCCGGAAGACGTAATTTCGGGCCTCGGGTCGGTGCGGTATCCGCCGAAAATCCAGCGCATATCTCTGAGCAGCGGAAACGTCGAGGTCATGGAGTGGGGCGCCCGGTGGGATTTTGCGGAGGCTCGGCCGCCTGTCGCAGAACCCTTGTACAGGCGCATCACCGCTCATAAACTCGATGTAATGACAGCCGTGTGATTTGTCGTATCTCGCGCGCTGCCGAGCGCACGTCCGTGACGGTCCTGGAGGAGACGCCATGCCGCTTCCCGATCAACCTGTCGATGGAACGCTCGTGCACCGCCCGCGTCCTCGCAGGGCCGACACCGGGAATGCCGACATCAGCGGAGACGTCTACACCGAATTGGACGGCCTCCGCTACACCATTCACTTGAGCAAACAGGCGGTCATCTGGATCGACGGCATGGAGAAGCTCTTCGATCAGCTTCTGAACGCGTCCATGGAGGCGATCGAAGAACTCGCGCCGCTCTTCGAGGCGATAAGTATCTATATCGACGCCGAGGCGGAGTCGATCAAGGTGGTGTCGAACGGCGTATCAGACGGAAGGGTCAAACTGGTGGGATATATCCCCGATCCTACCGTGATGCCGGAGCCGGACGAGGGCTACGTCCCCCCGGGAGGATGGGACCCCCCGGCCACCGTGAACGGCCTGCGGTGGTGGACTGTCAACTCCATCAGCCTCTACAACAAGCGTTGGGCCTTCACCGCCACCAATTCGAATCCGGACGAGTCCTCGGTGTCGTCGATCTACTTCTCCACCGAGTACGACGGGAACTCCATGCACGTCAACCCCCGGGATTTCCGGAGTACCTACGGATGGCCCTGCCTCCAGGGCCATGCGGAGTTCGACAGCGGGCTGGACACGTGCACCTTCGTCCCCCGCACCGGAATGTGGTGGCTGTTCAACGGCCCGTACTGCGCGAGAACGAACGGCTACGGAGACTCTCTCACCTGGTCGCCGTCGAGACTGACGGAGACGTGGACCGGGCTCGGCCGGATCGACCGCGGAGACTTCGGTCAAGAAGAGAAAGACCACTGGGCCAACGGAATCTCCTGCGCCACGACCGACGGCAACGGCTACTACTGGCTCACCGCGGGAAACCGGGTCGCCGTCCTCGAACCGAACAGCGGAGATTTTCTGCCCATCGCCGGCTGGGACCGTCCCAGGGATCTGACTGAAATATGGCCGGCTCTCCAACACCTGGAGGAGGCCGGAATCATGGGCGACCAGACCCTGAAAGCCCTGTGCTGGGCACACAACGGCAACAGGGCGAAATGGTTTCTGGTCTTCCACAGCACGCTCTTCACCAATTACCCCGACGACGGCTCGGGCAGTTTCGGTTACAACTTCATCGCGTGCCAGTCCGACACGGAGGACTGGTACTACAGCTGGAACGCCATGTTCAACTACCTGAACGGCCCATGGCCGTACCCGTCCTGCGATTGACCGCACCGCCCGGGGTGACGCCATGAGGACGATGGTCGTCTCCGAGCCGGCGGCGCCGCGCCGCCTCGTCCCCGCGCGGGGACGGCGGCGTACACCGGCGTGAACAGCACTGCCCGGCGCGACTTGTAGTACTGCTCGCACAACGGCAGGTGGTTGTGCGGATCTTGGCCGCCATCCGGTCCGGCGTGGTGTAGCCGGGCGACTCCCGACTGGTGCGGTCGATCGATGCCAACGCGCACCTCGAAGGTCACGGGGCCGCGTTGCACTTCACCCCAGGCGCTCAGCCATGCCACCAGCACGTGGTTCGGCCTCCCCCCAGGTCAGCGAGGCGCGTTCGCTGTGAGCGAACAGAGGTGTGAGCAGAGGAGAAGAAGGGGAACGCGGCAACCCCGGCGGGGCGGGCGGACCCGTTCTTTGCCCCCGCCCGCCCGGCATCTCACCAGGTAAAACCCGACTTGTCATGACTTGACTGGTTTGGACGCGTCTATTACGTTTTGGGCAACTCGGGGCCCACTTGCTCATCTCAGTGGTCAAGAAAGCCCACCTCACACCGACGCGGCCGGCCGATCTCGGCCTGCCGTTCGGCTGCCTAATCCGCGCAAGCGGAGCCGGGGACCCAACCTCTTCCTGGGGTGAATCGGCATACCTGCCGTAGGGCGACTTCCAGCCCGAACCCGTCAGCTAACCCGGTCGGCAGCATGGAAGCAAAGGGAGTCCGCCCATCATGCACGCCCTCACGACCTGTCTGCGCACGGCCCTCGCCGGCGGAGTCCTCGCCTCGGCCGTGGCGATCGCCCCGCCCGCCGCGCAGGCGGCGGACAACCCGGCGGCCGGCAAGGGCACGGCCGCTGTAGCCGCGCCGTCCCTGACCGAGATCGCCGCCCGGCTGCCCAAGGTCGGCCCCCAGGACGTCATCAAGCTGGCCGCGAGCCAGGTCGGCATCAGCGAGGACGCCGACGGCGGCGGGACCAAGTTCCAGGAGTGGTACATGACCAGCCCGCGCGCCCGCGAGACCCTTGCGCGGGACGGCGGGGCGCTGGAAGAGTACGAGAACGCCCCCTGGTGCGACATGTTCGTCTCCTGGGTCGGCCAGCAGCTCGGCATCCAGCCGGTCATGGGTTCCGACGCCTACACCGTGGAGCACGCCCGCTGGTTCGCCGACCACGGCCGCTGGGGCCGTACGCCCAAGCCCGGGGCCGTGGTGTTCTTCAGCTGGAGCGGCAGCAAGAAGATCGGCGACATCCAGCACGTCGGCTTCGTCGTCAGGGACAACGGCAACGGCACCATCCGCACCGTCGAGGGCAACACCGGGAACGGAGCCGTCGAGGCCCGCACCCGCCCCACCTGGCAGGTCGCCGGGTACGGCTACCCGGTCTACCCCGCCGAACTCGCCTCCTGACGAGATCCCCGCAGGAATACTCGACCAAGAAGCCTCAGAGCCGCGGCGAACCCGGGCCCCTATGACCGGGGTCTCGTGTTCACGACCGCGGCTCTCGGCTTGTGGCCGGGTCAGTGATCAGCGGGTTCCCACCACGTCATGAACTCGCATTTCATGGCGCAGCGCGCCGCGATGCGTAGCATCGACGGTCGTGTACACGATCGGGGAACTGTTACGGCAGTGGCGGCATCGCCGGCCGCTCAGCCAGCTCGATCTCGCGATCGCCGCCGACGTCTCAGCCCGTCACGTCAGCCTGATGGAGACCGCGAGCCGTACCCGGCGCTGGTCATCGATCGTGGACGGAACATCGCGATGGCCAACCGAGCCATCGACCCGTTCCTCGCGAATGTCGCCCCCGACCTGCTGCGGCCGCCGATCGACATGGTGCGGCTGGGATTGGACCCGCGCGGGTTCGCTCCCCAGATCGTCAATCTGGCCGAGGTGCGCTCGCTGCTTCGTACCCGCATCGCGCGTCAGCTCGCCACCGCTCCCGACCCCGAACTCACGGCGGACGCGGAGAGCGCCGCCTACTTCACCATGTCCGACGTCGGTGCCGACGCGAGGAGTCGTACCGACCTGCCGACTGCGTAACGCCGGACGCTCACCCGTTCCGGCGGCAGCGCGGCTGGACCGTCTCGGCGCTCGATGCCGGCGGGGCGTCGGCGATACTGTCGACGTGGAGTACGTGTCCAGAGTGCCGCGACCGCCGCTGGACAGGCTGATCGACGACCTTTACTACCTGGAGGGTGCGCCGCCGTACGCCCGGCTGACGCTGCCGCCGATGCCGGCGGCGTTGCTCATCGTCAACCTCGGGGCGCCGTTCCGCATCCGCGCCGCCACCGACATCGAGACGGCCGAGTACGCCGACGGCTGCGTGGTCACCATGCCCACCCGCGCCTTGGAGTTCGGCTACCCACTCCGGACCCGGTCCGTCGGCGTGCACGTCAAGCCGTGGGGGCTGGCGCCGTTCCTGCCGATGCCCGCGGCCGAGCTGTGTGACCGGCCGGTGACGGTAGAGCAGGTTTGGGGCCGGCCCGCCGTCGCCGAGCTGCGAGACCGGCTGGCCACGGCGGGCGGACCGCACGAGATGCTGACGCTGCTCGAGGAGGAGCTGATGCGACGGCTGTGCGAGACCACCGGCCTGGGACTGGTCCGCCATACGAGCAGCGTCATCGCGGCGACCAGCGGGGCGGTGGCGATCGGCGACCTGCGCGTGGCAGCCGGTGTCAGCAGCACCCATCTGACGCAGCGGTTCAAGGAGCTCATCGGCGTCACGCCGAAGCGGCTGGCCCGCACCTACCGCTTCGCCGCCACCGTGTTCGCGATCGACCCCGCCGGACCGATCGACTGGGGCGACCTCGCCGGTGGCGCGGGCTACTTCGACCAGGCCCACTTCGGCCACGAGTTCCGGGCGTTCACCGGGCTCACGCCGACCCGGTACGTCGAAGTCCGGCGGCGGTTCCTGCGCGAACATCCCGGCCACGTGATGGACGGCTGGCCGCTGCCGGCCGATTGATTTCTTACAAGAGCGACAGCTCACGACACGCTAATTTGGGGCACCCCGAAGCAGAGGAGAGCCCCGTGGGCAAGGTGGTCATGTACAGCTCGGTGTCGGTGGACGGCTTCGTCGCGGACGAGAATGACCAGCCCGGGCCGCTGTTCGACTGGTTGTCCAGCGGTGACGTCCCATTGGACGAGAGCGGCGAGCTGAAGGTGTCGCAGACGTCCTACGACTACACCAGGGCGTACTGGGACCAGATCGGAGTCACGATCGTCGGCCGCCACGTCTTCGACCTGACGGACGGCTGGGACGGCAAGCCGCCGAGCGGCATCGACCACGTTGTCGTCGTGTCGCACCGGCCGATGCCCGAGGGCTGGGACCCCCAGGCGCCGTTTCACTTCGTCGACGGCGTCGAGGCAGCCGTGGCCAAGGCGCAGGAGCTCGCGGGTGACCGCTTGATCGAGGTCGCCGCCGGCGACGTCGGTGGCCAGGTGCTTGCCGCAGGCCTGATCGACGAGGTGCGCATGGACGTCGTACCCGTCGTGTTCGGGTCCGGCAAGCGCTACTTCGGGTCGATCCACGCGCAGCACCTGTTGGAGGATCCTGACGTGGTGATTCAGGGCAACCGGGTGCTTCACCTGCGCTATCGGGTGCGCCGTTGACCGATCTGAGCGGGTACGCGAAGAAGCTGCACGAGTCTTACCGACACCCCGACTCGCCGCGTCGCCGCCGGCGTGGTGGCTGTTCTCACGGGCTGGAGACTGCGGGGGTTCAAGCGACCAGCAGGCGAAGGCCAAGCTCGGCCGCCTCGAGATCGAGGAGTTCTCGGTTGCGCTCGGCCCACCGGCCGGATGCGAGGTCGTCACGGAGGCTGTGCACCGCACGCCGCTCGGCATCCGGCCCGACCCTGGCCCAGACCGATATCCCGCGACGGACGTTCTCGTCCAGGTACGCCTCCGGCCGGCGCCAGTACGCCTCGAAGAAGCCGTCGGCGCAGTCCCACGGAATGAGCACCGGCTCCATCCGGGCACCGATCGCACCGGCCAACTCGGTTACCGAAGGCCGGCCGGTGCGGAGGTCCGCGACCTCAGGCAGGTAGTCGCGGGTGAGCCAGAACCGGCGAAGCCATCCGGCGTCACTGGTGTCGTGCGTGAACACCACCACCCGGCGCGCGACCCGCCGCATCTCGCGCAGGCCGGCGATCGGGTCCTGCCAGTGATGAACGGAGGAGACAGCCATCGCGGCGTCGAAGGACCGGTCGGCGAACGGCAGGTTCTCGGCAGACCCGGCCAGGCACGGCGCCGCCTCCGGAGCGCGCTGCGAACGCATGAGCGCCGACGGTTCCACCGCGAGCACATGGCGGTCGGGGGGTTCGTAGGACCCGGTCCCCGCCCCGACGTTCAGGATGGTCCGGGCATCGCCGAGCGCGGCCCATATCCGCTCAGCGATGCGCGGTTCGGTGCGCCGTGTCACCGTGTAGGCGGCACCGATGGTGTCGTACAACTGCGCGCCGGACATCGGCACCGCCCTTCGGTCGTCACCCGTCGTCCCCGCCATGGTGCGCGGTGCCGCGGCCTCGCACCAGAGGCAGGTACACCTCGTCGACGATCTCGACGAGGACGTCGTCGGGCGCGGTGGGCACCCCGCGTACGACGAACTCGTTGCGCAGCAGGACGACGGCCACCGTGGCGACGCGGGGATGGAGCGCCTCGGGGGACGCCTCGCCGCGCGCGACCGCCCGCCCCAGGATCGTCAGCCAGGCGGCGGCCGCGGCGTCGCCGGACTGCTCCGGCAACTGCGTGAGGAACTCCTGCGCGCCGCCGGCGGCCGATATCAGCTCGCGCAGGATCGCGCCGAGGGGGGAGCTCCAGTGGCGGTTGGCCCGGCGCAGCATCTCCAGGACGTCGCCGCGCACGTCGCCGGTGTCGGGCGGTTGCACCGCCGTGACCAGTTGCCGGTAGGCGGCGATGCCGAGCGCGAGACGGCTGGGCCAGCGGCGGTAGATGGCGTTCTTGTTGGTGCCGGCGCGGGTGGCGACCTTGTCCATGGTCAGCCCGGCGTACCCCGATTCGAGCATCTCGTCCACCGCGGCGCGCAGGATCGCCTCCTCCAAGGAGGCGCCGCGCCGCCGTGTACGCCCCGCCCCCGGAGGTTTGACCGAGTCGTTCACCGCGAGCCTTCCGCTTACAACCGCGCGTACCTTACCTGTGGATCTGGTGGGAAGGTTAGCGAACCAGCAAGGTACCCGGCGTACCGCGAAGCGAGAAGACGGCTGATGGTGCGGGCGTTGCGGCGGGTGGAGGACATCGCCCGGTTTCGGTTGGGGCGGGTGCGGGTCTGGGTCTCGTCGCCAACGCGGTCGCGCTATGCGGGGTTCACGGCTTGGCAGGTGGGATGTTGTGATTGAGCCGGAAAGTGTTTTCAGGATCGTAGACGGCCTTGATTTCGGTGAGGCGCTGGTAGTCGTCGCGCTCGTAAGCTGAGCGCACCTCCTTGGCGGCGTCCTCGCCGTTCATGAAGTTCAGAAGGCGGCCGCCGGTGCTCCACGGGGTGAGCGCTTCGAGCATGCGTTTGTGCGCCGGCCGGATTTCGGTGATGTCGGCTCGTTCCAGCCGGGAGACCACGTTGAACAGGTAGCGCGCGTCTCGGTGGCCCACGGCGTTGGCGACGGTCGGCGGGAGGGCAAGTCGGCCGCCGAGGTGACGCAGTTCGAAGATGTGCGGCAGCGGCGCGTGGGGTGGGGCCAGATCGAGGATGGTGCGTACCGCCGTGGTGTCGAGCTCGCCGAGCAAGGTGGTGCCGGCCTCGATGAATCCGGGAAAGGGTGGATCGGCGTAGATGGACCCGGCTTCCGTGTAGGGCAGTACGCCGAGGGTGTCACTCATCGGGCCGAGTGCCCGCAACGGCTTGACCAGGTTCTCGGCGGCATCGAGTACGTCCGCGGCGTAGGCGATGCGGACGTGGACGGCCTGCCGGCCTCGCAAGGCCTCCGGGAACGCAGGGATGTCCGGGTAGGACATCTGCATGATCGACGAGCTCATCTCATCGGGCATGTTGGCCGTCCAGCGTAGGTAGGTGTCGAACACCTTGGCGGCCACTTCACCGGGGAACTGCAGTGATCCGCCGTAGAGGGTGGTGATCGGCACGAGACCGATCTCGATGCCGGTCACCACACCGAAGTTGTCCCGGCCGCCGCGCAGTCCCCAGAACAGGTCCGGGTAGGACTTCTCGGTGACATGCCGTAGTCGGCCGTCCGCTGTGACGACGTCGAGGCTGCGTACGTGATCGGCGGCGTAACCGTAGCGCCGGGAAAGCAGACTGAGCCCTCCTGCCAGGGTGTAGGCCACCACGGCGAGGCCCGGATAGGAGCCTGACAACGGCGCCAACCCGGCAGGCGCGGCCTCGTGGATCACTTCGTCCCATCGGGTTCCGGCTGCCACCCAGGCCGTGTTCGCCTCGAGGTTCAATCGGACACCCGTCATCCGAGTGGTGTTGATCAGCACTCCACCCTCACCGGCGATGCCGGCTGACGCATGTCCGGTGCCCTGCACGGCCACCGGGAGCGCGTGACTTCTCGCGAATTCCACCGCGGCCCGCACGTCCGCGGTTCCGGTCGCGCCGACCACGAGGTCGGGCCGATGCTGACGAGCGAGCTGATACCCGGCCCGTTCGGTGTCGTAGCCCTCGGCTTCGGGTGTGAGCACCGGACCTCTCACCCGCTCAGCCAGGGCCTTGACCTCGGCTGGGTCTATGTCGGCGGGCTGGAAGCGTTGGGGCCTTGAACTGCTCATGATCATTCCCTCTGGGTTGTCGCCATTGGCGCTCGATCAGCCGGAGCGGACGCAAATAGTAAGGCGACCGTACTATCATTCGGCGCGGTATTGTCAAGTCGCCTGACGAATCGCGGCGGAAGAAGGGGCACTCGGGATGATGACGCGCACCGGAAGGCAGGGCGACCAAGGTGCGAGCGAGATCCCACTTCCCGCCTTGTTCACGCAGGCCAAGGAAGTCACGCTCGCGGAGCTGCACCGGCGGCTCGATGCGGAGGGATTCGAGGGGATCCGTTACAGTCACGGCGCCGTTTTCCGGTTCATCGATGCCGAGGGCTCGCGGCTGACCGTGCTCGCTGAACGCTCGGGGCTCTCCAAGCAGGCACTCGGTGAGGTGGTTACCGAGCTCGAACGGCACGGCTACGTCGAGAGGACGATCGATCCCGACGACCACCGTGCCAAGATCATCCGACTGACCGAACGGGGAATGAAGGCGCGGGTTGCCGCCGCGCGGATCCTCGGGGACATCGAGCGGCGGTGGGCGCAGCACCTCGGCCGGGATCGGATCGCCGGCATGCGCATGGTGCTGGAAGAGGTCGTCCGCTTCGAAAAGGGCTAAGCAGGGGGCGGGGACAAGCAGCCCAAACCGCCCGAACCCGCCCCAGCACGGCCAGTCGATCGAAGACGCCGCCGTCCTCGCCGCAGGCGGTTCCGTGCCTGCGGCGCTGGACTCCTACGATGCCCGGCGCCGCCCCCGCACCCAGGCCGTCGCCTGCGCCGCCCCCGCACCCAGGCCGTCGCCTGCGCCGCCCGCCAGGCCGGTCATCAGATGATCAATGCTGGACCGGTCACCCATGCCCTGGCCGTTCTCGCCCTCCGGCTCACGCCCTCGACGCTGTGGGCGCGCCTCGCGCCCCGTACGCTCGGTGTCCTGTGGGACTGGACGCCCCCGGCCCTGCCTGAACCGCACAGCTGACCCGCCGAGTCATCCGCCTGTCCTCACTTGACCACACGGTAGGTCAGGTGCTCGGCGGCCGGGGTGGACACGGACTCGAGCGGCTCCAGGCGCAGGGACTCGGGCATGCCCTCGGGGAACAGCGACGTGCCGCCGCCGAGGATGATCGGGGCGAGGTGGATCCGGAGGACGTCCACCAGGCCGGCGCGCAGGAACGCGTCCGCGATCGTGCCGCCTCCCAGGATCACGATGTCCTTGCCGCCGGCGGCGGCACGCGCCTTCTCCACGGCACTGTCGAGGCCGTCGGTGACGAAGCGGAACCGTTCGCCCAGCCGCACCTTCTCGGGTCGCGAGTGGGTGACGACGAAGACGGGCGGGGCGGCGATCTGGTCCTGGTCGTGGCCGTAGCCCACCTCGTCGTTCCATCCCTTCGGCCCGTCGACGATGTCGAAGGTGCGCCGGCCCATGATGACCGCGCCGGTGTCGGTGAAGGACTTGTGGAGGATCTCCGCGTCGCGCGGCGTACGGTCGTCCGTCACCCAGGCGTGCAGCGGTTCGCCGCCCACCCCCAGTCCGTGTTCGAGGTCGACGCCCGGCGCGCTGACGTACCCGTCCAGCGACATCGAGATGTCGACGACGACCCGGCTCGCCTCCGGGCGGCCCTCGGCCGGGTCGTGTGCCAGCTCGCCGAGGCGGTCCATCGCGTCGCGGATGCCGCGCTCCATCCCGCTGGCGATCATGGCGTCACGGGCCTCGACGGTCGGGAACACGGACCGGGTCCACAGCCGGGTGCGTCCCCCGAGGTCCTCGAACGTCGCCGAGTCGAGGCTGACGACATCGGGCGTGCCCTCGTGCTCGAAGGTCTGGACGATCCGCTCGCCAGGGGTGACGGTGTGGAAGACGCCGCGGAAGACGTGCTCGTTGCCCTCGACGTCGCGGTGCACGTAGCGGTACGCCCCGCCCGGGCGCGCGTCGAACTCGATGAGGCGCATCTCGATGTCACGCGGGCCGAGCCAGCGGGTGACCAGCTCGGGGTCGGTGTACGCGCGGAAGAGCCGCGCGGGCGGCGCGTCGAACTCGCGGACGACCTCGATGAACGGGCTGCCGGGCTGGGCCGTGATGGTGGTCGGGTTCTCGATCATGGTTCCTGCTCCCTTATCTCGCCGAGTACGTCGTCGAGGCGCCGGAACTGCCCCTCGCGGGTCAGCCGGTAGGTGTCGATCCAGCTTGTCAGCTCCTCGAGCGCCGCCGGGTTCAGACGGCACGGACGGCGCTGGCCGTTACGGCTCCGCGTGATCAGCCCGGCCGCCTCCAGCACCTGGATGTGCCGCGACACGGCCTGCTTGGTGATCGGGAACGGCTCCGCGAGCTCGTTCACGGTCGCCTCGCCCCGCGACAGCCGGGCGATCAGCGCGCGCCGGACGGGGTCGCCCAGTGCGGCGAACGCCCGGTCCAGGCGATCCTCCGCCTCGTCAATCGACATCTTTATCAACCAACCTCTTTATCAACCGATGTGTTGATAATAGGCACGGAGCCGTGGCCGGGACAAGGGGTGGCGGCGTGAAAATCGCGAGCAGTGGCGGGCGGTCGGCTCGGATAAGTAAGTCAAGCCTTACTTTCGCGGGAATCGGGCCGCATAGTGGAGGGCCGAGCCGAGAGGAGGGCTGCTGTTGCCGCAGTTCGACGAGGATGCCGCAGGACAGGTCGAGGTGGAGCAGGCCCACGTGGCCGCCATGTACGGGCTGCTCGACGAGCAGCTGGCGGATGCACGTGCCCGGCTGGCTGACGTGTTGAGGTCGTCGGCCGGCAGCGCGGGCGAGGCGTACGCGCGCGATGTCGAAGCGGAGCGTCTGGCGCGCCGGCTTCGCCGGCTGGAGGGGGCCGAGGAGGGGCTGGCGTTCGGCCGGATCGACGGCGCGGACGGAACCGTCCTGCACGTCGGACGGCTCGGTCTGCACACCGGCGATCGGGAGCTGCCGCTGCTCGTCGACTGGCGAGCGGAGGCGGCGCGGCCCTTCTACGCGGCGACGGCCGTCCACCCGATGGGCCTGCGGCGGCGCCGTCATCTGCGGGTCGAGGGCCGTACGGTCCGTGCGGTGAGCGACGAGCTGCTGGACGGATCCGCGCCCGCGGTCGGCGACGTCGTCGGCGACGGTCCGTTGACGGAGGCACTCGAGGCACGGCGGACGGGGCGGATGCGGGCCGCCGTGGCGACGCTGCAGGCGGAGCAGGACGAGATCGTCCGGTCCCCGCACCGGGGCGTGACGGTGGTGCAGGGCGGCCCCGGCACGGGCAAGACCGTCGTCGCGCTGCACCGGGCGGCGTACGTGCTGTACGCGTTCCCGGGCGCCGCCGCACGCGGGGTGCTGGTGCTCGGGCCGAACGCGCGGTTCCTCGACTACGTCTCCCGGGTGCTGCCCTCGCTCGGTGAGAACGACGTGCTCCTGGCGACCTGCGCGGAGCTGGCCGGGGTGGTGCCCGCCGCCACGGAGCCGTTCGATGTCGCGCGCCTCAAGGGGGATTCGGCGCTGGCCGGGGCGCTCGCGGACCTGGTGCGCTCCCGGCAGGCACCGGGCGGCGGGTTCGCGGTGCGTGCGGGGCAGGAGTGGGTCCGCCTGACGAGCGTGGACGTCGCGGCGGCACGGCGGGCCGCGGTGGCGAGCGGCCTGGCGCACAACCGCGCGCGGGAGGTGTTCAAGGAGCACCTGGTCGACATGGTCACGGACGCCCTGGAGCGCGGCGCCGTCGAGGCCCTCGAACTCATCGACGCCGAGGTCGCCGAGAGCACGGGCATGGATCTCGACGCCGCGGCCGCGGCCGATCTGCGGGCTCTCGGCTTCGACGACGCGCCGGCCGCGGATCCGGCCGAGGTGTTCGACGCGGATGCCGTCCGCGCGGACCTCGCGGGCGACGCCGGCGTCGACCGTGCGGTGGAGGCCCTCTGGCCGCGGCTGGCACCCGAGACGGTCGTACGGGCGCTGCTGGCGGACGCTCCCACGATGGAAAGGCATCTGCCGTCGCTCTCCGGTGACGAACACTCCCGGCTGGCGCGCTCCCCCGACGCCCCGTGGACCGATGCCGACGCACCGCTGCTGGATGAGGCGGCGGCCCTGGTGGACGGGCCGCCGGAGCGGACGTTCGGGCACGTCGTGGTCGACGAGGCTCAGGAGCTGACCGCGATGCAGTGGCGGATGGTGATGCGCCGGTGCCCGGCCAGGTCGATGACGCTGGTGGGCGACTTCGCCCAGGCGGGCCCCGCGACCGCCGCGGGCGACTGGTCCCAGGCGCTGGGCCCGCACCTGGGCAGCCGGTTCGCCCTGCACACCCTGACCGTCGGTTACCGCACGACCCAGGAGATCCTGGCGACCACCCACGGCCTGCTCGCCCGGATCGCCCCCGGCCAGACGCCGAGCCGGTCGATCCGCAACGGCGAGCCTCCCCGCGGCCTCGCCGCATGTCCGCACACACTCGCCGGCACGGTGGCCGAGGAACTCCGGGCGCAGGCCGCGGCACACCCGGGCGAACTGCTGGCCGTGATCTGCGCGGATGACCGGGTCGAGGAGATGGCGTCCGCGGGTGTCGCACAGTGGGCGCGTCTCGTGCCGGCTTCCGAGGCCCGCGGCCTGGAGTTCGACGCGATCGTCGTCGTCGGCCCGGAGGAGATCGTCGCGGCCCGTCCCAGCGGGGAGCGTGACCTGTACGTCGCCCTCACCCGTGCCACCAGGAGACTGTGCACGATCGCCGTACACCGACGCGGGGCACCCGGCGACGGCTGAATCAGGGGCTGGTGAGGATGACGAGCTGCCGGGTCGCCCGGGTCATCGCGACATAGCGGTCGACCGCTCCTTCGACGCCGTCGCCGAACGCGCCGGGGTCGACGAGCACGACCAGGTCGAACTCCAGCCCCTTCGACAGCTCCGGGGTCAGCGACCGGACGCGTGGCGTCTCCTCGAACGTGGGGTCGCCGATGACGCAGGCGATCCCCTCGGCGTGCTCGGCGAGCCACGTGCCGAGCACCGTGCCCAGCTCCGACACCGGGCCGTACACGACGGGGACGCCGCCGCTGCGGATCGAGACCGGCACGTTCGCGTCGGGGAGCACGGCCCGGATGACCGGCTCGGCCTCCGCCATGACCTCCTCCGGCGTCCGGTAGTTGATGCTCAGGGAGGCCAGGGTGATCCGGTCGAACCCGATCCGTTCCAGCCGTTCCCGCCACGACTCGGTGAACCCGTGCCTCGCCTGGGCGCGGTCCCCCACGACGGTGAAGCTCCGGGACGGGCAGCGCCGCAGCAGCATCCGCCACTCCGCGTCGGTCAGTTCCTGAGCCTCGTCCACGACGATGTGCGCGAACGGGCCGGCGAGCTGGTCCGGATCGCCGGTGGCCAGCCCGGCCTCGTCGACCAGGGCGTCGCGCATGTCCTGCCCGCGGAGCATCGACATCACGAGCATCTCGGAGTCGTCGGCCTCGATCAGGTCCTCGACGACCCGGGTCATGTGCTCGCGCTGGGCGGCGACGGCGGCATCGTTCCGGCGCCTGCGGCGGGACGCCTCCGGGTCGCCGAGCCGCTGCCGCGCCGCGTCGAGGAGCGGCAGGTCGGACACCGTCCAGGCCTGCGCGTCCGCGCGCTGCAGGACGCGGATCTCCGCCACGCTCAGCCAGGGCGCGCACATCCGCAGGTAGGCGGGCACCGACCACAGGTCTCCGACGAGGTCGGCCGCCTCGATCAGGGGCCAGGCCCGGTTGAAGACCGTGAGCAGCTCCCTGTCGCGCAGCAGCGACCGGCGGACCAGGTCGGGCGGGGCGTCGCCGTCGTGCCGGTCCACCAGGATCGTGACCAGCTCCTCCCAGATGAGGTCGCGGGCGTCGTTGTGCGGGGTGCCGGGTTCGGCCGCCTCGAACGCCTCGGCCCAGTCGTCGGGGCTCAGCCACACCTCCGACCAGGGGGTCGTGACCGTCATCCCCGTGGCCGGCGGGTTCTCGTAGAACCTGACGGCCGGCTCGATCGCCTCCACCAGGCGGGCGGACGACTTCAGGCGGGCCGCCTCGGGGTCGGTCTCGGTCCCGGCCGAGGCTCCCTCGGTGACCAGGTCCCGCAGGG
This sequence comes from Microbispora sp. H10885, assembly GCF_014161415.1. NCBI lineage: Bacteria > Bacillati > Actinomycetota > Actinomycetes > Streptosporangiales > Streptosporangiaceae > Microbispora > Microbispora sp. H10885. The sequence continues at coordinate 121,052 of NZ_JABBWY010000009.1, read as the reverse complement.
TGCAGGTCCGTACGCCGTCCTCCCCGAGGCTGGGCAGGACGTCGGAGACGTAGGCGAGGTAGGGCTGGTGCGGGCCGACGAACAGCACGCCGCCCCGGCGCCGGCCCAGGCGGGGATCGGCGTACAGCAGGTAGGCCGCGCGGTGCAGGGCGACGACGGTCTTGCCCGTGCCGGGACCGCCGTCGACGACGAGAGCGCCGCGCGATCCCGCGCGGATCACGGCGTCCTGGTCGGCCTGGATGGTGCCGAGCACGTCCCGCATCCGCGACGACCGGCTGCCGCCCAGGCTGGCGATGAACGCGGACTGGTCGTCCAGCGCGGCGTTCCCCTCCAGCCCGTCCGGGGTGAACACCTCGTCCCAGTAGTCGCTGACGCGGCCCCCGGACCAGCGGTACCGGCGGCGGCTCGCCAGGCCCATCGGGTTGGCGTGGGTGGCGCCGAAGAACGGCTCGGCCGCCGGGGAGCGCCAGTCGAGCAGCAGCCGGCGGCCCGCGCTGTCGGTGAGGCCGAGCCGCCCGACGTACACGGGCTCGGAACCGTCCGCGCCGACCATGCGCCCGAGGCACAGGTCCAGGCCGAAGCGGCGCAGCGTACGCAGGCGGGCGGTCAGCCGGTGGATCTCCAGGTCGCGGTCCAGCGCCTCGCGGCCCTCGCCGCCGGGCGCCCTGAGCTCGGCGTCGAGACGGCCGGACAGCTCGGCGACCGACTGATGCAGGCTCTCCGCGATGGCCGCGAAGTGCCGCTCGTCCTCGGCGATCAGCTCCGGGCCGGTCTTGTGGGACAGGTGGTCGGGAAGGTCGAACGCGCTGGTGGTCAAGGGGTTCACGGCATCAGCTCCGATCCGGTCCGGTGGTGCGCCGGCGTCCCCCGTGGGCGCAGGCCCGGCCTCGGCCGACGATTGTGCGGCACGACCGGGGTCTTGTGGCAAGCCCCCCGGTGCGCTATAGGTTGAGAGTGGAAAGGTGCGGACAAACCCCTTTCCGCCCGATCGCCGACCACCTGGATCGCATCTGTGTGCGCCCACCGGGTCGGCACATACTCCTCGTGGGCGGCTCCCTCACTCTCCGGAAGACCCGCGGCCACGACGGGCGTGGCGTGCGGCGCCGATAGATGCCTCGACGGTGGCGTGGATACCGTCAAGGAGCCAGGTGAGGCCGAGGGCGAAGCTGGAGTCCCAATCGCTGTCCGCGGCGAGAGGGCCATGGGCGGCGAGGACGGGGTACCGCTCACGGTCGGCGCGGAAGCGATCCTGAGCGGCGGCTCGCGTGGCCTGCTCTCCCCCGGCCGTCCAGGTCGCCTGCATGAGCGCGGAACCGATGACGTAGTTGGACAGGCCGTACGCGGCGGCGGTCAGGTGCGGCCCGGTCACCCCGGCGTCCAGGAGGGTGGCGTACAGGAACTCGCTGCGGGCGAGCACGTTGGGGCCGAGCATCGGACGGCCGAGCAGCGCCGCCGACCAGGGATGTTCCAGCAGGACGGCACGCCACCCGCTGACCAGCGCGGTGATGCCGGCACGCCAGTCCTGGCCGTCCGCGCGCGGGATCTCGACCGCTGCGAAGATCGCGTCGAGGGCGAGGTCGAGGACGTCGTTCTTGGTCTTGACGTGCCAGTACAACGTCGTGGAGCCGGTCCCGAGGCGCTCGGCGAGCCGTCGCATGGTCAGCCGGTCGGCGCCTTCCTCATCCAGGAGGGTTATGGCCTCGGCCACGATCCGGTCGCGACTCAGCGGCGGAGCTTCGCGCGCCGCCCGTGCAGGCGGTCGCAGCCACACGTCCCCTGGCGAACCCGAGTGCTTCGTTCCCAACTCGTCCCTCCTCGTCCTTGCGCGGGCCAGTCTAGTATCGTGGTCGAGGACCGGATCAATGATCCGGTGGTCGAACGTCGTTCCAGAGGGAGTCGTACAGCAGGGAGGAACACGGTGGCGGGACATGTCGAGGTGGACCGGCTCACCTACGTCCTGCCGGACGGGCGACTGCTTCTTCACGAGGCGTCGTTCCGCATCGGCGCCGGCGTCAGGGCCGGGCTGGTGGGACCGAACGGTGCGGGGAAGACCACTCTGCTGCGGCTGATCGCCGGAGACCTGCGACCGGACGACGGCCGGGTGGCCTGCTCGGGTGGGCTGGGGGTGATGCGGCAGTTCATCGGCAGCGTCCGCGACGACCGGACCCTGCATGATCTGCTGCTGTCAGTGGCCCCCGACCGGGTCCGCACCACCGCCGTGGCAGTGCGACGGGCGGAATCGGCGCTGGCGGAACGCGGCGACGAGACGACGCAACTGGCCTACGCGCAGGCGATCAGCGACTACGCCGACGCGGGCGGCTACGACATGGAGGTGGTGTGGGACACCTGTGCGACAGCGGCCCTGGGTCTGCCCTACGACGAGGTCCGGGAACGCCCGGTAGGCACCCTGTCGGGCGGTGAGCAGAAGCGCGTCGTCCTGGAGGCGCTGCTGCGCGGACCGGATCAGGTCCTGCTTCTGGACGAGCCGGACAACTACCTCGACGTGCCCGCCAAGGTATGGCTGGAAGACCAGCTGCGCGGCACATCCAAGACCGTGCTGCTGGTCTCCCACGACCGGCAGTTGCTGGCCAACGCGACAGACCGCATCGTGACCGTGGAGTCGCGCGGCGTCTGGGTCCACGGCGCGGGCTTCGCCACCTACGCCGAGGGCCGCCGGAACCGCATCGACCGGCTGGAGGAACGGCGCCGCCGCTGGGATGAGGAGCACACCAGACTCAGGCGCCTGGTGCAGACCCTCCGGCAGACGGCGGCCAACAACGACGCCCTCTCCTCCGCCTACCGGGCCGCCCGTACCCGGCTGTCGAGGTTCGAGGAGGCGGGCCCGCCCGAGCGCCCGCCCAAGCGGCAGAACGTGCGGATGCGGCTGCGCGGCGGCCGGACCGGCAAACGCGCTGTCGTCTGCGAATCCCTGGAACTCACCGGACTGATGCGGCCGTTCGACGTCGAGATCTGGTACGGCGAACGCGTGGGCGTCCTCGGGTCGAACGGTTCGGGCAAGTCTCATTTCCTGCGATTGCTGGCCGAGTCGGCCGACGGCGGGGTCCCCTCGGTGCGCCACAGCGGCTCCGTACAGCTGGGCGCCCGGGTCGTGCCCGGCCACTTCGTGCAGACCCACGCCAGGCCCGACCTGCACGGCCGTACCCCCGCCGGGCTGGTCACGGCCGGGCATGCCCTCACGCTGAACGAAGCCATGGCCGCACTGGCCCGCTACGAACTCGCGCCGGCGGCCAATCAGCGGTTCGAGACCCTGTCCGGCGGTCAGCAGGCCCGGCTGCAGATCCTGCTGCTGGAACTGTCGGGAGCGACGCTGCTGCTGCTCGACGAGCCGACCGACAACCTCGACCTGGCCAGCGCCGAGGCCCTGCAACAGGGGCTCGGGTCCTTCGCCGGCACCGTGCTGGCCGTCACCCATGACCGCTGGTTCGCCGCCGACTTCGACCGCTTCCTCGTCTTCGGCGCCGACGGAACCGTCTACGAGAGCGGCGAGCCGGTCTGGGACGAAGCTCGTGTCACGCGTGCCCGCCCGGCCCGTCCGTCGGCTTCGGCCGAGGAGCCGATCCGGCGCGCCCGGACCTGATCGCCGTACGTCACCGGTCCGGCGGCGGGGCCTCCCCCGCGGCCCGCAGCTCCGCGGCGACCGCCCGCTCACGCAGCTGGGCGGCCTCGGACCTGGCCACGTCGAGCTGCGAACGCAGGTCCGCCAGCCGCGCCCGTTCCAGTGACAGCTCCAGCGACAGCTCGGCCTGGACCCGATCCCGCTCGGCCGCCGCCGACCGGGACTCCCCCGCGGCGCGCTCCGCCTCCGCGCCCGCGGCCCGGGCACGCGCCTCGGCCTGCGCCGCCTCGGCGCGCAGGCGGGCGGCCTCCGCTACCACCTCCTCGCGGGCCGACTCGGCGGCCTGCGCCCGTGACAGCGCCCGGTCGCGTTCGTCCTGGGCCTGGGCGACGGCCCGGTCGCGCTCGGCCTCCGCCCGCGCCACCGCGCGGTCACGCTCGGCCTCGGCCGACTGGGCCCGGGCCAGCGCGGCGGCGCTCGCCTGCTCCGACTCCCGGTGCGCGCGGCGGGCCAGCTCGGCCTCCGCCCGCGCCTCGCGCGCCTCGGCCTGCGCCTGGTCGCGTTCCGCACCGGCCCGCGCCGCCCGTTCCCGCACCTGCCGCACCTCGGCCGTGGCCTTGTCCACCCGGTCGGCGAGCTCGCGGACGGCCTGCTCGCGGGCGGCCTCGGCGGCCTCGGCCCGCCGGCCGGCCTGGTCGGCCTCCTGCCTGATCCGCCGTTCGGTGGCGGCCGCCTCGCGCAGCGCGGCCAGGGCCTGCTCGCGGGCGGTCTCCGCGTCGGCGAAGGCGGTGTCCCGCTCCGTGTAGGCCTCGTCCATCCGGCGGCGGGCCTCCTCCGCGTCCCGCCGCGCCTCCTCGGCGGCCTCCCGGGCGAGCCGCACCTGCTCCAGGGCCTGCTCCCGCTCGGCCCGGGCGATGGCGACGCTGGTGTGCGCCTCCGCCTGGACCGCGCTCAGCTTGGCCTCCACCCCCGCCGGGCTCAGCTCCTGCTCCAGCACCCGCGCCAGCGGGTCGATCGCCGCGGCGAGGCCCTTCTCCATCCGCTCGTACAGGTCCTCCACCCGCGCCAGCGCGCCCTCCAGGCCCGGGGTCGCGCGGCGCAGCTCCCGCTCCCGCTTGGCCGCCGCCTGGCAGTCGCCGTCCGGGCAGTACTCCCGCGGCCTGCCCCGCCGTACGGGCTGGTCGATGGGCGCCCCGCAGTGCTTGCACGCGGTCGTCACGGAGATCGTCACGACGGGCAGCCTAGCGATTTTCTGAATTTCTGGAAACAGAAAACAGAAAGACTCGATCCGTTGCGTGGCGTCCGCGCCCGGATAACTTTGGAGATGGGTAATTCTCGCAAGTTATCTTCTGGCGGCTCCGCCTGAAGGCCGGGCGAGGGTTCACGCGGTTTCCCGTCTGTTCAGACCGGACAACTGCCAGGCCAGCCGGGTGCGGACGGCGGGGACGCGGCCGGCCAGGGCGAGGACGAGGTTGCGTAACACGCGGCGGCCGTCGGCGGCGGTGGCCAGCCTGGTGAGCCGCCCGGCGAGGGCGATCACCTGCTCGGCCTGCGGGCGGCGGGTGGCGGCGTAGGAGTCGAGCAGGCTGTCCGGTTCGCCCTTGAGCACCCGTGCCAGCGTCTCGCCCAGGTGTACGGCGTCGTCGACGCCCAGGTTCATGCCCTGGCCGCCGGCGGGCGAGTGCACGTGGGCGGCATCGCCGGCCAGCAGGAGGCGGCCCCGCCGGTAGGTGTCGGCGATGCGGTGGTGGACGCGGAAGCGCGAGCTCCAGATCAGCTCCCGCACCCGCGCGGGCTCGGCCTCGGGGCCACGGGTGTCGAGCAGGTGCTGTACGAAGGGGATGCCGGGTTCCTTGGGGGCCTCGTCCACGGTGGCGACGATGCGGTGCAGGCCGCCGGGCAGCGGGGCGACGACGACCAGTCCCGCGGGCGAGAAGTACAGGGTGACCTCGTTCTGCGGCACGCCGCCGGACAGGCGGACGTCGGCCAGGACGAACGACTCGGCGTAGGTGCCGCCGGTGAAGCCGATCCCGGCGCTCTGGCGGACCGTGCTGTTCAGGCCGTCGGCGCCGATCAGGTAGGCGGCGCGGATCCGCCGCCCGTCGTCGAGGGTGGCGGTGACGCCGTCGGCGTCCTGCTCGACGCTGCTCACCCGGGCGGGCCTGATCACCTTGCCGCCGAGTTCGTGCAGGCGGGCCAGCAGGTGGGCCTCGGTGTCGGCCTGGGAGATCATCAAGGTGTAGGGGTAGGCGGTGGGCAGGCCGCCGAAGGGCACCGGCACCAGCATCTTGTCGCGGTCGCGGATGGCGAAGACCGGAGTGTGGAGGCCGTGCGCGGCCAGCCGGTCCGCCACGCCGTACGGCTCCAGGACTTCCAGGGTGCGGGGATGCACGACGGCGGCGCGGGAGGTGTTGGCGCCCTCCCCCAGCGCGTCCACGATCATGACCTGCCGGCCGTGCTGGGCCAGGACGATCGCGGCGGTGAGCCCGGCGGGTCCGGCTCCGACGACGAGCACTTCGGCGTTCATTGCGCCTCCTTGGTCAACGGTTGTTGGCATGAACGTAAGCCCGCCGCGAGTGGAATGTCAACGGCCGTTGGCCTACAATTGTTGACATGAGGAGATCCTCCGCCGAGACCAAGGCCGTGATCCTGGCCGCGGCCCGCGAACGCTTCGCCGCCGACGGCTACGACAAGGCCACCATCAGGGCCATCGCCGCCGACGCGCGGATCGACCCGGCCATGGTGATGCGCTACTTCGGCACCAAGGAGAAGCTGTTCGCCGCCGCGGCAGAATTCGACCTGGAACTGCCCGAGCTGGCGGCGGACCAGGCCGGCGCCGGGCTGGTCCGGCACTTCCTGCGTAAGTGGGAGGCCGACGAAGGGCTGCAGGTCCTGCTCCGCACCGGCGTGACGAACGAGACCGCCGCCGAGCGCATGCGGACGATCTTCGGCGGCCAGGTCATGCCGCTCGTGATCGGCCTGACCGGCGATCCGGAGCGCGCTCCCCTGCGGGCTTCCCTGGTCGCGTCGCAACTACTGGGCCTGGCCCTGTCCCGCTACATCCTGAAATTTCCGCCGATGGTGGCGGCAACGGAGGAAGAGCTCATCGCCTGGCTGAGTCCCACGGTCCAGCGCTATCTCACCGAGTGACACCACGGGGTCTCCGCGCTCCTCTCCGCCCGGAGCCGCCGGCCGGTGCCCGGACAAGGCTCGGGACGACTCGGCCCTCGGCCGGTTCTGGGCGGAGGCGCTCGGCTGGGGCGTCTCCAGCGAGGGGCCCGGCGTGACCAACGTCGAACCGGTGGGCTTCGCCTGGCCGCCCGGAGGGCAACGAGTTCTGCGTCCTCGCCCCGGGCTGAGGCGGAAAACCGGTTGAGCCGTCCTTCCGTGTTCCCGTAGTTTGCCTGCGGCCCGTAGCAGTGAGGACCGAGGACAGAACCGCGTGACCCCGCCTGCTCTTCAGACCTGACACCTTCTTCCGCTCACCCGTAGCCGACGCTCCCGTCGGTCTCGCCGGGCTGCCCTCGCGCGCCCGGTCGCACGGCGTCCGAGGCCGCGCCTAATCGGCCTCGTGTCAGGTCTAGAGAGATCATGTCTTCACAACCTCATATCGTGCTGCCCTGGGTCGTCCGCCGGACCAGGCTGCCTCTGCTGACGGTGCGTTGCGTGGGCTGCCCGTCGGAGTCGGCCACCACCGGCGAGGGCAGGTTCCGCGTCAACGCCAACGGCAAGCTGCTGGACGTGTGGCTGCTGGTCCGCTGCGTGTCCTGCGATCGGACGAGCAAGCTCACCGTGCACGAGCGGGTGCCGGTGAGATCCCTCGATCCGGCCGAACTCCACGGCTACCGCGTCAACGATCCGGAACTGGTGGCGTCCAGGCTGTTGGATCCGCTGCTCGCCCGGCGCAACCGCTTCACCCTGGACTGGACGGGGGCCTGGCGGCTGGACACCCCGGCGGCACGGGTCGACGGGGCGTGGCCGGTCCAGGTCGAGGTCGTCTTCGAGGACCCGGTGCCGGTGCGCCCCGACCGGCTCATCGCCCAGGGACTCGGCCTCAGCAGGAACGAGGTGCTCCGCCGGATCAAGTGCGACACTCCGCTGCGCCGTACGACGAGCAGCGGATTCGCGTTCGTCGTGATGGCCGGAGACTAGGGAATGCCGCCGTGGCGGGCCACCCGGCCCGCCACGGCTTCAGTCTCCCTTCGCGGCGCGGCCGAGACGGAGGGCCGAGATGAGGAAGAAGACGCCGCCGGGGATGGCGTAGCCGGCCGCGTTGATCAGCGTCGGGCCGGCCGAGGCGGCACCGACGATGAAGGACGCACCGGCGAGTACGGAGAGCCCGCCGCTGATGATCATCGGCCACTGACCGCTCATCCTGCGGCGAGTGACACCCACGAGCAACTGGACCAGCCCGGCCACGACCGCCCATACGCCCCACACGCGCAGCACCGCCGGGATGCCGGACGCGCAGGCGATGGCCACGCCGATGGCGGTGACCAGGCTGACGGCGATGTTCACGTACAGCAGGGCAGATGATCCGGTGTTGCGCGACGCACGGGCGTCGACGATGGCGGCGGCCACGTCGAACAGCGGGTAGAGCACGAGCAGGGTGACCGCGAGCGGACCCAGGTTCGAGGCGGTCGTGAACATCGCGAGGGCCCAGACGACGGCGAACGCGAACCGGACGAAGTACAGCCGCCGCAGTGCGGACGCGGTCCCGGAAATACCCGGCGAAGCGGCGATGGTGCTCATGGTGATCCTTCCAGCGGATGAGCGACGAGGAGAGCGGTTCGACGCGTCCGGCCTCTGCGATCAGGGGGCGACCGGCAAGGGCCGCGCTTGGTAGACCGAACGTTCTATCGCGGCTCAGCATGGCAATCGGCGACGCAGGCTGTCAAGACCGAACGTTCTACCCACTAGGATGGCGGTATGTCCCGCCAATCCGAAGGCCGGCCGTCCGAAGCGCGGTCCCGGCTGCTCAGCACGGCCACCCGGCTCTTCTACGCGGAGGGCATCCACGCCGTCGGCATCGATCGCATCGTCGCCGAAGCGCAGGTGACACGGGCCACCCTCTACCGGCACTTCCCCGGCAAGGAAGACCTCGTTCTCGCCTATCTGAACGAGGTCGACCGAGCCATACGGGGCCAGGCGGACGAGGCCATGGCCGCCGGACTACCGGCCGCCGGCACCATCCGGGCCCTCAGTGAGTCCATCGTCCAGGGCATCCAGTCCCCCGGCTTCCGGGGATGCGCCTTCCTCAACGCCGCCGCCGAGTATCCCGACCCCGAGTCCCCGGTCCACAGGGCCGTGCTCGCCCACCGCCAATGGTTCCTGGAGACCGTCACGGAACTGCTGGCCAAGATCCAGGAGACCGGCGCCGAGCCCGCCGCCCGCCACTTCGTGATGATGCGCGACGGCGCCATGGCCGCCGGCTGCCTGTTCGACCCCGTGCTGATCAGCGAAACCTTCCTCCGCGGAGTCGAGAGGCTCCTGGAGGTCTACGCCGTCACCGACTACAGCGGACCGGCGGGCGCCTGAAGCCGCGGGCCTGACGCGGTCAGGCCCCTGATCACGGATGCTCCGCACAGCCGTCCCGGCTCGGAAAAGGATTGGACGGGATGATGCTCGGGCTTGTAGCTTGCGGTCGACCGTGACACCGCCCGAGGAGGTGAGACCCATGAACGCTGTATCGACGTGGGTGCTCCCCCTTCCCGTCACGGCCGGCCGATCGACGTAGGTGTCGCCGGGAGCGCCTCGCCAACAAGGCACTCCCGAAAGGCAACACCTATGGACTTTCCGTTCGCCTCCGAGCCGTCGTCGGACGATGTGACCGAGCGCGACCGCGCGCCGTTCATGTTCGATGTGATCATCGCCGGGTGCGGTCCGACCGGTGCGATGCTGGCCGCCGAACTGCGGCTGCACGACGTACGGGTCCTCGTCCTGGAGAAGGAGACCGAGCCCGCGTCGTTCATCCGCATAGTCGGTCTGCATATTCGCAGTCTCGAACTGATGGCGATGCGCGGACTGCTCGAGCGCGTTCTCCCGCATGGAAGACAGCGTCCGGCCGGCGGTTTCTTCGCCGCCATCCCCAAACCCGTGCCCCAGGGCCTGGACTCCGCGTACGCCTATCTGCTGGGCATCCCGCAGCCGGTCATCGTACAACTGCTCGAAGAACACGCGATCGAACTGGGTGCGCAGGTCCGGCGCGGTTGCGCGGTCACCGGTTTCGAGCAGGACGACGAGGGTGTGACCGTCGAGCTGACCGACGGGCGACAGCTGCGTTCGCGCTACCTCGTCGGCTGTGACGGCGCGCGCAGCACGGTGCGGAAACTGCTCGGCGTCGGCTTCCCGGGCGAGCCCTCACGCAACGACACGCTGATGGGCGAGATGCACGTGAGCGCGTCGCGGGAGGAGATCGCCGCCAAGACGGCCGAACTCCGCGAGACCCAGCGGCCATTCTGGCTCCGGCCCTTCGGCGAAGGGGTCTACAGCATCGTCGTCCCGGCCGCGGAAGTCGGCGACCGGGCGAAGCCGCCCACGCTGGAGGACTTCCAGCAGCAGTTGCGCGCCGTCGCCGGAACCGATTTCGGGGTGCACTCCCCGCGCTGGATGTCCCGCTTCGGGGATGCCACGCGGCTGGCCGAGCGCTACCGGGTCGGGCGGGTGCTGCTGGCCGGCGACGCGGCACACATCCACCCGCCCATCGGCGGACAGGGCCTCAACCTGGGCGTTCAGGACGCGTTCAACCTCGGCTGGAAACTGGCCGCACAGATCCGCGGCTGGGCGCCGGACACACTGCTGGACACCTACCAGGCCGAACGTCATCCGGTCGCCGAGGAGGTGCTGGACAACACCCGCGCCCAGATGGAACTGCTGTCCGCCGAACCGGGCGCGCAGGCCGTGCGCAGGCTGCTCACCGAACTGATGGACTTCGACGAGGTGAACCGCCACCTGATCGAGAAGATCACCGCGATCGGCATCCGCTACGACTTCGGCGAAGGCCCCGACCTGCTCGGCCGCCGCCTGCGCGACATCGACGTGAAACAGGGCCACCTCTACGGGCTGCTGCATCGCGGCCGCGGCCTGCTGCTGGACCGCACCGAACGCCTGACCGCCGGCGGCTGGTCGGACCGGGTCGACCACCTCGCGGATCCCACCGCGGCACTGGATGTTCCCTGCGTCCTGCTACGTCCCGACGGCCACGTCGCCTGGATCGGCGACGACCAAGGGGACCTGGACGACCACCTCTCCCGCTGGTTCGGTAAGCCCACCGGCTGATCGTGCCTGGTGCGGGCCGGCGCGGCCGGCGCCCTCGCGAGCCCGCTCATCGAGCGCGGCTCGCCGTCGGCGATGACCGCCCGGCCCGCCGCGCGAGCTCGTCGAGGTTCACCCCGGCGAGCTCGCGGCGGTGTTTCGGGTCGAGCGCGCGGGTGCCGAGTACGGTCACCGGGTCACGCCCCCGCTGCTCAGCCCGTGTATTCGACGGCGACGTCCACGACCCAGACGACGCCGAAACGGTCGGTCAGCATGCCGTAGAGCGGAGCCCACTGCGCGGGTTCCAGGGGCTGCGCGATGACGGCCCCGTCGGAGAGCTTCTCCCAGTACGCGGTGATCTCCTCGGTGGTCTCGCCGCGGAGCGAGAGGAAGAACGAGTTCTCGCCCCGGTCCCACGGCTGCCGCGAGGGCACGTCGTAGGCCATCACGTGGAAGCCGTTGCCGGCGACCACCTGGCCCCACATCACCTGGTCCGCCTCGGCCGGGTCCTGCACGTTCCCGGCGTCCTTGTAGGTGACGACGGCGAGATGACCGCCGAAGACGGACTGGTAGAACTCCAGCGCCGCGCGGGCGTCGCCCCGGAAGTTGAGATGAGTGACGGACTTGACGGACATGCCGCTCCTATCGGTTATGGACGCCGTGCAGCGCCTGATGTGGGATAACCGTCGCAGGAGTAGCGGTCAGGATGTGGCCACTACCTACGGCACACTGAATCCATGCCGAAGACCTCAGCGCGACTGCTGGCGTTGCTCTCGCTGCTCCAGACACGCCGGGACTGGCCGGGAGCGCTGCTGGCCGAGCGGCTGGAGGTCAGCCCGCGTACCGTGCGCCGTGACATCGACCGGCTGCGCGAGCTCGGCTATCCCATCACGACCTTTAAGGGACCCGACGGCGGGTACCGGCTGGACGCCGGCACGGAGCTGCCCCCGCTGCTGTTCGACGACGAGCAGGCCGTCGCCCTGGCCATCGCGCTCCAGACCGCCGTCACCAGCAGCGCCGGCATCGAGGAGGCTTCGGCCCGGGCGCTGAACACCGTACGGCAGGTCATGCCCGCACGGCTGCGCCACCGGATCGACGCCCTCCAGGTCACCGCGGTCGGGCGCGCCGCGCCGAGCCCGGCCCCACAGGTCGGCACCGAGGTGATCATGGCCATCAGCGCCGCCGTCCACAGTCGTGAGGTGCTGCGCTTCGACTATGCGCCGGGGCCTGCGCCGCGGCGGGTGGAGCCCCACCACCTCGTGACGTGGGGCGGGCGCTGGTACCTCGTCGCCTGGGACCTCGACCGGGAGGAGTGGCGCACCTTCCGCGCCGACCGGATCACCCCGCGCATCCCGGCCGGGCCCCGCTTCACCCCGCGTGAGCTGCCCGGAGGAACGGTGGCGGCATTCCTGTCCGCCAGGTTCCGGGGCTCCGACGGCTCCGGCGACTGGCCCTGCCGCGGCGAGGTGATCCTCGGCGTGGGCGCGGCCGAGGTGTCCCCCTATGTCCGCGACGGGGTCGTCGAGGAGCTCGGCCCGGACCGCTGCCGGCTGGTCCTGGGCTCGTGGTCGTGGACCGGGCTGGCCGCCGCCGTCGGCAGGTTCGACGCCGACATCGAGGTCGTCGGCCCGGCCGAGCTCAAGGACGCCTTCGCCCACCTGACCCGCCGATACGCCAACGCCTCCGCATAGGCCGTACCGGACCGAACAGGACCGGCCGGAGGGCGATCTCGGGCGTGGGGGCTACGGGACGAAGACGATGCGGTCGTCGGTCTCGGCGGTCCACGCCTGCGCGACCTGGGCGAGGGGCACGGCGCGGGCCCGTACGTCGATCGCGCCCGCGGCCACGGCCGAGGCCAGCTCCGGCAGTTCGGCGAGGATGTCCCGGGCGGGGACCGAGCCGATGCCGCTGCCGACGATCTGCAGGCGGGCGGAGCGCAGCGCCACGGAGGGGATCGGCGCGGTCTGGCCGGCGACGGACCCGATCTGGATCCAGGCCAGCGGGGCGGTGCGGTCGGCGCGGGCGGTGAGCATCGGAATCATCGCGCCGGCGGCGGGTTCACCCCATACGTAGTCGATGACCACGTCGACGTCGGCCGCGCGGCCGATCTGGTCGTAGGTGATCGTCTCGTCGGCGCCGAGCGCGGTCAGCGCCCTCAGACGGGCGGTGTCGCGGCCGGCGGCGATGACCTGGGCGGCGCCGAACAGCTTGGCGATCTGGACCGCCATCCGTCCGGCGTTGCCGGTGGCGCCGAGGACGAGGACGCGCTGACCGGCGTGGAACTCGACGCGCCGCCGCAGCGCGATCCAGGACGACATGGCCGGATTCATCGCGGCGGCGATCCGTACGGGGTCGATGCCGTCGGGCAGGATCACGCTGCGACGGGGGTCGATGAGGGTGCGGTCGGCGAACGTCCCCAGAGCCGTGTCGTCCAGGACCACGTAGCGCAGGTTGCCCTCCGTGTCGCGCACCACGCCGTCGACGCCGGGGACGAGCGGGTGCACGCCCTTGCTGGAGTAGTGCGAACCGTTCGCCTTCGCCCTGGTCAGATGGTGCAGGCCGGCGGCGAGGACCTCGACGACCATCTCGTCGCCGTGGCGCTCGGCCGGGTCGGGGTGGTCGCGGTAGACCGGCGGGGCGTCGGCGGTCTGGATGACGGCGGCGTGCATGGTGGTCTCCCTAGAAGTGGTTTGCATTACCAACCATCGCCATAATGGTTGGTAATACAAACCATGTCAACGGGGCGGCGTGATCCAGGTGGAGCCAGTCGCCGTACGTGCGGGCCGGCTCCGGCTGGTTGGGATTGCCAACCATGTCGGAGCTACCATGACGGCATGACCGCCGCCGACGATGCCCTGGACGCCCTCGTCCGGACCACCTTCGAGGTGGCAGGCGTGCTGACCCGCGTCGGCGGCGAGAACGACCTGTCGCTCACCCAGCTGCGGGTGCTCGGCATCCTCCGCGATCGCCGCGCCCGCGTCACCGAACTGGCCGCCTATCTCGGCCTGGACAAGTCCACGATGTCCGGCCTCATCGACCGAGCCCAGCGCAGGGGGCTGCTGATGCGCGGCAAGAACCCCGATGACGGCCGGGTCGTCGATGTCTACATGACCCCGGCCGGGCTCGAACTGGTCGAGCGAGTGCACGACGAAGTCCGGCGTGCCCTGGCACCCAGGACCGGCCGCCTGGACCCGGACCAGCTCGATCAGCTCGTCAACCTGCTCGAAATCGTCTCGACCCGCCCGTAGCGAACCCACCGCCTCGGTCGGGCGGCGCCCGGGCCCGGCAGTGGGTCGACATCGCCGGCGTGCGTCGACTGGCCGCAGTGCGCAATTTGGGGTTCCCTGAAGGAACTCCACGTGTTACGGTCATGGAGTCTCTTCAAGGAACCAATAAGCACCGGCGTTGAGAACGCGGTCGCGGCGGTGCGCGAGGGCCGCCGGCCCTGCCGTATCACCCACCGACAAACCCCGCAGGGAGAAGAAGATGCTCAACCCCGACGTACGCCGCGCCTTCGACGGCACCTCGCTGGCCCACCTCGCCACCGTCCTGCCGGACGGCTCGCCCCACAGCGTCCCCCTCTGGGCCGGCACCCACGGCGACCACATCGTCTTCCTGACCGGCCCGCACTCGCGTAAGGCCCGCAACCTGCGCCGAGACCCCCGGGTGGCGCTCTCCCTGACGGCCGCCGACAACCCGTTCGAGCCCGTCATCGTCCGCGGCCGGGTCGTCCGATGGCTCGAGGGCGACGCGGCCTGGGAGATCATCGACCAGATCTCGGCGAAGTACATCGGTCGGCCCTACTCCCGGACGGAAGAGCGCGTCGTCGCCGTCGTCGAACCCGAACGGCAGACCGTCGGCGTCAGCTGAACGATCGATCGCGACCGACGACCAGGGTCGTGTCCAGCAACAACTCGGCGAGCTCGCCCGGCACGGTGACCATGCAGTCATGGCCGCTTCGCAACTCCCACACCCGCGACGGAGTGCCGTTGGGCTGTACGGGGGGCACGGGACGGCGGGTGACGCCCTTCGGTGCGCCGCCGACGCAGTGGATGTGCGTCCGGGGAATCGCGTCCATGGCCGGGTTGCGCAGCCGGACGGGCTGCTGGAAGCAGCGGACCGACTCGTCGCCGAGCATCGTGCGCAGCCACGCCGTGTCCGCCGGATCGGTCACCCCGAACAGGCCCATGGGCGCCGGCCCCTCCGGCATGGGCGGGATGCGCCAGGGCGCGTCGGAGGCGGCGGCCGCGTCGATCAGGTGCTGGGTCAGGGGCATGACGTCGAGCACGGTCTCGCCGTCGGCCGGGACCATCGCGTCGAGGTAGACCAGCCCCGCGATCCGGTCCGGGACCTGGTCGGCCACGGCGGATATGACCATCCCGGCGTAGCTGTGCCCGACCAGTATCACGCCGGTGAGTTCTTCCCCGACGAGGACGGCGACGATGTCGGCGACATGGGTGTCGAGGCCGACGCCGGGACCGAGCAGGTGCTCCTTCTCGCCGTGGCCGGTGAGCGAGGGGGCGAACACCCGATGCCCGGCCCGCGTCAGCAAGGGGACGACCCGGTCCCAGACGCGCCCGCTGTGCCAGGCGCCGTGGACGAGAACGAAGGTTTTCGTGTGTGGCGTACTCATGGAAAAGGACGCTAATGAGCCGTGAGGTACCTCTTGGTAACCTTCGGCTCATGCGCGACTCAGCAGGAAGCGTCTTCCTCGCCGACTGCCCCGCTCGGCTGGCCATCGAGATCATCACCGACAAGTGGGCGGTCGTCGTCCTGTTCGCGCTGAGTCGCAGGCCGTGCCGGCACGGCGAACTCGTCGATCTCGTCGGCGGCATCTCGCGCAAGGTGCTCACCCACACGCTGCGCAGGCTGCAGGGTTACGGCCTGGTCGAGCGCCACTCCTACGCCGAAGCGCCCCCGAGGGTCGAGTACAGCCTCACCGACCTCGGCCTGACCCTCGTCGAGCCCATCGCGGTCCTGACGGACTGGGCGAGGACGTACGGCGACGCTGTGGTCAGCTTCCAGGAGGCGGCGGAAGAGCAGTCCGCGGCCGGCGGCTGACCTGCGGACCTTCCTTCGGCTCCACCCCAGGCTCCCCACCGGCCTCTCGTGAAGCGACCGGCGACGACCGGCCTGGAGACGCGGCGGCCGGGCCGCCGCTCAGTGCCGCACACCGACTGACGCAGCCGTACGAGAACGGAACCGTGGTGGCGTGCCCGCGCTGCCCCATGTCACACTCACTGTTATAGAACTCATCGAGGAGTTATAGAACGACAGGAGCGTGGCATGCGAGACGTGTCGCTGTGGCGGGAGCCGGTCCCGCCGGACGGGACGATGGGCGAGCCCCGGGCGCGGGGCCGGTTCGGCGAGTACGGCGGACGGTACGCGCCGGAGTCCCTGGTGGAGGCGTGCCGCGAGGTGGCCGAGGCGTTCCGGGAGGCCTGGGCGGATCCGGGGTTCCGCGGCGCCCTGGCGCGGCTCCTCGCCGTGCACGCCGGGCGGCCGACCCCGCTCACCCCGGCCGGCCGGCTGTCGGAGGCGCTGGGGGTGCGGCTGTACCTCAAGCGCGAGGATCTCACCCACACCGGATCCCACAAGATCAACAACGTGCTGGGCCAGGCCCTGCTGGCCGCCCGGATGGGACGGCGCAGGCTGATCGCCGAGACGGGAGCGGGCCAGCACGGGGTGGCCACCGCGACCGCCGCCGCGCTGCTCGGGCTGGAGGCCACGGTGTTCATGGGCGAGCGCGACATCGAGCGGCAGGCGCTGAACGTCTTCCGGATGCGCATGCTGGGCGCCGAGGTGGTCCCGGTCACCACGGGCAGCCGCACCCTCAAGGACGCGACCAGCGAGGCCATGCGGCACTGGGTGGGCGCGACCGGGGACTCCCACTACTGCATCGGCTCGGTCGTCGGGCCGGATCCGTACCCCTGGATGGTCAGGGAGCTGCAGCGGGTCATCGGCGACGAGGCCCGCGGGCAGTGCGCCGCCGAGCTGCGGACCGGCGTCCCCGACTACGTGGTCGCGTGCGTCGGCGGAGGCTCCAACGCGGCCGGCACGTTCGCCGGGTTCGCCGACACTCCGGCGCGCCTGGTCGGTGTCGAGGCGGAGGGCGGCGCCGGGGCGGCCCGCGGCCGGCTCGGCGTCCTGCACGGCTGCCGCTCGCTGTTCCTGCAGGACGACGACGGGCAGATCACCCAGCCGCACTCCATCGCCGCCGGGCTCGACTACCCGGGAGTCGGCCCGGAGCACGCCCACCTGCGCGACCTGGGCCGGGCCCGCTACGTCACCGTGACCGACGACGAGGCGGTCGGCGCGGCGGTACGGCTGGCGCGCACCGAGGGCATCGTCCCGGCGCTCGAATCGGCGCACGCCCTCGCCTGGGTGATCCGCGCGGCCGGCGACGGCGACCTGCCCGCGGGATCGACGGTGCTGATGACGTTGTCCGGCCGCGGTGACAAGGACGTCTCCACCCTGAAGGAGCTGCTGTGACGAACCACAGGACGAACCCCACCCTGACCGCGGGCGCGGTCGAACGCCATCTGCGGGCCCGCCGGGACACCGGCCGCGGCCTGCTCATGCCGTACGTCACCGGGGGGATCACGCCCGGCTGGACGGAGTACCTGCGGGCGTTCGCCGACGCCGGGGCGGACGCGATCGAGGTCGGCCTGCCCTTCTCCGATCCGACGCTGGACGGCGTCACCATCCAGCGGGCGAGCGACACGGCACTGGCCCGGGGGGCGAGCACCCGCCGGATCCTCGCCGACCTGTCCGGCCTGCCGGACCCGGGCGTGCCGCTGGTCGCCAGCACCTACTACAACCTGGTGCTGCACGACGGCCCCGAGGCGTTCTGCGACGCGTTGCGGCGGGCCGGCGTCGGCGGCCTGATCGTGCCCGACCTGCCGGTGCACGAGGCGGACGAGCTGGCGGACGTGGCCGCCGCAGCCGGGATCGAACTTGTCCTGCTGGCGTCGCCGGCGACGCCGCAGCCACGGCTGGCGGAGATCTCGCGCCGAAGCCGCGGATTCGTCTACGCGGTGTCGCTGATGGGCACCACCGGTGAGCGGGCCGCCCTCGCCGCCTCGGCGGCGGAGCTCACCGGGCGGATCAGGCGCGTCACCGACCGGCCGGTCTTGCTAGGATTTGGCATTTCCACCCCGGACCAGGCCCGCGAAGCCCGCCGGCACGCCGACGGCGTGGTGGTCGGCGCCGCGGTCATGCGGCGGGTGCTCGACGGGGCCGGGCCGGACGACCTGCGGGACTTCCTCGCGCCCCTGCGGCAGGCCCTCGACCAGGAGTGTGACCGACCACGATGACCTCCGACGGGACCCCCGACGCCGGGCACGAGGCGAGATACCGCGTCATCGCCGCCGACCTCGCCGCGAAGATCCGGTCGGGGCACTACGCCCCCGGTGAGGCCCTGCCGCCGCAACGGGAGCTGAGCGCCTCCTACGGGGTGACCCTCATGACGCTGCGCCAGGCGTTGCGGGAGCTCAGCGACGAGCGGCTGATCGTGCAGCGGCCCGGCAAGGGCACGTTCGTCGCCCCGCCGCATCTGGCGTACCAGCTCGACTCGCTCCGCAGCCTGGCCGACGACCTGCGTAAGCAGGGCCACGACGTGCGGACCGTGGTGACCGGGCGGGCCGTGCGCCGGGCCCCCGCCCGGATCGCCGCCGAGCTGCGGCTACGGCCCGGCGACACCGCCCTCCGGCTGGAGCGGGTCCGCGAGTTCGCGGGGCGTCCCGCGGTGCACCAGGTGTCCTGGGTCCGCCGGCCGGTCGCCGACCGGATCCGCGACCGCGACTTCACCGCTGTCTCTCTCTACACGGCCCTGGCCGACGCGGGGGTCGCGGTCGCCCGGGCGTCCGAGGTGGTCCGGCCGGGACTGCTCGACCCCGCCGCCGCCCGCCACCTCCAGGAGCCGCAGGGCAGCCCGGTGCTCGTCAGCACCCGGATCACCTACACGCTCGACGCCACGCCCGTGGTGTCCGACCACGCCACCATCCTCGGCAGCATGATGGAGATCCGTACCGAACGCGCCGCCACCGGCCTCTCGCTCACCTGGGGCGCCATCAGCTGAGCACCTGTGTGCGGTCTGGCCGTCTTCGTGGCTGAGGCCATCAGCGCCGTCGCGGCGTGTAGGGATCCAGAGCAGCGATGTCCACATCCGCGTCGGGCCAGCGAGAACGCAGCGTCTCGGCCAGGCGCCGGCACAAGCCCGTCAGCTGCGGCAGGGCACGGTGCGCCCGAGCGGTGTCGGCGGCGGCTTCCAAGGTCGTCACGAGTTGGGCGCGGCTGTCCTCCCCCGCCGGACGCCCGTCCAGTGCCGGCAGACGCGAGAGACGGGTCAGCGCGAATGCCACGCATGCCGCCGCCAGGGCGACACCGTAGAGCCGATCGTCCTCAGCCTGCGGCACCCCGGTCGCCAGAGCCCGCCGATAGGTCTCGGCGACTTGCGGCGGCGGCGCCGAGCCGCCGGGCTGTGCGGGCATGCTCACCCACATCCAGGCCGGACCGGGCACATGCAGGCAGACGGCATCGTGCAGCGCATGGGTGAATCCGGCGAACTCGAAGTCGATCAGGCGTGCATCGGTCGGCCCATCCGCGCGGACCAGAACGTTGTTGGTTTCCGGATCGCCGTTGCTCAGCGCCAGAAAGGGCCCCGGATCGGCCAGTTCCGAAAGGGCAAGGGCAAACTCCCGTTCCACCGCTCCGCTGATCGTTACTCCCAGGGTCTCGGCCTGCGACAAACCCTCTTCGCGCAGCCCGGCCACACGCCCAAGCCGGTCAGCGTCCGGATCGACCTGCCCCAGGTTCGCTCGCCGCCGGTAGTACAGCCCCGCCTGTCCGGCGGTCAACGCGCCGAGTTCGCCACGGGCACGAGCGAAGGCCTCCAGGCGTACGGCATGCGCGGCGATGCCATCGCTGCGCAACAGTCCGTCCAGTGCGACCCGTGGCGCGAGATCCTGCAGAATGACGCGTCCCGCAGAGATGTCCGCCGCCAGCACGCGTGGTGCCAGATCGACGCGGAGGTCCTCCGTCAGAAACCGCAGTGCGGCTACTTCCGTGCACAACCGCCACGCCTCGGCGTGCCTGCCATCGGCATGAGGTCCCATCCACTTGACGATCACTGTCTCACCGCGGTCGGTCCGAGCACGGGCCACCCGCCAGGGCTCCAACCTCGTCCACTCCACCAGCTTGATCACTGGCATCAGCCTAGTGCGGCGGGCTTGCCGGCCTCGGCGGTCGGCGTTTCCGATGGCACGACGTTCACGGGGGCTCGGGAGCACCGAGCAGGCCGCGGTCGTAACCCTCCGCGACCGCGGCCGCACGGTCGTTGACGTCGAGCTTCGCATAGATGTTGAGCAGGTGCGTCTTGACCGTGGCCTCGGTGATGAACAGCCGGCCGGCCGCCTAGCGGCTCCGGGCGCAACTCGTTCACCGAGCGCCGCGCCTCGGTCAGGCTCTCCCGGGCCAGCGCGGTCGCCGCGGCGTGGTGCCGCCGCCACGCGGCCGGGTCGTCGGCCGCGTGCTCGGCCGCCTGCAACTGGGTGACGATGCCGGTCAGGCCCTGGGCCGGTGTGTCGTGGATCTCCCGAGCCATCCGGGCCCGCTCGTCGAGGACGCCGGCCGCGCGGGCCTCTTCGTTCCTGACGGGATTCAGCGTCGCGACGGAGGCACCCCATGCGGATCGCCCGATCTCACGAGCGGGCGGTGGAATCGGTCGCTCGCCCACGCGGTGGAGCGGCTCCACCGATCGGTGGATTCAGGGGTGTGGAGGCAGGGCGGGGCTACTCGGTGATACCGTATAGTGGTACTCGGTAGCACGTAGTACCGAAAGGGCTGAGGAGCACCTGCGATGGACGACCTGACGGAGATGTTGAAGGGCACCCTCGAAGGGTGCGTGCTCCAGATCATCGGCAGCGAGGAAACCTACGGGTACGCCATCACCCGTCAGCTGAACGAACTCGGCTTCACCGACGTCATCGAGGGGACCGTGTACACCATCCTGCTGCGGCTGGAGAGGAACGGGCTCGTCCAGGTGACGAAACGACCGTCCGGGGTCGGTCCGCCGCGCAAGTTCTACGCCCTCAACGACGCCGGACGCGAGGAACTCACGAAGTTCTGGGCGAAGTGGCAGTACCTCTCATCACGCATCGACAGGCTCAAGAAGGGCGGGACATGAACTTCTGGGAGAAGGTCACAGGCAGCGATCTCACCAGGGAATGGAAGGCGTTCGAAGCCCGGGCCGAGGCCCTGCCGGACGACTACCGGGCGGCGTGGGGACAGATCATCGCCCACCTCCTCCCCTACGGGGACTTCACCGGCCGCAACCTGATGCCGATCCTCGACGCCGCCCTGGGGCTGCTCGAAGTAGCGGCGGCGGACGGGCAGAGCGCCCATGACGTGCTCGGCGAGGACATCCGTGGCTTCTGCACCGCGCTTGCCGGTGGAGAAGGGGCGCGAACCTATCGCGACCGGTGGCGCGAGCAGTTGAACAGGAACGTCGCGAGGAAACTGAGCCGGCTGGGAGGCTGACGTGAGCATCCACGACATCGTCGAGGGCAAGAAACAGTGGCGGGCGCACGTGGCGCGGGTCAAGGCTCTCCCGCCGGACTACCAGATCGTCTACAAGGAGATGCAGAAGTACCTGTTCAAGGTCGGACCGATCGACCTGCCTGACGGGCCCCTGCTCCCCGGGATCGTCGACTTCTTCGAGGAGGGTGTCGCCGCAGGCAAGGGAGTCGTGGAACTCATCGGCACCGACGTCGCCGCGTTCTGCGACGACCTGGTCAAGGACTCCCCTACCTACGCCGACGTCTACCAGGAATCGATCAGCGCGAAACCCGGCGCGGACGAGAAGTGACGCCCGCGACCCGGCGGCCCAGTACGGCCAGCAGGCCCGCCATGACCACGCCGACGGCCGCGAGGCCGGCCCGGTCGGCCGCCGTGTCGGTGTTGGAGACCAGGCCGAAGGCGGTGTGGGCGACCAAGGCGCCGGAGGCCAGGGCGAGACCGTGCCGGTCGGTCCACCGGTCACCGGCCGTCCACCGGCGCATTGACCACGCGGCGGCCACCGCCACGACGGCGGCGGCCGACATGGGCACGACCACCCACCCGCCGTGCGTGAAGGCGGGCCGGGTCGCGCCGCCGAAGGGGAACAGCAGAGCCAGGAATCCGAAGACGGCCACCGCACCGGCCGTTCCTGCCACCGCGGGGGCGGGCGGCCTGATGGAGGGCGCGCCGGGCCGGGACCTCAGCCGCAGCCCGGCCGCCACCAGCAGGGCCACGGCGACGGCGCAGCCCACCAGGATCGCCGGCGGCGCCTGGTATCCGGGGTCGATGGAGGTCACGACCGTCACCCGCAGCAGCAGCGCGCCGAGGACGAAGACCGCCCCGGCCACCCACGTGCCGAGTCCGCCCAGGTAGGGCCGGTCGCGCAGGGACGGGACGATCAGGTCGGTCAGGAGGATCGGGATCGCGGCGCTGAAGACCGCGTGGTAGGGGATCTGCAGCTCGGCGTAGGCGCTGTTCAGGCCCAGGATTCGTGGCGCCCATCCGGCGGCGCCGTACATCGTGGGGCTGCTCAGCGCCTGTAGCGCCAGGCCCTCCTCGACGATGCCGTACGCGGCGCCGAGCAGCAGCACCCCGGTCCAGCCCGTCCCGGCCCGGCGTACGAGTTCGCGTACCAGGACGACGCCCGCGCCGTAGATCGGGATCCACAGAAGCAGGAGCCAGGCCATGCGCAGCGGCGGGTTGCCGAGGGTGAACTCGGCCACGAGCGGTGTGATCACCGCGAGGAGCAGTGCGGCCAGGCGGCCGCGCGTCTTGTTCGCCGTCATGCGGCCAGCGTGTGCGGCGCGCACCGCCCGCGTCTGCCGCCCCGGGTCCCGTCCGTGGCAACCCAGGTGACAACCCGGCGTCGACTTCGGTTGCTGCCGCCGCCCGGCCCGCCGTCACTACGCTGGGCGTCCGTGACGGCAGACGTACGGCCCGGCCCCGCGCGGACCCGGCGGGACCGGGCGATCCGGGCGGGGAGCGTCGCCTGCGCGCTGGCCGCGGCGGCGGTCGTCGTGCGAGGCGACCTCGGCGCGGCTCCCGGATGGCACCTGATCGCCGACACGGCCGGCGGTGCGGTGGCGTGCGGGGCGCTGTGGCTGTCGCGCCGGTGGCCGGCGACCACGGCGCTGGTCGCCGTGGCGCTGGCGGTGCCCGCGGCCTCTGCGTCGGTCGCGGCGGGCATCGCCACGCTGATGACCGCCCTGTACCGGCGTTCGGCCGTCGCGATCGGGATGGGCGCCGCGTGGGTGGCGGCGACGCTGGCCCGGTTCTGGCTGCGGCCGCCGGGGCTGGCGCCGTACCCGGTGTGGGCGCTGGTCGCGGTGCTGTCCGGGGTGGCGTTGACCGGGTGGGGGATGCTGGCGCGGGCCCGCCGTCAGCTGGTGCTGTCACTGGAGGAGCGGCTCCGCGGGGCCGGGGAGGAGCAGCGGCGGCGCGTCGAGCAGGCCCGCCACACCGAGCGCCTGGCCATCGCCCGCGAGATGCACGACGTGCTGGCGCACCGGCTGTCGCTGCTGGCGCTGCACGCCGGGGCGCTGGAGTTCAACGCGCGGGCCGACCCCGCAGAGGTGGTCGAGGCGGCCGCGGTGATGCGCTCCAGCGCGCATCAGGCGCTGCAGGAGCTGCGCCAGGTCATCTCGGTCCTGCGCGAGGCGCCCGTCCTGGCCGTCCTCGACCTGCCGGCCCTGGTGGAGGAGGTACGGCGGGCGGGCGTGCGGGTCGAGATGCACGACGGCGGCCTGCGCCTGCCCGACCTGCCGGGCGCGACGGCGCGGGCCGCCTACCGGATCGTCCAGGAGGGCCTCACCAACGCCCGCAGACACGCCCCGGGCCGGCCGGTGACCGTACGCCTCGACGGAGGCCCCGGCCGGGGGCTGACCATCGAGGTGCGCAACCCCGTCGCGACGTCCGTCCCCGGTTCCGTTCTCGTGCCCGGCTCCCCCGCGGGTGAGGGCGCCGGTCTGGCCGGGATGCGGGAGCGGGCCGAGCTGGCGGGCGGCCGGGTGGAGCGGGCCGGTGTGGTGGAAGGCGAGTTCCGGCTGGCGGTCTGGCTACCATGGCCGGTGTGAGCGCCATCCGCGTGCTGGTCGTGGACGACGACCCGCTCGTCAGGGCGGGCCTGACGCTGATGCTCAGGGGCGCCGACGAACTGGTCGTGGTGGGCGGTGTGGCCGACGGCGCCGACGTCCCGGCCGCGGTCGACGCGCACGCGCCCGATGTGGTGCTCATGGACATCCGGATGCCGGGCCTGGACGGGATCGACGCCACCCGCCTGCTGCGGCGGCGGCCCAGCCCTCCCCACGTCATCATCCTGACCACCTTCGACGCCGATGAGCACGTCTTCGGCGCGCTGCGCGCCGGGGCCGGCGGGTTCCTGCTCAAGGACACCCCGCCGGAGGGCATCGTGGACGCGGTCCTGCGGGTCGTGGCGGGCGAGCCGATCCTGTCCCCCGACGTCACCCGGCGCCTGATCGCCCACCTGGCGCCGGAGGCGGAGGACCGCCGCCGCGACGACGCGCGCAGGCTCCTGTCCAGGCTCAGCGGCCGGGAGCGCGAGGTCGCCGCCGCGGTCGGCCGGGGCATGTCCAACGCGGACATCGCGGCCGAGCTCCACATGAGCGTCGGCACGGTCAAGAGCTACGTCTCCCGCATCCTCGCCAAGACCACCCTGGACAACCGCGTCCAGCTCGCCCTCGTCGCCCACGACAACCCGCTCTGATCAACGGCGTTCCGGGCGCTGGGCGGACCGATATCATGGGCGCTTCGTAGTGGGGTCCTTCGAGGATGGGGAGGCTCGCAAAGTGGCGAGGCGAGCGCGACCATCGGCTTCCGACGTCCCCGCGGTGAACGGCGCCGCTCCTGAGCTGAACCCTGAAGAGGAGCGGCTGCTCGGCATCGTGTGGCGGGCCGACGGTCCCGTGGGCGCCCGGCTCGCGGGCCGCCAGCTGCGCGAGAGCGGGCTGGAGATCAGCGAGGCGACCGTCTCACGGATCTTCAAGCGCCTGGACGACTTCGGCCTCACCATGCCGTCGGGGCGCAAGGGCCGCACGCTGACCGAGCACGGGCGGCGCTGCGCCGAGGCGATGTCCGCGCGGCAGCGCCATGAGGAGGAGTTCACCCGGGCCTTCGACATCCGCACGGTGGAGCAGCTTCTCGACCTGCTGCACGCCAGGCGGGGCGTCGAGCGGGAGATCGCCGGCCGGGCGGCGGCCAAGGCGACCGACGACGACGTCGCGGGGCTCGAGGAGATCCTGCGCCGTCACGAGATGAGCCTGGACGACGACGAACACGCCCGCCAGGTCGGCATGAACTTCCACCGGACGATCGCCCGCATCGCGGGCAGCGACCTGCTGGGGGCGCTGGCGGGCGCGGTGCTCAACGAGTCGCTCCTCCCGCTGGAGAAGGTGCTCGACGTGATCACCGGAGGTCACGGCACCGTGAGCCAGTCGGTGCCCGAGCACGTGGAGATCGTCGCCGCGATCCGCCGCCGGGATCCGGCGGCCGCGGAGGAGGCGATGGCCCGTCACCTCACCCGGCTGATCGACGAGGTCACCGACTTCTCCCGCAGCGACCAGGTCCGGATCTTCGACCGGTTGCTGATGTTCACCCGTCAGTCGTGACGGTGGCGGCCGCCCGCGGGCGCCGCCTGATGTGGTCGACGACCTCCTCGATGGGCAGCACGTCGGCGTAGCGGGCGTTGATGTCGAAGAGGGCGGCCTCGTGGGCCGAGGCGGAGCGGTCCCCCACGGCCTCGGCCGGGACGATGGCACGGAAGCCGTGGTCGAGGGCGCTCTCGCAGGTGGAGCGGATGCATCCGCTGGTGCTGCAGCCGACGACGACGACCGTGTCGATTCGCTGGGCGACGAGGATGCTCGGCAGGTTGGTGTTGAAGAACGCGCTGGCCCGCGGCTTCTCGATGAGCGCCTCGTGCGGGCGGCGGTCCAGCTCGGGCACCAGCCGGACGCGCTCGGACCCCCGGATCATGCGCTCCAGGTGCGGGGTCTTGAGCCGGCTCGCGAGGGGAAGGTCGGAGTAGGTCTCGTCGTAGGCCATGGTGGTGAACACCACCGGAATGTCGTCACGCTCGCGCACGACCTCCAGAAGCCGCCGGATGCTGTCCAGCACACCGCCGAGGTCGGTGCCGATCATCTCGTCCTGGCTCGTCCAGGCTCCGGCCATGTCGATGACCAGGAGGGCCACGCGCTCCCCCCATCCGACGCGTCCGGCGAACCCCGCCGCGAGGTACTGGTCGAGCAGGTCCCGGTTGCCGAGGCCATGGGTCTGCGCAGCGGTCATGTCGGCGTCACCTTTCACCACGGAGATTTACGATCGTCATAATACAAGTATCTTCCTCAAATTTGATAGAACTAGACATCCAAGAGGTTGCTGAGATAGACATCGATCTGTATTGATGGATCACTGTCGGGAGATGTCTGGTGCGTGATGACTTCGACCTCGTTGTGAGTGGCGCTCTCGTCGTGGGCGAACACGACATCGAGGCGGCCGACCTCGGCGTCAGCGGCGAGAAGATCGCGGCGCTCGCCGCGCCCGGCACCCTGCGAGGGACGCGGATCATCGAGGCCTCTCCGGGCGCGGTCCTGGTGCCCGGGGGGATCGACACCCACACCCACATCGCCTGGCCGATCGCCGAAGGCGTCCGCAGCCTCGACGACTTCGGCTCGGCGACCCGGGCGGCGGCCGTCAGCGGCACCACCACGGTGATCGACTTCGTGCCGGCGTCCGGCGGGTCGCTCGTGGCCGCGGCCCGCGAGCGCATGGCCGAGGCGGCGCCGTCGGTGATCGACTACACCTTCCACCCGGTGATCGCCCGCATCACCCCGGAGCGGCTGCGCGAGATCCCCGCCCTGGTGGCCGAGGGCCTGGCCTCCTTCAAGATCTACACGACGTACGACGACCGGCTCGACGACGGGGAGATCAGGGCGGTGATGACCGCCGTGGCGGAGGCGGGCGGGCTCGCCGGTTTCCACGCGGAGAACCACGCCATCCTCGAACACGCCAGGTCCGCGGTGCTGGCCGACTCCGCCGCGGCCATCGACCGCTTCCCCCGCAGCCGGCCCGGCAGCGCGGAGAGCGCCGCGATCGGCCTGGTGACGCACTTCGCCCGGGAACTCGGCGCGCCGGTGTACGTCTACCACGTCTCCGGCGGCGAGGCGTTGTCCGCCATCGAGGCGGCCGGCGAGACGGGCGTCCTGGTGCAGGCGGAGACCTGCACCCACTACCTGGTGCTGGACGACTCCGTGTACCGGCGTCCCGACGGGTGGAAGTATGTGATCACGCCGCCCGTCAGGGACGCCGCCGCACAGGACCGCCTCTGGGACGCGCTGCGCACCGGAGTCCTGGGCAGCGTGGCCTCCGACCACTGCGCTTACGGCCTGGAGCACAAGTTGCCGGGTGCCGCCGACTTCACCGCGCTGCCGCCGGGAGCGCCCGGCCTGGACGCGCGGGTCCCCCTGCTGTGGGACCACGCGGTCACCCGTGGCCGGCTCGGCCTGCGGGGGTTCGTCGAGGTGTCGGCCACCGGCCCGGCCCGGACGTTCGGCATGTATCCCCGCAAGGGGGTGATCCGGGTGGGCGCGGACGCCGACCTGGTGTTGTGGAACCCCGGACGGGAGTGGACCTGGCCGGCCTTCGAGGCGGGCTGGGGCAGCGACTACGAGCCGTACGAGGGCATGACCGGTGCGGGCCTGCCGGAGCTCACGATCTCCCGAGGCCGGGTGGTGGCCCGCGACGGCCGGTTCACGGGCTCGGACGGCGCCGGCCGCTTCGTTCCGCAGCGGATCGACGTCCGGCAGTGGCCCCGGATCGCTCCGGCGCCCCGGGAAAGGGCGTAGGCGAGGGCGCGGAGACAGGCGGCGAGCGGAGTGCGGTACGGCTCGCCGCCCATCGACGCGGTCGTGCTCCGACGACGTTGCCGGAGAATCCTCCGGCGTGCCGGCAGGGCGGTCAGCGGAACGGGCGGAGGGAGGACGGCGCGACCTCTTCGAGGGTGCGGCCGAGCCGGTCGTGGTCCGGCACCCGGGCCCAGGAGCGCTCACCGGCCCGCTGCAGGCGCTCGGTCATCCCCTCCTCGTCCACGGTGAGCAGGGCGCCGTCCCGCATCACCCACGCGCCGTCGATCATCACCGACGCCAGATCCTCGCGCGTGGCGTAGTAGACGAGGTTCCTGATGGGATCGCGGACCGGTGACATGACCGGGGTGCCGAGCCGCCACAGCAGCAGGTCGGCCTTGGCTCCCGGCGCGATCCGGCCGAGGTCGTCGCGGCCCAGCAGCCGGGCCGCGTCGACCGTCGCGGCGTCGAGCAGATGGGTGGCGAGCCAGGAGTCGGCGCGCCGGTCGGCCACCTTGCCCAGGATCGCCGACCAGCGGATCGACTCGATCATGGACTGCGGCGTGGTGTCCGTTCCGAGCGTGATGTTGACGCCGGCTCTCCGGTAGGCGGGGAGGGATTCGACCATGATGCCGCGCCGGGCGAACGTCCAGGCGTTGTAGGAGATCGAGGCGCCGGAGTCCGCGATGCGCCGCAGGTCGTCCCCGGGCAGGTTCACCCACGAGGTGCCGGTGGTGAAGATCGCGTGACCCAGCACGACCCGGGGGCCGAGGAAACCGGCCGACTCCAGATACTCGATCGGCGTCATGCCGTGCGCCGCCATGAGGTCCATCACCTCGAACATCGCCTGGGCGGCGTGGATCGTGAGCGGCACCTCCAGTTCGTCGGACAGCCGCCGCGACTCCTTCAGCAGGTCCGGCGTGCAGGTGTTGGCCTGCCACGGGGACAGGAAGCCCCGCACGCGCCCGGAGCCGCGGCCGCGCAGGTCCTCGATCAGCCCCACGGCCCGTTCCAGGCCGGCGAACCCGCCGTCCTCGTCCCACTCGTACGCGACGCGGTTCCCGTCGGGGGTGAACCAGCGGCCCGACCTGTACCCGTCCGCGATGTAGGCGCGCAGACCGGCCCGTTCGCAGGCCTCGGCCACCCGCCGGCCCCGCAGCCCCTGGTGCATCACCGTCGTGGTGCCCGTACGGATGAGCTCGGACATCGAGACCTCGATGCAGGTGTCGACGCCCTCCTCGTCGATGGAGTTCTCCTGCATCGGCAGGGTCTCGACCAGGCCGGTGGAGAAGAACTGCCGTTTCCCGACGTCCTCCTGGAAGGACTTGTCCAGCGGGGCGGTCTCCAGGTGGGCGTGCGTGTTGATGAACCCCGGCGTGACCAGCGTGTCCCCGGCGTCCACGCAATCGTCGGCCGGTCCTTGGTAGTCGCGGCCGGTGAAGACGACGCGGTCGCCGTCCACGACGACGGTGCCGTTCTCCAGCAGCCGGTGCTCCCCCTCCTGGAAGGCCACCACGTAGCGGGCGTCTAGGCGCAGGATCGGCATCCGCCTCTCCCCTTTCTTCTTCGTGCTTCTCGGGTCAGAGCGTGAGCTCGATCAGACGTTTGACGACGTCGGCGCCACGGTCCGTCGCGGCGCGCTCGGCCTCCTCGATCAGCCGGTCCACGTGGGCGAGCATCGTCTGCTCCGCCTCGTCGGGGTCGCGCGCGCGGATGGCCGCCAGGACGTCGACGTGCTCGGGCGCGGACTGGGCGAGCGTCCCGTGGCCGCCGGTGATGACGTCCAGCACCAGTTCCAGCGGCTCCAGCGACTCGTCGAGCACGACGTCGCCGATCGCCTGGAGCAGGCCGTTGCGGGAGATGCGGAAGATCTCCCGGTGGAAGCGCATGCCGCACAGCCGGGCGTCGCCGCCGGCGTCGAGCGCCTCGCGGTGCCCGTCGACCAGTGCTTCGAGCCGTTCGATGTCGTCCGGGGTGGCCCGTGTCGCGGCCCACCGGGCGGCCTCCCGCTCCACTCCGCGCCGGGCGTAGAGCAGGTCGAGCAACTGGCGCGCGTTCTGGATGTCCAGCGCCTGGTGCAGCCCCTTCGCCTGTCGCCGGGTACGCCGGGTGACCTGGGCGACGCGGCGGCCCGCGTCCGTGACCGTGCGGCCCTTGCGTCCCGAGGAGACGGTCAGTCCCAGGTCGTCCAGCCGGGCCAGCAGCCGGGACGTACTCGCCTCGCTGAGCGCGATGCCGCAGTCGCCCAGGCGGCGCGTCGCGATGCGCGCACCGACGGGGTCGGCCGACTCGGCGACGATGTCGAGCAGCAGCAACTCCTGGTGGGACAGGTGGGAGGAGATCGGGTTGGGGACGTCGCTCACTGGTCAGGGATCCATTCGAACGGGCTCGGCTCGGAAAGCATTGATCACGAAAAGGGTATGTTCGTCAAATATGACAGAAGATACTCGATTGCGTCGAGCTGTGATTGACATCGCTCATCCGGCCCAGCGGGTGCGCCGCAGCAGCAGCACGGCGGCGAGGACCAGCGCGAGCAGCAGGAACGCCGCGGACGACAGCAGGCCCACGGCGGCCGGCTCCAGGCGGCCGTCCAGTGCCCCGGCGAGGAAGTAGCCTCCGGAGCCACCGGCGACCGCGGCCGACCCGAAATAGGAGAACGCCTCCGCCCGGCGGCGCAGGCCCATCCGTCCCTCGATCTCGGTCGCCATCAGGCCGTTGAGCGGCACCATGAACAGCCCGGCGGCGAACAGCCCCGCGGCGTACCCGAGGGAGCCGCCGGCGAGCCCGGGCGGCACGGCCAGGGCGGCGGAGGCGAGCAGCATGCCCAGTGTGGTGAGCAGGGCGCGGTTGCGGCCCAGCGGCCAGGCGCTGACCACGATCCCCCCGAGGCAGGCCCCGGCGGGCAGCGCCGCGGTGAACCACCCGGAGGCGCCGGAGCCGAGGCCGTACTGCGCCATGCGCTGGGGGACGTTGGCCATGAGCAGCCCGTACGCCAGGCCGATCCACAGCACCAGGGCCGAGACGAGCTGGGTGTCGCGCGGCGGGAGGAGGGCGTCCGGGCGCCGGGGCGCCGGAGGCAGCGGCGGCACCGCCCGCATGAGCCAGGCGCCCAGCAGCGACAGGGCCGCCATCCCGGCGAGCGCGGCGACGGTCCCGCCCGTCACCACGAGCAGGCTGACCATGACCGGGCCGACCACCGAGCACAGCTCGACGAGCAGGGACTCGGCGAAGTGGGCGCGGCGGAGCTGGACGGCGGGAACCGTCACCACGAGCAGGGCCCGCATGCCGCCCCACATCCCCGCCGTCGCCAGCCCCAGGACGACGGACAGGACATACAGCACCCAGACCGGCGCCCGCACCTCGGCGGCCACGACCAGGCCCAGCGTGACCAGCCCCGAGAGGGCCACCGTCACCCTCATCGCGCGGCGCAGTTCCAGCCGGTCGAGCAGCCGGCCGAAGAACGGGCCGGGCGGCCCGGAGCAGAGGTTGAGCACCCCGGCCAGCAGCGCGCCCTCCGCCAGCGAGCCGGTCACCCGCTCGCCCACGAGCATCAGCACCAGCCCCGCCATGGCCGTCGGCAGCCGGGCCAGCAGGGAGCCGAGGATCCAGAGCCGCCAGGGACGGTGTGCCACCAGCCCGAGGGGCCCCGGATGGGCCTCCGGTGACGACGGAGGATTGTCAGTTCGCATTGTTCATCGTTTCCGCGGAATTGATCGTGGATATTTGTCGTTCGGCTCCCGTACGCACGCGTTCATGGCTGTGCCACACTGTCCGGGGCGGGAGTGCCGTCGCGGGCGGGTGACGGGAACGGGAAGCGGATCCTTGACGCAGCGATACGAACTTGACGCGCAGGACCAGGCGATCGTCGGCCTGCTGCGGGAGGACGGCAGGGCTCCGCTGGCCCGGATCGGAGAGCAGGTCGGCCTGTCCGCCGACGCGGTCCGCGCCCGCATGGCGCGGCTGTCCGGTGACGGCGTCCTGCGCGTGATCGGGCTGGTGGACCCCGCCGTCCTCGGATATGACGTTCTCGGCATCGTCGGCCTGCGCTACCGCGGCCCGGTCGAACGGCTGCGCGGCGCGCTCAACGCCGATCCCCAGGTCACCTTCGCCGCCCAGACGATCGGCGCGTACGACGTCATGTGCGAGGTCGCCGCCCGCGACGACGCCGATCTCGCCGACGTCGTGCAGCGGATCGCCGGCACGGTCGAAGGCGTGGGGGACCACGAGGTCTGGCGCCAGCTCGACGTGGCCAAGTGGGAGAGCCAGGGCAGGCCGCGGCGGTCCGGGCCGCCCGCGCCGCGGCGGCCGGAGCTCGACGACCTCGACGTGGCGCTGCTGCGCCTGCTCGTCGACAACCCGAGGGCCAGCTTCCGGGAGATGGAGGACGAGCTCGGCGTCCCCTACTGGGTGGTGCGCAAGCGGGCGCAGACGCTGTTCCGGGACGGCACGATCCAGGCGACGGCGATGGTGGACCGGGTGTCCACCGATCCCGTCATCATGATGGCCTCCGTCGGGATCACCCTGGGCGGCTCCCCGGAGGCCGCCCTGGACGCCCTGGTCGCGCTGCCCGAGCTGCCGATCGTCACGCTGACGGCGGGCCGGTTCCACGTCGTGGCCGAGGCGGCCTGCGGCTCGGCGAGGGACCTGGCCGCGCTGATGCGCCGCATCGTCGCCCTGGACGGCGTGCGTGACCTGACCGTGCTGCCCTACGCGCGCGTCCTGGTGCTGCCCCGCCCGTGGCGGTTCGAGACCGCCGCCGGCTGACGCGTCCGCCCGGCGCCGACCGGCGAAGGCCCCGCTCATCCGGCCTGTCACCGGGCCCGCGCCGGGGACGCGGCCGGGGTGAGCGCCAGGACGCCGGCCAGCATCGCGGCGGAGACGCAGGCGCCCGCCAGGAACACGCCGCCGGGCCCGGAGACGTCGAGCAGCGCTCCGAACACCACCGGCAGGACCAGCATGCCCACTCCGTTGAGATAGTTCGTCGCGGCCAGCCGCAGGCCGGTGCCGCCGGCGGAACTCCCCGCGGTCGCCAGCAGGTTGGTGGCCCCGATGCCGGTGGCCCCGGCCAGCCCGTGCAGCACGGCGCCCGCCGCGACCCCGGCGAAGCCGTTCCCGGCCAGCCCCACCGCGGCGAGCCCGGCCACCGCGCACACGCCGGACACCGTCACCGCGCCGCGCAGCCCGATGCGGGAGACCACCCGCCCGAAGAAGGGACCGGCGGCCACCGAGGTCAGGTCGCGGCACAGCAGCAGCGTCAGCACCAGCCCGGGCAGCCGTTCGGCGGGCACGTCGAGCGCGATCGGGTAGAAGGAGTTGCCGAGCAGGACCACGGTGTTCAGGTTGAGGTTGATCAGCGACGACGCCTGCAGGGCGGGCTCGCGGCGCAGCATGCGCAACGACGCCGCGTAGCCGCCGCGGGCGCCGGACGTGCCGGACAGGTCGGCGGGATCGTCCCGGTCGGCCCGGCCCCGCACCCGCCGCGCGAGCAGCGCGAAGGTCAGGGCCGACAGGACGACCAGCCAGAGCCCGGGCCCGGCGGCGCCCCGGGTGCCGAGGTGCGCCAGCAGGACGACCGACAGCGTCGCCGCCACCGCGGCCGACAGGCGCTGCGCCGCGCCGTTCAGGCCCTGGGTCCGGTACCGGTCGCCGGACCGGGCGACCACCGCCAGCGTGGTGGTCACGACGGAACCCCTGGCCAGGCCGTACCCGAGCAGCGGCAGCACCCAGATCCACGCCGAGGAGAACGACGTGGCGGCGGCGAGCCCGGCCGCGCAGCCCGCGAGGACGAGGCCGCCGGCGAACAGCACGCCGCCGCGCCCGTGCCGGTCGGCGCGCAGGGCCGCCGGCGGGGACATGACCACGCCGGCGCCCTGGGCGAGCGCGAGCAGCACGCCGATCAGCAGCCCGGACCCGGCGCCGCTCGCCTCCAGGCCGACCGGCAGCAGGATCTGCACCAGCGACTCGGTGAGGAACAGCGCGACGACCATCGCCACCGCGAGCGCGGTCCCGCTCGCCCCCGCCGGCTCACCCAGGGAAGGGTCGCGGCGGGGGCGCGAGAGCATGCCCACGGACGGCTAGAGCTTCTCGCCGAAGTCCGTCGTGGTCGGCAGTTGCCACTCGAAGCCGCGGGCGGTGGTCACGTACTCGGGCCAGGGCAGCTCGACGGGCGGCGCGAAGTCGCGGGGCAGCAGCGGGTCGCGCAACGCCTCGGGCGCGGCCTCGCGGTTGCGCTCGAACTCCTCGGTGGCGGCGCGCAGCAGCCCGCCGTCGTCGATGAGCCGCAGCGCGGTCGCGGCGATGACCTCGCCGGCGTAGCCCCACACCGGGTCGATCGCCGGGGCGAGGCCGTTCATGGCGTTGTTGGCCCAGTGGTTGAGGTCCTCCCCCACGACCCGCAGCAGCGGCTTGGCGGTGTAGAAGCGCACGGTGGGGGCGTGCCAGGTGTACTCGGTGCAGTCGTCGGCGCCGGTGCAGTCCTGCCACGGCGGGAGGGTGGCCCGGGTGGCCGCGTCGTGGTCGCGCGGGTCGGTGACCTGGTGCAGCATCGGCCGGAAGGGGTCGTCGGAGGGCTCGTGCCCGAGGGTGCGCTCCAGCTCGCGGGCGAACTCGTACGCCTCGGGCGCGAACCGGCGCGGCCCCAGCTCCAGCAGGTTCTCGTACGTCGCCTGCGCCATGACGTGGTTCTTCAGGCCCGGCCGGGTGCGGGTCACCCAGCGCATCGAGACCTCGCAGTTGGCCAGCCCGGCGACGTGCCTGGCGTTGCGCCTGAGCACCTCCAGGATCTGCTCCTGGACCCCGATCAGCGGAGAGCGCCAGCTGAACTGGATCTGGGTGATCCTCGGCGGCAGGTTGTCGGCCGTCGCGTTGGCCGCGCCCAGGATCGCCTCGTTGAGCGACCACAGGCCGGTCCGGGGGAACATGTTCTCCTTGGCGTACTTGGTCGCCGTGATCATCAGTCCCAGCGCGTCCAGCGCCCCCGGAGAGCGGACGCTGTTGTGCGCGCCCATGCCCGATCCCGCCAGCGGGTCGCCGTCGATCCACGGCGGGGCGTCGTCACGCTGCGCCTCGAAGCACTGGAAGGTGAAGACCGCCGACCAGTACAGGCAGTTGTGGATGTCCCACACCGCGGTGTTCTCGAACAGCGGGTGGTAGCTGATCACCGCGTCGAGTTCGTCGTAGTAGCCCTTGGCGGCGTGCACGGGCTTGGAACCGCACACCTTCTCGGCGGGCTCGCCGAACAGGTGGACGACCCCCCGGCCGCCGGTGCGCTCGATCGCCCGCTTGGTCGCGAGCGCCCCGGCGAGGGCGCCGACGCCCAGGGCCGAGTGCGCGTCGGTGAAGCCCGGCGCCCACGGGTGGAGGCCGGGGCGCGGCTGCCGGTAGGGCACGGTGTCCTGGGAGTAGCCGGGCGAGGCGTCGTACTCGGAGTACATCCCGATGGCGGGGCCGTCGTCGCCCCACCGGGCGTGGAAGGCGGTCGGCATGTCGCCCGACCCCTCCTCCACCTCGAAGCCCTCCGCCTTCAGCAGGTCGACGTACGCCTGCGCCGACCGGTACTCCCGCCAGGCGGGCTCGGCGTACGACCAGATGAGGCGGTGGAACTCCGAGAGTTCCTTGCCGAGTTCCTCCACCGCGGCGACTCCGGCGCGCTGGCGCTCGGTCAGTCCCATGTCGTTCCTCGTTCCTTGTTCTCGAGCGTTGATCTCAGGCTTTGCGGGGGTTTCCGGGCATGCCGGAGGCGTGGACGCCGCCGGGCGACGCCCCTCGTCGTCGGACAGGGGGGAAGCGCGGTCAGGCCGCGCCGGGGATGATGTGGCAGGAGCCGGGGTCCCACTCGAGGACGACCTCGTCGCCCACGGAGCACGGCAGCGGGGCGCCGGACTCGCACCTGACCACCAGTTCGGCGCCGTCGGCGCCCTCCACCAGGACCTTGCGCGAGTCGCCGGCGTAGATGTCGGCGCTCACCACTCCGGGCATGCGGGAGACGGCCGCCGTGGACGGCTCCGCCCCGGCGGGCCGGATGCGGATGGCCGACGGCCGCACCACGACGACCGCCTCCCGCTCTCCCGGCGTGTCGCCGGGGACGAGCACCCGCCCGTACGGCAGGGCCAGCACGGACTGCGTGCCCTCCCGCCGGACCCGGCCGCGGAACAGGTTGGACTCGCCCAGGAAGCGGGCGGCGACCTCGCTCTCGGGCAGGCCGTACAGCTCCTCGGGCGTGCCGTGCTGGACCAGGCGGCCGCCGGCGAGCAGCGCGATGCGGTCGCTCATCGTCAGCGCCTCCTCCTGGTCGTGGGTGACGTTGATGACGGTGAGCCCGAGTTCGCGGCTGAGCCTGCGGATCTCGATCTGCATGGCCTCACGCAGCCTGCGGTCGAGGGCGCCGAGCGGCTCGTCCATCAGCAGCAGCGGCGGCCGGGCCACGATGGCCCTGGCCAGCGCCACCCGCTGCTGCTGCCCGCCGGACAGTTCCTTCGGGGAGCGCCGGCCGTACCCGCCGAGGTGCACCGCCTCCAGCGCCCGCTCGACCAGGGCCGCCCGGTCGCGGCGGCGCACCCCCCGCATCTCCAGCGGGAAGGCGACGTTGGCGGCGACCGACAGGTGCGGGAACAACGCGTAGTTCTGGAAGACCATGCCGATCCCGCGCTGGTGCACCGGGACCTGGGAGATGTCGCGGCCGTTCACCACGATCCGGCCCTCGTCGGCGTCCACGAAGCCCGCGATGATCCGCAGGAGCGTGGTCTTGCCCGACCCGGAGGCGCCCAGCAGCGTGAGGAACTGACCGGGCTCGACGGTCAGCGACACGTCGTCGACGGCCCGCGTGTCCCCGTACACCTTCACGATGCCGGTCAGCTCGACCCTCGCCCCCGGCGAGCCCTCCTGGCCGGTCGGGCCGGCCTGGGTTGCCGTCTCGGTCACGTCCTTCTCCTTACCTTCTTCACCACGGCCGGCCCCACCAGGACGAGGGCGGCCATGAGCAGCGAGACGAGGGTGATCAGCGTCGCGACCGCCGAGATGGACGGCTCGACTCCGGAGCGCACCTGGCTCCACATGACGACGGGCAGGGTGCGGAACTGCGGCGTGTTCAGGAACAGGGCGACGACCACCTCGTCCCAGGAGGAGACGAACGCCAGCACGCCGCCGACCAGCGCGGCCGGGGCCACCAGGGGCAGCGTGATCCGCAGGAGCGTGACCGCCTCGGTCGCGCCGGACACGCGCGCCGCCTCCTCGACGCGGCGGTCCACGCCGGTGAGCGCGGCCAGGACGTTCACGAACACGAACGGCAGGCCGAGCACCGCGTGGGCGATGCCCAGGCTGAGCACGTTCCCCGACAGGCCGACCCGGATGTAGACCAGGTAGAAGCCGATGCCGGCGACGACGAGCGGCACGGTCATCGGCAGCACGGCCAGGCCGGTGACGAGGGCGGGCGGCAGGAAGCGGCTGCGCGCCGCGGCGAAGGCGAGCGAGGTGCCCGCCGCCATCGCCAGGGCGGCGGCGAGCAGGCCCACCTGCACGCTGTTGCCGAGCGCGGTGAGCCACTCGGGATCGGTGAGGACCTCCTGGAACCAGCGCAGGGAGAAGCCCTTGGGCGGGAAGGTCACCATCGAGCCGGAGGTCACCGAGGTCGCCGCGACGATCAGGGTGGGCGCGACGAACAGCAGCGCGATCAGGCAGGCGAACAGGCGGACGCCGATCCCGGCCCTCATCGCCGCCTCCCCATGCCGACGCCGAGGATCTTGCCCAGGCCGACGAACCGGGCGGCGAGCCCGAGCACGGCCAGCACCGCGACGAACAGCAGCACCGCCATCGCCGCGCCGACGCCCGGCTTGAGGAACTGCTCGATCTGCTGCATGATCGCCTGCCCCACGTACACCTGGCGGGCGCCGCCGAGAAGCTGCGGCGTGATGTAGAAGCCCAGGGCGAGGACGAACACCAGGACGCCTCCGGCCACCGCGCCGGGCAGCGACAGGGGCAGGGTGACCCGCGCGAACACGCGCCACGGCCGCGCCCCCATCACCTGCGCGGCCCGCTCGACGTCCGGGTCGATCGAGCGGAGCTGGGCGAACAACGCCAGCACGGCGTACGGCAGGAGGACGTGCACCATGCCGACGTAGACCGCGAAGGGCGTCCTGATCATGTGGATCGGCGCGGACGTGAGGCCGAGCCAGTCGCGCAGCGCGGTGTTCACGATGCCGGTGTCGTTCAGCACGATCTGCCAGGCGTAGGTGCGCACCAGCAGGCTCGTCCAGAAGGCCAGCATCAGCGCGACCATCAGGAAGGTGCGCATGGCCGTCCCGGACCTGGCCATCGTGTAGGCGTACGGGTATCCGACCAGCAGGCACAGCACGGTGACCACCAGCGCCATCTCCAGGGTGTCCACGACGGAACGCTGGTAGACCGAACTGGTGAAGATCGCGCTGTAGTTCGCCGGTGAGGGGTCGGTCAGGCTCTTGACCACCACCACGGCCATCGGGACGACGAACGCGGCGACGACGAAGACCAGGCCGGGCAGGCCGGCGCCGCTCCAGAAGTCGGGCCGGGGGAAGCGCCGGGCGCGGGCGGCGCCTCCGCCGGGCCCGGCGCCGTGACCGGCGCGGCCGTCCGAGCCGGTCACCGGACTCGCCTGCGGGCCGGGGGACGACGCGCGGGAGGGGATCTGGGAAAGTGCGCTCACTGTGCTCCTCGTTTCGCTTCGCGGTCCGCTTCCGCGTTCCGCGTGCGAGCACGTTTCGCTCTCGGGCACGGCCTGGCCGCCGTCACGGTGGTCAGCCCGCCAGCCAGGCGGTGGTCTTCTCGATCGCCTTCTCCATGTTGGCGTTCCACCAGGCGGAGTCCATGACGATCGGGGCGTCCTCGCCCTCCAGCTGGTGGGCGGTCGGGGCGTCCGCGGCGTACTTGCCGGAGGCCGTGGCCTTGGGGTTGGCCGGGCCGTACGGGATGAACTCGGTGATCTTCCCGTTGTTGGCCGCCTTGGCGATGTAGGCGATGAGCTTCATCGCGTTCGCCTTGTCCTTGGCGCCCTTCGGCACGAAGAGGTAGTCGCAGAGGTAGATCTGCTGGCCCCAGGTGTTGTCGATCGGCTGGCCCTCGTCCTTGGCCAGCTTGACGCGCCCGTTGTAGCAGTTGCCCATGACGGCCTCGCCGGAGGAGACCAGGTTGATGCACTCCGCGGCGTCCTTGAAGACGATCAGGTCGTCCTTGATCGGCTCCAGGAGCTTCAGCGCGGCGTCGACGTCGAGCGGGTAGAGCTGGTCGCGGGGCGTGCCGTTCGCCATCAGCGCCGCCTCCAGGATCCCCTGGAAGCCGGCGGTGCCGTCGATGGCCCGCTTGCCGGGATACTTCGCGGTGTCGAAGAAGGCGGCGTAGTTCTTGGGCGGGTTGCTGCCGAACTTGTCGGTGTTGTAGGCGAGCACGATCGAGAAGACGAACAGCGGCACGCCCTGCTTGTAGACCTTGAACGGCCCGTCCGCGTAGTCGCCGCAGGAGACGACCGAGCAGTCGATGTCCTCCAGGCGCGGGTTGCCCTCCAGCCCGAAGTCGGCTCCGCCCTGGGCGATGTCCCAGGTCACGTTCTTGGCGTCGACCATCTGGTGGATCTTGGCGTACGTCACGGGGTTGTCCTGGACCACGCCGACGCCGCTCTCCTTGCCGAACGGGTCGAGCCACGCCTTGGCGATGGCCTCCTGGCCGGTCCCTCCGAAGCCCGCGTAGGTGACGGAACCGGAGTCGCCGGACGCGCCGGCGTCACCGCTCCCGCTCCCTCCGCCGCAGGCGGCGGTGAGGGTGAGGGACAGCGCCAGCGAAGTGACGGCCCACAAATTGCGTGAAACCTTCACGTTCTCACTTACCTTTCCTTATTTCTTCGCTCACCGCTCCCCGGTGAAGCTCATGACGTGCTTGACGCGCGTGTAGTCGTCGAACCCGTAGGCCGACATGTCCTTGCCGTAGCCCGAGTGCTTGAAGCCGCCGTGCGGCATCTCGGAGACCATGGTCATGTGGGTGTTGAGCCAGACCGCCCCGAAGTCGAGGCGGGCGGCGACGCGCAGCGCGCGGGCGTTGTCCCGCGTCCACACGCTGGAGGCCAGGCCGTACGCCGTGTCGTTGGCGAGGGCCACCGCCTCCTCCTCGGCGGCGAAGGGCTGCACGGTCACCACCGGCCCGAAGACCTCCTCGCGCACCACCTCGTCGGCCTGCCGCACGCCGGCGACGACGGTGGGGGCGAAGAAGTACCCCTGGC
Source organism: Microbispora sp. H10885 (assembly GCF_014161415.1). NCBI lineage: Bacteria > Bacillati > Actinomycetota > Actinomycetes > Streptosporangiales > Streptosporangiaceae > Microbispora > Microbispora sp. H10885. The sequence continues at coordinate 81,073 of NZ_JABBWY010000009.1, read as the reverse complement.
CGGGAGCACGGGCCCCGCCGGTCGTCACGGCGGCGTGCGCCGGCAGCCGTTCCACGAACCCGGACACCCGCCGGAGCTGGGCCGCGTTGTTGAGCGGGCCGATCGCCGCCGCCGGGTCGTCCGGCGGTCCGACGCGGACGGCCGCCGCGGCGGCGGTCAGCTCCGCCAGGAACTCGTCGTGCACGCTCTCGTGCACCAGCACCCGGGTGGCCGCGGTGCAGTCCTGGCCCGTGTTCGCGTACCCGGCCTCGGCGACCGTGCGGACGGCGACGTCCAGCTCGGCGTCGGGGAAGACCAGCACCGGCGCCTTGCCGCCTAGCTCCAGGTGGAGGCGCTTGAGCGACGCCGACGCCGCGACGGCCACCTCCGTCCCGGCCCTGACCGAGCCGGTGATGGAGACCATCTGCGGGATCTCGTGGGACACCAGGGCGCGCCCGGCATCACGGTCGCCGCACACCACGTTGACGACGCCGGGCGGCAGGATCCCGGCCGCGATCCCGGCGAGCAGCACGGTGGTGAGCGGTGTGGTGTCGCCGGGTTTCAGCACCACGGTGTTGCCCGCCGCCACCGCCGGGGCGATCTTCCAGACCGCCATCATCAGCGGGTAGTTCCACGGCGTCACCTGGGCGCACACCCCTACGGGCTCGCGCCGGATCATCGAGGTGTGGTCGTCGAGGTACTCCCCCGCCGACCTGCCCTCCAGCAGGCGCGCCGCCCCGGCGAAGAACCGCAGCACGTCCACGCACTCGGCCACCTCGGCCGCCGCCGCGGCGGCCGGCTTGCCGGTGTTCGCCGACTCGGCCTCGGCCAGCTCCCCCGCCTGGGCGGTCACCGCGTCGGCCAGCCGCAGCAGCAGGTCCTGCCGGACGCGCGGCGTGGTCCGCCGCCACCCGGCGAAGGCACGCTCGGCCGCGCGGCAGGCGGCGTCCACGTCGACCGCGCCGGACAGCGGCGCGGTCGCGATCACCTTCTCGGTGCTCGGGTCCACCACCTCGGCGGCCCGCCCGTCCGCGGCGTCCCGCCACTGCCCGTCGATCATGTTGAGTACTGCTCTCACGAGCCCACCTCCCAGACGATCACGGTCGGCCGTGCGGCCGTCAGCGCGGTGGCGGCCTGCTTGGCCGCCTCGGCGGCGTCCGTCACGCGGACGCCGTGACAGCCCATGGCCCGGGCGAGCGCCGCGAAGTCGGGACGGGCCAGGTCCACCGCGTACGGCGCGATGTCGCGGTCGAGCATGTTCTGCCGGATCTCGCCGAAGCCGTGGTTGTCGAGGATCACCACCGGCAGCGGCAGTCCCAGCTCGGCGCCGGTGACCAGCTCCTGGACGCTGAACATGAACGCCCCGTCGCCGAGCAGGGCCACCACCGGGCGCGTGGGCTCCGCGAGCCGCGCCCCGATCGCCGCCGGCAGGCCGTACCCGAGGGTGGAGTATCCGACCGGCGCCAGGTAGCGGCGCGGCTCGGAGAACGGCCAGAACGGCGCGGTGCCCAGATAGGAGACCTGCGAGCTGTCGCCCACCACGACGACGTCGGCGGGCAGCTCGGCCCGCAGCGCGTCCTGCGCCTCGCGCCACCGGCCGCCGCGCTCGGCGGCCTGCTCAAGGCATCCGGCCCGGGCCTCGGCCGCCCGCCGTTCCCCCTCCCCTGCCTGTTTCCCGGGCCGTTCCGTTCCGCCGAGTCCGGCCGCCAGCGCGGCCAGGGCCTCCCGGGCGTCGGCGTGGACCGGCAGTGTGGCGCGGAGGTTCTTGTGCAGCTGGGCCGGGTCGAGGTCGATCCGGATGACGGCGCCGCGCGGCGCCAGGCGGTCCGGCAGCTCGGCGTCGCCGAGCTCGCTGCCCACCACGAGCAGGACGTCGCCGTCCTCCATCAGACTCCGGGCGGCGGTGAAACCGAGGAACGGGCCGACGGCCAGTGGATGGTCCTCGTCGAGCACCCCCTTGCCCGCAGTGGTGGTGACCACGGGCGCGCCGAGCGCCTCGGCGACCGCCCGCAGCGGCGCGGCGGCGCCCAGCGCGCCTCCCCCGGCGACGATCACCGGGGTCGCGGCCCGCGAGAGCAGGCCGAGGGCCTCCGTCACCGCCGCCGGGGACGGCGCCGGCGGGTGCGGCGCGCGCCAGGGGCCCGGAACGTCGCCGTCCCAGGGCGCCTCCAGCACGTCCAGCGGCACCTCGATGTGCACCGGACGCGGCCGTTCGGCCGCCCAGCGGGCGAAGGTCTCGTGGACGGCGTCGACGGCCTGCGCCGGAGTGCCGGGCCGCACGCTGCGCGCCACCGCGGCGTCGGCGGCGGCCCGCTGGTCCTTCATCTCGTGCAGCCACCCGTAGTCGGCGCGCTCCAGGCCAGTGGGCACGCCGGGTGAGAGCACTAGGAGCGGTACGGAGTCGGCGTAGGCGGTGCCCATCGCGGCCATGGCGTTCATCAGGCCGGGCCCGCTGGTGGTGACGACGAGTCCCGGGCGGCCGGTGACACGGGCGTACCCGTCCGCCGCGTACCCCGCGCCCTGCTCGTGCCGGGTCACCACGTGGCGGATCCCGCTCGCCGCCATGCCGCGGTACAGCTCCAGGTTGTGCGTGCCGGGGATGCCGAAGGCGAGGGCCGCCCCGTTGGCGGCGAGCGCCTCGGCCATGGCGGTCCCGGTCGTGCGCCGCGTGCTCATACTGCCCGCTCCGTGAGGTCGCGGCCGAAGCCGTGGCGGGCCGAGGGGGAGGTGTTCACGTGCCATCGGCCTCTCCGGACGGGGTGCGGCGGGCGACACGACCAGAACACTCCTCGCCGATTTCGGTTGGGCATCATCTCGGGTTTCCAAACGGTAAATTTAGCGATTTGAGGATCTTGGTGAGCGTTTTTGAATCAGTGAGCTGCATCGAGCGCGTGAATGTGAAACCGCCTTCACGTCGCCACGCCGGGGCTCCCCAAGGGGACGGGGTCCTCAGGGGTCCAGTGCGCGAGGGCCCACTCCCGGTACTCGCCGACCTGCCGCGGCAGGTCGCGCGGTCGCCACCCCAGCCGCCGCGCCGCCCTCAGCACGCTGTAGGTCCCGTCCTTGCCCGAACGCAGCGCGGGGTCGGCGTCGACGACCGCCCGCTCCGGGTCCGCGGCCGGGCCGGCGGCCAGTTCGACGCCGAACAGCTCGGCCAGGCGCGGCACCGGAACGGCGGCCCCGCCGGCCAGGTTGAACGCCGCGCTGCCCACGTCCGGCCTGGTGCACAACAGGCCGAGCGCGGCGGCGACGTCGACCGCGCTGATCCAGTCGCCGGCCGCCCGGAGCGTCCGCGGGGTCACCGCCAGCGGCGTCCCGGCGACGAGGGCCCGCGCCAGGTGGTACGGCAAGGACATCAGGGTCCGTGCGGAGGTGGGCCGCTCCATCGGGCCGAACACCTTGGTGCACCGCACGATCGGCACGCTCATGCCGTAGAGGGCGGCGAACCGCCTGGCCACCAGTTCGGCGGCCACCTTGCTGACGCCGTACATCTCGTCCGGCTCCAGGGGCGTGTCCTCGTCCTGCGGCTCCGTCCGCCCGGGGTCCCCGGCGCCGTACACGGCCGCGCTGCTGACGTGGACGACCCGGCCGACGGAACCGGCGCGGCGGGCGGCGTCCAGGACGGCGGCGGTGCCCATGACGTTGACGTCGAGGAACCGCACAGGGTCCTCCCGCTCCCACTCGGGCACGAGGGTCACGGTGGCGCCGTGCACCACCGTCTCGGGCCGATGGCGGGCGAACAACGTCGCGAGTCGGGCGCGGTCGCGCACGTCGCAGCGCACGAAGTCCACCCGGCCTGCGACGTCCGCCAGATGGCCCGACCAGGCCTCGTCCGGTTCGCCCACGTCGAGGGCCAGCACCCGCGCCTCCTCGTGGTCCTGGAGGAAGCACCGGATGAACACGCTCATCACGAAGCCGCAGGCTCCGGTCACCAGGACACGCATCGCCCGCTCCCCCTCACGACGCGGACGCCGGGACGGCGGGATGCGCCGCGTGCCAGTGCCGGGCGACGTCCACGCGGCGGGTGACCCACACGTCGCCCGCTCCGGCGGCGTAGTCGAGGAAGCGCACCAGGTCGGCGGCCCGGCCGGGGCGGCCGGCGATGCGGGTGTGCAGCCCGACGCTCATCATCTTCGGCCGGTCGTCCCCCTCCTCGCGCAGCAGGTCGAGCGCCCGGCGCAGATAGGCGGAGAAGCTCTCCGACTGGAAGCCGTAGGTGTTGAGGTAGCGGCCGTCGTTGTTGTCCAGGGTGTACGGGACGACCAGGTGCGCCCGGCCGGCGACGTGCTCCCAGTAGGGCAGGTCGTCGGCGAAGGAGTCCGAGTCGTACAGGAACCCTCCCTCCTCCACCACCAGGCGGCGGGTGTGCGGGCTCATCCGGCCGGTGTACCAGCCCTCGGGCCTGCTGCCGGTGACCCTGGTGTGCAGGTCGACCGCCCGGCGGATGTGCTCCCGCTCCAGCTCGACCGGCATCTCGGCGTAGTCGATCCAGCGCAGACCGTGGCAGGCGATCTCCCATCCCGCCTCGCGCATCGCGGCGACCGCCTCGGGACCGCGCTCCAGGGCCTCGGCGATGCCGAACACCGTGACCGGCAGCCCCCGTTCGGTGAACAGCCGGTGCAGCCGCCAGAACCCGGCGCGGCTGCCGTACTCGTACTGCGACTCGACGTTGAGGTTGCGGATGTTGGGGAACTCCCGGGTCGGCTCCTCGGTCAGGAACGCCTCCGAGCACCGATCGCCGTGCAGGACCGAACGCTCGCCGCCCTCCTCGTAGTTGACGACGAACTGCAGGGCGACCTTCGCGCCGCCCGGCCAGCGGGCGTGCGGCGGGCGCCTGCCATATCCCTTGAGGTCGCGTGGGTACATGGGGTTGTGCTCACCTCTCGGCGGGGGGTCGTTCGGGGCTGGTTCAGGAGTCGTCAGGTCTCAGCAGTCGGGGACGGCGGCGGCGGGCCGGACCGGCAGGAGGGGGACCACGCCGGTGTCCGCGCCCGAGTCGGCGACCAGCGGGGCGACCAGCCGTCCGCTCTGGTAGACGGCCCGCACGTCCCACAGCCGGGAGACGTCACTGGTGGCGTCGCCGCCGACCACGAGCAGGTCGGCGAGGCGGCCGGGCGCGAGGGTGCCGACCTGGTCGGCGATGCCGCAGGCCTCGGCGGCCACGGCGGTGGCCGCGCGGATGGCCGCGAGCGGTGTCAGGCCGGCCGCCACGGCGAGTTCGATGCCGTGCTGGAGCCCGCCGAAGGCGACGTCGTACGGACCGGCGTCGCTGCTGATCGCGATGCGCGGGCCCAGGCCGTCGGCCAGCATCGACGACAGGATGCCGAGCTTCATGTCGAAGTACGCCTCGATGGCGGAGGCCCGGCCCTTCTCCACGTCGCCGAGCGGGCCGTGCTCGGCCCGCCGGCGCAGGTCGACCAGCGTCTCCCAGCCGCCGGTCTGGGCGGTGAAGCTGATGAAGGTGCCCGCGTCGTGCACCGTCTGGGCGACCGCCGGGTCGTAGACCATGCGGCCGCTGGAGGCGACGCCGCCGCCGAACTCCATCATCTCGCCCGGCACGAGGAACTCGCCGTGCTCGATGCAGTCGAGGCCGGCCTCGACCGCGTTGAGCATCGAGGACGTGGCCCGGCAGTGAGCGGTGGTCAACCGGCCGAGGCCGTGCGCCGTCTCGACGGCGACGCGCATCTCGGCGGCGGTGTAGGAGGAGTAGTAGGGGATGTTCCCGGCCGTCGCCCCGCCGGAGGCCATGATCTTGATGTGGTCGGCGCCCTCGGCCACCAGGCGGCGTACGGCCGCGCGGATCTGGTCGGCGCCGTCCGCGACCCCGTTGCACCAGTAGAAGTGCCCGTACGAATGAGTGATGGGGCGGCCGGCCAGCAGCATCCGGGGTCCTCTGACATAGCCCCGCTCGACGGCCTCCCGCACCTCGAACACGATGCGGTTGCGTCCGCCGTTGTCCCGGATCGTGGTGACTCCGGAGGCGAGATGCCGCTGCAGGTTGCTGACGGCGATGAGCGCCATCATCTCGTCCGAGTCGAGAACCTGCTGCTCGTAGGGGGTGCCGTCTCCGGTCAGCGTGATGTGACAGTGCGCGTCGACGAGACCGGGGACGACGGTGGCGTCCCCGTAGTCGATCACGCGGGTGCCCGGACGGGCGAGGTCGGCGGCGGCGTCCGCCGCGGTGCAGACCCGCACGACGCGGTCACCCCGCATCTCGACGACCGCGTCGTGCAGGACGTCGTCACCGAGGGCGGGATACACCCGCGCCGCCCGTAGAAAGCGCTGGTCCGAACTGGGGTCCACTGGTGTCCTTTCCTGCCGGGCGGCTCACGTTCCTCAAATGTGACAGAGCTCTTCCAGAGTTGTCTAGGGGTCGCCGGTCGTTCACATCGATTTCACACGGGCCGTCGGCGCCACCGCAGGGCGGCCTCGCAAGATGACACAGGGTGGGGCTGTGTTATCAAACTTTGACGCCTCGAAGCCTGGACATCCGGCAGTGGCGGCGGCATATTGTCACCCCCGAAGCTCGGTCAAAGTTGACGTACATTTACACGATCTGACAGATGCTCGAAGATGCCGGGGATCCGGGAGAGAGGAAGCACGATGCCTGGAACCGTCCTGGTGACCGGAGCCGCGTCGGGAATCGGCGCCGCGACCGCGAGACGGCTGCACGAACGCGGCTGGCGGGTGTGGGCGGCCGATCTCGACGAACAGGGCCTGGGCAGGCTCGGTCCCGAGGTCGTCAGCCGGGTGATGGACGTGACCGACGAGGTCGCCGTTGAGTCACTGCTCCACGATGTGGAGGAGGCCGAAGGACGCCTCGACGGGGTCGCGGCCTGCGCGGGGATCAGCTATACCGCTCCGGCCCCCGAGACTCCCCCGCGGACGTTCGACGAGGTGCTCAACGTCAACCTGCGCGCCGTCTTCGTGCTGGCCCGGGCGGCCCTGCCGCTGCTCGCCCGCTCCTCCGGCCCTTCGTTCGTGGCGGTCGCGTCCGAACTCGGCACGGTCGGCGCTCCCGGGTTGAGCGCGTACAGCTCGTCGAAGGCGGCGGTCATCAACCTCATGCGCGTCCTCGCGCTGGAGAACGCCGCGCAGGGCATCCGCTTCAACGCCGTGGCGCCGGGCGGCACGAGGACACCCATGCTGGAGCGGGAGCAGGCGCGCCTCGGCAGGACGCTCGCGGACTCGGCGGCGAACATCCCGCTCGGCCGGCTGGCGGAGCCCGCCGAGATCGCATCGGTCGTCGAGTTCGTGCTCTCGGCCGACTCCTCGTTCATGACGGGCAGCGTTCTGGTCGCCGACGGCGGCTACACGGCCAGGTGAGCCGGGTGACCCGGTTCAGGGTTCGCGGGTGCGGAGGTAGGCGTCCAGGCCGGCGGCGCCCCTGAGCATGGCGCGGCCCCGGGCCGACAGCCGGGCCTGCCAGTCCCGCAGGGCCGACTCCAGCGGGGCGACGCCCCCGGCGGAGCGGACCTGGGCGATCAGCGGGGCGATCTGCTCCAGCAGGTAGCCACCCCGCCTGAGCTGGTGGGCCAGCCGGGCGTCCCGTACGTCGTCGGCGCCGTAGACCCGGTAGCCCGTCCCCGGGTCGCGGCGCGGCCGGACCAGCCCGGCGTTCTCCCATTTGCGCAGGGTGGCCGGGCGGAGGCCGAGCCTGCGCGCCAGCGGGCCGATGAACGTGTCGCCGCGCTCCTGCGGCACGGGCGCGAGATCGCGGAGCGCGGCCTCGACGGCCTCCAGGGTGCGGCGGTCGTCGAGGAGCCGGGCGTGGCTCTCGTCGATGATCCGCAGCGCGTCCTCGGTGGCGCCCCGGTTGACCGCCTGCATGATCGACGTGGCTGTCTGGTGACCGTGCCCGGGCACGAGTGCGAGGAACGCGCGCAGCGCCTGCGCGTGCAGCGTCGTGTAGACGCGGTAGCCGGAGGCGGTGCGTCCGGCGGCGGGCAGGATGCCGGCGTCCTCGTAGTTCCTGATCGCCTGCGTGGACAGGCCGTGCTCACGCGCCAGGTCCACCGGCCTCATGGATACATCACCGATTGAAGGTCCATCATGAAGAGAGCGGGGTGCGATCGGGCAAAGTTTACATCGAGAGTTCAACGATACCGTCGAAGGCATGGATATCAAGGACACGGCCTGGCCGCTCGACGGCGCGGGCGTCTCGGCGTTCCTCCGGTCGCTGCCGACGGAACCCCTGCTGCTCGGACTCGGCGAGGCCAGGCATCTCGTGGACGAGCTGGGCGAGGTGCGCAACGAGGTCTTCCGGCATCTGGCCGAGCACGAGGGCTACCGGTCGTTCGCCATCGAGAGCGACTGTCTCATGGGCCTGGTGGTGGACGACTACGTCAGGACGGGCGCGGGCAGCCTCGACGAGGTCATGGAACGCGGCTTCAGCCACGGCTTCGGCGCGTCACCGGCCAACCGCGAGCTCGTCCGCTGGATGCGGGCCTACAACGAGGAGCACGACGAGAAGCTCCGGTTCTTCGGGTTCGACGGCCCGCTCGAGTACTGGGCGGCGAGCCCGCGCCAGGCGCTCACCGCCCTCCACGCCCTCCTCGACGGCCCGCTCCCCTGCTCCCCCGAAACCCTGGACGAGCTTCTCGGCCCGGACGACCGGTGGTCGGACGAGGCCACGGCCAGGGATCCGGCCCGGTCGATCGGCCGGTCCGCCGAGGCCCGGCGGCTGCGGCTGATCGCCGACGACATGGTGGCGCTGCTCGCCACGCAGGTTCCGCGGCTGAGCGCGGAGGACAGGGAGCGGGCGGCACTGTACGGGCGCACCGCCGTCGGCCTGCTCCGCTACCACCACTGGATGGCCGACGCGTCCCCGGCTCGGTGGACCCGGCTGTCGGCCCAGCGGGACGCGATGATGGCCGCGAACCTGCGGGCCGTCGCCGGGCACGGCCCGGCCCTGGTCTTCGGCCACAACCTCCACCTGCAGCGGAACAAGAGCGCCATGCCGTTCGGCGACCAGACGCTGGAGTGGTGGAGCGCCGGAGCGATCACCGGAGCGCACCTCGGCGACCGGTACGCCTTTCTCGCCTCGGCCCTCGGCACGACCGGTGACGACGCCCCGCCCCCGGACACCGTCGAGGGCGTCCTGTCCACGCTCCCGTGGGACCGCGCCCTGGTCGACGCCCGCCGCCTGGCCCAGGCCGTCACCGAACCCACCCCGCGCGTCTCGGAGGATTTCCGCTACTTCCCGCTCGACCCGGCCCGGCTCGACACGATCGACGGGGTCGTCTTCCTCAAGCGGGCCCTGATGTGAGCGTGCGCCGTACATGAAGTGACGCCGAGTTCACGTCCAGCTCCCAGCCTTTCGCGTAGGCCGCCGCGAACTCCTCCCCGCCCAGCGTGGCCCGGCTCCGGCGGCTGAGCTCACGGACCTGCGGATCGGTGTGGTCGTGCGCTCCCCGCAGCCGGGCGGCGGCCCCGAGCAGTACGGCCGACTCGTGGTGCCGCCCGCGCGCCCCGGCGAGGGCGGCCGCGTTCACCGTCACCAGCGACAGGATCGGCAGTTCCCGGGTCGCCAGCGCGGCCGCGTACGCCTCCCGCAGCGCCTTCTCCACGCCGGACAGGTCGCCGAGCGCGAGGCAGAGCGCGGCCCGCGCGCTGCCGGCCAGCGTCCGGGCGTGGCCGGAGGGGAACGCGGAATCGTCGAGCAGGCGCCGCTCGGCGTCGTCGAGCAGGTCGGCCGCCCCGGACAGGTCGCCGAGCCGCACCCGCACGTCCGCCTCCCGCGCGTCGACCAGGACCAGCATCTCCGCCGACGACGCGTGCAGCGCACGCTCGCGGGCGGAGCCGATCAACGCCATCGCCCGGTCGGTGTCGCCGCGCCGGATGTGCACGTCGATCCAGCGCAGGTCGCTGTAGAGCTGGTCGCCGAGGCTGAGCGAGCCGAACTCGCCCGCCAGCACCCGGGCCTCGCGCAGGTCGGCCAGCGCGCCGTCGAGGTCGTCGTATCGCCGCAGCCAAGCGCGCATCGGCAAGGTGGCGGCCTGGCCCCACCGGTCACCGGCCTGCCGGAAGCGGGCCAGGGCGGCCGTCACGTGGACACGCGTCCGGTCGAGCGCGCCCGCGTTCTCGGCGATCTCGGCCAGGAACATGTGGGCCAGCCCGGACAGCCACACGTCGTCGCCGTCCGCCAGACGCTGGAAGATCGTTAGCGCGGCCTGCTCCTCCCGCAGGAAGAGCAGGATCGGGCCGAACACGCGGTAGTGGCTCGGCAGCTCCGGATGCGCGAGCAGCCGTTCTGCCAGCTCGCGCATCTCCGCCCGGTCGTCGGCGGCCTCCTGGGCGGTGATCCCCGACAGGATGTCCGCCCGGTTGAGCAGGTGGACGGCTCGGGCGCAGTCGCGCTCGGGCGCCGGCCCGCCGCCGGGCACCGCCAGGACCTCGTCCAGCCAGTAGGCGGCGTCGGAGTGGCGGCCGGACATCTGCCAGTACCAGATCAGGGTCAGGGCGAGGGTGGTCGCGCCGGGAGAGTCGCCGGCGGCGCACAGGTGGCGCAGCGCGGCGAGCGCGTTGTCGTACTCTGCGCCGATGGCCCGCATGGCGGTCAGCTGGCCGGGCCCGCGCAGCCGGGAGTCGTGGCGGGCCATCAGCTCGGTGAAGTGGGCGGCGGCCAGGCCGCGGGCCGTGCCGAGGTCGCCGGTGCCGGCCAGGCGGTCGGCGCCGTACTCGCGGATGGTCTCGAGCATCCGGTAGCGCCCGGCGCCGGGCGCGAGCTGCAGCAGCGACCGGTCGACGAGGGCGGCGAGCAGTTCGGGCATCTCCCCGGTGGGCACGGTGGTGCCGGAGCAGACGGCGGTGGCGGAGGCGAGCGTGACGCCGCCGGGCAGGACGGAGATCCGTTCCGCCACGGTGCGTTCGTGCTCGTCGAGCAGCTCCCAGCTCCAGGCGATGACCGCGCGCAGGGTGCGGTGGCGGGGTGGTGCGGTACGGCTGCCGGTGGTGAGCAGCCGGAACCGGTCGGAGAGCCCGTCGGCCAGGTCGGGCAGTGACAGCGTCCGCAGCCGGGCGGCGGCCAGTTCGAGGGCCAGCGGCATGCCGTCCAGGCCGTGCACCACGCGCACTATGTCGGGCAGCGTGATCTCGTCGACGTCGAAACCGGGCCGCACGGCGGCGGCCCGCTCGGTGAACAGGCGCACCGAGGCCGCGCTTCTGGCCGCTTCGACGCCGTCGTCCGGGCCGGGCAGCGCGAGCGGGGCCAGCGGCACGAGCGCCTCGCCGTCGACCGCGAGCGGTTCCCGGCTGGTGGCGAGCACGCGCAGCCCGGGGCAGCGGGGCAGCAGCGCCGCGACCAGGTGGGCCACGGCGCCGATCAGGTGCTCGCAGTTGTCGGCCAGCAGCAGGATCTCCCGGCCGCCGAGCTCGCCGGCGAGGACGTCCAGCTCGTCTCCCTCCACCCGCTTGCGGTCGGCGAGCATCGCGCCGCCCCGCGACCCGATCCCGGCGAGCACGGCCGCGGCGAGCTCCGCCGGCTCGGTGACGGACGCGAGGTCGATGAGCCAGGCGCCGTCGCGGTACTCGTGGCGGTGGCGGCGGGCGGCCTCCAGAGCGAGCCGGGTCTTCCCCACGCCACCGGGGCCGAGGACGGTGACCAGGCGCCCGGTGGTGAGCAGGCCCCGGATACGCGTGAGGTCGTCGTCGCGGCCGACGAAGCTGGTCAGCGGCTCGGGCAGGGCGGCCGGCCGGATCCGGCCGGGCTCCGTCACCCCCTGGCTGGGGCGCAGCAGGCGCAGATGGCGTTCCCGCAGGGCGGTGCCCGGGTCGGCGCCGAGTACGTCGGCCAGGTCCCGGCGGATCCGCTCGTAGACGGCCAGCGCCTCGGCCTGACGCCCCTGCGCGGCGAGCGCGTCCATCAGCAGCGCGGCCGCCCGCTCGTGGACGGTGTGCTCGTGGACTGTGTGCTCGGCCAGCAGCCTGGTCAGCCGCGCGGCGGCCACGTCGGCCCGCCCCAGCGACAACTCGGCGTCGGCGAGGTCGGCGACCGCCTCGATCGACACCTGTGCCAGCCGTGTCGCGACGGTGGGCGCGACCGCGGCGACGACCGCGGGTTCGGCACCCGGGTGATCGCCCCACAACGCCAGGGCCTCGGCGAGCGCGGCGATCGCCGCCTCCGGGTCACCTGCCCGCAGCCTCTCCCGACCGGCGGCGGTGAGCTGCTCGAAGCGCAGCGCGTCCACGTCGGCCGCGTCCACCGCCAGCCGGTAACCGCCCGCGCCCTGAATCACCACGTCACGGGCAGCGCCGGTCGGGCTGAGGGCGCGGCGCAGCCGGGAGACGAGAGTCTGCAGGGCGGGGCCGGGGCCGGACGGCGGCTCCTCGGCCCAGATCGCGTCGACCAGCACGCCCGGCTCGACCCCGCGGCCTCCGGCGAGCGCCAGCCGGACGAGCAGGCCGCGCAACCGCGCGCCGGGAACGGGCAGGACGGCGTCACCACGAGACACCTGGAACGCGCCGAGCAGTGTGATGCGAAGCCTCGCAACTCCGTCCATTCCTCAATCTTCCTGCGCTCCCCCGCGAGACGCCAAAAGAAGGACAGCCGTGTCAGCGTGACGTCAGCTCGATGCCGGCGCGTGTCAGCGCCGTATTCGCCCCGTGTCAGCGACCCGCCTCAGTCTTCGGATCCCGACGAACAACGGAGACGACACATGACCGAGACGACCAACGCCGGCAGCTGGGTCAGGAGCTGGGGCGCCTCGCCCCAGGCGGCACACGACGGGCTCGGCTCGCTGGATGGCCACCTGCCCCTCGCGGACGTGACCCTGCGCCAGGTGGTGCGCATCAGCGGCGGCGGGAGCCGGGTGCGCGTCCGCTTCACCAACGAGTTCGGGACCGCGCCCCTCGACATCGGCGCGGCGCGGGTGGGCCTCGCAGTGCCCGGCGGCGGGGTTCGGCCGGGCAGCGAGCGCGTGCTGACCTTCTCCGGCGCGCCGCGCGTCACCGTCCCCGCGGGCGCGCCGGTCCTCAGCGATCCGGTCGACATCTCCCTGCCCGCCCTGGCCAAGCTGTCCATCAGCCTCCATCTGCCGGGGCGTGTGGAGACCTGCACCTGCCATGACCCCGCCCTGGAGACCGGCTGGACGATCCCGGGCGACGCCGTCGCCGCCCTCACGCTGCCGGAGAACGCCGAGGTTCTGCCGGTGCGGGCGCTGATCTCCGCCGTCGAGCTGTTCCCTGACGGCCCGGCCAAGACCATCGTCGTGGTGGGCGACTCCCGCACCGACGGCGCCGGTTCGACACCGGACACCAACCACAGCTGGCCGGAGCTGCTGGCCGTGCGGCTCATCGAGGGGGGCGTGGCCGCCGGCTACGTCTCCAACCAGGGCATCAGCGGAAACCGGATGCTCAACGACGGCATCGGCGCCGCCGCACTGGCCCGCTTCGACCGTGACGCGCTGACGACGCCCGGCCTCGGCTACGTGGTGCTCTCCGTCGGCGCCAACGACATCGCCATCTCCTTCGCCCCCCGGGACGACGGACCCCTGGCCGGTTTCCTGAAGATGTTCCCCGGCGCGCCGGTGACGACGGACGACGTCATCGCGGGTTACCGCCGGCTGGTCGCCAGGGCGCGCGAACGCGGCGTGCGGGTCTACGCCACCACCATCGCGCCCTACGAGGGCGCGGAGGTCTTCACACCGGAGGGCGAGAGCGCACGCCGGACGGTCAACGACTGGATCCGGACCGGCGGCGCCTTCGACGCCGTGCTGGACTTCGACGCCGTCTGGCGTGATCCGGACCACCCCGGCCGTATCCGTGAGGACTTCCACTGCGGCGACCATGTGCACGGCAGCGACGCGGGCTACCAGGCCTTGGCCGACTCCGTGGACCTGTCGCTGTTCGACTAAGCAGGCGGCGGGCAGGCGCGGCCTACGTGGCGCAGAACTCGTTGCCCTCCGGGTCGAGCATGATCCACCAGTGACCGGCGGGTCCCTTGTCCACCTCGCGGACGCGGGTCGCGCCGAGGCCTTCCAGGCGCGCCACCAGGGCGTCGAGGCCACCGGGCTCGCCGTGCACGTCGATGTGCAGGCGGTTCTTGCCGGTCTTCCCCTCGGGCACGTCCTGGAAGAGCAGGCGCCGCCCGAGGCCGACGCCGCTGGTGGCGTCGAAGGGGTCGTCGGGGTGGCGGATCGCGGCGTAGCCGCGGAAGATCGTGCGGCCGTCGTGCTCGGCGACCGCCTCCGCCGGGAGGTGACCGGCGGCCAGCAGCCGCCCGACGAGCACGCTGGGATCCTCCACCTCGTAGCCCAGCGCCGCGGCCCAGAAGTCCGCGAGCACGGGCGCGTTCGCACTGTCGACGACCAGCTTCCAGCTCAATACCATGTAACTGGTTATAGTGGTTACACCGGCGCGGGCGCAACTCGCGATCCGGGGTCCCTGTAGTCCGGGGAAAAATCCGGTCGGATTCCATCACCTCCAATCGGCCGTCACCGCTCCTCCCCGCCGGTCAGCTCGTGCTTGCGGCGCAGCAGCGCCGCCCGCCGGGCCTGTGCGCGCACCACCAGCGCCAGGGCGACCGCGACGAACACACCCCCGGCTGCCAACGGAAGTCCCACGCCGGCGCCGCGCTGCACGGCCACAACGGTCACGACCGCCGTGGTGGTCAGCGAGGCGACCAGGCCGATCCAGGCGGCGATCACCTGGTCGGTGGCGAACAACGGAATCCGGCGTGTCAGCAGCCATCCGCCGTAGGCGGCCCAGACCAGGCAGAACACGGTGAGCAACGCGAACGCCAGATGTGTGCGGCCGGGCAGCGGGCCGGGCTCCGTCCACCACAAGGTGACCATGAACACCGCGCCGGCGACGCCGGCCAGCAGTGCCGCCACCGCCCGGATCCGGGTTCTCAGCGACAGCACCGGCGACAGCCGGTCGATCACGTCCTGCGCCGACAGGCGTGGCTCTTCGGTCATGGCCTGTATCCCTTCTCCTTCAGGTGCCCACGCAGCAGACGACGGGCCCGGCTGAGCCGGGACTTCACCGTTCCGGCCGGGATCTGGCAGATGTCCGCGCATTCCTCCACCGGCAGGTCCTCCAGGTAGAACAGGACGAGAATCTCCCGCTCCAGCAGCGGCAGATCTGCCAGTACGCTCACCAGCGCTGCGCGGTCCACCAGGGCCTCAGCCGGGTCTTCGGCGCCCGCTTCGCCCACCAGGTCGCCGAATGCAGACGTTTCCTCGGCCAGGGCGTACTCGCCGCGCAGCCGGTCGGTGACCGACCGCCGGGCGATCGTGAACAGCCACGGCGCGAACCGGCCCGGCTCCCTGAGGCGGGGCAGGCCGCGGACCACGGCCAGCCAGACCTCCTGCGCCACGTCGTCGGCCCGCTCGGCATCCAGCATGCGCCGTACGTACGTCCATACCGGCATCCGCCATCGAGCCACCAGCTGGGCCAGCGCCGCGCGCTCGCCCAGCTGAGCGCGAGTCACCAGCAGCTCATCGGTCATCTCGTCCTCCCGTCATCTTGCACAGTCGGGCGAGAAGCCGAGAAGGTTCACGATCCCCGGATCTCTCCGGGCGCCACTGCGGTCTGTTCGTGGCGCCCGGATCGCGACGGCCCTCAGACCTTGTTCTTCCGGGCCACGATCGCGCGGAGCTGCTTCGCCTCCTCCGACTCGCCGATCGTGTCGAGCCTGAGGACCGGGGTGAGGGACTTGATCCGCGACGCGGGCAGGACCACCGCCGCTCGGCACAACGACGCGAGGGCGACGGGGTTGGTGCCGAGGTCCTTCGCCTTGAAGGTGAGCAGTGCGTCGGCGAGATAACGCTGGGTCTCGATCGTCACGCGGCTCACGGGACGCACGAAGAACTCGAGGAGCAGCGGCATGACGGCGCCCTTCCCCGGGACGTTCTGCAGGGCGAAGGCGCAGTAGGACGCCACGATGTTGTCCCGGTACTCCGCGATGCCGGGGTCCTGGTCGTTCCTGACGCCGCCCAGCACCTCCAGATGCTCCTTCACCACGTCGATCGTGAGCGCGTCGAGATCGACCTTCGTGCCGCCCGGCTTCTTCGCACCGGGGGGCGTGCTGCGCGCCAGATGGCCGAACGCGTAGAAGTACTCGACCATCGTCGCCTTCGACTCGTGGCCGGTGTTGATGCGCACGTACTTGCCCTCGACGCCGCCGGCGCTCGGGATCCCACCGACGTAGGAGGTCCGCAGGAAGGAGAAGCTGTCGCGCCTGTCGATCTGGAGCTTGTTGAACAGCTTGTCGACGTCGCCGGTGGGAGTCGTGCGCAGGATCAGGGGGATGCCGTCCACGTACGTGGTTCCCTGGGTGAGGTCCCCACTGTCGATGGGCCAGCAGAACTCGTCCACGAACTTGGCGTTCCTGGCGGCGCTGCGCACCAGCGCCAGCTCGTCGCGGTGCCCGTGTTTGAGCATGTGCACCACGAGCTGCCCCTCGTCGTGCCGGACGAGATCGAGGTCGATGTCCTGCAGCAGCGCCTCGGCCCGCGCGTACGCGGACCCGGAGTTGCCCTTCGCCGACAGCATCGTGAGATTGCCGGCGGCCACCTTGCCGGTGCCCATCGAGGCGTACTTCTGGAAGCTCTTGCACAGGAAGATCTCCAGCTTGCCGGCGGCGACGGCGTCCTTCAGGCCGTCGAGCAGGATGTCGATCTGGGTCTTCCCGGCCGTCTCGGGCGCGATCTCGATGGTGGTGTCGATGATCAGCGCGAACGGCGCGTCGCCCTTCTTGTGCGTCTCCAGGCTTCGCCGCACGTCGTCCACGAGCTTGGCCGGCGACGGCGCGAAGGCGGGCGTGCTCGGGTTCAGCGCCGCCACCAGGACGTCCTTGTGCGGAGTCGCCTTCTCGCCCTTCTTGAGCTTGCCGAGCAGGAACGCGGTCTCGTAGTAGTCGATCGCCTCGGTGGACCGCGAGACCTCCTCGTGGTCCCGCCACGACAGCGCGATGTACAGCGCGGTCGCGAGCGCGTCCATGCCGCTTGTCATGAGGTAGCTGTCGATCTTGATGTCCCCGGCCGCCTTCGCGAAGTCCTTGGCCCGCTCCAGCAGGATGTCCCGCATCGTCGTCCGGTAGTCGGTGCTCGTGTAGTACTGGGCCACGGCGACGACGATGGCGATCTCGTCCATCATCAGGTCGGCCGCCCGCATCGCCACCGTGGGGTTCGCCTCGTTCTCCACGACGATGTCGATGAGCCGGCTCAGCGAGCCGAGGGCGTTGGCGGTCAGCGTGTCGAAGCGCTTCGGGCCGAGCGCGTCGGTGAGGCCCAGCACGAGGTGCTCGACCATCGCGCACACCGGCGCGATCTCGCTCTTCCCCCGCGCGATCTCCTGCAGCCGGGAGAACCGGCTGGAGGTGATGAGCCTGACGAGATCGGCCCGCGTGTCGACCTCGAAGTTCGAGGTGGGCGGGGTCTTTCCCGTGTCCATGAGCTCGTAGAGCTGGTAGGCCGACGGCGTCGCGCCGAGCTCGTAAAGGATCTTGTCCCACTCGATCTTGGTGTACGCGCCGGTGCCGCTCAGCACGCTGACGCCCGTCCTTCCGACGAGCGGTGTGACCGTGAGATTCTCCAGCACCTCGGGGCCGAGCACGATCTGCAGCTTGTTGAGCACGCGGGGGCTGTTGACCAGGACGTCACTGCCCGACTTCCCGACCTTCGTGAGCTTCTGGACGAGTTCGTCGAGGGCGCCGCCCTTGCCCGACTCCCCGCTTCCCCGCAGCTTCTTCAGGAACTCGTCCAGGGTGTCGCGGAAGTTCGTGCGCCAGTAGCTGGCCGCGAGCTCGTTCTGGGTGGACAGGCCCGTGAGCGAGCTGCGCTGGCTCTTCGCCGCGCGGAACCCGATCTGCTCGACGAGGTGCTGCTGCGTCGTCCCCTTCGTGATGTCTTCGAGCTCGCCACGGCGCTCCTTCGAGTACGCCGCCTTGCCGCTGATGGAGTCGACGAGCCTCGCCACCGCCCGGAGGTGTCCCATCGACGAGGCGTCGCTCTCGTCCTCGACACGCTGGGCGAGCTCGACCAGGTCGACGGTGACCTTGTCCTTGCCCTTGCCCCCCGCGGCCAGGTCGAGCGCGTCGAGCATCTCCAGGTGGAGGGTCTTCGAGATCTCCTCGGGGGTCTTCGAGGTCTTCTCGGCGAGTTTCTCGGTGAGGGTCTTGGGTGTCTCCGGCTTCAGGAGGTCGAGGCTGTGGCGCACGTCGGCGTGCTGCGGCGTGGGCTTCTCCTTCGGCTTCTCCAGCGCCGGGTGGGCGAGCCGGACCGCGGCGGTCGCCTTCAGGAAGCCCCGGGCGAGGTCGCCGGTGAGCCGCCTGACGATGAACTCGGACATCGTGCTGCGCTCCTGCGCCGAACGCTGGGCCAGCGTCTCGGCGATGAGCGTCACGGACGCGAGCGCGTTGTCCGGGCTGGGGTCCTTCTCCAGCTCCTGGGCGACCGCCCTGGCCGTGGTGTCGTCGGGCAGCGCGACGAACGCCTTCCAGCTCTTGGGTAACGCCGCATCTGCCGAAGACTCGCTCGACATGATCGACATGGTTTCCTCCTGGTGATCCCCGTACGCGGGGACGGGCGGACGACGGCGGCGGCGACGCCCCCGATGCTGGCCCTTGGAACGGTCCGAGTCAATGGGTGATCCACCGCGCCCGGCGCCGCCCGGACGACCGTCCCGAGCGGGCTGTCCGGATCGTTGTCCGGAACTGTTCCGTACACCCGCGGCCCTTGTGAGCGGCCGGTCAGGGCGGTGATCTTGTTGAGGTTCTCCTCACCCATTCCTCGCGAAACGCCACGGGAGGTCTCCTCGTGCACCGATCACGCCGTTCGACCCGCACGTGCGCCCCATCCGGCCGCGGGAGGGCGGGGTGAACCTCCGCTTCGGGTTGCTCGGCCCGGTTGAGCTGCACCGGAACGGCAGGCCGGTCCCGCTCGGCACGCCCAAACAGCGGGCCCTGCTGACCGCGCTGCTGCTGGAACCCAACCGGGTCGTGTCGATCGACCGGCTCGTCACGGCCGTGTGGGACGCCGAGCCGCCCCGCTTCGCGGTCGCCAACGTCCGCACGTACGTCAACCGCCTGCGCGGCACGATCGGCGACGGCGACCGGCTGACGGCGCGCCAGCCCGGCTACGTCCTCGCCGTGCGGGACGGCGAACTGGACGTGACCGAGTTCGCCGACGCCCTGCGGCAGGGCAGGCGGTCGCTGTCCGCGGGCCGGCCGGACGCGGCGCTGCGGCAGCTGTCCACGGCCCTCACGCGGTGGCGGGGCGCCCCCGCCGAGGACGTGCCCCGTTCGGCGGCGCTCGGCCCGCGCCTGGACGCCCTCACCGAGCAGCGCTGCCTCGCCCTGGAGGCGATGGCCGAAGCCCGCCTCATGCTGGGCGAGCACGCCGACGCGGTGGCGGAGCTGCGGGAGACGGTGGCCGCCCATCCCACCAGGGAACGGCTGTGGGGCGCCCTCATGCTCGCGTTGTACCGCACCGGCGACGCCGCCGCCGCGATCGCCGCCTACGGGCAGGCCCGGGCGTTCCTGGCGGAGGAACTGGGCGTCGATCCCGGTCCCGAACTGGCCGGGCTGCACCGGGGCATACTCAACCGCGACCCCGCGCTCCGCGCCGATCCACAGGCACCCACCCCGGCGGCGGTCACGGCGGTGATCCCGGCGCCGGGACGCCTGGTGGGCCGGGAGCGGGAGCTCAAGGAGGTCGTGGCCGCGATCGGCGCAGGCCCTCCGCGGCCCGTCGCCGTACACGGCCCGGCGGGGGTCGGCAAGTCGGCCCTGGCCCGGCACGCCGTCCGCACGGCGGCGCCCGGCTTCCCGGGCGGCGTGCACCACGTCGATCTGCGCGCCCTCCCCCGGCCCGGCCCGTACGAGACGCTCGCGCGGCTGCTGGGACGGCTGGGCCTGGCCGACGACGAGATCGCCGCGGACCTCGACGACGCGCTGCACCAGCTCAGGACCGCCACCGCCGCGAGGCACGCGCTGATCCTCCTCGACAACGTGACCGGCGAGGAGCAGGTGCGCCCGCTGCTCGCCGGCTGCCCGGACTGCCGGTTCGTCGTCACCAGCAGGAGGATGCTCGCGGCGCTCGACGACGTCGAGCACCTGCCGCTCGCGCCCCTGGCCGACGACGCGGCGTACGACCTGCTGACCCGGCTGTGCGGCCGGGACCGGGTCGACCGTGCGCAGGCGGGAAGGGTGGCCCGGCTCTGCGACCACCTGCCGCTCGCGCTGGAGATCGCGGGCAAGCGCCTCGCCGCCAGGCGGGAGTGGACACCGGAGGCGTTCGCCGACATGCTCGCCGGCGAGGAGCACCGGCTCGACCTGCTGACCTGCGGCGACCTTTCCGTACGGGCCGCCATCGACCTCGACTACCAGGCCCTGCGGCGCTCCGGGGGGACGGCCGGCGACGGAGCGCTGGCCCTGTTCCACCGCCTCGGCGAGCGCGGCCTGGCCGACTGCGGGCCGGCGGCCGCGGCCGGGCTCCTCGGGAGCGATCGGCGTACGGCGTCGGCGGCGCTCGGCAGGCTGGCCGATCTCCGTCTGATGGAGCCGCTGGCCCCCGGCCACTACCGGATGAACGGCCTCACCCGCCTGTACGCCAGGGAGATCGCCCCGACCACGTGACAACGGCGGCGGAGCACCCCCGCCCCCGCATTCGAGGGGCGCTCCACCGTGGTCGTCCGGACGTGCTCGGTCAGATGCGTTCGGTCAGCAGGTGTACTGCCAGGTGGTGCAGGAACGGCCGCCGGGAATCTCCGACCCGCTGCAGCAGTACCTGCGGACGCAGGTCCCCGAGTACTCGTACCAGCAGTTGATCGCCTCGGCGCGGGTGACCGGGACCAGCCGGGCGACCATCCGGTCGGCCAGCCGCTGAACAGTCCGCGTCATCTCGTCTCCTCCTTGCGAAAGGACCTCTTGTCCACCGACGTTAGGAGCGGCCTCGATCACGGAGATACCACTCCGATACACGCGCGCTTGTACGACCGGCACACGACTCACGCGTTCAGCCGCCGGAGCACGACACCCGTGATCCTGCTCTCGGGGAGGAGGCCCCACTGCCGGGAGTCGGTGCTCCGCGCCGGGTTGTCTCCGAGGACGAGCAGCCGCCCCGGCGGCACACACGCCTCTCCCGGCGTCTCTCGCAGGGCCTCCAGCCCCGGAGGGATCGGGTCCCCCGCCACGGCCGCGGCCCGTTTGATCACCAGATTGGTGCCGCCGTCGAGCGTGACGCCCTTCCCCGGGCCCACGCGGGCGATGACGACGACGTCCCCCCGCCGGACGCGCGGCCCGGCCCGGCCGGGCCGCAGGTTCCGTACGAGGACCCGGTCGCCGGGCCGCAGGCCGGGCCGCATGCTCTCCCCGTGGACCTCGACGACGCGCAGGGTCCGGCTGAGCGCCAGCACCGCCCCGGCTGTGAGCACGGCCGCGAACGCCGCCGCGGACAGGATGAGCGGGACCGGTGTCATCTGGCCTCCGAGAGCCGCCGGCGCGGGATGTCGGCGTCCGGGTCGTCCCGCTGCCGGTATCCCTCCGCCTGCAGGGCGAACAGCTGGGCGTAGATCCCGCGGCCCGCCAGCAGCGTGGCGTGTGTGCCCCGCTCGGCGACCTGACCGCCGTCGAGGACCACGATGTGGTCCGCGTCGCGTACGGCGCCGAGCCGATGGCTGATCAGCACGCTGGTGCGGCCCCGGCGGTGTTCCCGCAGTCCCTGGTGGATCTCGTGCTCCGCCTCCGCGTCGAGCCCCGAGCTGGGCTCGTCCAGGATCAGCAGATCGCGCTCACCCCGCAGGTAGGCGCGGGCCAGGGCGAGCCGCTGCCACTGCCCGCCCGACAGGTGGACGCCCACCGCCCCGCCGTCCTCGGCGGAGCCGGGGGGATCGGCGGGATCGGCGGGATCGGCGAAGATGCGCGACAGCATCGTGTCGTACCCCCGGGGCAGGCCGCTCACGGTGCCGTGCGCGCCTGCCCGCCGCGCCGCCGCCTCGATCCTTCCCCGGTCACCCATCGCGGCGAGATCGCCCAGGCCGATGTTCTCGGCCGCGGTCATGTCGTACTCCATGTAGTCCTGGAACACCGCCCCGATGCGGGCGCGCAGCTCCGCCGGGTCGATTTCCCTGAGGTCCACGCCGTCCCACAGGACCGCGCCGCGTTCGGGGTCGTACATCCGGCACAGGAGCTTGACCATCGTGCTCTTGCCCGCGCCGTTCCTGCCGACGAGCGCCACCGAGGCGCCGTACGGGATGGTCAGGCTGACGCCGCGCAGGGCCCAGGGGTGGCCGGGCGAGTAGCGGAACCACACGTCGCGCAGTTCGATCCCGCGGCGCGGCGGCCCCGCCCGCCGGGGACGGTCCGGGACCGGGAGGTCCGGCCCGGCGTCGAGGACGGCGAGATAGTGGCCGAACAGCAGCACCTGCTGATGCGCCGAGACCAGTTCGAGGACGAGGCCGCCGACCGCCGCCTGCACCCCGGCGACGGCGGCGACGAACAGCGCCACGTCGCCGGCCCCGCCCGTGCCGTTCACCGCGTCGAGCAGAACCCACAGCAGGCCGCCTCCGGCCGCCAGCGCGGCGATGGTCCCGGTGGCGGCCTGGACGCGCAGCTCCCGCCGGTCGGTACGGCTCCGCTCGGCGTTCGCGGCCCGCCGCTGGGCGTGCAGCAGCCCGCGCAGGTGCCCCCCGACGCCGAAGAGCCTGAGCTCCTTGGCGGCCCGGACGTCGACGAGGAGCTGTCCGAAGAAGAACTCGCGGCGCTCGGCCGGGCCGATGCCCCACAGCATGGCGGCGCGCCGTCGCGACAGCCACAGCTCCGCGGCCAGGGACGGCGCCGCCGCCGCGATCACGAGAACCGCCGTCCACGGGTTGATCGTCACGAGGGAGACGAGGAAGGCGGTGCCGGTCAGGACCGTCCTGGCCGCGCCCAGCGCGGCGGAGACCAGCATGCCGGGGGTCGCCCCGCCGTACTGCTGAGCCATCCGGATCCGGTCGAGGAAGGCGGGGTCCTCGAACCTGGCCAGGCCGGTGAACCGCTCGACGGCCCGGAAGAGACGGTCCTGGGCGACGAGGCCGACCCTGCGCCCGCTCTCGTCCCTGACGTACTGGACGACCTGCGGCCCGAGCGCGGCCAGCAGCCCGCACCCGGCGAGCGCGGCGCCCAGCGCCGCCGTCACCCCGGGCCGGGGGTGGCCGCCGCCGATCTCGTCGAGGACCAGCTTGGTGCACCAGGCGATCGTCACCGGCAGGGCGGCCATGAGCGCGGTGAGGGCGGCGAAGGCGAGGGTCAGGCCCCTGCTCGCCCGCCAGGCCAGACCGGCGGCGGCGACCACCGCCCGAGTCGGCGCCGTCACGCGGATGCGGGAAGCGCGTCGAGGTCGGCCAGCGTGCTCCCGCTGGCGAGGACCCTGCCGTGCCCGTCGAGCAGGGCGAGCGACGGGAAGCCCTGGACCCGCAGCGCCTTCGTCACGCCGGTGCCGTACTCCTCGACCAGCACCAGGGCGACGGGCTCCAGCGCCCGCCGCTGGGCCGCCACCTCCTCCTCCGTCCCGACGAGCACGGCCAGCACGCTGCCGCGCCCTCCGGGGAAGGACCGCGCGCGTTCGGCGAACTGCGGCAGGCGGTCCCCGCAGGCGGGGCAGTCGGGTGAGAAGACGCCGACGAGGGCCGGCTCGGTCAGCGTCTCGGCGGAGACGTGCACGCCGTCGGTGCTCACGGCGGAGAAGGCGCCGATCGTCGCTCCAGGCGGGAGCACGATCGGCGGGGACACCCCCGGCCGCGCCGCGAGCATCTCCTCGTGCGTACGCAGCCTGCGGATCACCCCGACCGTCAGCACCAGGTCGATCAGGCACAGGACGCCGACGCCGAGGACGAGCGCGCTGAGGAACGGCATGGGGACTACCTCCGTGAGGGCCTGTTCGTGAAGAGGTGGGCGATCTCGCCGATCGCCGGCAGAAGGCGAAGAGAAGGGCCACGGGCGTCCTCACCCCCGGTCGGGCGGGCGGGTCGCCACCACGCTAGGAACGGCCCCGGCCGGCGGGGTACACGACGGCTACACGCGGCGGTGTATCCGGTCGGTGCTGCTCGAATGACGCGGATCCCGCACCGATCAGTTTTCCGCGCCGCGTCCGTCTGTACGTGTGAGATCGACTCACGAGAGGCTGGCACGATGCGGAAACTGATCTTCGGCATGAACGTGACCCTGGACGGCTACATCGCCGCGACCGGCGACGACATCGGCTGGGGTGGCGGGGAGGGACCGGACTCGTCGCCGAGCGACGAGCTGTTCCATTGGTGGTACGAGCAGATGCGGGCGAGCGACCTGTCGCTGTACGGGCGCAAGCTGTGGGAGACGATGAGCTCCCACTGGCCGACCGGCGACCAGCAGCCCGACGCCACCCCGGCGGAGATCGAGTTCGCGCGGCTCTGGCGGGATATGCCGAAGGTGGTGTTCTCATCGACGATCGACAAGGTCGACTGGAACACCCGCCTGGTCACCGGCGACGCGGTCGCCGAGATCGCCCGGCTCAGGGCCGAGGACGGCGGCCCGATGGACATCGGCGGCGCGACGCTCGCCGGGGCGGCCATGCGGGCCGGGCTGATCGACGAGTACACGCTGGTCACCGTGCCGGTCCTGGTGGGCGGCGGCACGCCGTTCTTCACCGCGCTGGACAGCTGGGTGAACCTGAAGCTGGTCGAGACGCGGACATTTCCCGGCGGCGTGGTGCTGACCCGATACGAGACGAGGCGATGAGCACGGGCCAGACGACGGGGACTTGTCTGATCACAGCGTCGCGGGCAGGCCCAGCCATGGTTTGTCGGTGGCGTCGAATCCGGTGAGTTCGGCGATCCTGCCGTCGACGATGTGCAGGACCGCGATGGTGAACAAACGGTATTCCGGGTGGCCGGGGGTGCGGAGGTACAGCGCGGCGGCGGGCATGCGGTTGACCGTGGTGGCGGTGCAGCGCCAGTCGTCGTAGCCGCGCTGGAAGAGCCCATTGGAGACCCAGCCGTCCACCGCCTCCTTGGCCGTGACGGTCACGGTGCCCGGGTCGGGCAGCATCGTGAAGCGCAGGTCGTCGCGCAGCAGGGCCGTCAGCCCGTCGATGTCGTTGCGCTCATGGGCCTCGACGTACGCCTTCACCACGCCGCGCTCGTCATCCGACAGCTCGTGCGCGGCAGGGCGCCGCCAGTCGAGGCGGCGGCCGGGCAGCTGCTCGCGCATCGTCACGCGCGCCCGCTGCAGCGCGCTGGTCACCGATGCGACGGTCAGTTCGAGGGCGTCGGCGGTCTTCGACGCCGGCCAGCCGAGGACGTCGCGCAGGATGAACACCGCCCGCTGCCGTGGCGGCAGGTGCTGGACGGCGACGATGAACGCCAGCTCGACCGTCTCCCGCACCACCACCGATTCCTGCGGGTCCTCCGGGAGCATTCGGTCCGGGTAGGGCTGCAGGTAGCGCACTTCGGAGCCCGCGCCCGGCAGCTCGGCAGGCACGGGTGTGCGGTCGTCGCGCTTCTCCAGGAAGTCGAGGCAGGCGTTCGTCGCGATCCGGTGCAGCCAGGTCCGCAGCGCGGCGTCGCCCTTGAACGACTCCCGCTTGTTCCACACCCGCAGGAACGTCTCCTGCGTCATGTCCTGGGCGTCCTCGTAGTGCGCGAGCATCCGGTAGCAGTGCACCTGCAGCTCACGCCGGTAGTGCTCCGTGATGAGCGCGAACTGTGCCGCGTCGTTCGAGCGGGCCGCCGCGATGAACGCGGCCTTGTCGTCGCCTGGCGGTCTGGCGTCGGTCATGGTCGTCGATCCTTCCGCGGGTGGCGAGGGGTTACCAGAACTGACGACGTGGCGGAGGATTTCTGATCGGTGAAGCCGCTGACACCGGGCCGTTCGCAGGAGGGCCCTCACGGGCCCGCCCTTCGGGCGCGGCGGCGCAGGACCAGCCATCGGCCGGCCAGACCGGCGGCGAACATGACCAGCCCGGCGAGCACGGACGGCCAGGGCAGGGTGGCGACCAGGGTCAGGCAGCCGGCGACGCCGAGCAGGTTGAGCGCGCGCGGCCAGCGGCGCTCGGACGGGGGCTGGGTGAACGCCGAGGCGTTCGCGACGGCGTAGTAGACGAGGACGCCGAAGGAGGAGAAGCCGATGACCCCGCGCAGGTCGGCGGTGGCGACCAGGACGCAGACGACGGCGGCCAGGGCGATCTCGGCGTGGTGCGGCACCCGGTAGCGGGGGTGGACGGCCGCCAGCCAGCCCGGCAGGTCGCGGTGGCGGGCCATGGCCAGGCCGGTGCGGCCGATCCCGGCCATCAGGGCGAGCAGCGCGCCCAGCGCCGCCGGCGCCGCGCCCGCCCGCACCACCGGGGCCAGGCCGCCGGCGCCCGCCGCCTCGACCGCGGTGGTCAGCGGCGCGGGCGAGGCGGCGAGCCGGGACGGCCCGGCGGCCAGCAGCGCCGCGACCCCGACCACCAGGTAGACGGCCACGGTGACGAACAGGGCGATCGGGATCGCGCGGGGAATGGTGCGGCCCGGGTCGCGGACCTCCTCGCCCATGGTGGCCACGCGGGCGTATCCGGCGAAGGCGAAGAACAGCAGCCCCGCGGCCTGGAGGACGCCGTACGCGCCGCCGGTGCCCCGCCAGTCGCCCAGGCTGTCCGGCGCGGCGCCGCCACTCAGGGCGATCCCCGTCACCACGACGGCCAGGGCGGTCAGGGTGGCGGTGACGAGCACCCGGGTGAGCAGGACGGTCCTGGTGACGCCGTGGTAGTTCAGCGCGGCCAGCCCCAGCACGGCCGCGACGGCGACGGCCCGCTGCGCCCACCAGGGGCCGGGCACCGCGTAGGAGGCGAAGGTGAGCGCCATGGCGGCGCACGACGCCGTCTTGCCGACGACGAAGCCCCACCCGGCCGTGAACCCCCACCAGTGGCCGAGGCGTTCGCGGCCGTAGACGTAGGTGCCGCCGGAGACCGGGTGGACCGCGGCCAGTTGGGCGGAGGCGACCGCGTTGCAGTACGCGATCACCGCGGCGATCACCAGCCCGATCAGCAGGCCCGTTCCCGCGGCCCGCGCGGCCGGACCGAACGCGGCGAACACGCCCGCCCCGATCATCGACCCCAGCCCGATGACCACCGCGTCCGCCGTGCCCAGCCGGCGCGCGAGGCCGCCGTGGTCCTGCCCGTACGGCCCGGTTCGTGGCTGGGACGCCACCGCACCCCCTCGGGGTCGTTTACATCAAACGTGTTTGATGAATCGTCCGCGTCGCGGCGTCCCGGAGTCAAGCCGTCCCGGCGGCCGGGGTCATGGGCCGCCGGCAGGGCGTCGCGGCGTACGATGCCCCTGTGACCAGCACACCCGTCTCCGCACAGCGCCGCGCCGACCTCGCGCGGCTGCGCCGCGTCCGGGACCGGATCGACCGGGAGTACGCCCAGCCGCTCGACGTCGAGGCGCTCGCCCGTGGCGTGAACATGTCCGCCGGGCACCTGAGCCGCCAGTTCCGGCTCGCCTACGGAGAGTCGCCGTACGGCTATCTGATGACCCGCCGCATCGAGCGGGCCATGGCGTTGCTGCGCCGCGGCGACCTCAGCGTCACCGAGGTCTGCTTCGCGGTCGGCTGCTCGTCGCTGGGCACCTTCAGCACCCGCTTCACCGAGCTGGTCGGCATGCCGCCGAGCGCCTACCGCCGCGCCGCGGCGGGCGCGACGGCGGGGATGCCGTCGTGCGTCGCCAAACAGGTGACCCGGCCGGTCAGGAATCGAGAAGCGCGGACCACCGCGCCGAAACTAGCCTGACCTGTATGAACCTCACCATTCACGCGACCTTCCTCCCGCACGACGACCCCGAGGCCTCGCTCGTCTTCTACCGTGACACCCTCGGCTTCGAGGTCCGGAACGACGTCGGGTACGGCGGCATGCGCTGGATCACGGTCGGCCCCGCCGGGCAGCCCGGCACGTCCATCGTCCTCCACCCGCCGGCCGCCGACCCCGGCATCACCGAGGAGGAACGCCGCGTCATCGCCGAGATGATGGCGAAGGGCACCTACGGGATACTCACCCTGGCCACCGACGACGTCGACGGTACCTTCGACAGGCTGCAGGCCGGCGACGCCGAGGTCGTCCAGGAGCCGACCGACCAGCCGTACGGGGTGCGCGACTGCGCCTTCCGCGACCCTTCGGGCAACCTGATCCGCATCAACCAGGTCGGCTGACGCGCGGCCTGCCCCGGCCCGGGCCACGCCGCCGCGCCGGAGCCGCCGATCGGGTAGACAGGGGGACCGTTGCCGCGACCGCAGTTCGCCGGTACGGCCCCGCGTACGCACATGGAGACAGAGACACGATGAGCTTGCCCCCGAGCCAGGACACCCCGCCGCACGCGGCCGACAGCCATGATCTGATCCGCGTGCACGGCGCGCGGGAGAACAACCTCAAGGACGTCAGCGTCGAGATCCCCAAGCGCCGGCTGACCGTCTTCACCGGCGTCTCCGGCTCGGGCAAGAGCTCGCTGGTGTTCGGCACGATCGCCGCGGAGTCGCAGCGCCTGATCAACGAGACCTACAGCGCGTTCGTGCAGGGCTTCATGCCGGCGCTGGCACGGCCCGAGGTGGACGTGCTCGACGGCCTGACCACCGCGATCATCGTGGACCAGCAGCGGATGGGCGCCAACCCCCGCTCCACGGTCGGCACCGTCACCGACGCCAACGCGATGCTGCGCATCCTGTTCAGCCGGCTCGGCAAGCCGTACATCGGCTCGCCCCAGGCGTTCTCCTTCAACGTCGCCTCGATCAGCGGAGCGGGCGCGGTCACCATGGAACGGGCCGGGCAGACCGTGAAGGAGCGCCGCAGCTTCAACGTCACCGGCGGCATGTGCCCCCGCTGCGAGGGCATGGGCCGGGTCTCCGACATCGACCTGTCCCAGCTGTACGACGACTCCAAGTCGCTGAACGAGGGCGCGCTCACGATCCCCGGCTACAGCGTCGACGGCTGGTACGGCCGCATCTTCAGCGGCTCCGGCTTCTTCGACCCCGACAAGCCGATCCGCGACTTCACCAAGACCGAACTGCGCGATCTGCTCCACAAGGAGCCGACCAAGATCAAGGTCGACAACATCAACCTCACCTACGAGGGCCTGATCCCGCGCATCCAGAAGTCGATGCTGTCCAAGGACAAGGAGGCGCTGCAGCCGCACGTCCGGGCGTTCGTGGAGCGGGCGGTGACGTTCACCACCTGCCCCGACTGCGGCGGCACGCGGCTCAGCGAGGCGGCCCGGTCGTCGAAGATCGGCGACGTCAGCATCGCCGACGCCTGCGCCATGCAGATCAGCGACCTGGCCGAGTGGGTGCGCGGCCTGGACGAGCCGTCGGTCGCGCCGCTTCTGACCACGCTGCAGCAGACCCTCGACTCGTTCACGGAGATCGGCCTGGGTTATCTCTCGCTCGACCGGCCCTCGGGCACGCTGTCGGGCGGCGAGGCCCAGCGCGTCAAGATGATCCGCCATCTCGGTTCCTCGCTCACCGACGTCACCTACGTCTTCGACGAGCCCACCACGGGCCTGCACCCCCACGACATCCAGCGCATGAACGACCTGCTCCTGCGGCTGCGCGACAAGGGGAACACGGTGCTCGTCGTGGAGCACAAGCCGCAGACCATCGCGATCGCCGACCACGTCGTCGACCTCGGCCCCGGCGCGGGCACGGCGGGCGGCACCGTCTGCTACGAGGGCGACGTCAAGGGGCTGCGGAGCGCCGGCACCGTCACCGGCCGCCATCTCGACGACCGGACCCGGCTCAAGGAGACCGTGCGGACGCCCTCCGGCAGTCTGGAGATCCGCGGCGCCAGCACCCACAACCTGCGCGACGTCGACGTCGACATCCCGCTCGGGGTGCTCGTCGTCGTCACCGGCGTCGCCGGCTCCGGCAAGAGCTCCCTCGTCCGCGGGTCGATCCCCGCGGGCGCGGGCGTGGTGTCGGTCGACCAGGGCGCGATCCGCGGCTCGCGGCGCAGCAACCCCGCGACGTACACCGGGCTGCTCGACCCGATCCGCAAGGCGTTCGCGAAGGCCAACGGCGTGAAGCCGGCGCTGTTCAGCGCCAACTCCGAGGGCGCCTGCCCGGCCTGCAACGGCGCCGGCGTCATCTACGTCGACCTCGCGATGATGGCCGGTGTCGCGACCACCTGCGAGGAGTGCGAGGGCAAGCGCTTCCAGGCCGCGGTGCTCGGCTACACCCTCGGCGGCAAGGACATCAGCGAGGTGCTCGCGATGCCGGTGACCGAGGCCGAGGAGTTCTTCGGCACCGGTCCGGCCCGCACCCCGGCCGCCCACCGCATCCTCCGCCGGCTCGCCGACGTCGGGCTCGGCTACCTCAGCCTCGGCCAGCCGCTCACCACCCTGTCGGGCGGCGAGCGGCAGCGGCTCAAGCTGGCCACCCACATGGCCGACGACGGCGGCGTCTACGTCCTCGACGAGCCCACCACCGGTCTCCACCTCGCCGACGTCGAGCAGCTGCTGGGCCTGCTCGACCGGCTCGTCGACTCCGGCAAGTCGGTCGTCGTCATCGAGCACCACCCGGCGGTCATGGCGCACGCCGACTGGATCATCGACCTCGGGCCCGGCGCCGGTCACGACGGCGGCCGGATCGTCTTCGAGGGCGTCCCGGCCGACCTCGTGGCCGCCCGCTCCACCCTCACCGGCGAGCACCTCGCCGACTACGTCGGCGCGTGACCGCGGCGCACCGGCGCGTGGTATCGGCGGTCTGGTGTCCCGGTAAGGGACTTCAGGCCGTCGCGTACCGCGGGCGCCCGGCCGGCCGGTAGACCTGGATCGTCACGCCCTTCGAGTCGACGCGCGACTCGACCAGGTCGAGCGCGAGATCAGGGCCGGCGTCCGGGAACAGGCGCGCGCCCTGGCCCAGAACGACGGGAACGACGATCAGCGTCATCTCGTCGACCAGGTCGTTCTCCAGCAGCCATCGGGTCAGGGTGCCGCTGCCGTGCACCTGCAGCTCACCGCCCGGCTTGGCCTTCAGGTCCGCGACGGCGGTCGCGAGGTCGCCGGACAGGACGGTGGTGCCCGGCCACGCCGGGTCGGCGAGCGTGGCCGATGCCACGTACTTGGGCCGTGTGTTCAACGCGCGCATGACAGGCTCCCAGCCGGGCACGTCCCGATCCGTCCAGGACCCCCACGAGCCGGCGAACAGGTCGTAGGTCCGCCGGCCGAACAGGAACGCGTCGGCGCGCCGGTAGGTCTGCTTGATGAACGTGTGGGTCTCGTCGTCGCCCTTCCCCAGGGCCCATCCGCCGCGCTCGAATCCGTTCCTGCGGTCCTCGTCCGACGCGCCGCCGTTTCCCTGCATCACTCCGTCGACGGTGACCTGGGTCATGGTGGTCAGCTTCACGATCGCGGTTCCCCTACCTCGGCGCCGCCCCTTGTGGGCGGCCTCACCCCTGCTACGAACGCCGCCGCCCCGATCCGACACCGCCTCCCGGATTTCTCAGGGAAACTTCCCGGACGCCGGTCGGCCTCGGGGTATCGCGGGCGTCAGAAGGCGCTTGTCCGGTTTGCCGTTCGGCGCCGTCGGCACCTCGTCGAGGACGGTGATGGTCGCCGGAACACATGCCTCGCCGAGCCGCTCACCGACCAGCGCCCGCAGCGAGCCCAGGTCGGGGATCCGGTCCGCCACCGGTACCACGAACGCGTGCACCGCCTCGCCGGTGTCCTCGTCCGGGGCGCCGACCACGTACGCCTCAGCGATGTCGGGGGCGGCGGCCAGGACCCGCTCGATCGGGCCGGCGTAGTAGAGGTTCGCGTTGACGATGACGACGTCCCGGGTCCGCCCGGTCAGGTACAGTCGGCCGTCCTCGTCGAAGTGGCCCAGGTCCCGGGTGCGCACCCACCCGTCGACGAACACCTCCGCGGTCTCCGCCGGCTCGGCCCAGTAGCCGATGGCCTGCGCGGGGGTACGGACGTACAGCTCGCCGTCGACGCCGGGCGGGACGGGCCGGCCGTCCGCGTCCCGGACCTCGACGTCGACGACGTCCGGCGGGAACCCGACCGACGGGGGGACGTCCCGCGGCGTGGCCATGGAGATCGTGCCGGTCTCGGTCTGCCCGTAACCCTGGAACACGACCGGGCCGAGCACGTCCAGTGCCTCGCGGAGCCGGGACGCGTCCAGCGGCGACCCGGACACCATGAGCGCCCGGAGACTGCTCAGGTCGGCCGGGGCGGTGCGCTGGGCGGCGACGAGTTTGTACAGGCGAGGCACGGTGATGACGCTGGCGGTCGCCCGGTACCTGGTGATCGCGTCGGGGAACGCGGGCGGGTCGGCGACGACCATGGTCCCGCCCGCGGCGAGCGTGAGCACGCCGTACTCCATCATCACCTGGCTGCCCAGCGACCCGAACACCAGGTAGCGCCGCAGCCGGGAGGCCAGTTCGCGGATCGCCGGCGGCCACGCCTCCGGGCGGGCCGTCCACGCGGCGTTCATGGCGGCGTAGGTCTGTGCGCAGGCCTTGGGCGTGCCGGTGCTGCCGCTGGTGTAGACGAGCCGGGCGACGTCCTCCGGCCGGCCGGACAGGCGCAGCGGACCGTCCTCGCCGGACGCGGCCAGCAGCTCGGAGACGGTCAGCGTGCGCGGCGCGTGCTCCGGCCCGGTGGCCGCGTCGGTCACGACCGCGGTGATGTCCTGGTGGAGCACGTGGCGCAACTGGCCGTCGGGCAGCCCGGGCCGCACACCGACGGCCCGGGCTCCCACGACGTAGGCGGCGATCGTCGCGGCGAACGCCTCCGGGGTGACGCCAAGCATCATGGCGAGGCCGTCCCCCGGCCCGACGGCCGCGGCGCGCAGCCCGGCCGCGATCCGCCGGACGAGGCCGAGCATCTGTGCGCCGGTGACGGCACGGGCGCCGTGCTCGAAGACGGGCCGGTCCCCGGCCGCCTCCAAAAGGTCCAGGACGGCACGCGGGTACGGCTCAGCCGGCGTCGGCAAGGCACTCCTTGACGAAGACGGCCAGGGGCTGCTGGTGCACCTCCGGCAGGTTCCACTGGTTCTCCAGGTTCTCCGCCAGGTGGTGGACGCCGGTCGGCGCGCCGTCCCGGTAGTGCCGCACCACGGGGTGCAGGTAGCTCGCGTCGTGGGCGTTGACGGCGTCGTTCTCGACGACCCTCGGGATCGAGATGTCGAACGGGTCGACGGCGTCGTGGCCCTGGCCGTACTCAAGCGTGACGACGAACGTGTGCCGGGCGCCGCCGAGGCCGCCGTCGGCCACGTACGCCACCGGGACCTCCTCCTGGTACAGCGCGGTGCCTCCGGTCACGGTGACGACGTCGCCGAGCACGCCGAACTGCTGCCAGAGCGCCGACGAGCGGTCGACCCGGGCGATGATCGCCTCGCTGATCGCGTCCGGGGTGGGCTCGACCCGCTCGGCCGGCCAGGTCGCGCCGTGGTACCGGGTGGTCAGGATCCGGTAGAGCGCGCGCACCCCGTACCGGAAACCGTGGATGAACCCGCTGGTGCCCTTCTTGAAGTCGCGTTGCTGGGTGATCGTGCCGGCGAAGTACAGATCAGGCACGTTGACGGACTCGTACGCCGGCGTCTGCTCGGGGAAACGGTCGTTGATGACCAGCGCGGGCCGGCAGCCGTCGTCGAACACCGAGGCGTCGAAGCGGAAACCGGTGCACACGACCACCCGGTCGTAGAACAGCTCGCGCAGCGCCTCCACGGTGCGGGCGTAGCGGAACAGCACCCGGTAGCCGCCGTCGGCGCGGCGTTCGATGCTCTCCACCGTGCCGTCGAGGACCGTGTTCTGGGACTTCAACTGGTAGCTGTCGAGGAAGTTGTTGTTCACCGCGCGCAGGTGCCCGACGTAGTGCGACTGCCAGGCCATCCTGACCGAGTGCGGCCCGGCGACGTGGATGACCGCGGCCTTGGCCATGAGCGCGTCGGCGGTCTCGAACCCCGAGTTGCCCTTGCCGATCACCAGGACCCGCTGGTCGGCGAAGGACGCCGGGTCGGTCTCGAACGTGTCGTAGCGTTCGGCGAGCTCGACGCCCGGGATCGGCGGGACGTGCAGCTGGGAGACCCCGGTGGCCACGACCAGCCGCCGCCCCCGCCATGAGCGTCCGCTGCCGTCGGTGGCGGTGAACCCCTCGTCGTCACGGCCGATCCGGACGACGTCGACGTCGTAGTGCACCTTGACGCCGGTCGCCGCCGCGTAGTCGGACAGGTAGCGCACGAGATCGTCGGCCTGCGGGAAGTACTCCTCGCTGTAGCGGGTGAACAGCAGCTCGGGATCGTCGCTCAGCAGCGAGTTCCAGTCCATCCGCAGCCGCAGCTCCGGGTCCTGGTACCCCGTGTGCACCTTGTTGATGGAGATCAGCTGGCGGTGCCGCGGGAACCGGGTGAAGAAGGTGCCCGGCCCGGCTCCGCGTTCCAGGACGACATAGTCGTGACCGCCGTGTTCGAGCAGTGCGGCCAGCTGCAGCCCGGCCGGTCCGGCCCCGATGATCAGGTAGTCATGCGCCATGAGCCGGAAGCTACGGGCGAATTCTCATAGGATTCTGAGAATCGGCTGTCTACGGTCCGGGCATGCCCGCCGTCGAAGACACCATCGACCTCAGCGCTCCGCTGCGCTCAGCCGACCTGCACCGCGCCGCGACGCCGGTGTCCGTCGTGGTCGGCGCGGCCGTCCGCGACCGCGTGGAACGCGGCCGTGACTTCCTCCGCGACGTGCGGGAGGACGAACGTCCGGTGTACGGCGCG
The DNA here is from genome assembly GCF_014161415.1 of Microbispora sp. H10885. NCBI lineage: Bacteria > Bacillati > Actinomycetota > Actinomycetes > Streptosporangiales > Streptosporangiaceae > Microbispora > Microbispora sp. H10885. The sequence goes on along the minus strand of NZ_JABBWY010000009.1, from coordinate 46,407 downwards.
ACCACCGGCTTCGGCGCCCTGGTCGGGTTCGCCGGCCGGGAGGAGGAAGCGGACCAGTGTGACAACACCCTGGCCCACCTCGGCGCCGGGCAGGGGCCGGATCTGCCCCACGACGTGAGCCGGGCCGCGCTCCTCGTGCGCGCGTGGTCGCTCGCCCAAGGGGCGTCCGGGGTTTCGGCACACGTGGTCGACGGGCTCGCCGCGATGTTCACGACGACGTTCGTCCCGGCGATCCCGCGCTACGGCTCGGTCGGCGCGAGCGGGGACCTGATCCCGCTCGCCTATGCCACCCAGGCGCTGCGCGGACGGGGACAGGCCTATCTCGACGGCTCGCGGATGCCCGCGGCCGAGGCGCTGCGCCAGGCCGGGCTGACCCCGTTGACGCTCGACGGCCGGGACGCCCTCGCGCTCGTCAACGGCACCTCTCTCACCACGGCCGCGACCGCCCTGGCCCTGGACAGCGTGCGGTCTTCGCACCGCGCGCTGCAGGCGCTCACCTGTCTGCTGGTCGATCTGCTCGGCTGCGACCCGGGCTTCCTCCACCCGCGACTGCTCGGCGCCTACGGCCATCCCGGCGCGATCGACGTCGCCGACGGCATGCGCAAGACCCTCGCCGGGATCCTCCCGGCCGGCACACGGGCGCTGCAGGAGCCGTACAGCATCCGCTGCTCCCCGCAACTGCTGGGCGCCGCCGAGGACGCCCTGCGTTACGTCGACGGCGTCGTCGCGGCCGACCTGTCCAGCGTCAGCGACAACCCGCTGTTCTTTCCCGACGACGACCTGGTCGTGCACGGCGGCAACTTCTTCGGGCAGCCGGCCGCGTTCGCCGCCGACCTCCTGGCGACGGTCACCGCCCAGCTCGGCAACCTCGCCGAGCGGCAGCTCGACCTCCTCGTCGACCCGGCCCGCAACGGCGGCCTGCCCCCGATGCTCGCCGCCGGACCCGGCCGTCAGCACGGGATGCAGGGGGTGCAGCTCGCCACGACCGCGTTCGTCGCCGAGATCCGCCGCGCCGCCGTGCCGGCGAGCATGCAGAGCCTGCCGACCAACCTGCACAACCAGGACGTGGTGCCGTTCGGCACCCAGGCGGCCCTTCGCGCGTACGACATGGCCGACCTGCTGCGGCTGCTCTGCGGGTCGCTGGCGGTGGGGCTGCGGCAGGCGGCGCACGTCGGCGCCCGCCGCCCCACGGCTCCGGGCTGCGCGGCGCTCCTCGACACCCTGGTCGAGGCGATCCCCGCGGTCGATCCCGACCGCCCGCTGGACGCCGATGTCCGCAAGGCCGCCGAGCTGCTCACCGCGACACTCCCTCTGTGAGCGACAGCCTCCGGGTTCTCGCCCATAGCCGTTCCGCACCGGGCCCCCGCGTCGCTAGGGTCCGGTGCCATGGTCACCCCCCTGGAGCCCGACGACCCGCGCGTACTGGGTGAGTTCACACTGAGCGGACGGCTCGGCGAGGGCGGGCAGGGGGTGGTGTTCCTCGGCCGGTCGCCCCGTGGCGAACCGGTCGCGGTGAAGGTGCTCAAGTCGGGGCTCGACTCTTCGGTGAAGGAGCGGCTGGTCCGCGAGCTCGACGCGATTCGCGAAGTCGCGCCCTTCTGCACGGCCCGGGTGCTGACCGCGATGGTCGACGGGCGGATGCCGTACGTGGTGAGCGAGTTCATCGACGGGCCGTCACTGCAGCACCGGGTGGATTCCGGCGGTCCGCTGCTCGGCGGCGAGCTGGAACGCCTCGCGGTCGGCACGGCCACGGCGCTGGCGGCCGTTCACGCGGCCGGGATCGTGCACCGGGACTTCAAGCCGGCCAACGTGCTGCTGGGGCCGGACGGACCCCGGGTGGTGGACTTCGGCATCGCCAGGCACGGTGAAAGCGACACGATCACGGCGGGCCCGGTCGGCACCCCGGCCTACCTGGCTCCCGAGCAGATCGCCGGAAACCCGGCCACACCCGCCTCCGACGTGTTCGCCTGGGGAGCCACGATCGTCTTCGCCGCCACGGGCCGCCCGGCCTTCGGCGCCGCCGGCGTCCCCGCCGTCATGCACCGGATCCTCACCGCCGAGCCCGACGTCTCGGCGCTGCCCCGGCCGCTGCGCGGAGTGGTCGAACGCTGCCTCGCCAAGGACCCCGCCCGCCGGCCGGCCTCCCGCGACCTGCTGCTGGAGCTCGTCGGGGCCACACCCGACCCGCTTCGGGCGGGCGCGGCCGCGGCGGCCACCAGGCCGGTACGGCAGGGCGGGACGACCGCGGCTCTCCCGGTCGTCCCGCCCTCGGGTCCGGCTTCCCGTACCGGGATCGTCGCCGGGGCGGTGGCCGCCGTGGCCGCGCTGTCGGTCACCGCCGCCCTGCTGGGGCCGCGCCTGCTGTCCACCGGCCCGGCCGGCACCTCGTCGCACACCGCCGAGTCACCGGCACCGCCCGCCGGCTCCAGGCCAGGGGAAACCGTCGCGGAGGACGGCGCGGCCCAGGACGACGTTGAGGCGACGGACGACGCCGAGGGGGACGCCGAAACGACTCCGAAGGCCGCTCCCGTGCCGTCGACCACCCCCGGCGGTACGGTTCCGGCCGCGTTCGCCGGCACCTGGGGAGGTCATCTCGTGCCCGACGAGCTCGTGGGAACCAGCGAGGCCGACGTCCAGATCGTGCTGGAGCCAGGCGGGCGCACCGGAAGCTGGAAGGACACCGACAGCTCGTGCCGGGGGGTCCTGACGCTGACGCGCAGCTCCGAGACGGCACTCGTCTTCCGGCTGGACAGGTGCGCGCCGGGCAGGATCACCTTGACCCGGACCGGCGAGGGGCTCGCCTACCGGTCGGACGGCAACGAGGGCGACGTCACCTTCCAGGGCCTCCTGATCAAGGACTGACGACTCCAACAGAGCAACCCGCGCAGACAAGGATCCCCATGCCGGCCACCACTGCTCGCTTCACCCTGCTGGTCCTCTACACCGACCGGATGGAGGAGTGCCGCACCTTCTACAGTGCACTCGGCATCGGCTTCACACGGGAGCGGCACGGGGACGGCCCGGAGCATTACGCCGCCGTCCTGCCCGACGGCCAGGTCTTCGAGCTCTATCCCGCCACTTCCGAGCGCCGAACCGGCGCCGTACGGCTCGGTATCGGTGCCGACGGCGCTGCCTGCGAGCCGCCGCTGAGGCCCGGCCGGCACGTCGTGACCGATCCGGACGGCAGGGTGATCGAGGTCTACGCGATGTGACCAATACGTCGCGATCTTCGCTTGCGGATAGACAGTGTCTACTCGGGGCTGGTAGACACTGTCTATGAAGACTGAGGGCTCCCTGCGGGAGCGGCTCGTGGAGGTCGGGGTCCACCTCGTGATGACCGAGGGAGCCGCCGCGGTGGGCCTGCGGGAGATCGCCCGCCGGGCGGGGGTGTCGCACGGCGCGCCGCGCCGGTACTTCCCCACCCACCACTCGCTGCTGTCGGCCATCGCCCGCCGGGGCTTCGCCGACCTCGAAGCGCGGTTCTCCGCCGCCATGGCGGGGCTGACCTCACCGCGCGACCTGCTGGGAGTGTTCGCGCGGGAGTACGTCGCGTACGCGCTGGAGTGCCGCGGCATGTTCGAGCTGATGTTCCGCCACGAACTGCTCGACAGCGACAGGCACGGGTCGGACGGGCCGAGGTTGCGGGAGTCCACGCTGCCGCTGTTCGAGCGCCTGGTCGCGCTGGTCGCCGAGTGCCGGAGCGCGGCGAACCCGCCGGAGGAGCCCGCGGTGACGGCGGCGGCCTTCTGGTCCGCCCTGCACGGGCTCGCGCAGCTGTGGACGTGGGGCAGCCTGCGACTCGTCCTCGACGCCCACGGCGCGGTGCCGGACGGCGAACGCCTCGACCGGCTGGTCGCCGAGGTGCTGGACGCCCACCTCGGGCCCGCGGTCCCGTGACCGGAGCTTCGCGACCCCGCCTGGCGCTGACGGTGAGCGCGGCGGGTGCGATGGTCGTCGCCCTGGACGGCACCGTCCTGGTCGTGGCGCAGCCCAGCCTGCAGCGCGACCTCGCCGCGAGCCTCACGCAGGTCCAGTGGACGAGCACCGGTTACATGGTCGCGGTGGCCGCGCTCCTCGTCGTCGCAGGACGGCTCGGCGACCGCTACGGCCATCGGCGCATGCTGTTCGCCGGCGTGCTCGGCTTCGCGGCCGCCTCGGCCGGCATCGCGCTCGCGCCCGCGATCGGCTGGGTGATCGGCCTGCGGGTCCTCCAGGGCGTGTTCGGCGCGCTGCTCCAGCCGTCGACCCTCGCGTTGCTGAGGCTCGCCTACCCGGCGGACCGGCTCGGGACGGCGATCGCCGTCCGCACCGGCGCCATCGGCGTGGCCGGCGCCGCCGGGCCGGTCGTGGGCGGGGTCGTCGTCGCGGAGCTGGGCTGGCGCACCGTGTTCGTGCTCCAGGTCCCGATCGCCGTCCTGATCGCCGCGCTCACCCTCGCCGTGCGCACACCCCGCCCCCAAGGCTCAGTACGGACGCGGCTCGACCTCACGGGCGCGGCCCTGCTCACGGTCGTGCTGGCGCTCGGAGTCCACACGCTGGCCGGCGTGCCCGGGCACGGGTGGACCGCCGGGCCGACGCTGCTCGGGTTTCTCGCCGTCGCGGGCCTGTCGGCCGTGTTCGCGGCGCACGAACGCCGGGCCGCGCACCCGATCGTGCCGGCCGCGGTGGCCCGGTCCCTGCCGGTGACGGCGTCGATGCTGCTCCTGCTGGCCGTCACCAGCGGCGTGTTCGGCGCGTTGTTCGCCGTCACCTTCGTGCTGCAGCAGGGGCTCGGGCTCGGCCCGCTCGCGGCGGGTGTGCGGCTGCTTCCGGTGACGGTGGTCATGGTCCTCGGCGCGCCCGTGGCAGCCGCCGCCGTGCGCCGGCACGGCCCGCGCCGTACGGCTGTCGCCGGGACGGCGCTCGCGGCCCTCGGCGTCGCGTGCGTGGCCCGGCTCGGCCCGGACGGCTCGTGGGCGGCCACCGGCGCGGCCTTCGCCCTGGTCGGCGCCGGGTTCGCGGCCGTCATGGTCACCGCGACCGGGACCGTCGTCGGCGACGCCCCGGCCCGGTACGCCGGAGTCGTCGGCGGGCTGAAGCAGACCGTGATGAACATCGGTCCGAGCCTGGGCATCGCCGTGGCCGCCGGGGTGACGGCCGTGGAGGCCCCCGCCACCGGGTCCGCCCTGGGGTCCACCCTGCCGGTCATGGCGGGGCTCGTCGTCCTCGGCCTGTTACCGGCGTCGCTGCTGCCCGCCGGGCCGGCCCCGCGCCCCACGGCACAGCCGGCCGCGGAGGCGGGGGACGCGTAGGCCGTCTCACCGCGCCCTCACTGCGCCCTCACCGTGCCCCGCGGGCGGGCCTGGGCGCCGTCAACCGGACGAGGAACGACTCCGCCCCGGCGACCCGCACGCGCTGGAGGTGCACGGGCGTGAGGCCCTGACGGAGGGCGAGGGGCAGGTCGCCGACGCCGGGAAGCAGGACCACGGCGGTCCCACCGGGTGCGAGCACCCGGCGCACCTCCGCCCACCACCGTGCGGGGGACGCGGCGAGCAGGCCGCCGGGAGGGACCTGACCGCCCCAGGGCGGGTTGGCCAGCACACGGTGGGCGACGCCGTCCCGCACCGGCAGCCGTCCGGCGTCGGCGCGGCCGACGGCGACGGGCAGCCCGGCCGCGTTCTCCCGGGCCGCCGTCACCGCTCGCCCGGCCAGGTCGAACCCGTACAGGCGGGCGCCCGGACACTGCTCCGCCGCCTCGATCAGCAGCGTCCCGGCGCCGCAGCAGGGATCGAGCACCGTGTCGCCCGGCTCGACGCCGGCCATCGCCACCATGGCGGCGGCCAGCGGGGGGTGCAGGGTCCCCGGGACCGACTGCCGCTTGTACTCCCGCCGGTGCAGGGGGCGCTCGGCGATCCGCAGCAGGAGCGTGGCCCGCTCGCCGTCCAGCGTGACCCGCCAGCCGCTGTGGCCCGGCGGCGGCGCGCCCGCGCCGCGCCGCGAGTGGTAGCCGACCCCCAGCCGGCCGGCCAGGACGCGGCCCACCGCGTCCTCCACGTCGTACCTGGTGAAGGTGCGCCTGCCCAGGAACGACGCCGACACCTCGACGCCGGTGAGCCCGCGGGGGCCGCCGTGGTCACGGCGCAGCCGCGCCAGCGCGGCGAGGTCGGCCGCGCCGGCGAGCCCCGCGAGCGCGGCTGCGCCCTGCCGGGACGCGCCGACGTCCGGGCCCTGCGCCGCCAGCAGGAACACGTCGTCCGCCGTGCGCAGGCCCAGGGCGGGCAGGCGCGAGGCGCGGAACCGCACCTCGCGATGCCCGATGTGGGTGATGACGCCGAGGCCGCGCCGCAGAATCTCGGCGGCGAGCGTCGGCTCCAGCCCGTGGACGCACCGCGCCACCAGGCTCGCCGCCGTCACGGGACGGCGGGAGCGCTGGGACGCGGAGCGGTGAGAGTGACAGCGCGAACGCGCATGGTGATCCTTCTTCTCCCGCGTCGGCCCGGGACGGCACCGCGCCGCCCCGCCTCGTCGGCGACGGGTCGTGCCTCGCTTCGCCGACGGCGGCTAGCGGAGGTGGAAGAAGGACGTGAACGTCATGGCGGCGATCCTAGGACGCGGGGAAGCAGGTGATCAACCCGGCAGCGTCTCCACCGACGAGCGCCCCGGGCGATGGGAAGGCGTGCTCTGATAATGTGCCGTCCACGGCGGCGACGACGCGAGGAGGTGAGCCCCATTACCGCTGAACAGGTCGGGTGCTCCCTTCTCCCCGTGCGTACGGTCCCCTAGAGCGAGGCGACCGCGGGAGCGCCCTCGGCATTCCGGAAGGCTCCCCATGTCACTGTCATCCCGCTCCCCTGCCCCCTCCCCTGCTCCGCCCGCGATCGTGACCCGGCTGCGCGCCGCCGGTTGCGTGTTCGCCGAGGACGAGGCCCGCCTGCTGGTCGCCGCCGCGCGTACGCCGGCCGAACTCGACGCCATGGTGCGGCGGCGTGCCGACGGGCTGCCGCTCGAACACGTCCTCGGCTGGGCCGAGTTCTGCGGCCTGCGGCTGGCCGTCGAGCCCGGGGTCTTCGTGCCCCGGCCGCGCACCGGGTTCCTCGTCCGCCAGGCCGCCGCCCTCACCCGCCCGGGGGCCGTCGTCGTCGACCTGTGCTGCGGCACGGGGGCGCTGGGCGCGGCGCTGGCCGCCGCCGCGGGGCCGATCGAGGTGCATGCCGTGGACGTCGATCCCGCCGCCGTGCGCTGCGCCCGCCGCAACCTCGCCGAGGTGGGCGGCCGGGTGTACGAAGGCGACCTGTACGCGCCGCTGCCGGCCGGCCTGCGGGGCCGGGTGGACGTCGTCGTCGCCAGTCCGCCGTACGTGCCCACCCGGGCCATCGGCCTGCTCCCGCCCGAGGCGCGCGAACACGAGCCGAAGGTCGCACTCGACGGCGGCGCCGACGGGCTCGACGTCGTACGGCGGGTCGTCGCCGGGGCGTCCGGATGGCTGGCGCCGGGCGGGAGCCTTCTGGTGGAGACGAGCGAGAGCCAGGCGGGCAAGACCGCCGAAGCAGTCGCCCGCGCCGGGCTCGTCACCCGCCTGACCTGCGACGACGAGCTGGACGCCAGCGCCGTCATCGGGACCCTGCCCGTACCGGCCGGCTGAGCGGCAGGACGCGGGCGGTCCCTACCTGCGCCGTTCGCGGGAGCGGGGCCGCCGGGCGGGCGCCCGGCCCGCCGTCGGCGCCGCCTCCGCCTGCCAGTGCTCCGGCCAGTGCGCCGGGCGGGTCAGCGAGGGTGGCAGCACGGTCGCGGCGTCGCCCCTGGCGGCGTTGAGCTGGGCCTGGGTGAGGAAGAGGCACCCGGTCAGGTCGGCGCCGCCGAGGCCGGCGCCCCGCAGGTCCGCGCCGATCAGATCGGCGCCCCGCAGGTCGGCTCCGGTCAGGTCCGCGCCGATCAGGTATGCCCCCCGCAGGTTGGCGCCGCGCAGGTCGGCCTTCCTGAGCCGGGCGCCGATGAGGTCGGCTCCCCTGTGGTCGGGCGCGCGGCCCCCGGCGCCGGCCCGGGCCAGCTCGCTCGTCCGCAGCAGCAGCACGTTGACCTTCTCCCGGTGGGCGGCGACGTCCACGTCGAGCAGCTCGCCGGGAGCGCCCATGGTGAGGCGCTCGGTCTCCTCGATCGCGCGGCGCACCTCGGAGTGGATCGGGCGGGCCGCGGGCAGGGAGAGCGCCTCGTGCAGGTACCACAGCAGTTCGTGCAGGTTCCGCATGACCGGGAAGACCTCGAACATCCGCGCCGCGGTGTCCGGCTCGTCGCGCCAGCTGCGCCCGAAGGTGACCTGGGAGACCTTCTGCCCCGCGCCGAAGCAGTCGAACACGGTGCAGCCGGGGAAGCCGCTGTCGCGCAGCCGGGAGTGGATGCCGCAGCGGAAGTCGGACTGGAGATTGGGGCACGGCCGCCCGGCGTCCTTGCTGATCGCGAAGTCCGCCGAGGCGGCGAAGGGCAGGGCGACGCAGCACAGTCCGAAGCAGCTCGCGCAGTCGGCCCGCAGGGCGCGCCGGTCGCCGCCGGGCGCCGAGCCGGCGCCGGAGCGGGCGTGGTCGTTCGTGTCGGGCACGTGCTTGGTCTCCTCGTGTCCGGTGAGGGCCGCGCGGCCTGCCAGAGGCTCAGGCATGGCTTCGGTGTCCTCCCGTGCGATCGTCGGGGGTGGTCAGGCGCCGGACCAATCGGACCAGCCCGGCGCGGCGCGCTTCGGGGCCGTCCCCGGTGACGCCGGTCGTGATCATCCGCACTACCTGGGGGGCCGTGAACCACCAGGTCGCCAGCGCATACACCGCGTAGACCAGGTGCGCCGGGTCGGTCTCTCCGGTGATCAGCCCCTCTTCCTGAGCGGCGGCGAAGGCGGCGACCTTGCCGGCGTAGTGCGCGGCACGCTCGTCCTCGGCGGCCACCTCGGCGCGGCCGCATTCCAGCCCCTCCCAGGTGAGCAGGCGCAGGAAGTGCGGGTGGGCACAGTGGTAGTCGAAGACCCGCCCGGCGTACTCGCCGAGGTCGGCCAGGTGCGCGCCGGTCAGCGGCACGGCGGCGGCCACCTTGGCGAGCTCGGCCTCCAGGACGGCGGTGAACAGCTGGCGCTTGCCGCCGAAGTACTGGTAGATCCGCTCCTTGTTCACCCCCGCGCGTACGGCGACGCGGTCCACCCGCGCGCCCTGCGGCCCGTGCTCGGCGAACTCCTCCACCGCCGCCTCCAGCAGCAGCCGCCTCGTCCTGGTGGTGTCCCATGCCATGGGGGCAGCCTACAGAATTCCAACCGCACAGTTGGAATCGCGACCGTGCCCGTGCCATACTCCAACCGATCAGTTGGAGATTTCGCCGGCCGGCTTCGCTCCACACCACGCACGACAGATGGGAATCACGGCATGACCGCCACACCCTGGACCACCCGCGAGGTCGTCGACGCCTTCTTCGCCCGGTTCGCCGCCGGTGACCTGACCGGCCTGCTCGATCTTTTCGCCGACCGGGTGGACTTCCTCGTCCCGGGCGCGTCCAACGTGCCCTGGACCGGGGCTCGCTCCGGCAGGGAGCAGATCGCCGAGTTCTTCGCCGTGCTCGGCACCGCGCTCACGCCCGCCCAGGAGTTCACGATCGACGCCACGATCGTCGAGGACGGGCACGCGGTGGTGACCGGACGCAGCCGCTTCGGCGTGCTGTCCACGGGCAGGTCGTTCCTGAACGAGTTCGCCCTGCACTTCACCGTCGCCGACGGCAGGATCATCGGTTACCGCATGCACGAGGACAGCCACGCGATCAGCGCCGCGTTCGCGGCCTGACCCCCTCCGGCGGAACGGCGGGCGCTCCCCGTTCGGGACCGGCGCCCGGCAGGGTCGCGTGATGAACCAGTATTCAGGCGATCTCGCCGCTTACTGGACCTGGCGCGAGATCTTGCCGCTGCGATGATTCCGGGGTCGGAGCCAGAGCAACGGTGGTGCGTGGTCACCCCGCCTGTACGAGGCCGGCTTCGGGCCGGCGGTTACAGGAGTTCCCGGAAGGAGTGCCCCAGATGTCACAGAAGATGTCCGAAGTGTTCGAGGTCCACCAGGACGACTACGCCCAGCCGGAGGCCGCGTTGAACCCCAACCACAACGAGACCTCGGTGTTCGAGATCCACGAGGACGACTACAGCGCACCGCACGCCGCCCTGAACCACAACCACAACGAGGTCGCGGTGTTCGAGGTCCACCACGACGGCTACAGCGCACCGGAGTCCGCCCTGACCTACAACCACAACGAGGTCGCGGTGTTCGAGGCTCACGAGGACGCCTACATCCAGCCGGAGGCCGCCCTGAACCTCAACCACAACGAGGTTCTGATCGAGGCCTGAGCCGCGGCCGCCTCCCGGAGCCGGTGAGCCCCGGGAGGCGGCCGCCGCCGTCGGTCGTGACGTTGTACGGGAGGCCATGTGAGCGATGAGTCCCGTCCCGCCGGGGCGGCCGAGTTGCTGGCGCACGCACGGGAGCGTTACGCCGGAAGAGCCTTCGACGAGGCGGAGCGGGCGTTCCGGGCCGCCGTCGGCCAGGCCCGGCGCCAGGGCCAGAACGCGCTGCGGATCCACGCCCAGTGCGAGCTGGCGAGTGTGTGGCGTACGTGCGGCGGCTACCGCAGGGCGGGGCTGCTGTTCGCTCTCACTCTTCCCGCCGCGGAGCGGGTCTTCGGCCCGGAGTCGGTGGAAGTGGCCAAGGTGTGCAACGAATGGGGTGTGCTGGGCAAGTACACCGGCCGATTCCAGCAGGCCGAGGCCCTCTACGGGCGGGCCCTGACGATCCTGGAGGCGGCCCGCGGCGGTGAGCACGAGGACGTGGCCACCGTCTGCCACAACCTGGGCGGGCTCGCCCACGCCCGTGGTGACCACGAGACCGGTGAGCCGTGGGCTCGCCGGGCGGCGGAAATCCGCGCCCGGCTCCTCGGTGAGCGTCATCCGAGGGTGGCGGCGGACCTCGCCGCCTGGGCCGCGCTCGTGGAGGGCCGCGGACGCCCGGACGAGGCCGAGGCGCTGCTCCGGCGTGCCCTCGCCGTCTTCGAGGCGGCCTACGGCCCGGAGCACCACGATGTCGCCGCCGTGCTGCACAACCTCGCCGCCCTGAGGCATCGCCGCGGTGACCTGGACGAGGCCCTGGCCCACTACCTCCGCGCCCTGGCCGTCAAGGACGCGGTCCTGGGGCCGGGCCATCCGGAATCCGCCATCACCCTGATCAACCTCGGCGCCCTGTACCGCGCCCGCCACCAGCCCGGCGAGGCCCACGCCTGCTACGGCCGGGCCGTGGAGCTGCTGCGGCGGGCGGCGCCGGACCACCCTCATCTGGCGGCGGCACGCCGCGGCCGGGCGGCCGCCTGCGCGTCCCTGGCGCCGCCCGAGAACAAGAAGTGAGAGACCGAATCGTGAACGTACGCGTGTCCGGCTGCGGCGCCCTGCTGTGGGACGCCGACCAACTGGTCTGGGACGACTATCTCGACCACCGCCAGTTCGCCCTCGCCGACGGCGTCGAGCGCGTGCTGCGGTGGTTCACCGGATTCCGCGACCTGGGCTCGGTGAGAGAGCTGGGCGGCGATCCCGGCGAGGCCGCCCACTGGCACCAGGTCGCCACCGTCCTGGCCGAGCACGACATCCTGATCGCGGAGAACGGACCCCGCCACCAGCGCGAACAGGCCATAGAAGAGGCCTGGCAGCCGTGGGGGCGGCTGGCGCGCGCCTACCACTTCTCCACCCGCTCCCACGCCGGCACCGCCATGCGCACCGCCGAACAGGACAACGAGGATCTCGAAGCCAAGGTTCTGACCGACCCGCCGCCTCCGGCGTTCTGGTCCCTGCCCGGCACCACCCGCGTCGCGCTGCCGGACGCCGGCCCCGGCGTCTGGCGCCATCGCGACCTGTTGGACGTGCTGCACCGGCGTCGCAGCCGCCGCTACTTCGGCCCCTCCGCGCTGCCGCTGGAGACCGTGGCGGCCCTGCTCAAGACCGCCGCGGGGCCTCTGCCGCGGGCCGACGGCCCGCTGACCCAGGCGGGTGTCGACCTCGACCCGAACGGTGTGGTGACCGACTCCTGGCAGCGGGTGTTCAAGACCAGCCCCTCCGGCGGCGCCCGCCACCCGACCGAGGTCTACCTCTACGCGCGCAACGTCCAGGGCCTCGATCCGGGCGCCTACCACTACGCCGCCGCCGACCACACCCTCGAGTTCCTCGGCCGCCGTCTCGACGACGAGCGGCTCGTGGCCGCCGTCGGCGGCCAGGACTGGGTCGCGGGCGCCGGAGCGCTCATCTTCTACACCAGCGTCATCGCCCGCAACCAGTGGAAGTACACCTTCCCCCGGGTCTACCGGGCGCTGATGATGGACGTCGGCCACCTCAGCCAGACCGTCTACCTGCTGGCCACCGCGGCCGGTCTGCACATCACCTTCACCGCGGCCCTTCGGGACCAGGTCGTCGAAGAGCTCCTCGGCTGCGATCCCGCCCGCCACCTCGTCATCGGCACCTCCGTCATCGGCGTCCCGCCCGCCTCCTGACCCGCCCGTCCTTACCCGTCCGCTTACCCGTACGCCGGCCTGCCGGGACGCCCGGCAGGCCGTAGGCGTACCCCATTGACAAAGACAATTTTTACGTACAAGCTTGTTTTTGCGATGAGAGACGTCCTGTACCTGGAGCAGATCGAGCAGGCCGAGGCCCTGCTCAAGCCGCAGCGCATCGAGGTGCTGCGGCAACTGGCCGAGCCGCGCACCTGCACCGAGGTGGCGGCGGTGCTCGGCCAGACCCCGCAGCGCGTGTACTACCACGTCAAACGCCTGGTGGAGGCCGGCCTGGTGCAGCAGGTCTCCGAGCGGCGGGTGCGCGGCATCACCGAGGGCATCTACCGGGCGAGCGCCAGGTCCTACTGGCTGTCACCCGGCCTCGTCGGCAGGATCGGCGGGCTGCGGCGGCGGCAGGACGAGCTCAGCCTGGGCTACCTCCTCGACCTGATGGAACAGGTGCAGGCCGATGTCGCCGCCCTCGACCGGACGGCGCCGGAACTGCCGTCCATCGGCGTCTCCGGGGAGATACGCGTGCCCCCCGAACGCCGTCAGGAGTTCCTCAACGACCTGCGGTCCGCACTTCAGGACCTGTTCACCCGCTACGGCGGCGCCGAGGGCGACGCCTTCAAACTCGCCGTGGCCTGCTACCCCAAGGGAGACGACAGTGAGTGAGCCGATGATCATCCGTGTCCGCCTGGAAGCCCCGATCAAGGAGGTGCGCCACGCGCTTACCGACCCCGCGGCGATGCGGGTGTGGCTGGCCGAGCACGCCGAGGTGGACCTGCCCGAACGGTACGAGTTCTGGGGCCGCCGCACTCCCGAGGGCGACGCGCCGCACCAGCGCCTGCTGCACGCCGACGACCACACCCTTCGCTTCGCCTGGCTGCTCGACGGCGAGGAGACCACCACGGAGATCACCCTGGCGGAGGAGGACGCCGGATCGACCATCCTGACCCTGTCGCAGACCCACTTCGACTTCCAGGACGCCATCACCGGGGCGAGCATCCGCGGGGTGCTGCAGGTGTTCTGGTCGCTCGCGCTGTCGAACCTCGCCGACCACGTCCAGGGGCGGGAGATCGGCCCCCAGCCCGACTACACCACCACCGACTTCCACGGTCACCTGGACATCGCCGCGCCCGTGTCCACGGTGTACGAATCGCTGATCGACTCCGACAAGGCCACCGAGTGGTTCGGCTACCCCATCGGCATCGAGCCGTACGTCGGCGGGCGCTTCGCGATGGGCGGTCTCGACGCCAACCCCCAGCCCGCCAAGATCATCGACCTGGTTCCCGACAGCACGATCTCGGTCGACTGGGGACCGATGGGCGTCGTCACCTGGGAGCTGGAGGACACCGGCGGCGCCACCCGCCTGACGTTCGTCCAGAGCGGCTTCGACACCGCCAACCCGCCGTACGGCGCCTGGACCGGATGGCTGTCCGGACTCGCCGAGCTGCGCCGCTACCACGAGCAGTCGAACTGGCGGCCGATCTGGCTCGCCGACGACCCGGCCGCCTGACGCGCGAGCGTAGTCGTCCCGCCGCCGAGCGGCACCGGCGGCGGGACGACCGCGTCTTATTGGTAGGTTCTCCGGACAAGTAATGACATGTTACGAACGGAGGAGCGGCGCCGTGGAAGTCGAGCAGACGGTGTTGCCGGGGATCGGATTGCGGCACGAGTTCACCACCCGCTCGGGCCGGCGCATCGGAGTCGTCTCGCACCGCACGGGACGGCGGGACCTCGTCATCTACGACCCCGACGATCCCGACAGAGCCTGTGAGACGGTCAAACTCAACGACGAGGAAGCCGACGCCCTCGTCGAACTCCTCGGCGCCCCCCGCATCGTCCAGCGCCTCAACGCGATGCACCGGGAGGTCGAGGGCCTGGTCAGCCTCCAGGTGCTGATCACCCCCGGCTCCCGCTACGACGGCCGTCCCATGGGCGACGCGCAGGTGCGCACCCGCACCGGCGCCTCCATCGTCGCCGTGGTCCGCGCCGGACGCGTCTTCGCCAGCCCCGCACCCGACTTCGTCCTGACCGGGGACGACATCGTGGTCGTGGTGGGCGGCGAGGAGAGCACCACCGCAGTCGCCGACATCTTCGCCAGCGGCTGAGGGCAGCGCGTGCACAACACCGCAATACTTTTCCTGGAATTCGGCGCCGTCGTCCTCGGACTCGGCATTCTCGGAGCACTGGCGCTGCGCGTCGGCATCTCCCCCATCCCTCTCTATCTCCTCGCGGGCCTGGCCTTCGGCACGGGCGGCATCCTCCCTCTGGGCACCAGTGAGGACTTCATCGCCACCGGCGCCGAATTAGGCGTCATCCTCCTTCTGCTCACCCTCGGCCTGGAATACAACGCCGACGAACTGGTGACCAGCCTCAAGGGCAACGCCCGCGCCGGTCTCGTCGACCTCCTGCTCAACGCCGCCCCCGGCGCCATCCTGGCGCTGCTGCTCGGCTGGGGACCCGTCGCCGCGGTCGCCATGGCGGGCGTCACCTACGCCACCTCCTCCGGAATCACCGCCAAGGTCCTCTCCGACCTGGGCTGGATCGGCAACCGCGAGACCCCGGTCGTGCTGTCGCTGCTGGTGTTCGAAGACCTCACGATGGCGGTCTACCTGCCGGTCCTGACCGCCATGCTGGCCGGCCTGACCCTCGTCGCCGGGGCGGTCACCGTGGCCATCGCACTGGCCGCCGTCAGCGTGGTGCTGCTGGTCGCGCTCCGCTTCGGCCGCTACATCGAGGCGTTCGTCGCCAGCCCCAACTCCGAGGTGCTCGTGCTCAAGGTGGTCGGGCTCGCACTGCTGGTGGCCGGGCTGGCCCAGCAGCTGCAGGTCTCGGCCGCGGTCGGCGCCTTCCTGGTCGGCATCGCCCTGTCCGGCGAGCTCGCCGAGGACGCCCACGCGCTGCTCGCTCCCCTGCGCGACCTGTTCGCCGCGGTGTTCTTCGTCTTCTTCGGCCTGCAGACCGACCCGACCAAGATCCTGCCCGCGGCCGGGCTGGCGGCCGGCCTCGCCCTGGTCACGATGATCACCAAGCTGATGACCGGAATCTACGCGGCCCGCCGCGCGGGCATCGCCCGCGCCGGACGGGTACGCGCCGGCATCGCGCTCATCCCCCGCGGCGAGTTCAACATCGTCATCGCCGGACTGGCCGTGGCCGCGGGAGCCCACCCCGACCTGGGCGCCCTGGCCGCCGCGTACGTCCTCATCCTCGCGGCCTTCGGCCCCCTGGCGGCCCGCCTGGTGCAGCCGCTCCTCACCAAGATCGCCGCTCGTACCGCCTGACGACCGTCCCGCGCCCCGCACCCGTGCGGGGCGCGGGACGCCAGGTGGCGACCAGAGCCGCCGCGAGGAGCAGCTCCGCGATGTCGCCGCCGTAGTACATGATCTCCGCGCCACCCCGGACCTCGGGGATCGGGGCGTGCACGTCCACCCGGAAGCCGCCGTACATCAACTGGGCGACGACGGCGTGCACGGCGACGGCGCAGCCGAGGTACACCAGGCGGGTACGGACCCCGGGCCGGTCCGGGGCGGGATCGGGTCCGCCGATCACGTACGCGAACAGGCAGCCCGACAGCAGGAAATGCGCGTGCAGCAGCCAGTGCCCCGCCGCCGACGCCGACGCCGCGTTGTAGAGCGGGGTGAAGTAGAGCACCACGAGGCCGCCGGTGGACAGCAGCAGGGCGACCGCCGGGTGGGTCACCACCCGGAGGGGACGGCTGTGCAGCACGGCGGTCAGCCGCCGCCCGCCGTCGGCGGGCAGGGTGCGCAGCATCAGGGTGACCGGCGCACCGAGCACCAGCGCGAGCGGCGCGTACATGCCGACGAGCAGGTGCTGGAGCATGTGACCGCGGAAGTCCGCGTGGGCCAGGGACGCGACGGGCGGCGCCAGCGCCACGCCCAGCAGGACGAGCCCGGCGACGAACCCCGCCGTACGCCACCGGCTCCAGCCGCGCGCCGGATTGCGGCGGCGGGCCAGCCGCGCCAGGCGCAGGTAACCGATCGCGCACCCGAGCACGGCCAGGACCGGCAGCGCGCCCGCGAAGTGAGCGCCGTGTTCCGTCACAGGGTCCGTCACGTCCGGCTTTCGGGCTCGAAGGACCGCCCGCTCCGGGTCAGCAGGTAACCCCCGGCGACAAGCAGCGCCCCCAGGACGAGGAAGCCGATGTCCCACCACAACTGATGCGGGCCGCCGCGCACGTGATGGATGGCCAGGAGGTGATGGTCCACGACGCCCTCGACGAGGTTGAACAGACCCCACCCGGCCAGGATCCAGCCCCACAGCACCCGCGAACCCCACACCCGGCGGCGGTTCCGGGTGACCCGGGAGTACAGGAGCGCCAGCCCGATCAGGACCGCCAGCCAGCACACAATGTGGAACAGACCGTCCCACACCGTGTTCATCTCCAGCCCGGAGACGGTGCGGGGATCGTAGTACCGCACTCCGATGTGATCGCTGTCGGTGCCGCTCAGCATGTGATGCCACTGCAGGATCTGGTGCAGCAGGATTCCGTCGACGAACCCGCCCAGTCCCACACCCAGCACGATGCCCGGCAGCCGGAGATCGGCCGGTTCCGGATCGGCGCGGGTCCCGCCTGCGGTGGTCGCCATCGCCTCGTTCACCCCTCCGTCCTCGGCACCCGTCTTCGGGTCCCCGCCAGGTTCCCGGTACGGAAGGGTCCAGTCACGCGGCCACGCGCGGACCGGCCGCGTGACCTACCAACTTTTGCGGCGCCGGAGAACGGCCCGATAGCGTGACGGCCATGGTGCGCGGATGGATACTGCCGGTCGTCTTCCTGGCATGCGGAGTCGCCGCGGCGTTCCGGCAGACGGCCCAGGGGTCCCCCGGCGCCGCCGCGACGTACTTCCTGGTGTTCCTGCTCGCCGCCGCCCTGCTGTCTCCCCTGGTGTTCCCGAGGTCGATCGGCGCGGCCGAGGCACTGCGCCGCAGCGAGGCCGACGGCCGCCCGATCGTCTACTGGCGTTCGGGCTGCCGCTACTGCCTCCGGCTCCGGCTGCGCCTCGCCCGCGACGCGCGGCGGCTGCACTGGGTGAACATCTGGCGGGACCCCGAGGGCGCGGCGGCGGTCCGCGCCGCCACCGGCGGCGACGAGACGGTGCCGACCGTCGTGGTCGCCGGCCGCCCCCACGTCAACCCCGACCCCGACTGGGTACGCCGCCAGCTCCCCTGACCGCGTCCGGCCTGCTCCCCTACTCGTCGTGGTGGGCGATCCATTTGACGCCCACGCCACCCCACTGCTTCAACCTCCTGCCGGCGCCCGCGTCGTCGCGCCGGAAGACGTTGATCCCGTAGTAGGAGAAGTCGATCCACCCGTCGCGCTCGCCTCTGCCCTGCAGCCACTTGGCGTTGACGCCGTTGAGATCGGCCGTGTCGGCCGCCACCGTGCCCCAGGTCTGCGTTCCGTCCCGGTAGACGTTCACGCCGCCCTGCGGGAAGCTGATCCACCCGTCACTGGAGCTCCTGCCCTGCACCCACCTGGTGTTCACGCCGTTGAGGTCGGCCTTGTCCGCCGCCACCGTGCCCCAATCGCCGGTGCCGCTCGCGCGCATGACGTTGACCCCACCCTGGGGGAAGGTGATGGCTCCGTCGCCGCTGTTCGGTCCGCCCACCGACGTGGCCCAGACGTTGGTGGCCCAGACGTTGGTGACTCTGAGGTCGTCCATGACGGGATTGCGCACCTGGACGGCGGTGGTGAGGGTGTGCTGCCGCCTGGTGCTGTTGGAGACGGCGACGAGGGTGTAGGTGGTCTCCCGCTTCGGGGTGGCGTTCAGTCGCACGGCGTACCTGCCCTGAGGCCCGGTGGGCGGGCCCGGGGGAACCGGCTCGTGTCCGCCGGGGAACCGGATCTCGTAGGCGAAGTCGGCGGACCCCTCCCAGCTCAGCGTGACCGGTGCTCCGGCGTCGACGATCTCGCTCTCCGGGCGGAGGTCGCGTGGCGCCGGGGCGGTCTTCACCAGCGCCACCACCGCGTGCCTGTCCGCCGCCTGCCCGGTCCGGGTCCTGCCCGCGTTCTCGGTCACCCTGAGCACGGCCAGGCCGACGGCCGGCGCGACGGGGACGTCCTTCAACGTCAGCACCATGTGGCCGCCGGGTTCGAACTTGGGCCGGCCACCGGCCTGGTCGGTGACGCGGACGGCGTCGGTGCCCTGTGCCTGGACGGCGAGTCGCTGCGAGGGGCCCGACCGGGGGAAGTACTCTCCCTCGCTGCCGACCTTGCCCAGGTCCGGCGTGAGGTGGACGGCGCCGTGGCCGACGGGCACCTGAACCGTGATCGTCCGCCAGAAGACCGCCTGCTCCCCGGTGTTGGTGACGAGAAGGTGGACGGTCCCCGTGGACGCGGCAGGCGCCCCCGGCACCGACGCCTCCAGGGGCGCCGGGTCGGTGAGGAGGGTGTAGGTCAGCAGGGTCATGCTCACGACTCCTTCGCGCAGGGACGGCGGAAGATCACCCCCTTGATCCAAACGTCGGCATTGGAGCGTGACAAGAACAGCAAAGGAGGCCATAGCAGGGCGGATCAGCAACTCCATCGGCGTCTTGACAAGCCTTCCGACCAGCCGTCACCAGTGGCATCGGCCGCGCTCACGCCCTCAGCAGTTGCCGTACCCGCGCGGCCTCCCGGGTGAGGTGGTCGCGCTCCGGCACGCTGGCGGCGGCACGGGACGCCTCGGCGTACAGCTCCGCCGCCCGGGCGAGGTCGCCGGCGCGTTCGTGCAGGTACGCCGTCACCGCGGCGTACCTGGGCAGGCCGGGGTCCACCCCGGCCAGCGCCGCCAGGCCGGCCTGTGGTCCGTCCGCCTCCCCCACCGCCACCGCCCGGTTGAGCCGCACCACCGGGCTGCCGGTGAGGAGCAGCAGTTCGTCGTACCACTCCACGATCTGCACCCAGTCGGTCTCGGAGGCGCTGCGGGCGTCCGCGTGCAGCGCGGCGATCGCGGCCTGCGCCTGGTATTCGCCCAGCCGGTCACGGGCCAGCGCGGTCTGCAGGATCGTCACCCCCTCGGCGATCAGGCCGGTGTCCCAGCGCGATCGGTCCTGCTCGGCGAGCGGCACCAGGCGGCCTCCCGGGCCGGTCCGAGACGTACGGCGCGCGTGGTGCAGCAGCATGAGCGCGAGCAGCCCCGCGACCTCGGGCTCGTCGGTCAGGCCGGCGAGCTGCCGGGTGAGCCGGATCGCCTCGGCCGCCAGGTCGACGCTCCCTCCGTACCCCTCGTTGAAGACGAGGTAGAGCACCCGCAGCACAGTGCCGAGATCGCCGGGCTGGTCGAGCGGCAGCCCCGCGATCTTCCGCTTGGCCCGGCTGATCCGCTGCGCCATGGTCGCCTCGGGGACGAGGTACGCCGCCGCGATCTGCCGGGTGGTCAGGCCGCCGACCGCGCGCAGCGTCAGCGCGACGGCCGAGGCCGGCGGCAGGGTGGAGTGCGCGCACAGGAAGTAGAGCCGCAGCGTGTCGTCCGTGGCGGGCGCCGGAGCGGCGGGAGGCTCGGCCTGTACGGCCACCTCCCGCCCCCGCCGCGACGCCTCGGCACGCACGGCGTCGAGGAACCTGTGCCAGGCGACCGTGACGAGCCACGCCTTCGGATCGCGCGGTGGGTCGTCCGGCCAGGTCGCCAGCGCCCGGATCAGGGCATCCTGCACGGCGTCCTCGGCCGAGGCGAAGTCGGCTCCGCGCCGGACGAGGACACCGATCACCGCGGGCACGAGCTCCCGCAGCAGCGACTCGTTCACTCGGTGACCGTGGGCGGCTCGGCGAGGAACGGCCGGACCTCGAGCCACTCGTGGATCGGCTCGCCGCGGGGCCCGGGAGCGGCGGACAGCTCCCCCGCCAGCTGGACCGCGCGGTCCCACGACTCCACGTCGATGATCATCCATCCGGCGATGAGGTCCTTCGTCTCGGCGAACGGACCGTCGGTCACCGGCGGGCGCCCCTCGCCGTCGTACCGCACGAACGCGCCCTGGGGCGACAGCGCCTGGCCGTCGACGAACTCGCCCGTCTCCTCCAGGCGGGCGGCGAAGTCGCGCATGAACTGCACGTGCGCGTCGACCTCCTCCGGCGTCCACTGGTCTATCGACCCGTAGTCGACGACGGGAGCCGGGCCGCCGCGGTAGTGCTTCAGGATCAGGTATTTCATCGTGCTTCCCCTTCGTCGTCGGCGGCCCGTTCGGCCACTCATGCCCCTGGGACGGAGCCGACGCCACATTCTCGACACGCGGCACGAGTTTTTCCGAAGCGATTCTCCTGTCGGTGGGGTTTCTGATGCTGGTGCTCGCTGGATGTGCCAAAACTCGAGCGCCTTTACATTGTAGATTCATAGTAGGATCGGGCTCGATGAGCATCCCCGCGGTTCCCGAGCGGAGTGTCCCCGCACCCTCCACACCCGATCCGTACGAGGTGTATCTCGGCGCGCTGCAGAGCCCGGAGTCCCGGCGCACGATGAAGGGCTGCCTCGACCGCATCGCCCGCCTCGTCACCGGAGACCCCGAGGCCACCGGGGCCGGGCAGCCCTGGGAGCTGCTGCGCTACGAGCACACGGTCCGCCTCCGCACGCTGATGCGCGAGCAGGGGTGGTCCCCCTCGCACGTCAACAAGCACCTGGTGGCGCTGCGGCGCGTGCTCAAGGAGGCCTGGCGGCTCGGCCTGATGAGCGGCGAGGACTACCAGCGCGCCGCCGACCTGCCCGCCTACAAGCACACGCGCGTTCCGGCGGGACGGCACGTCGAGGCCGAGGCGCTCGCGGCCGCGCTGGAGGTGTGCGACGAGGACCACTCCCCCGCCGGTCGCCGGGACGGCGCCATGCTGGCGGCGCTGTATTCCAGTGGCTGCCGCCGCGCCGAGATCGCCGGGCTCAGGCTGGCCGATTTCGACCCGCACGCCCGTTCCATGCGAGTGCGCGGCAAGGGCGACAAGGAGCGGCTCGTCTACCTGACCCCGCAGGCCGTCGAACGCCTGAACCTGTGGCTCGCCGTACGCGGCCGGGCGGCCGGACCGCTGTTCTGCCCGATCAACAAGGCCGGGCGGCTGCGCATGGCCCACATGACCGGCCAGGCCATCGCCGACATCGTCTCGCGGCGCCTGGCCGCCGCCGGGGCCTCTCCCCGCACCCCGCACGACTTCCGGCGCACGTTCATCGGCGAACTCCTCGACGCCGGAGTCGACCTCGCCACCGCCCAGGCCCTGGTCGGCCACGCCTCCCCCGCCACCACCGCCCGGTACGACCGGCGGCCCGAGCGCCGCCGCCGCGAGGCCGTCGACCGGCTCCGCGTCCCCGGCGCCCCGAGCTGAGCGCGGTCACCCACGGCGGGTGGCGCGCACGACGACGTCGTACAGGGGGACTTCCCGGCCGCCGTCGCCCGAGAGCGTACGCACGTGCTCCTCGGCGGTGACGATCTCCCACTCCGTGCCGTCCAGGCGCGCGGCGACGGCCGCCGAGGTGACCGACGCCTCGGCCGGCGGATGATGCCCGTGCCCGTGATGCCCGTGACTGTGATGCCCGTGACCGCCGGAGCCGGTGGTGTGCAGGTGCCCCACGATGAGCAGCGTGCCGCCGGGAGCCACCCATCCGGCGATGCGGTCGTAGAACTCGAGCTGCGGCATCGCCGGATGGGCGTAGTGGGTCATGACCAGGTCGAACCGCGTGTCCGGGCTCCAGACGCCCAGGTCCGCCTCGACCCACCGCACGCGTTCGCGCACACCGCTCGCCACCCCGTTCGCCGCCGCGCGCTCGGCGGCGCGGGCGAGGGCCTCGGACGAGATGTCGGCCGCGGTGACCTCCCAGCCGTGGGAGGCGAGCCAGATCGCCTCGGCGCCGCCGCCGCATCCCGCGTCCAGCGCCGTGCCCGGTCCCAGGCCGCCGATCTCACGGGCAAGGTACGGATTCGGCGGGTTGCCGCCCATGGAACCCGGGCCTCCGTCCCGCCCTCGCTGCCAGTGCCGCTCCCAATAGTCCTTGTCGAATCCGTGCGTCATGCCCCTCATCGTGCGGACGGACACGGCAGTGGCGCAAATCTTATTGCCGAACCGGCAAATCAGTCCGCGTACGCCTTCCCCCAGATTGACGTTGCTAGTTATTTCAGTCACTATTGAAATAACTAGCCGACGTGGACCGGCACACGATCGACAACGGAGCATGCGACGATGAGCACTGAGAAACAGCAGGACCGGCTGCTCCGCTGGGTGGAACGGGTGGCGGCCTTCTGCGTCGAGGAGTGGGGGCTGCCGCCCATCACCGGACGCATCCTCGGCTGGCTCATGATCTGCGACCCGGCCGAGCAGTCCGCCGGCCAGATCGCGGAGGTCATCCAGGCCAGCCGGGCCTCGCTCACCTCGAACATGCGCTTCCTCACGGCCATCGGCCTGGTCAAGAAGGTGAGGAAGCCCGGGGATCGCACCTCCTACTACCGCATCGAAGACGACGCCTGGCAGAAGGTCATCCAGCGCAAGCTCGAAAGCCTGAGCGCGTTCGGCGAGATCGCCGACGAAGGGCTCGACCTCGTGGGCGGCGAGGGACACCGCACCGAGCGCATCAAGGCCGCCCACGACTCCCTGACGTGGCTGCAGAACCTCGCGGCCCGCCATCCGCTACGCCGTTAAGGAATCCCCATGCACCACTGGCAACCCAAACTCGGGCTGATCCAGGAAACGCTGCTGCTCACTCTCCACGCCAGAGCCCTGGACGCCGGGCAGCCCAGCCCGATCCTCGGCGATACGCTCTCCGCCGACCTGGCCGGCACCATCGATTACGACTTCGGCAAGCTGAAGGTCAAGCCCAGCCTCGTCCTCACCACGGCACTGCGCGCCAAGAAGCTCGACGGCGTCGTCCGCGCCTACATCGCCGCTCATCCCAGATGCGTGGTGCTCGACCTGGGCTGCGGCCTGGACACCCGGATGTTCCGCTGTGATCCCCCACCCGGCGTCGACTGGTACGACATCGACTTCCCGGAAGTGGTGCACCTGCGGGCCGAATGTCTGCCCGGACGTTCCCACCTGGTCGGAGCCGACCTCACCAGCTCCGACTGGCTTACAGCCATCCCCGGCGACCGGCCTGCGGTGATCGTCGCCGAAGGCTTGCTCCCCTTCATGCCCGGCGACTCCTTCCAGACGATGACCCGCGCGCTGACCGGCCATTTCCCTTCGGGCGAGCTCGCGCTCAACGGCTACACCCGCTTCGCGGCCTGGGCCATGAAGTACCACCCGACCATCAAGGCACTCGGCATCAAAGCCGCCCAGGGCTTCGACGACCCACACGAGCCAGAGTCCTGGGACGCCGGCCTCGAACTGATCGAGGAGCAGATCCTCACCCGCGCACCGGAAACAGCCCGGTTCCCGCAACCCCTACGCGCGCTGACCCGTCTCACCGCCCGCAGCACGGCCTTGTCGCGGCAAGGGGCACGCGTTCTCCGCTACAGGTTCTGAGCCCCGCGCGGGCGGCGGTTGCGACAAGCGGCGTTCGCCGGCGCGTCGGTGTCGCGGTATTCGCCCTGCTCAGCACGCTGGTCTTCGTGCGCGGTAGAGCACGTGCCGGCGCAGCGGATGTCCCTCGGGGAGCACCGGGTGATCGAAGTCTTCACCAGGCTCGCGGGTCATCCCGAGACGCCGCATCACGGCCTGCGAGCGGAGGTTCGGCACCGCCGTGAACGAGACGACCTCGGTCAGGCCGAGCGTGCCGAACCCGTGCTCCAGTGACGCCCGCGCGGCCTCGGTGGCGTACCCGTGTCCCCAGGCGGATCTGGCGAGCCGCCAGCCGATCTCCACGCACGGGGTGAAGTGCGCGGCGAACCTCGGCACCTGCAGCCCGGTGAAGCCGATGAACACGCCGTCCGCCTCGACCGCCCACAGACCGAACCCGCGTTCGTCGAACGCCGCTTCGATGCGCTCGATGAACATGTCGCTCTCCTCGCGGGTGAGCGTGGCCGGGAAGTGCTCCATGACGACCGGGTCGGCGTTCAGCGCCGCGAAGGGCTCCTTGTCCTCCTCACGCCAGCGCCGCAGCACCAGCCTGTCGGTTCTGATGGGGTGTTTGATCGAACTTGTCACCTCCCGAGGATAGGGGGCGGGAGAAAGCAGGGGCCGGCGTCGGCTAGAGTCGGTTGTGGCCGATGTGGTTTGTGTCCCCCGGGCCGCAAACACCGCCTTCACGGAATACCGTTCGGCTGGAGCCGTGTTGTGCATTCCGCCGAGGAGGCGACCGCCACATCGGCCCTCGACGCGGACGCCCCGCGAGACCCTGTCTCGCGGGGCGTCGTGTTGTCCGCACGCCTTGTCCGTACGCCTCTCACCAGGCCCGGCCCTCCGGCAGGAGCACCAGGCCGGGCGTGGACACGTGCAGCACCTCGTAGCGCTCGGCGTCGCCGTGGGCGCCCGCCGCCTCCCGCTCCCACAGCGCGAACGTCATCAGCCGCCAGCTACCGGGATCGAGGGCCAGGGCGGCGGTGTGCAGGCCCGCAGAGCCGCCCAGCGCACGCAGGCCGGCCAGAGCCTCCGCGACGCACGCCGTCAGATCGGCGGCCTCGGGCAGCGGGGTGAGCAGGCGGGAGGCCGCCCGCGGAGCCGTTCCCCGCGCCGGGCCGGGTTCGACGGCGAGGCCGGTCCACTGCCGCACCGCCGGGCGCCCGAAGTCGGCGACTATCCCCTGGAAGCCGCCACCGCCGACCAGGAACTCCCCCATCCGCCCGGCGTCGTGCCACAGGTAGAACGGGGCGTACTGGTTGACCGGCGACCCCGCCGCGCCCCGCTCGCGGATCAGGTAGGCCTTGAGGCCGAGCCCGGCCCGGTCGTCGAGGGCGTGCCCTCGCGTCGCGACCCGCTCCCGGATGGTCGTCATGTCGTAGTCGGCGGGCAGGGTGATGTCGTACTGCATGGCGTACACGCCGGGGCTCCTCAGGAAGATCGGGAACTGGAGGGTCAGGACCGGGACAGCAGGGCGAGCAGCCCGTCGACGGCCTGGTGGAACGGCTCGGGCGAGGCCGCCGCGCGGGCCAGGACGTATCCGCCCTGCAGCACGGCCACGACGGCGGACGCGGTGGCGGCGGGGTCGAGTCCGGCGCCGGTCTCGCCGCGCTCCCGTCCTTCGGCCAGCACCGCCGCGAGCCGGTCCCGCAGCCAGGCGAAGGTCTCCTCGACCGGCCCCCGCAGCATCGGGTCGGCCATCACCTCGGGGTCCTGGGTCAGCCTGCCGATCGGGCAGCCCCGCAGCACCTCCCGCTCCCGCCGCAGGTAGGCGGAGACCCGCTCGGCGGCCGTGCCCGGCCCGGACAGGATCTCCTCCACCCCGGCCCGCATCTCCCCCGCGGTACGGCCGATCGCGGCGAGCGCGAGGTCCGGCTTGCCGGAGAAGTGGTGATACATGCTGCCCTGGCCCGCCCCCGCGCGCTGCTGGATGGCCCGCGGGCTGGTCCCGACGTAGCCGCGCTCCCACAACAGCTCGCGCGTGCTCTCGATCAGGCGGTCCGGTGTGCTCATGCTGTACATACTAGTAGGTACAGAGAAGTGTTGGCGATGCCGTACAAAACACGGGAGGGTGTGTTGCAGGGGGCGTACACCTGAAGGGCACCCGGGGCGGCCTAGGGTATGTCCGTCGAGCCGAGTCCGGTGGTGCTGAGAAGGAGAGGCCGTGCTCTATTCCGCCCTGAAGGCCGTCAGCGTTCCCGTCATGCACCTGCTGTGGCGGCCGCGGATGGAGGGACGCGAGCACGTCCCCGCACACGGGCCCGCGATCCTCGCCTCCAACCACCTGTCCGTGCTCGACTCGTTCTTCATGCCGGCGCTGGTGCCCCGCATGGTGCGCTTCGTGGCCAAGAAGGAGTACTTCACGGGCAACCGCCTCGCGGCCGAATGGATGCGGGCGATGGGAGCCGTGGAGATCGACCGTGAGAACGTCACCGCCGCCCAGGACATGCTCGACGCCGCCGTGGAGGTGCTGAAGGCGGGCGAACTGTTCGGCATCTACCCCGAGGGCACCCGCTCCCCCGACGGCCGCCTCTACCGCGGCAAGATCGGCGTGGCCTGGCTCTCGCTCACCACCGGCGCGCCGGTCGTGCCCGTGGCCATGCTGGGCACCGAGAAGGTCCTGCCGCCCGGCGCGTCGGTGCCGCGCCTGCGCCGCATCGGCGTGCGGTTCGGCGAGCCGATGACCTTCACCGGCGACCCCGGCAGCGCCCGGGACCGGCGGCGGGTGACCGACGAGGTCATGGCCGCGATCCAGCGCCTGTCGGGCCAGGAGTACGTGCCCCGGTACGGCGCGAGCGTCAAGGGCGCCGGCGAATCGGGAGTGTGAATCCCGATTCGGCCCCGCTAGGCTCTGGTCCCGACCGGGACACGGGCGTGACTGGGGGTACCTGTGCCGCGAGGACGGACTGTCGCGATCTCGGCCGCCGCGGCCGTCGTGCTGGCGGGGGGCGCCGCGGGAGGGGCTTACTACGTGCTGCACACGCGCGGCACCCCACAGGAGACCGCGGCCCGCTTCACCTCGGCCTGGTCCCGGGGCGACCTCACCGCCATGAAGGCCGAGCTCGCCTCCCCCGCACCCGGCTTCGACGCCGCGTACGCCGAGCTGACCAAGAACCTGGGAGCCGAGAAGGTCTCCGTACGGGATGTGCGGGCGGGCCAGGCGAAGGACGACCGGGCCACCGCGTCGTTCACCGCCACCGCGAGCCTCAAGGACGTCGGCGACTGGACCTACCAGGGCTCGTTGAGGCTCGTCGTCAAGGACCACTACTGGAAGGTGGACTGGTCGCCGGCCGCGGTCCACCCCGCCCTCGACGGGACCACCCACCTGGCGCTGAAGACGTCGTGGCCGCAGCGGGCCCCGATCACCGACGCCAACGGCGACCGCATCGACGGCGGCGACGTGGGCGGCTCGGTGCAGCAGCTCGTCGGCTACCTGGACAAGGCCGGCGACGACGACCTCGGCAAGCTGGGCAGCGCGTACAAGAAGAACGACCCCGTGGGGCGCGCCGGCCTCCAGGAGACCTTCCAGAAGCAGCTCGCCGGGACCCCCACCACCGAGATCCAGGCGGTGGGCGCGGGCCGCAAGACCCTGCACTCGGTCAAGGGCTCCCCCGGCCGTGACCTGGCGACCAGCCTCGATCTCAAGGTGCAGCGGGCCGCCGCCGACGCGGTGCGCGACCTGCCCAAGCCCGCGTCGCTGGTCGCCGTACGGCCCTCCACCGGCGAGATCCTCGCGGTCGTCAACAACAGGGGCGGGTTCAACCGCGCGCTGGACGGCAAGTACGCCCCCGGCTCCACCTTCAAGACGATCACGGCTGCCGGGCTGCTGGCCGAGGGCCTGACCCCGTCGAGCCGGGTGACCTGTCCGGAGGAGGCGGTCGTCGGCGGCATGAAGATCCGGAACTCCGACCACGAGGCCTTCGGATCGCTGTCGTTCCTGGACTCCTACGCCCACTCGTGCAACACCACCTTCGCCCCGCTCGCCGCCGAGAAGCTGGGCGCCCAGAAGCTGTACGACCTGGCGACGGAGCTGGGGTTCAACCACCCGCTGCGCATCGGCGTCCCGGCGACGCCCGGCAGCATGCCGAAGGCCACCAGCGACGCCGAACTGGCCGCCGAGTCGTTCGGCCAGGGCAGGATCACCGCGAGCCCGCTGGTGATGGCGACCGTGGCCGCGGCGGTCGCGGACGGCTCCTGGCGACCGCCCACGCTGGTGCCCTCCCGCAAGCAGGCCGAGGCTCCCCGGGAGCTGCCCGGGGGGGTGGTGAAGAGCCTGCGCTCGATGATGCGGGCGGTGGTCACCAAGGGCACCGCCCGCAAGGCGGGGCTGCCCTCGGGCACGGCGGGCAAGACGGGGACCGCCGAGTTCGGCACCGGGCCCAAGCTCGACTCGCACGCCTGGTTCATGGGGTACCGCGGCGACCTGGCCTTCGCCGTCGTCGTGGAGGCCGGCGGCATGGGTGGCGACGTGGCCGCCCCGGTCGCCGCGCACTTCCTCAAGGCCCTGTGACTACACGGAAACGACTACACGGTGCTCGCTACACGGGGAACGCGGCGGCGTCGTGCCGCAGGGCCATGACCAGCAGGGTCGCGATCAGCGTGGCGATGAGCAGCCAGCTCACCGCGATGATCAAGGTGGAGCGGCCCGGCCGGCGCCGTGCGGCGCCCCGCCCCGCGCGCTGGCCGGCCCGGTGGCCGGCGCGATGACCGGCACGGTGGTTGAACGACTCGAGCCTGGCTGCCAGCTTCGGGTCCTCGTCCGTGAGGTGCCGCTCGATCATCGCCAGCATCCGCTCTTCGTCCTGCGACCAGGCCATCGCGCAACACTCCCAGAACGCAAGGTATGTGCCGACGTTGTCCCCAACGATGAAGATCGTTAGCCGTTTCCAGGACCGCGATTTACGATGAGTTGCCTTTAGGGGTTCGGGCGCGCCCGCGGCCCGACGGCGTTTCGTCCGGGTGACGCTACGATCGCCCGACATGGGGCACGACCTGCACGCCGAGGCGTTCGTCCGCACGCACACCAGGCCCGCGGCCGTGCCGTACGTGCCGGAGATCCGTCTGTGTCTGGCCCATGCCGGCGAGGAACACGACGAGACGCACGGCGAGCTGTACGAGATCTGGGAACGGGCCGGAGGGCTGCCCTTCTGGGCGTACCCCTGGGCCGGTGGGCAGGCGCTCGCCCGCCACGTGCTCGATCACCCCGAGACCGTGCGCGGCCGGACGGTGCTCGACCTCGCCACCGGGTCCGGGCTGGTCGCCGTGGCCGCCGCGCTGGCCGGAGCCGCCCTGGTCGTGGCCAACGACGTCGACCCGTACGCGCTGGCGGCCGTGCGGCTCAACGCCGCCGCCAACGGCGTCGCCGTACGGGTCCTCGGCGGCGACCTGCTCGACGGCGCGCCGCCCCAGGAGGTCGTGCTCGCCGGAGACGTCTTCTACGAAAGGCCCCTGGCCCTGCGGGTCGCCCCGTTCCTGGCCAGGGCCGCGGGCGAGGTCCTCACCGGGGTGCCCGACCGGGCCTGCTCCTACCTGCCGGAGGGCGTGTTCGAGCCGGTGGGCGTGCACGAGGTGCCCACCCTCCTGGAGGACGCGCCCAGGAAGCGGACGACGATATATCGGCTTTATGGCCAGTAAAGCGGGACGTGACCCACATCACAGCAACATGTGAACTGCCGGTGACGTCAAAGGGAAAGGGGATCTTCACCGACACGGACGGGGCGTGATTGTGGTTTCTCTACGCAGAATCGGGGCCAGGATGGTGGTCAGGGCCCTGGAGGCCCGCGACCGGCGCCGCGCGAGGTCGGCGCCGCCACCCGACGGCAAGGAGATCCGCATCCTGCTGCTGCACGCCAACGGTGTGGGCGGCACCGTCCGCACCGTCTTCAACCTGGCCGGACACCTCGCCCGCACGCACGACGTCGAGATCGTCAGCGTCGTACGGGAACGTGCGGAGCCCTCCTTCCCCGTCCCGCCCGGGGTGCGCGTTCGCTACCTCGACGACCGCCTGCCGCGCCGTAAGGGCCTGCTGTCCCGCTTCCCCAGCAGGCTCGTGCCGAAGGACGAGGCGGCCTACCACTGGTTCACTCTGCGCACCGACCTCAAGCTGGTCCGCTACATCCGGTCCCGCCGGCGCGGCATCGTGATCGGCACGCGGCCGGGCCTGAACCTGATCGCCGCGCGCTTCGCACCCCCGGAGATCATCACCGTCGCCCAGGAGCACGGGAACCTGTCCTCGCACCAGCCCCTGGTGCGCAAGCAGATCGTCCGCCGGTACGGCAGGCACGACGCGGTCGTCACCCTCACGCAGGCCGATCTGCGCACCTACGAGCGGTCCTTCGACAAGGCCCGCAGGGAGCGCCCGGCCGTGCTGGCCCAGGTGCCCAACGCGACACCCCGCCTGAACGGCGGCGTCTCGCCCCTCACCGCCAAGACCGTCGTCAGCGTGGGCCGCCTGACCTGGGGCAAGGGCTACGACCTGCTCATCCGCGCGTGGGCGCACGTCGCCGGGCGGCACCCGGACTGGACGCTGCGGATCCACGGCGGCGGTCCCCGGCTGGAGAAGCTCCAGGCGTCCATCGACAGGCGCGGGCTGACGGAGCAGGTGTTCCTCGAAGGCCCGGCCGACGACGTCGGCGCGGTCCTCGCGGACGCCTCGATGTTCGTGCTGAGCTCCCGCCACGAGGGCATGCCGATGGTCATCCTGGAGGCGATGAGCAAGGGTCTGCCGGTCGTCAGCTACGACTGCCCCACCGGGCCGAAGGAGATGATCAGCCACGGCCGTGACGGGCTGCTGGTGAAGCCGCAGAAGATCCACGCGCTGGCCGACGCCATCTGCACCCTCATCGAGGACGAGGACCTGCGCCGCGAGATGGGCGCCAACGCGCTGGCGACCGCCGCCCGCTACGACCTCGACGTCATCGGCGCCCGGTGGGAGAACCTGCTCTCCGGTCTCGTCGAACGCAGGCGCGCCCTCGACGCGGGCGGGCCCGCCGAACCGTCCCAGGGAGCGGCCGAGGAGCCGGACCTCCCGGCGTCGTCAGTCCTGTCGCGACCCGGCCCTTAGCCGATCCGAAGGCACGGGGCCGAACCAGGCCGGCCCCGTAACGGTCACGGACGATCCCGAGGACCAGCAGTGGTATGCCCGCCGTGGCCGGATCGATCGCTCTACCCGAGACGGCCCCGCGCTTCTACCGTTTTCCGCGTGGACACCGATACCCCCGACCCTGACACCTCCGGACACCGGCCGTCCTCGGCCGCAGAAGCCACAATCGTGGGCCGGGGCGAGGAACTGGCGGCGATCCAGGAGCTCATTGAGGCTTCGGCCGCTGGGCATGGTGCGGCCGTGATGATCGTCGGCGAGGCGGGCATCGGCAAGTCGCGGTTGCTGGCGGAGGCGTCGGCACGGGCATCGGCGGCGGGCATGGAGGTGCTGGCGGGCCGGGCGGTGCCGGGGGGCGGCACATACCGGGCGCTGGCCACCGCGTTGGTCGGGCGGTTGCGGGATGCCGTGCTCGCGGGGGACGCCGAGCTGCGGCCGTATCGGGCGGCGCTGGGGCGGATCATTCCCGATTTCGGGTCGAACGGCTATGCCGACAGGGCCGACACGATGGTGGATCCCGCCGTGATGGTGGGGGAGGGCGTGCTGCGGCTGCTGCGCGTGGTCGGCGCCGGACGCGGATGCCTGCTCGTGCTGGACGACCTGCATTGGGCCGACCCGGACACGCTGGCGGTCCTGGAATACCTGGTCGATCAGGTAGTCGACCAGCAAATCATGATCTGTGGGACGGCGCGTGAGGAGCCGCCCACCGCCGATCAGATCGAGCGGATCGGCCGACGGCCGGCTGTGCGGATGCTGAGGCCCGCCCGGCTGAACGCGGCCCAGGTAACCGAGTTGGCCCGCGATCGGGCCGGGATGCCGCTCGCGCCCGCGACCGCCTCGTTTGTGGTGGAGCGCTGCGACGGGCTGCCGCTGCTGGTGGAGGAGCTGACGGCGGGACTGCGTGAGACGGGCGTGGATCCAACCGCCCCACAGGAGGCGTTGAACGACGTCGCAGTGCCTCCGACGTTGCGGGCGCTCGTCGGTGAGCGGATGGCGGCCATGGCTGAGGAACACCGCCGGTTGCTGCATGTGGCGGCGGTGGTGGGGGTCGACCTGGGCTGGGACGTGGTGGCCTCGGTGGCACAGGCGGACGAGTCGGTGCTGCTGGCGGGTGTGCGCGCCGCCACCCGGGTGCATCTGCTGCGCACCGAGGCCGATGAGCTGACCTGGCGGCACTCGCTCACCCGGGAGGCGGTGCTGGCGGGATTGCTGCCGCCGGAGCGGGCCGCGATGGCACGGCGTGCCGCGGAACTGCTCGATGGTGGTGGCGTTGGTGAGGCTGACGTACGGGCCGCCGAACTGCTGGCCGCGGTGGGAGAGCATGATCGGGCCGGCCGGATCCTGCTCCGGCTGGCCCGCCACGATCTCGCACGAGGGGCGTTACGCAGCGCGCGGGCGCTGCTGGCCCGGGTGGAGGCCGCCGGTGCGATCCGCGTCGCGTGGGCCATCGAGCAGGTCCGGCTGCTGACACTCGCCGGCGAGGTGGAAGCGGCATTGCGTACTGGGGAACAGGTCATCGACACCGCGACCGGGGACGAGTACGTCGAGTTGTGTCTGCAGCTGGCCCGTAGCTCTGTGGTGGGCGGACGCCGGGCGGCGGCGATCGAGTACGCCGAGCGGGCCGACCGGCCGCACGATCCGCGTTTTGCCATCGTGCGGGCCGACGCCGCCTACGGCGAGGGGGATCCGCAACGCGCCGGCGCCCTCGCCGCCGACGCGGTCCGCGAGGCCGAACGCTCCGGCGATGGCGAGTCTCTGGCGGGTGCGCTGCTGGTGCAGGGGCGCTGCCTGGCCCAACGTGATGCCGCTGCGGCGCGCGCGGCGTTCGGGCGGGCGGTGCAGGTGGCCGCGATGCGTGGCCTGACCCCGCTGCGCGTGGCGGCCCTGTTCCACCTGGCCGCCGTCCAGCGTGGGCAGCCCGACCCGCCCGCGCTGGTCGAGGCCCGCGAGATCGCCGAGTCCGCCGGGCTGCTGGGGCAGCTGGCGTCGATCGACTTGCTGGTGGCCGACCTGGCGCTGGTGGCGCATGGTCCCCGCGTGGGTGAGCCGGTGGCCCGCGGCTGTGCCGAGCTGTCGGCACGGCTGCGCCTGACGAGCGTCCAGGCGGTCGCCGAGCTCTTCGTCGCGGCCGCCCGCGCAGGTGCCGGAGACCGCGACGGCATGGAGCGATGGCTGCGACGGGCCGGAGCCCGGCCGAACGCGCCGTGGGAGGTGCGGGCCGGTCTTGACCTGGTACGCGCTATCTGCTCGGTGGTGACCGGGGACCTGCCGAGCGCGGCCACGCAGGCCGATGACGGCGCCGCGATCCTGGCCGGTCACGCCTCGGCCGCCCCAACCCACTGGTGGGGGCTGTGGTTGCTGCTGCGCGAAGTGACCGGCCACGAGCCGCAGGAGGCCCGCGCGGTGTTCCAGCACACCCGGGTGTGCCGCCGGCGGGTCAACCGGGGTGCGCTGCTCTACGCCGATGCCGTCGCCGCGGGCCGCGATGGCAGGGCGAAGGAGGCGGCGCAGGCGCTGGCCCGCGGGGACGCGGCGCTCGAGGCGCATCCGTGGTGGCATCGACTGCTGCGGCTGCCGGTGTGGGCTGCCGCGGTGACCGAGGGCTGGGGCGATCCCATCCCTGGACTGCGTGCCGACCTGGCCTGCCACGAGCTCAACGGCGACGAGGCGCTGGCCCGGCAGTGCCGAGACCTCCTGCGGAAGGCCGGTGCGCCGTCCCGCCGCAACAGGGGCGCGAGCGTGCCGCCTCGACTACGCGCGGCCGGGGTCACCGGCCGGGAGGCCGAGGTGCTCGCCCTGGTGGCCGAAGGGCTGGGCAACGCGCAGATCGCGGCACGGCTGCACCTGTCCGTACGCACGGTGGAAACCCACGTCAGCCGGCTTCTGGCCAAGACCGGCGCGGCGGACCGGACCCAGTTGCGTACGTACGCGCCCCGCGAACATCAGTAGCCGGCACGGACGCGTAGTCGGCCGGACCCGGCGACCCTTGGGGGCATGGCCACAACAGAGGGAACGACACCCGTCCCCGACGATCCCCTGGCGACTCCGCTGTTCCCGCGAACCTCGCGCTACCACCCCGACTGGATCCGCTCCAGCGTCAGCGGCGGAGCGAACTCGCTCTGGCTGACCGAATGGCTCACCCAGGCAATGACGTTACAGCCCGGGATGCGGGTGCTGGACCTGGGCTGCGGCCGTGGCGCGTCATCGATCTTCCTGCACCGCGAGTTCGACGTCCAGGTCTGGGCAACGGACCTGTGGTTCGGTGCGGACGAGCGGCTGCACCGCATCCGCGACGCCGGCGCCGGCCACGCGGTGTTCCCGATCCACGCCGACGCCCGATCCCTGCCGTTCGCGGCGGGCTTCTTCGATGCCGTCGTCAGCATCGACTCCTTCGTCTACTACGGCACCGACGACCTGTACCTCAACTATCTGGCCCGGTTCGTCCGGCCGGGCGGCCAGATCGGCATCGCCGGCGCGGGACTGACCCAGGAGATCGACGGGCCGGTCCCCGAGCATCTGCGGGGCTGGTGGGAGCCGAGCATGGCCTGTCTGCACTCGGCCCACTGGTGGCACCGGCACTGGGAACGCAGCGGCATCGCCTCTGTGGACCTCGCAGACACCATGACGGACGGCTGGAAGTACTGGCTGGCATGGCAACAGGCGATCGCACCGGACAACGAGGCGGAAATCAACGTCCTCGACGCCGATCGCGGAAGCCACCTCGGGTATGTGCGCGCGGTCGCCCGGCGCCGATCGGACACCGCACCCGACGAACCCGTCTCCTCCGTTCCCGTCACCTATACAAAGCAGCCCCTGTTTCGCACCTGAACGGCGGCGGCAGCGGAAATCCCGCCCGGCCTGCATAAGACAGAGAAACAGAGAAACGGAAAGAGAAAGGGACACGGTAATGACGACCGTTTCGCTTCACCCGCGCTCCTGGCTGACCACCCGGGTCGGCGGCGCGGCCCTGGTGGCCGGCCTGGTCACCGCCGCTTTCACCTCCCCCGCCCATGCGTCCGCGGACGTGATCACCGTCCACGTCAGCGGAAGCACAGTGTTCATCGTGGGAACTCCCGGCAAGGACGTCATCAACATCACCAGCCTCGCCGGCAAGGTCAGCGTGGGCGTCGACACGTCGGTGACGGCCGGCGCGGGATGCGTCAAGAAAGGCCCTCTCGTGGTCGACTGTACCGGGACCGGTAGCGGGATCCTGTTCATCGAGGCCAGCACCATCGGTGGCGATGACTCGGTGAACAATCAGACCTCCTTGCAATCGTCGATACTGGGTGGCAGTGGCGTCGACCGCCTGACCGGTGGCCCTGGCCGCGATGCTCTCAACGGCGGCTCCGGAGACGACATCCTGAATGGCAACGGCGGCATCGATACCGCCAACGGCGCCGCCGGCATCGACACCTGCACCGCCGAGACTGAGATCAACTGCGAGATCTAGTCAGCGATGTCGGCGGCTGCCGGTGCTCCGGCAGCCGCTGACTGGGGCTTCGTCTCATCTGTCTAATGCACCTGGAGCTCGCCTTTACAAAGTAGATTTCTTCAGGACTTTTGTCCTGCCCGAGGCCGGATCGATCGCTCTGGTCGCGCCGGGCCCCGCGCTTCTAGCGTTCTCCTCGTGGACACCGACATCCCCGATCCCGCAGTGTCCCTGACCACTGCGACGAAGAGCTTCGGCCCGGTAAGGGCCGTGGACGGGCTCACGCTCACCGTGCCCCGCGGCCAGACGCTGGCCCTTCTCGGCCCCAACGGCGCCGGCAAGTCGACGGCCATCGCGCTCCTGCTCGGCCTGATCCCGCCCGACGCCGGACGCGCCGCGCTGTTCGGCCTGGACCCCGAGCGGGCCGTACGACGGGGCCGCGTGGGCGCGATAACGCAGGAGGGAGGCCTGGTCCAGCGGGTCACGGTCCGCGAACTGCTGTCCTTCGTGTCCGGCACCTACCCCGCTCCCCTCCCCCTCGACGAGGTGGTCGCCCTCGCGCGCATCGGCGACCTGCTCGGCCGCCGGGTCGACCGGCTGTCCGGCGGCCAGGGCCAGCGTGTGCGGTTCGCCATGGCGGTGTGCGGCGATCCGGACCTCGTCGTCCTCGACGAGCCCACCGCCGCCCTCGACGTCGAGGCCCGGCGGGAGTTCTGGGCCGGCCTGCGCGGGCTCGCCGACCGGGGCAAGACCATCCTGTTCTCCACGCACTACCTGGAGGAGGCCGACGAGCAGGCCGACCGGATCGTGGTGCTCGGCCGGGGCCGGGTGATCGCCGACGGCACCAGTGCGGAGATCAAGCGCGCGGCGGCGCTGACCACCGTCCGCGTGACCGTCGACGGTGACGCCGCGTGGCTCGCCACCCTGCCCGGTGTGCGCCACATGGAGATCCGGGCCGGCCGGGCCCACCTCCGCAGCGGCGACTCCGACGCCACCGTCATGGCGCTCGCCCAGGCGGGAGCCGTACGCGACCTGGAGGTCGTCCCGGCCGACCTGGAGGACGCCTTCGTCGCCCTGACGAGCACAGCCCCGGCAAGCAAGGAGAACGCGTGATGTGGGGATATGTCCGGCTCGAACTGACCAGGACCTTCCGCGACGGCGGTTATGTGATCTTCGCTGTCGTGATGCCGGTCGTCATGTACCTCATCTTCACCAACCTCGGCCTGGCCCCCGGTGACCGGCACGACGCGGCGATCTACACAATGGTCGGCATGGCGGCGTACGGCGCGCTAGGCGGCGCGTTCAACAACGGCAGCGGCATCGCCGAGGACCGCGCGACCGGATGGCTGCGTCAGTTACGCCTCACTCCGCTGACCCCCGCGCAGGTCGTCACGGGGAAGGTGCTGACCGGGGTCGTCGGCGTCGTGCCGAGCATCGCCGCCGTGCTGCTGGCCGGCGTGCTGGTCAACCACGTCGCGCTCCCGCCACAGCGGTGGCTGGCGATCGTCGTCCTCCTCTGGGCCGGGACCGTGCCGTTCTCCCTGCTCGGCCTCGGCAACGGCTACCGCCTGTCCGGCCAGACGGCGGCGGTGGCCAACGTCGCGACCATGCTGACCCTGTCCATCGTCGGCGGCCTGTGGATACCGGCCGAGACGTTTCCCTCCTGGCTGCGCGCGATCGCCGAGTGGACGCCGTCGAACAGCTACGCGGGCCTGTCCTGGCGGATCGCGTTCGGTGACGCCCCCACCCTCCGTCAGGCCGCGACTCTTGTGGCGTGGTTGCTCGCCTTCGCGGTCTACGCGGTGTACGGCTACCGCCGCGCCGGGCGCCGGGCCTGACACCGATACCGACGTTTCCCATGACGACCGGACGCGACACCTGGCTCGACCCGCTGCGCGGGGGCGAGCGCGGCCCCGACGCGAAGGGGATGTTCATCTGGGTGCTCCTGACGGCGGGACCGGTGTGGGACATCGCGCACGGCCGGTCCCACCCACTCTGGCTGGCGTGGCCGGCGGCGGCGGCCGCGGCCGGGCTGTACCTCCTCACCACCCACCACGCCTTCGCCGACCGGCGCCGGGCCCTGCCGTCGCTGGGACTGCTGGCGGCCGTCGTCCTCACGGCGGCCACCGGGTTCGGCGACAACTGGCTGTACCTGGTCATCATGCTGGCCACCGCCACCGGGATTTCCGTGAGGAGCCGGATCCTGCCGTTGCTGCTGCTCGCGGAGTGCGCCGCCGCCCTGCTGCTGGCCGTACGAGGCGGAGCCGGCCTCACCGACGCGGCCCCGCTGGTCTGGGGCACGTTCACCGCCGGCCTCATCCCGGCGATGATCGTCGCGCTGTGGGCGGCCATCCACGAGCTCAAGGCCACCCGGGAGGAGCTGGCGCGCACCGCCGTGACCGAGGAACGGCTGCGGTTCTCCCGCGACCTGCACGACCTGCTCGGCCACACGCTCTCGGTGATGGTCGTCAAGGCCGAGGCCGTGCGCCGGCTGACGCGGGTGGACGCGGAGGCGGCCGGCGCGCAGGCCGCCGACATCGAGCGGATCGGGCGGCAGGCGCTGGCGGAGGTGCGGGCGGCGGTCACCGGTTACCGCGGCAGGGGCCTGGCGGCCGAGCTCGACGCCGCCCGGACCGTCCTCGCCGACGCCGGCATCGGCGCCGTGGTCCGCACCTGCCCGGTGCGGGCGGCCCCCGAGATCGACGCGCTGCTCGGCTGGGCCGTACGCGAGGGCGTCACCAACGTCGTCAGGCACAGCGGCGCGGCGGCCTGTGACATCACCCTGCGTGAGATCGATCCGGTCGAGGGGGACGGCCGCCTGCTGCTGGAGATCCGCGACGACGGCCCGGCCCGGGGAAAGGCCCCCGGGCACGGCAACGGGCTGACCGGGCTGCGCGAACGGGTGCGGGCCGTGGGTGGCAGCCTGGAGATCGCCACGCCGCCGGGCGGGGGCTTCCTGCTCGGGGTGTCCGTGCCGTACGCCGAAGCGGTGCCGTACGACAAGGAGGAGCAGGCGTGATCAGGGTGCTGCTGGCCGAGGACCAGGGCATGATGCGCGGCGCGCTGGCCCTGCTCCTCGGCCTGGAGGCCGACATCGAGGTCGTCGCGCAGGTGGGCCGCGGCGACGAGGTGGTGGACACCGCCCTGCGCGCCCGGCCCGACGTGGCCCTGCTCGACATCGAGATGCCGGGCCGCAGTGGCCTGGAGACCGCCGCCGACCTGCGTGAACGCCTGCCCGGCTGCGCCGTGCTCATCCTCACCACCTTCGGGCGGCCGGGATATCTGCGCCGGGCGATGGAAGCCGGGGCACGGGGGTTCCTGGTCAAGGACGGGCCGGTCGAGGAGCTCGCCGACGCCGTCCGCCGGGTGCTGCGGGGCGATCTGGTCATCGACCCCGCCCTCGCGGCCGCCGCGCTCAGCACCGGCCCGAGCCCGCTGACCGACCGAGAGCGCGATGTGCTCGCGGCGGCGGCGGACGGCTCGACCATCGCCGACATCGCCGCGCGGCTCCACCTGTCGGAGAGCACCGTGCGCAACTACCTGTCGTCGTCGATCGGCAAGACCGGGACCAGGAACCGGATCGAGGCGGCCCGCCTGGCCCGCCACAACGGCTGGCTGTAGCCCGGAGCGGTAACCAGTGATAATGGTTACATGAGCCTGACGCTACGCGCCCGCGACGGGGCGACCTTCCGGTTCGATCCGGGCGCGCTCTGCCTGGAGTTCCTCATGAGCGGAGGCGTCGGGGTCTACGCCTGCTACGAGTCGCTGCACGAGCCTGCCGACCTCGCCCGCTGGACCGCCGTGTCCCGGCTCGGCCTGGAACGGGTGGACACGACCACGGACGACCTGGACCGGGCGAGACTCCTGCGCGCCGCCCTGTGGGGGCTCGCCGCCGACCGGGCGCACGGCCGTACGCCACGGCAGGCCGACGTCGACGCGGTGAACGAGGCGGCCGCGGCGGCCCCGCCGGTGCCCGTCATGACCGCGGACGGGCGGAGATCCTGGGCTTCCCCCGCCACCGGCCGCCAGGTGGTGGCGGCCGTCGCGCGGGACGCGATCGACCTGTTCACCGGGCCCTTTGCCGGCCGGGTGCGCGAGTGCGCCGCGGACGGCTGCCCCCTCCTCTTCGTCGACACCTCCCGCCCCGGCAGCCGTCGCTGGTGCTCGATGGAACGCTGCGGCAACCGGCACAAGGTGCGCGCGCACCGCTCCCGCGACGCACCGCCGCAGTGATGCGGTCAGGCGTCGGTGTTCCGGAAGAAGCCGGCGTCATAGGTGACCTTCGCGAGGGCACGCTGCCCGTCGGCGTTGGGATGGAAGTAGTCCCAGCCGCTGACCTCCTTGAGCGTGAACGGGTAGGAGAAGACCGCTCCCCCGTCGTAACGGCAGGCCGGGCCGTACAGGGCGCACGCCTCCCTGAGCTGCTCGTTGTAGTCCATCACCCGCTCGCGCACCCGGTCGCGCCTGGCCTGGTCCTTCTTCGCCGTCGACCGGGGATTGGCCAGCATCGCCTGGCAGATGTGGCCGACCGCCCAGAAGGCCCTGGCCCACCCGTTGCCCTTGCCGATGCGCCACAGGCGCTCGATGTCGGGGATGCTCGCCACGAAGACCCGCGCGCCGGTCGGCCGGAGCACGGCGAAGGCCTCGTCGATGTGCTGCCGGAACACCGGAACCGGCGTCATCTCCTTCTCGGAGCCGACGCAGGCGTCCTGCGCGCCGATGAGGACGGTGACGTAGTCGGCCTTCTCGCGCACGGCATGCCGGGCCTGCCCCGGCAGGGCGGCGCTGGTCGAGCCGGGGACCGCGAAGTTGAGGTTGTGCCCCTTGATCGCATGGTCCGAGGCGAGCAGGCGCAGATAGTGGCTGTGCACACCGGCGTTGTCACCCGAGGACCAGGAGCGTGACCTGCAGGCGACGTACCAGCCGCAGGCGTTGAACCCCGCGCTGATCGAGTCGCCGAGCGCGGCCATCACGGTGGGTGACGTGCCGGCGTGGGCGGCCGCAGGCACGAACAGGACGGACGCGGCCAGGACAGGCGCGATCTTCTTGAGCATGAACACCTCCGGAAGATCAACGGTAGGGATTTCCTGGAGGTGCGTTCTATCGCCTTCAGGGAAGGCAGGCCTTCCGTGACCGATTTCCTATCGCGGCTTGACAGAGTGGGCTCCAGCGGCATGCGGGGGCCTCTTGTCGAACATGTTCAGATCGTGCGTAGAGTGATTCGGGTGAGTGTCGCCCTTATCCAGCCCCTGGTGGTTCGCACGGTCGCGGTGAGCGACCCCGACGATCTCCTGGCGCGCCTGCCCGGCGCCGCGCCGTACGCGTGGATCAGGAACGGCGAGGGACTCGTGGGCTGGGGGGAGGCGGCACGCGCCATGGTGCCGCCGGGTCCGGGCCGTTTCGACTGGGCCCGCGGCTGGCTCTCCTCGCTCTTCGCCGGGGCGCTCATCCGGGACGAGGTCGGCATGCCGGGCTCGGGGCCGGTGGCCTTCGGCTCCTTCACCTTCGACGCCGACGCCCCGGGGACCGTCCTGGTCGTCCCCCGCGTGGTGCTCGCCCGGCGGGACGGCCGCGCCTGGCTCACCACGATCGGCGACAACGCGTTCGAACTGGCCCGCCCCCCGGTGGAACCCGGCCGCATCCGGTACGGCGACGGCACGCTGACGGCGCCCCAGTGGGAGCACCGGGTCGCGCGAGCGGTACGCCGCATCAGGGACGGCGGCCTCGACAAGGTGGTGCTCGCCCGCGACCTCACGGCCGTCGCCGACCGGGACATCGACATCCGCGTGCTGCTCGGGCGGCTGGCCCGGAGCTACCCCGAGTGCTACACGTTCTCCGTGGACGGCCTGGTCGGCGCGACGCCCGAACTGCTGGTCCGGCACACCGGCCAGGCGGTGGAGTCCCTGGTCCTCGCCGGCACCACGCCGCGC
This sequence comes from Microbispora sp. H10885, assembly GCF_014161415.1. Taxonomy (NCBI): domain Bacteria; kingdom Bacillati; phylum Actinomycetota; class Actinomycetes; order Streptosporangiales; family Streptosporangiaceae; genus Microbispora; species Microbispora sp. H10885. Next base: position 4,969 of record NZ_JABBWY010000009.1, on the reverse strand, counting down.
GGGTCGGGGCCGGCCGACGACGCCGCCCGCGCCGCCGCCCTGTACGCGTCGAAGAAGGACCGGCACGAGCACGCCTGCGCGGTCGCCTCGGTCCGGGAGGCGCTGGCTCCCCTGTGTTCGACGCTGCACGTGCCCGAGGAGCCGGAACTGCTCGTGCTGCCCAACGTGCAGCACCTGGCGAGCCGGGTCACGGGGCGGCTGTCCGACGGGGCGTCGGTGCTCGACGTGGTGGCCGCCATGCACCCCACGGCCGCCGTCGGCGGGACGCCCACCGGCACCGCGCTCGGCCTCATCCGCGAACTGGAGGGCATGGACCGCGGCGGCTACTCCGGCCCGGTCGGCTGGATCGACGCGCACGGCGACGGCGAGTGGGGCATCGCCCTGCGCTGCGCGTACATCTCCGGCAGGCACGCCCGGCTGTTCGCCGGCTGCGGCATCATGGCCGGCTCGGACCCGGCCACGGAACTCGCCGAGGCGCAGGCCAAGCTCCGCGTCATGCAGTACGCCCTGGAGGGGTGACACACGGGCCTTCAGCGGGCCGGGGTTTCAGCGGGACGGCCGGGTTTCAGCGGGCCAGGTGGACGATCTCGCCGAGCTCGGTCTCGGCCCGCCCGGCGGTGACCGCCGCGACCCACTCCTCGAAGGCGGGCAGCCGGTCCTCGGCGACGGCGACCTCGAAGGCCACCCGCGCGCCGTGGCCGACGCTGTAGTCGACACCGCGAACCGCGTACGGCGAGGCGCGCAGATCACTTTCCAGCCTGCCGGCCTGGGCGTGGCCGACCGACACGGTCACCACCGCCGCGGGAACCATCTCGACGACCTCCGCCCGGTCGAGGGTCTCCCCCACGGCGCCGCCGTACGCGCGGGCGAGGCCGCCGGCGCCCAGCAACACCCCGCCGAAGTAGCGGGTGACGACGGCCACCACGTCCGCGAATCCACGCCGGGTGAGCATCTCCAGCATCGGCGTGCCCGCCGTTCCGCCCGGCTCGCCGTCGTCGTCCGCCCGGCGCACGCCACCGTCCCCGCCTCCGCTTCCTGCGATGACGTACGCCGTGCAGTTGTGGCTGGCGTCGGCGTACAGCCTCCTGCGCCCGGCGACGAACTCCCGTGCCGCCTCCTCCGTGGCCGCCGGAGCCAGGGCACAGATGAAACGCGAACGGCGGATCTCGGTCTCATGCTCGACGACGTTTCCGATCGTCCGGTACGGCGTTGTCACGTGGTCAGTCTATTGAGCGCATCCCTTTACGAAGTAAGGTGAGAACTCTTCACGTGGGGCGGAGTTCACCGTTGCCGGTGGCGGAGTGCTCGTTCTCTGCGGCGTCGAGTGCCGGTCTGAGGGGTGCGAGCGTGGCGTGCAGGAGGTCCGGCAGCGAGCCGGACGGCACGACGAGCCCGCTGGCCGTGGAGGACGAGAAAGCCGTCTGCAGCCACTGTTCGAGCGCCACGCGGACTGCGGCGGCCACGCTCGCCGCGAGCACCCGTGCGATGTGCGGGTCGCCATCGCCGAGACGCTCGGCGATGGCTTCGGTGAGGGGATGTTCGATCGCGGTGGTGGTGTCGATGAATGCGTCGCGCAGCGCGGGGCGGGTGGTGATCAGCAGCAGCGCGTCCTGGCCGGGCGCGTCCGAGGCGGTGTACTGATCCACGATGGCCTCGACGACGGCGTCGGCGAGGCCGACGCCGTCGGGCCGGTCGGCCACCGCCGCCGCGACTCGTGCCTCTCGTTCGCTGGTGACGGCGGCGACGATCGCCTGTTCTCGGCTGGAGAAGTAGTTGTTGTACGTCCTCGGTGAAACGCCGGCGGCCTCGGCGATGTCATCGACGCGCACGTTGTCCGGTCCACGCTCAAGAGCCAGCCGCAGGGCCGCCGCGCGCAATGCCTCTCGGGTGGCCTGCTTCTTCTGCTCGCGCAACCCCGTCCGTCTCGTCGTCACGGGCTCAGCATAGTCTATCTGCGCGCGCGCAAATTTGCGTGCGCGCAGATTTTTCCTCTAGCCTGGCCCCCTCACCCGCCAGGAGGGAACCAGCACGATGAGGGGCAAAGGCATCAGCTACGGCACCGGCTTCGTCGAGAACGGAGCGATCTCCCGCAAACGCTTCGACCCGGCCGTGGTCGGGGAGGAGATGCTGTCGTCGCGGACTGCGCCGAACGCGCGGAGCGGCTGAGGCGGCCAGATCGCGTGCGGGAGCTGATCGGCGAGGTCAGCACTTGTGTCGACGAATTCCTCGGCATCGCCGTGCGACTGGCCCGCGAGCGCTTCGGCGGCGTCGACCACCCGTCCCGCCCTTTCCGTACGAACCAAGGAGAACACGTGATCATAGATGTCGTCATTGTCGGTGGTGGCCCGAACGGGCTGATGCTGGCCTGCGAACTGAGCCTGGCAGGGGCCCGGCCGGTCGTGCTGGAGCGGCTGATCGAGCCCAGCGAAGAACCGAAAGCGAACGGGTTGCTCGGCCAAGTCGTGAAAATGCTCGACCATCGAGGGCTGCATGAACGTCTTTCTGGTAGCCCACAACCTCCGCAGCCGAACTCCGCATACTTCATGTTCGGCGCGTTGGGCCTGGACCTGAGCCTGCTGCAGGACAGCCCGGTCTATGCCCTGCCGGTGCCGCAGCGACGCATCGTGCAGGTCCTGGAGGAGCGCGCCATCGAACTGGGCGTGGAGATCCGCCGGGGACACGAGGTCGTCGGCCTGTCGCAGGACGACGACGCGGTGACCATCGACTTCGCGAGTCTGGGCGAGGCCGGCCAACTGCGGGCCCGGTACCTCGTCGGCGCGGATGGAGCTCACAGCACCACGCGCAAGCTCTCCGGCATCGCGTTCCCCGGCATCACCTACGGCCGGATGACCGTCTGCTCAGCGCACGCGACGGTCCCGGCGGAATGGGTTGATCCCGTGACCGGCGCGCTGAACGTGCCCGGCTACGGCGACATTCTGCCGTTCCTGCCCCACCGCACCGAACACGGCGGGTTCTCCTACGCGCCGATGCCTGGCCACCCACCGCTGATCAGCACCACTGAATGGGACAGGCCCGCGACCGAGGCTCCCATGAGCCTGGAGGAGCTGCGGGTGAGCATCCGCCGCGTGCTCGGCGTCGACGTGCCGCTCGATCCGCCCGACGGCCCGGGGCCGCACGTGCTGCGCCGACTGACCGGCGGCAACACCCGCATCGCCGAACGGTTCGCCGACGGCCGGGTGTTCCTGATCGGTGACGCCGCGCATGTGTACGCCGCCACGGGAGGTGGTCCAGGGCTCAACCTCGGCCTGCAGGACGCGGTCAATCTCGGCTGGAAACTCGCCGCCGAGATCCGGGGAAGCGCCCCGCCCGGGCTGCTGGACAGCTACGAGACAGAGCGACGATCGGCCGCCCAGCGCATGGTGCTGAACGCGCAGGCGCAAGCGGCCCTGATAGCCCCCGGCAGCGATGTCACCGGACTGCGCGAGGTGTTCACCGAACTGCTCCGCGACCAAAGCACCGTACAGCGCCTCGCCGGCCTCCTCTCTGGCGCAGACGTCCGCTACGACATGGGCGAACACGAGGCACACCCGCTGACCGGCCGGTTCGCCCCGGACATGGACCTGCACACCCCGACCGGACCGGTCCGGCTGGCCGAGCTCACCAGAAACGCACGCCCTCTGCTGCTCGACCTGACCGAAGAGGCATCGCTAGCAGAGACCCTCGCCCTGCACGACCAGGTCGATGTCGTCACGGCGCGCTCTCGCATCCCCGCACCCACCGCCCTGCTCCTTCGACCGGATGGCTATGTGGCCTGGGCATCTGCGTCGCCCCGGCCGAACCCCACGGAGATCGAAGCACTCCGGGCAGCCTTGCAGCTGTGGTTCGGAGTCACCAAACCCGCCCACACCTGAAGTCGTGAGCGTCGACTCACGTATCTTCCTGCTCACACAGACCCAGCCGTGAGCCCGGTAGTAGTCCGCTCGGTGTCTCATCCGCGTTGGCGTCTCATTCGCGTCTCCGGCTGGTGCGGGGGTTGCGGTAGGTGAAGGCCCAGCGGTCGGCTCCGATCTTGCGGCGGGTGTAGCGGGCCGGGTGGCGGTAGCGGTCGCGGTTGTGGAACTGGCACGCCGGTCCCAGCAGCTTGAGATCGGTCAGCCCGCCGCTGCACCAGTCCTCGGCGTGGTCGATCTGGCACAGGGTGGCAGGCAGCGGGCAGCCGTCCACCCAGCAGGTCGCATACCGGGCGAAGACCGCCCGCCGCTGAGCCGGAGTGGCCAGGCGGACCTTGCGGCCCATGTCCAGCACCTGCCCACCGGCGTCCATCACGATCCGCACCAAAGTGCTGGTACGGGCCAACCGGTGCACACTGGAGACGGGCAGCAGATGCCCGGTCGCCAGGATCAACCCCGGCAACCCCCGCAACCACACCCCCGGCGGCGCACTGCCCCCCACACCCGCCCAGGCACCGCCCCCCGGCCAGGCCCCGCGTCCCACCCGGGCGTCTCCCCCCGGCCAAGCGCTGCCTCCCGCCCACGCCCGGTCTCCCGACCCAGGCGGCACGTCGGAGCCCACCCCCGGCCAGGCGTCTCCTCTCAGCCGGGCGCTGCCTTCCGCCCACGGCGGGGCATCGGCCTCCGCCTCCGGCTCGCCGTTGCGAGCCGCCCTCGGCATCCCACGCTGCGCCTCGCCGGTCTCGGAGGCATACCGGTAGCCCTCCGCCGGACAGTCACGGGCCGGGCCATCAGTCCACTGCTCGTCGAGGGCGGCGGCGGAGCGCTCGCTGTCGGCGTCCGCTGAGTCGGTGGCGGTGGCGGTGGCGGTGGCGCAGGTCGCGCAGGCGTCGATGTCGAAGTCCTCAGCGGTCCAGGCGTCAGGCCCAGGCCTAGAAGGCCACTGAAGATCTTGTCTCGATGACCGCCGGTGCTTGTGGTCGGCCCGTGGTTCACGCAGGTGAGTTTGGAACCAGTGTCCAGACGTTGCCGGTCCGGGTGAGTCCGAGGTTGATCAG
>NZ_JABBWY010000008.1:0-491726 GCF_014161415.1 Microbispora sp. H10885 | reverse complement strand
GACTCCGCCACCGAGATCGGCACCTCCAAGGTCAACGCCGACCTCGCCCTGCGCACCCCCGTCGACGTCGCCGCCGGCGAATACCACTCCACCCTCACCCTCTCCCTCTTCAACCAGTCCTGACCCATCCGGGAACATCCCGACCGGAGGCAGGAACGGACCGCCCCAGTGCAAACGTCCGGAACGTGTGCGAGTCTGACTCAACGTTCCGGACGTCCGCATTGAGACAGGAGACACCTCTGTGACCAAGAGCCGTTCGCGGGGCGCCATCGCCCTCCTGGCCGTGCTTCACGCTGTCGGCGCGACCGTCTTGGTCGCCCTGGTGGGATTCGCCACCCCGGCGAGCGCCGACACCACCTGGTCGGTCGTGCCGGCCGACGCCAAAGGCCCCGACGGCCGCAGCGTCATCGACATCGACCTCGCCGGCGGACAGCAGGTGACCGAGCACATCGCGGTCATCAACCGCTCCACCCAGCCGGTCGACTTCGCCATCGACGCCAACGACGGTTATCTGACCGCCAAGGGCTACTTCGACATGCGGCCGTCGGACGCCAAGCCGACCGACGGCGGTTCGTGGATCGAGATCCCCGACAAGGTGACCATCGAGGGCGGAGCCACCGCCGTCGTGCCCGTCAAGGTCTCGATTCCCCAGAACGCGACGCCGGGAGACCACCCCGCGGGGGTCACCGCGTCCATCGACACCATCTCCGGCCAGGTGCGGGTCCAGAACCGGGTGGGCGTCCGGCTGAACATCCGGGTGACCGGCAACTACGTGGCCAAGGTCGCCGTGACCGATCTGCGGGCCGACTACCACTGGTCGTGGAACCCCTTCGCCCCGGGTACGGTCGACGTGAGCTACACCCTCGCCAACGTCGGCAACGTCCGGCTGACACCGGACGCCCGGGTCCTGACGTCCACGCTCGTGGGCGAGAGCAGCTGGGACGACAAGTCCGAGGCCAAGGCCAGGGAGATCATGCCGGGCGGCAGCCGCACGTTCAGCGCACGGGTGACCGGCGCCTGGCCGATGGGATCGATCGACACGACGATCATGGCGATCCCCGCTCCCGCGGGTAAGCCGCTCCCGGGCATCACCGCCGAACGGGTGGCGAGCGGCACCTCGCTGTGGGCGCTGCCGTGGCCGCAGCTCGCCCTCCTCGTCTTCCTCCTCCTTGTCGTGCTCGCCGTCCGGATATCGGCTGTCCTGCGCCGCAGGCGCATCCAGAAGCTGCTCCTCCTCAACGGCACACCGCTCAAGGCGTGAGCGCCCGGCGCGTCCACGACCTCTCCCCGACCCCGACCCCAACCACGACCAGACCACGAACCGAAACGACTTCGAGACGACCCCTGAGACAACCTGAAGGGCAGCACCACTCGTGAACAAGACACTGCGCCACGCCGTGACCCTGCTGCTGGCCGGGCTCGTGCTGGTGCTCGGCGCATCGGCGGCCGCCGCCGACAACGGACCGATCAAGCTGGAGGTGATCGGTGACGGCGGCCACAACGTCAACGTGCTGGCCACCTGGAAGAAGAACGGCCAGCCCGTCGAGGAGGTCGTCGAGGCGACGCTGACCGCCACGTCGGCCGACGGCCGTTCCTTCGGGCCCGTGGAGCTCAGGTCCGCGTCCGAGGGCCAGAACGTCTACCAGCCCGCGGAGCCGCTGCCGAACGGCGAGTGGAGCGTCACCGTCACCGCCACCAAGCCTTCCAAGGCACGCGCGACGACGAAGGTGACGGCGAAGGACCTCGCGGCCTCGCCGATGGCCGCGGCCGAGGCGCTCACCCGCGACAGGGCGGCCGTGGCGGACAGCGGTGACTCGTCGGACTCCCTGCTCAAGATCGGGGTCATCGTCCTGGTGGCGGTCCTCGCCCTCGGCGCCTTCGCCGTGATCATGCGCCGCAGAGGGCTGTACGCCCGGCGCTGACCTCGGCTGAGACGGCCCTGTCGTCGAGCCCTCCCTGTGCCCGGCACCACGTTCGGAGGGCCGTGGTTCCGGGCAGGAAGGGCATCGACGAGCGGCCGAAGGACTGAGGCATGGACGAATTCCGCATCGAGCACGATTCCATGGGCGAGGTGCGGGTGCCCGCCCGTGCGAGGTGGCGGGCGCAGACGCAACGCGCGGTGGAGAACTTCCCCGTGTCGGGCCGGGGCCTGGAGCCCGCCCACATCGCGGCGCTGGCCCGGATCAAGGCCGCCTGCGCGAAGGTCAACGCCGAGTACGGCGTGATCGACGAGGACATGGCGCGGGCCGTCCGGGACGCGGCCGCGGAGGTCGCCGAGGGCCGCTGGGACGACCAGTTCCCCGTGGACGTCTTCCAGACCGGGTCTGGCACCTCCTCCAACATGAACATGAACGAGGTCGTCGCCACGCTCGCACAGGAGCGGCTGGGCCGTCCCGTCCACCCGAACGACCACGTCAACGCCGCCCAGTCGTCGAACGACGTCTTCCCGTCCTCCATCCACGTCGCGGCGGCGTACGCGGTGGTGCACGAGCTCACGCCGGCGCTGGAGCACCTGGCCACGGCGCTGGAGGAGAAGGCGGCGGAGTTCGCCGACGTGGTGAAGTCGGGCCGCACGCACCTCATGGACGCGACGCCGGTCACGCTCGGCCAGGAGTTCGGCGGCTACTCCACCCAGATCGAACTGGCCCTCGAACGGCTGCAGGCCGCGCTGCCGCGCCTGGCCGAGCTGCCGCTGGGCGGCACGGCGGTGGGCACCGGGGTGAACGTGCCCGGCCCCGGGTGGGCGCAGGCGGTGATCGGCGAGCTGAGCCGGGAGACCGGACTGCCGTTCACCGAGGCCAGGGACCACTTCGAGGCGCAGGGCGCGCGGGACGGCCTGGTCGAGCTGTCGGGCGTGCTCAAGGTGATCGCCGTCTCCCTCAACAAGATCGCCAATGACCTGAGGTGGATGGGGTCGGGCCCCCGGGCCGGGCTCGCCGAGATCAATCTCCCCGACCTCCAGCCGGGATCGTCGATCATGCCGGGGAAGGTCAACCCGGTGATCCCCGAGGCCGTCACGATGGTGGCCGCCCAGGTGGTGGGCAACGACGCGGCCGTCACGGTGGCCGGGGCCTCGGGCGCGTTCGAGCTGAACGTCATGCTGCCCGTGATGGCGCGCAACGTGCTGGAGTCGATCCGGCTGCTGGCGAACGTCTCCCGGCTGCTCGCCGACCGCTGCGTCAGCGGGATCACCGCCAACGTGGACCGCCTCCGCGAGTACGCCGAGTCGTCGCCGTCCATCGTCACCCCGCTCAACCGGTACGTCGGGTACGAGGAGGCCGCGAAGATCGCCAAGCAGGCGCTCAGAGAGCGCCGGACGATCCGGGAGGTCGTCATCGAGCGCGGCCACGTGGCGAGCGGCGCGCTGACCGAGCAGCAACTCGACGAGGCCCTCGACGTCCTCTCGATGACCCGGCCCACATAGGAGGCCGGAGATCTATGTCGCCGGCCGCCATGTGCCTCGCCCGATGTGGTTCCTATCGTGAGGCAGCATGAGCCTTGAAGGCCGTACGGCCCTGGTCACCGGCGCGGGGAGCGGCATCGGCCGGGCGTGTGCCCGCCGCCTGGCCGCCGAGGGCGCGCACGTCGTCGTCGCGGACGTCAACGCCGAGGCCGCGGGCAAGGTGGCCGCCGAGATCGGCGGGACGCCGGTGACCGTCGACCTCTCCGATCCGGAGTTCCTGGTGGCCTGGCGGGGTCAGCTGCCGCCGTCGCCGGACACCCGCCTGCGGGCCGACATCGTGGTGAACAACGCGGGGTTCCAGCATGTGGCCCCGATCGAGGAGTTCCCGCCCGAGATCTTCGGCGCGATCATGCGGGTGATGGTCGAGGCGCCGTTCCTGCTCGCCCGGGCCGTGCTGCCGGGCATGTACGAGCGCGGCTGGGGCCGGATCGTCAACATCTCCTCCGTCCACGGCCTGCGGGCCTCGCCGTACAAGGCGGCGTACGTGACGGCCAAGCACGCGCTGGAGGGCCTGTCGAAGGTGATCGCCCTCGAAGGGGCTGCCCACGGGGTGACCTCCAACTGCGTCAACCCCGCCTACGTGCGCACGCCGCTGGTGGAGAACCAGATCGCCGACCAGGCGCGTACGCACGGGATCGGCCCGGACGAGGTCGTGGAGCAGATCATGCTCGCCCCGGCGGCGATCAAGCGGCTGATCGAGCCGGACGAGGTCGCCGAGATGGTCGCCTACCTGTGCGGGCCGGCGGGGTCGTTCGTCACCGGCGCGTCCATCCCCATCGACGGCGGATGGAGCGCCCGCTGACCACTCCGGCCCCGGCGTCCGCGGAGGGCGCCCGCGCGTACCTCGACCTGCTCGCGCGGGAGGCGTCGGCGCTCGAGTTCGAGGGCCCGATCCTCCAGGCCAGGGCGGCCGGCGCCGACGCGGCCACGCTGGAGGAGCTGGAGCAGGCCAAGGTCGCCGCGCTGAAGGTGCGGGCGATGCTGCGCCGGCGGGCCCGGCGGGAGGCCGAGCTGTCGGCGCTGTTCGACACCGCGGGCGACCTGGCCGGGCTGCGCGACCTCGACGCCGTGCTGGAGGCGATCGTCCACCGGGCCAGGCAGCTGCTCGGAACCGACATCGCGTACATGACGCTGAACGACCCCGAGCGCGGCGACACCTACATGCGGGTGACCGACGGGTCCATCTCGGCCGACTTCCGGCGGCTGCGCCTCGCGATGGGCGCCGGGCTCGGCGGGCTGGTGGCCCAGACGGGCACGCCGTACAACACGGCCGACTACTTCGCCGACCCGCGCTTCCGGCACACGACGACCATCGACGGCGCGGTCCAGGAGGAGGGACTGGTCGCGATCCTCGGGGTGCCGCTGCGGCTGGGCCCCCAGGTGATCGGGGTGCTGTTCGCGGCCAACCGCAGCGCCCGGCCGTTCGCCCAGGAGGAGGTCGCGCTGCTGTGCTCGCTGGCGGCGCACGCGGCCGTCGCCATCGACACCGCCCGGCTGCTGCAGGAGACCCGCGCCGCGCTCGCCGAGCTGAGCGGGGCGAACGCGGTGATCAGCGCGCACAGTCAGGCGATCGAGCGGGCCGCCGACGCGCACGACCGGATGACCGGGCTGGTGCTGCGCGGCGGCGGCGTGGAGGACGTCGCCGCGGTGGTCACGGAGGTGCTGGGCGGACGCCTGACCGTGCTGGACGACGAGGGCCGCCCGCTGGTCGGCGAGGCCCGCGAGCTCGACGCGGGCGTCTTCGACGCCGCCCAGTCGTCGCGCGCGCTCGGCCGCACGGTCAAGCGCGGCGACGCGTACGTCGCCTCCGTGGACGTCGGGGCGGCGCCGCTGTGCACGCTGGTGCTGCGGACGGACCGGCCGGTGTCCGACACCGACCAGCGCATCCTGGAGCGCGCCGCGCTCGTCACCGCCCTGCTGCTGCTGTTCCGGCGCAGCGTGGCCGAGGCCGAGGGGCGGGTGCGCGGGGAGCTGCTCGACGACCTGGTCTCCCGGCCCGAGCTGCGCGGGCTGCGCGACCGGGCGCGGCGGCTCGGCGTCGACCTCGACGCGCCGCACGTGCTGGTCGTGGCCCGGCACGACGGGCAGCGGGAGCGGGCCGCCTTCTGGGCCTCGTCGCAGGCGACGCTCGCCCACGGCCTGGCCGCGGCGCGGGGCGACGAGGTGGTGCTGCTGCTGCCCGGCGACCGGCCGGGCGCGCTGGCCCGGCGCGTCGCGGCCGAGCTGACCGCCTCGCTCGGGCGGCCCGCGACGGCCGGGGCCGCCCCCGCCGCCGGCCCGGGTGCCGGTCAGGATGCGGGTCGGACCGGTCAGGCCGGTGAGCCCGGTGGCGGGCCGGTGACGTCGGTCGCCGCGGCCTACGCCGAGGCGCGGCGCTGCGCCGGCGCGCTCGTGGCGCTGGGCCGTACGGGCGACGGCGCGAGCGCCGAGGAGCTGGGCTTCGTGGGCCTCCTGGTCGGCGAGCGGCGCGAGGTGGCGGGTTTCCTCTCCGGGGTGCTCGGGCCGGTCCTCGACTACGACGCGCGGCGGGGCACCGCCCTGGTGACGACGCTGACCGCCTACTTCGGCACCGGCGGCTCGCTGTCGCGCACGGCCGAGGCGCTGCACATCCACGTCAACACGGTCACCCAGCGGCTCGACCGGGTGGGGCAGCTGCTGGGGGTGGACTGGCAGGAGCCCGACCACGCGCTGGAGATCCAGCTCGCCCTGCGGCTGCACCGGCTCAGGACCCACATGCCCGACGCGTGAGGTGTGTGGAACCGCCCCATAGGAGTGACCCCGGTCACTGCGTACCGTGGCGGAACCCCCCATCGGAGGAGTTCCCATGGCACACACCCCACCTGCCCGGATCGGCAAGGTCGTCGGGGCCAGCCTGATCGGCACGACGATCGAGTGGTACGACTTCTTCCTCTACGGCTCCGCCGCGGCCCTGGTCTTCAACAAACTGTTCTTCCCCACCTACGACGAGCGGGTCGGCACGCTTCTCGCGTTCCTCACCTACGCCGTCGGCTTCGTCGCCCGGCCCCTCGGCGGGCTCGTCTTCGGCCACTACGGCGACCGGCTCGGCCGCAAGCGGCTGCTCGTCATCAGCCTGCTGATGATGGGCGGCGCGACGTTCCTGATCGGCCTGCTGCCGACGTACGCCACCCTGGGCGTGGCCGCGCCCCTGCTGCTGACCCTCCTCCGCCTGGTGCAGGGCTTCGCCCTCGGCGGCGAGTGGGGCGGCGCGGTGCTGCTGGTCTCCGAGCACGGCGACCCCCGCAACCGGGGCTTCTGGGCGTCCTGGCCGCAGGCCGGCGCTCCCGGCGGCAACCTGATCGCCGTCGGCGTGCTGGCGCTGCTGGCCGCGGTGCAGCCGGACGACGCGTTCCTCGCCTGGGGCTGGCGGGTCGCGTTCCTGCTGTCCGGCGTGCTCGTGCTGATCGGCCTGTGGATCAGGATCACGGTCACCGAGTCGCCGGTGTTCCAGGAGGCGCTGGCCCGTCAGGAGCCCGCGCCCACCGCGCCCATCCTCGGGGTGCTGCGCCACCACTGGCGCGACGTGCTGGTGGCGATGGGCGCCCGGATGGCCGAGAACGTCTCCTACTACATCATCACCGCGTTCGTGCTGGTCTACGGCACCACCACGGCGGGCCTGCCCAAGGGCACCGTGCTCAACGCCGTGCTGATGGGCTCGGCGGTCCACTTCGTCACGATCCCCCTGTGGGGCGCGCTGTCCGACCGGCTCGGCCGCCGGCCGGTCTACCTGCTCGGCGCCGTCGGCGTGGGCCTGTGGGCCTTCGCGTTCTTCCCGCTGATCGACACCAGGAACTTCGCGTTGGTCACCGTGGCCGTGACGGTCGGCCTGGTGCTGCACGGCGCGATGTACGGCCCGCAGGCGGCCTTCTTCTCGGAGCTGTTCGCCACGCGGATGCGTTACTCGGGCGTGTCGATCGGCTACCAGCTCGCCTCGATCGCGGCCGGCGGCGTGGCCCCGCTGATCGCGGTGGCGCTGCTCGACGCGTACGGATCGAGCGTGCCGGTCTCGGTCTACGTGGTCGTGGCGGCGGTGCTCACCGTGGTCGCGGTGGTCGCCTCCAGGGAGACCCGCGACCGCGACCTGTCGGCGATCGAACCGGCCTCCGGCGCCGCCCGGGCCGCTGTCATCACGAAAGAGGCCTGATGCGAGGGAAAGACATGATTCGGCGCGGGCGTCTCGCCGGCCTGGCCGCGCTGACGGCGGCCCTGCCCCTCGTGGCCGCCGCCCTTCCCGCCCGGGCCACGCCGCCCGGGGCGTGCCCGGCGGTGACCGTGCCGGGCGCGGAGAAGCAGGTGACCGCCTGCCTGGCCGACCTCACCACGAAGGGCACCCTGGCCTCCGGGCACACCGACCAGGCGGACTGGTCGGGGCTCAACTCGGCCGGGGCCGTCAACCCCTCCGGCGTCCCCGGCACGCAGATCGACGGCTACTTTCCCGACACCTCGCAGGGGAACACCAACCACGGCTGGAACCACGACGCGCAGTTCGTGATCCGGCTGCCCGAGCGGTGGAACGGCGGCCTGGTGGTCGCCGGGTCGCCCGGCAACCGGGAGACCTACGCCAACGACTTCACGATCTCCGACTGGGCGCTGGCGAAGGGCTACGCGTACGCCGCGACCGACAAGGGCAACACCGGCCCGGCGTTCTACCGCGACGGCGTACGGCCCGGGGACGCGGTGGCCGAGTGGAACCGCAGGGTCAGCGAACTGGCCGTCGCCGCGAAGGCCGTCGTCCGGCAGCGGTACGGCAGGCCGGCCCGCACGACGATCGCGGCCGGCCAGTCGAACGGCGGCTACCTGGTCCGCTGGCAGATCGAGAACCGCCCCGACCTGTTCGACGGCGGCGTCGACTGGGAGGGCACACTCTTCACCCCCGAAGGCCCCAACCTGCTGACGTTCCTGCCGTCCGCGCTGCGCGCGTACGCGAAGGGCGACACCGCCGGGATCGCGGCGGCGGGCTTCGCCCCCGAGTCCGACTTCCTGTGGCCGTTCCACTACCAGTACTACTGGGACTTCACCCAGCGCGTCTTCCGCGAGGAGTTCGACCCCGCCTACGACGGCGGCACCGAGGCGGGCACGCCGTTCTGCGCCTCCGGCACGCCCGGCTGCGACACCGACTACGACTACGCCTCCCGGCCCGCGGCCGTGAAGCAGGCGATGGCGCGGGTGAGCCTCACCGGGAAGATCAAGAAGCCGCTGGTCATCGTGCACGGCACCCTGGACGCGCTGCTGCCGATCCGCGTAGATTCCGACGTCTACGCCAAGATGATCGGCGACCGGCACCGCGACCGGCTGCTCCGCTACTACCGGGTCGAGGACGGCACCCACGTCGACAGCCTCTACCCCGCCTTCCCCGACCGGCTGCGGCCTCTGCTGCCCTGCTTCCGCAGCGCGTTCACCGCGCTGGAGGCGTGGATCGGCAGGGGCACGACACCGCCTCCGAGCGCCACCCTGCCCCGCCCGGCCACGGGCGATCTCGAGAACACCTGCACACTGGGAGCAACACCATGACCCTGCCCGTCACGGCCGAGCGGATCCGCACGGACCGTCTCACCCTGAACGTCCTGTCCGTGCCCGGGACGTCGGGCGAGCCGGTGCTGTTCGTGCACGGCAACGTCTCCTGCAGCGCGTTCTGGCGGTCCACGATGACCTCGCTCGGCGAGGGGTTCCGGCCGTACGCGGTGGACCTGCGGGGGTTCGGCGGCTCCGATCCCGAGCCGGTGGACGCGAGCCGGGGCGTGCGCGACTACTCCGACGACGTGCTCGCGCTGCTCGACCGGCTCGGGCCCGTGCACCTCGTCGGGTGGAGCCTCGGCGGCGGGGTGGTCATGCAGGTCCTGCGCGACCGGCCGGCCGCGGTCCGCAGCCTGACGCTGGTCAACCCCGTCTCGCCGTACGGCTTCGGCGGCACGACGGGCGTGGACGGCACGCTCAACTCGCCCGACGGCGTGGGCTCGGGCGGCGGCGGGGCCAACCCCGAGTTCGTGCGGCTGCTGCGGGAGGGCGACCGCTCGGACGGCTCCCCGCTCTCGCCCCGGTCGGTGCTGCGCGCCACGTACGTCGCGCCCGGCACCGACCTCGGCGAGGAGGAGGACGCGTTCGTCGAGTCGATGCTGTCCACCCGGGTGGGCGACGACCACTACCCCGGCGACTCCCTGCCCTCCGACGTCTGGCCGAACCTCGCGCCCGGCAAGCGCGGCGTGCTCAACTCGATCGCGCCGACGAACTTCCGGATCGACGACCTGCACGAGATCGACCCCAAGCCGCCGATCCTGTGGATCAGGGGCGACCAGGACGTGATCGTGTCGGACACCTCGCTGTTCGACCTCGCGCATCTCGGCGCGATCGGGGCCGTGCCCGGCTGGGACGGCACGCCCGCCCAGCCGATGGTCGCCCAGACGCGGGCCGTCCTGGAGCGCTACGGCGCCTACCGCGAAGTGGTCGTCGAGGGCGCGGGCCACGGCCCGCACCTCGACCGGCCCGCCGAGTTCCGCGCGGCGCTGCTCGCCCACCTGCGGGGCTGATCCCCATTTGGTCCCCGGCCGGTCCGTTCAGCGGCGGTCGCGCAGCACCCGTACGGCGAGGCGGCGCAGCGGCGAGGGCGCCCGCGGCGGGGTTCCGGCGGGCAGGACGGACGCCTGCCCGCCGCGGCGGATCGTCAGCCCGAACAGCAGGTCGACGTCCCTCTGCCCGATCCGCAGGGCGGGCCGCCAGAGGCCGGGGCCGAGGCAGTCGTCGCCGCCGAGCCGGCTCACCGGCACTCGCGCGACGAGCTGCCCGGCCACCCGGCCGGGAATCCCCGGCTCGACCAGCGCGGGCACGACCATGCTGCGCCCGCGCCCGTCCTGCTCGCGCAGCACCAGCTCGGCCGGCGGGCCGCCGCTCGGCGGCACGTACGGCACGGGCACGACGACGAAGACGTGCCCCTCCTGCCGGGCCACGGTGGCCCGGGACGAGACCAGCGCGATCGACTCGGGGAACGACCTCGGCTCCACGCACACGCCCAGCTCGCCACGTTCCGACCAGCACGGCACGACCAGCCGCCCGGGCTCCCCGGCGAGGGCGCCCGCGCAGCTCATCGGATGCGTGGGGCGGACGATCCGGGCCCGGCCCCCCGGCAGGCCCCGCAGCCGCACGTGGATCTCCCACAGCCCGGCGGGCAACGACCGGCCGAGAGCCGCCGAGCCGACGTCGAGGCGCGCCTGGCCGTTCACCCAGACCCGCGCCTGCCCCTCACCGACCGTACGCCCCCGGCCGCCCGCCGCCGTGCCCGCGCCCACCGTCGCTTGGCCCACCGTCGCCTGGCCGACCGAGCAGTCGACCGGCAGGGCGTATGTCACCCCGGTCTCCGCGTGCCGTACGCAGACCTCCACCCGCGCCCGGCGCACCGCCTCGGTCACGTCGGCCTCCTCGTCGCCGAGCAGCCCGTCGAGCAGTCCCTCCAGGGCCGCCGGCGGCGTCCACAGCAGCCGGTCGCCGCGCTGGCGCAGCCAGAGCGGGCTCCCGCCCGGCCGCAGCACCTCGACGCTCAGGTCGAGCAGGAGCGCGCCCCGGTCCCAGCGGAGCCCGCGCAGTTCCGCGCTGATCCCGGTGCCCCGCGACGCCTCGGCGAGGGCGAGCAGCGCGTCGAGCCGGTCCTGCCGCAGCAGCGCCGTACGGGCGCGCAGGTGCGCGGGCAGGTGGACGTCGAGCTCCGGGGGAAACCGGTCGAGCGTGAACCGGCGCAGGAAGGAGAACAGGACCATCCGCTCGTCGGGCTCCGCGGCGAGGAAGCGCGGCCCCGCGAGACGGCGCAGCCCGAGCGCCCGGTACCAGTGGGCGTGGATCCGCCGGCGCTGGGATCCCGGCTCGGTGCAGGCGTCCACCACGTCGAAGACCGCGTTCAGCCCGTCGAAGAGCGCCTCGGCGTCGAGCCGCTCCTCCCCCGCCGTGCCCGGCGCGGCCGGGCCGAGATGGCAGCAGATCTCGTCGGACAGCACCGCGACCACCTTCGCGGCGAGGTACGCCCGGGTCACGAAGGCCTGCTCCGACAGCGGCCGGTCGGCGAAGCGGAGCTGACACGTCTCCAGGAACTCCCGGCTGAACAGCTTGTGCGCGGTGGGCAGCGCGAGGAGGTGGTCGCGCAGCACGTCCGCCCGGTCGTGGTCGTGGGCGAACGCGGCCGGGGGCGGTCCGCCGTCGGCCAGCCTGCCGATCAGGACGTCGGCGTCGGTCTCCACCGCCCGGTCGTACATCCGCTCCAGCGCGTGCGGCTCCAGCCTGTCGTACTGGCCGAGCAGGTAGACGTACTCGCCGCGGGCCACGGACAGGCCGACGTTGCGCCCGCGCGCGGGCGAGCCGGTGTGGTCGAGGTGCAGGACCCGCACGTTTCCGCGCTGCCCGGCGATGGCGTCGAGCCGCCTGCGGGTCCCGTCCGTCGACCCGTCGTCGGCGAAGACGACCTCGTACTCGTCCGGCGGCAGCGACTGCTCCAGCACCGAACGCACGGCGGCACCGAAGTCGTCGTTCGAGAGCCCGGGGTTGGACACGGGCATAACCACGCTGACCTTCACACCCATGAGGCCAAGGGTGCAGCGCGGGCCCCGCCGGACGCGCGGGCTTGCCGAAGGATCGACCAACCCTGACCAGAGTTTCGCGGAGCCGTCCGGCGGATCAGGAGTGTCTGATAAATGCTGCCCGTCGCGAGCGTGGATCCAGGTGGATGCATCGCAAGGCGGAGGAGGAGCCGATAACAGCGTTATCGGCGACGACGACAACGCAGCGAGGCGCCGCCTGGGCCACGCGCAGCAGGGCTTGATTTATCAGACACGACCTAGTACCAGCCGGTGGACTGGGAGTGGGCCCAGGCGCCGCAGGGCGTCTTGTAGCGGCCGGCGATGTAGCCGAGCCCCCACTTGATCTGGGTGGCGGGGTTGGTCTGCCAGTCGGCGCCCGCGCTCGCCATCTTGCTGCCGGGGAGCGACTGGGGGATGCCGTACGCGCCGCTGTAGCGGTTCATGGCCCGCTCGTTCCAGTGGCTCTCCCTGTCCCACAGCTTCTCCAGGCAGCCCCACTCGCCGCCCCAGCCGCGCGCCTCGGCCATCTGCTTGCCGAGGGCCTTGTTGCTGCCGGGGTCGGGGGTCGATCCGGGCGGGAAGTTCGCGGGCGGCAGGCCGGCACCGCCGGGGGCCTTCTCCACGATGTCGACGGGGTCGAGGACCTTAGAACGGTCGCGGGCCTTCTCCAGCCGGTCCTTGCGCAGGGCCTGGACCGCGTTCTCCTTCAGCGTGTCGGCCTCGGGGTCGGGCTTGGCGGGGTCGAGGGCCAGGAAGTCGCCCGGCTCCAGGGGCTTGGCGGGCGCGTTGGCGTGGTCGACGGCCGTACGGACCGTGTAGAACGTCCCCCCGGCGAGCACGGCCACCGAGACGCCGAGGATCGCGATCCGCTTTGGTGTCAGCCAGCCGGGGCCGGAACGGCCGTTTCCGCCCCGTCGGGACCGGGAGGCGCGGGGGCGATCCTTCAACTGCTGACCAGAGCTCACGGCCAATGAGCTTGCCCTGTCCCGGGGGGTGGTCCGCAACCGAATCGTGGTACCTGTTTGGTGACGTCTTGACCCCACCACCGATCACATGCGCTTTCCCCGCCGGTGTGATTTTGGTCACACCTCGTCTCGTGACAACCCGGCATCGATATTGGGACGAATAGGGGAATCATTGTGTACGTCGCATAATGACCAGGTGGCAGGCATTCTCCTGGTCGAAGACGACCCTTCGGTCCGCACCGGGCTCGAACTCGCGCTCACCCGGCAGGGCCACGCGGTGACCGCGTACGCCACGGGCGAGGAGGCGCTCGACCACATACGCACCCGGCGTCCCGAGATCGCGATCCTCGACGTCATGCTGCCGGGCATCGACGGCGTGGAGGTGTGCCGCCGCATCCGCAGGCTCGACCCCCTGCCGATCATCCTGCTCACCGCCCGGGGCGACGACCTCGACGTGGTGGTCGGGCTGGAGGCCGGCGCGGACGACTACGTGGTCAAGCCGGTCGAGCCCCGCGTGCTGGACGCCCGCATCCGGGCCATCCTGCGCCGGCTGGAGTCTGCCTCGCCCGACCGGCTCGTCTTCGGCGACCTGGTGATCGACCGCGGCGCGCTGAAGGTGAGCCTGGCCGGCCGGGAGATCCACCTCACCCCGACCGAACTGCGCCTGCTGCTCGAACTGGTCCGCCGTCCCGGCCAGGTCCTCACCCGCCGCTATCTCCTGCGCGCCGTCTGGGACCACACGCACGTGGCCGACTCCCGGCTGGTCGACGCCTGCGTGCAGCGCATCCGCGCCAAGGTCGAACCGGTGCCCGCCGACCCCGTCTACATCCACACCGTGCGCGGCTTCGGATACCGCTTCAGTCCGCCATGACCTGGCTGCCCTCGGGGCTGCGGGGGCGGCTGGTGATCACCTTCCTGCTGGTGGCGATCACCGCCTCCGCCGTCGTCACCGGCCTCGGATACCAGATCGTCCGCCGCGGCCTGCTGGACCGCGCCGAGCGGGGCGCGGTCGCCGACGTGCGCGAGACGCTGTCCAGGACCACCCTGCCGATCGGAGTGAGCGACGTGGTCTGGCCGAGCGACGCCACCGTCACCGAGGACGACCTCGGCCAGGTCGTGCACGCGCTGGAGGCGCCGGAACGCACCGTGATCGTGACGTACGGCCGGCTCCTGCGGACCAGCCCCGGCTTCGAGTTCACCATCGCCGACGTGCCCCGCCGGCTGCGCGAGCAGGCGGCCGGGCGGCTGGTCCACCAGCGGGTGCTCCTCAGGCGCCGGCCGTGGCTGATCGTGGCCACGCAGATCCAGCGGGAGACCGGCCAGGGGGTGGTGCGGCCGACCGGCCTGACGGCGTACGTGTTCGTCCCCCTGTCGGAGGAGGACGCCGTCCTCTCCCGCCTGCGGACGGCCCTCGCGCAGGCCGGGGGGATCACCCTCGTCCTGGCGTTGACCCTGGCCCTGCTGTCGGCCCGGCGCGTGCTGCTGCCGGTGCGCCGGCTCGGCGCCGCCGCCCGCGCGCTCGGCTCGGGCGACCTGCACGTCCGGCTGCCCGTACGCGGCAGGGACGAACTGGCGGAGCTGACCGCGACGTTCAACGAGACGGCGGCGGCGCTGGAGGAGACGGTCGGCGAGCTGCGGACGCTGGAGTCGATGTCGCGCCGGTTCGTCGCCGACGTCTCCCACGAGCTGCGCACCCCGCTGACGGCGATGACGGCGGTCACCGACATGCTCTCGGAGGACGCCGAGAACCTGCCGGACGACGCCGGGGAGGCCGTCCGGATCGTCGTCCGCGAGATCGGCCGGCTCCGGGTGCTGGTCGAGCACCTCATCGAGATCAGCAGGCTGGACGCGGGCGCCGCCAGGCTCCACCGGGAGACCGTCGACGTGGGCGACGCCCTGGCGGACTGCCTGGAGGTGCGGGGCTGGGCCGACAAGGTGAAGCTCACCGTGCCCGTCGGCCTCACCTTCTCGCTGGACATCCGGAGGTTCGACGTGATCGTGGCCAACCTCGTCGGCAACGCGCTCAACCACGGCGCGCCGCCGGTCGTGGTCACCGCCCGGGTGCGCGTCCGCCCCGACGCGTCGAGGGGCCTGGAGGTGACCGTGCGCGACCACGGGAAGGGCATCCCGGAGCACGCCCTCCCGCACGTCTTCGAGCGCTTCTACAAGGCGGGCGCCGACCGGGCGCGGAGCGTGGGCAGCGGCCTCGGCCTGGCCATCGCCAGGGCCAACGCCGAGTTGCACGACGGCTCGGTCACGGCGGAGCGCCGCGAGCCCGGCATCCTCTTCCGGCTGTGGATCCCCACGCCATGACCGGTATCGGACACGGCCGGGGACGGCGGGCCGGGACGGCGGGCCTGCGTGCAACCCTGCGCACGACCCTGATCGCCACCCTGCTCACGGCCCTGCTGGCGGCCTCCGCGGCCTGCGGGGTCGGGCCGAGCGAGGTGGTCGACGCCGGCCCGGCGCCGGCCATCAGCGGCACCCCGACCCTCGTCACGATCTACCTGCTGCGGGACGGCAAGCTGCGGCCCGCCCGCGTCGCGGCGCGGTCCGCGCACGTCAACGACGTCCTCGACGCGTTGTTCAAGGCGAGCGGACGGCCCGCGAACCGCCTGTCCACCGCGCTGACCGGGCTTTCACCGGCCCAGACGCAGCTCGTGAGGTACTCGCCGTACGAGGGCAGCCGCAACGACCCGGACAGCACGCTGAGCCTGCGCGTGCGCCTGTTCGTCAGCGGATGGAAGATCTCCAGGGCGGCCATGGCCCAGATCACCTGTACGGCCCGGCTGAGCCCGGAGGTCTGGGCCGTGGAGATCGCCCACGTGGCTCCCGGCAGGAACGGGCGGCTGAAGGCCCACACCTGCCGGGAGTACTGGGACCTGGCCCCCGAGGACGGCCAGCTCCCACCCTGACGGGGGTCAGAGCGTGATGTTCTCCAGCATCTCGGTCACCAGGGCCGCGATCGGCGACCGCTCGGACCGGGTCAGCGTGATGTGGGCGAACAGCGGGTGGCCCTTCAGCTTCTCCACCACCGCGAGCACGCCGTCGTGCCGGCCCACCCGCAGGTTGTCGCGCTGGGCGATGTCGTGGGTGAGCACGACCCGGGAGTTGGCCCCGATGCGGGACAGCACGGTCAGCAGCACGCCGCGCTCCAGCGACTGCGCCTCGTCCACGATCACGAACGCGTCGTGGAGGGAACGGCCGCGGATGTGGGTCAGCGGCAGGACCTCCAGCATGCCCCGGTCGATGACCTCCTCGATGACCTCCGGAGTCGTCACCGCGCCCAGCGTGTCGTAGACCGCCTGGGCCCAGGGGCCCATCTTGTCGTTCTCCGTGCCGGGCAGGTAGCCGAGCTCCTGGCCGCCCACGGCGTACAGGGGACGGAACACGATGATCTTGCGGTGCTGGCGGCGCTCCAGCACCGCCTCCAGGCCCGCGCACAGTGCGAGCGCCGACTTGCCGGTGCCCGCGCGGCCGCCCATCGAGACGATGCCGACGTCGGGGTCCATCAGCAGGTCGAGCGCGATCCGCTGCTCGGCGGACCGGCCGTGCAGCCCGAAGACCTCCCGGTCGCCCCGGACCAGCCGTACCGACTTGTCCGGCATGACGCGGCCGAGCGCCGAACCGCGGCTCGACAGCAGCCGCAGACCGGTGTGGCACGGCAGGTCGCGCGCCTCGTCGATGTCGGCGGTGCCCGCGTCGAAGAGCGTGTCCATCTCCTCGGTGGTGACCTGGAGTTCCGCCATGCCGGTCCAGCCCGACTCGACCACCATGCCCGCGCGGTACTCCTCCGCGCAGAGGCCGATGGACGCGGCCTTGACCCGCATCGGCAGGTCCTTCGACACCAGCACCACGTCCGCGCCCTCGGCCGCGAGGTTCTGGGCGACGGTCAGGATGCGGGTGTCGTTGTCACCCAGGCGGAACCCCGCCGGGAGGCAGGATGGATCACTATGGTTCAACTCGACCCGGATGGTCCCGTCGCCGATCGGCATGGGCTCATCCAGCCGTCCGTGCCGCACTCTGAGGTCATCGAGGAAGCGGAGCGCCTCCCGGGCGAAGTAGCCGAGCTCCGGGTGGTGACGCTTGGCCTCCAGTTCCGTGATGACGACGATCGGGACGACGACCTCGTGCTCGGCGAAGCGGCTCAGCGCCGCCGGGTCGGCGAGCAGGACGGAGGTGTCCAGAACGTAGGTGCGGGATGTGGACGGGTTGCTCGAGGACACTGCCACGCGTTCTCCCCCGGGCGCCTGAGGCCGGCGCCCTGCCTTGACTGGTGGTGACCGGACCGGGCCCGTGACCTGCGAAGGCAGACCGGGTCTCCGGCCCTCCCCGCATGGTGGTCGCGCAAGGACGGGCCCTCTCCCGAGGTGGTGACCGCCGATCCTCTCGACGGCCGCTCAGCTACCACGGTACGTAACGAAAGTCCCCAGCCCAATAGGTTTAGGCAGGTTAAAAGGCGCTGGTCACGTACCGTCTCAGGAGCCGTACCGACGGTGTCGCGCGGCGTACGAGCGGAGCGCCCGCAGGAAGTCGACTCTGCGGAAGTCAGGCCAGTAGGCCTCGCAGAAGTAGAACTCGGAGTGGGCGCTCTGCCAGAGCAGGAATCCGGAGAGTCGCTGCTCTCCCGAGGTCCGGATGACGAGGTCGGGGTCGGGCAGGCCGCGCGTGTAGAGATGCTCCGCGATGTGCTCCACGTCGAGGACCTCGACGAGGTCCTCGATGCTCGCGCCCTTGCTGGCGTGCTCCTGGAGGAGGGAGCGCACCGCATCAGCGATCTCACGCCTTCCTCCATACCCAACGGCAACGTTCACAATCAGGCCGGGGCGATGCGATGTGGTTTCTTTCGCGTGTTTGAGGACACGAGCCGTGTGATCGGGCAGAAGGTCCAGTGATCCCATCGGGTTGACGTGCCAGCCCTGGTCCACGAGATCCTGCACGAGGTTCTCGATGACCTGGAGCAACGGCCCCAGCTCGGCCTTGTCCCTGGAGAGGTTGTCGGTGGACAGCAGCCACAGCGTGACGTAGCCGACCCCGGCCTCCCGGCACCACCCGAGCAGCTCGGAGATCTTGTCGGCGCCCTTCTGGTGGCCCCGGCTGACGTCCCGCAGGCCCATGGCCCGCGCCCACCTGCGGTTGCCGTCGACGATGACGCCGACGTGCCGGGGAATCCGAGCGGAGGACAGCTTCCCTTCGAGCCTGCGCTCGTACAGCTTGTACACGAGATCGCGCATGCTCATGCGACCCTCTTCCTCACGACCGGTGGGGGGTTCGGTCACCAATTATCGCGGGCGGCGCGGCGTGCCCCGCCCGCTCTCCTCCGGCTTCCCCGGCGCGCGGGCCGTACGCGGGAGTCAGCCGAGCCGCTCGACCAGGGCGTGGTACTCGTCCCACAGCTCCTTCGGCATGTGGTCGCCGAACGTCTCGAAGTGGGGCGGGATCAGCGCGGCCTCCTCACGCCACACCTCGGGGTCGACGCCGAGCAGCAGCTCCATGTCCCCGGGCGCGATGCCGAGGCCCTCGGTGTCGATCGCGTCCGGCACGTTGCCGATCGGCGTGGGCACGGCGCCGGCCACGCCGTTCAGCCGCTCGACGATCCACTTGAGCACCCGGCTGTTCTCGCCGAAGCCGGGCCACAGGAAGCGGCCGTCCGCGTCCTTGCGGAACCAGTTCACGTAGTAGATCCTGGGCAGCTTCTCCGGGTCGGCCGGCTCGCCGACGCCGATCCAGTGCGCGAAGTAGTCGCCCATGTTGTAGCCGCAGAACGGCAGCATCGCGAACGGGTCGCGGCGCAGCTCGCCGACCCTGCCCTCGGCCGCCGCGGTCTTCTCCGACGCCACGTTGGCGCCCATGAAGACCCCGTGGCGCCAGCTCAGCGACTCGGTCACCAGCGGCACGGCGGTCGCCCTGCGCCCGCCGAACAGGATGGCCGAGATCGGCACGCCGGCCGGGTCCTGCCACTCGGGGGCGATCGTCGGGCACTGCTCGGCCGGGGTGGTGAACCGGGCGTTCGGGTGGGCGGCGGGCTCGCCCGACCCGGGCGTCCAGTCGCGGCCCTTCCAGTCGGTGAGGTGCGCGGGCGGCTCGTCGGTGAGGCCCTCCCACCAGACGTCGCCGTCGTCGGTCAGCGCGACGTTGGTGAAGACGCTGTTGCCCCACAGCGTCTCGATCGCGTTGGCGTTCGTCGTCTGTCCGGTCCCGGGCGCGACGCCGAAGAAGCCGGCCTCCGGGTTGATCGCGTACAGCCGGCCGTCGGCGCCGAAGCGCATCCAAGCGATGTCGTCGCCGATCGTCTCGACCTTCCAGCCCGGGATCGTGGGCTGGAGCATGGCGAGGTTGGTCTTGCCGCAGGCCGACGGGAAGGCGGCCGCGATGTACCGCGCCTCGCCCTCCGGCGGCGTGAGCTTGAGGATCAGCATGTGCTCGGCCAGCCAGCCCTCGTCGCGAGCCATCACGCTGGCGATCCGCAGCGCGTAGCACTTCTTGCCCAGCAGCGCGTTGCCGCCGTAGCCCGAGCCGTACGACCAGATCTCGCGGGTCTCCGGGAAGTGGCTGATGTACTTGGTCCGGCTGCACGGCCACGGCACGTCGGCCTGACCGGGCTCCAGCGGCGCCCCCACCGAATGCACCGCCCTGACGAAGTCGCTGTGCTCATGGTCGCGCTTGCCGCGGCCCTCGTTGGCTCGTACCTCGCTCTCTCGGGCCTTTCGCGCCGCTCCGCGCTCCTCGATGAGGCGCAGCGCCTCCTCGCCCATCCTCGTCATGATCCGCATCGACACCACGACGTACGGCGAGTCGGTGATCTCGACGCCGAGCTGGGAGAGGTCGCCGCCCAGGGGGCCCATGCAGAACGGCACGACGTACATCGTCCGGCCCCGCATGCAGCCCCGGAACAGCGTGGCGAACGTCTCGCGCATCTCGTCCGGCGCGATCCAGTTGTTGGTCGGGCCCGCGTCCTCCTCGCGCTCGGAGCAGATGAACGTGCGGTCCTCCACCCGGGCGACGTCGCCCGGGTCCGAGGCCGCGTAGAAGCTGTTGGGACGCTTGGCGAGCCGCCGGAAGGTGCCCTGCTCGACCAGAAGGTTGGTCAGGCGCGTCCACTCGGCCTCCGAGCCGTCGCACCATTCGACGCGGTCCGGCTGGGTCAGCTCCGCGATCCGGCTCACCCAGGCCGCCAGATCGCTGTGAGTGGTGGGCGTCGGCACATCTACTGAAATGGACACGGGGGCGGCTCCTTAATCTCTCAGGGCCAGAGCGTCATTCGCGGCGAACGGCCGCCGAAGCCGATCGGAGTAGACCATCGCGTTTCCACTCCCGTGCAATTCGGTGCCATTCTCCATCACGGCCCCCGACGGTATCCGCCCAGGCAGGGGCCGTGATGTTGTGCGACCTTACCCACTCGGGCCCTGTCGAAAAAACGTCTTTCCCCTCCTTACCCGCCTCACCGGCGTTACACATTGGTATAGACCGATCGCAATGGTTTAGACCTCTGCGCAAATTGGTTCAGTCCAATCCGCCGGGACCCTCCGCCCTGACCCGGTCGACGTGCTGGAGGGCATCGCGCAGGTCAGCGAGCCAGTTGTCGGTGTGCTTCCCGACCAGCCGGACGCACCAGGCCAGCGCGTCGCTGCGGCTGCGCGCCACACCCGCGGCGACCAGGGTGTCCAGCACCTGCCGCTCCGGCTGGCGCAGGCGGGTCATGACCGGCACGGAAAGAGTGGTGAACATCACTGTCTCGTCACCGGCGACGACCCCCCAGGACACCTTGCGCCGGAAGCGGTGCTCGGCCTCCCGGGCGATCTCGATCCTGCGCTCGCGGGTCTCCTCGCGGAACCGTTCGACGTATCCCTCGACGGCCGCGGCCCGTTCGAGGTCGGGCAGCCCCTCGGCCACCGACAGCGGCGGCAGGGTCCCGAGCACGGTGATCTCCTCACGGTCCACCACGACCTCCGGCCGTCCGGCGAACCACGTCTCCGGCAGACGGCCGGCGAACCACGCCTTCAGTTGTTCTTCTGCATCCATGTAATCAAGATTACAACTCTGCTCAGTCTATGGTCTGGATTGACAGGTACTAGTTTTTGACAGTTACTATCAATTCATGGCCTCTCTCACTTCTCGCTGGTGGGCGCTCGGCGCCCTCGTGCTGAGCGTCCTGGTCATAGGGATGGACGCGACGGTGCTCAACGTGGCACTGCCGACGCTGGCGGCCGACCTCGGCGCCACGACCGGCGACCTGCAGTGGATCGTGGACGCGTACCTGGTTCCGTTCGCCGCGCTGATGCTTCCTGCGGGCGCGCTCGGCGACCGCTTCGGCCGCAGGCGGCTGCTACTGGCCGGGCTCGCGGCCTTCGGGATCGCGTCGGTGTTCGCGACGTACGCGAACGGCACCGGCGCGCTGATCGCGGCCCGCGCGCTCATGGGCGCGGGCGGCGCGCTGATCATGCCGCTGTCGACCTCGATCCTGCCGGTGGTCTTCGGCCCGCGTGAGCGGGGCCGCGCGATCGCCGTCTTCACCGCCGCCCTGGCCCTCGGCCTGCCCCTCGGTCCCATCGTGGGCGGCTACCTGCTCGACCGCTTCTGGTGGGGCTCGATCTTCCTCGTCAACATCCCGGTGGTCGTCGTGGCGGCGGTCGCGGCGGCCGTGTTCATCCCCGAGTCCCGTGACCCCGCCGCGCCCCGGACCGACGTTCCCGGCGCGCTGCTGTCGGTGACGGGCCTGGCGGCACTGGTGTACGGCGTCATCGAGGCGCCGGCCCGCGGGTGGGGCGACGCCCGCGTCCTCGCCGGCCTGGCGGCCGGGGTGGTGCTGCTGGCGGCGCTCGTCCGGGTCGAGGCCCGCGTCCGGCGGCCGATGCTGGACGTCGGACTGTTCCACAGCCGGGTCTTCGTGTGGGGCGCGGCCGGCGCCACGTTCGTGAGCCTCGGCATGTCGGGCGTGCTGTTCGTCGTCCCCCAGCACCTGCAGGCCGTGCTCGGCCACGACGCCTTCGGCACCGGCGTACGGGTGATCCCCATGGTGGCGGGGCTCATGCTCGGCGGCCTGGCCGGTGAGCGGCTCACCGCCCCCCTCGGCCTGCGCGTGGTGATGCCGGCGGGCCTGGTCGTGCTCGCCGCCGGCTTCGTCCTGGGCGCGACGACCTCGGTGTCCTCCGGGTACGGGTTCGTCGCGGCCTGGCTGGCCGTCCTCGGCGCGGGGGTGGGCCTGGCCATGGTCCCCGCCATGGACGGCGTGCTCGCCCTGCTGCCGCAGGAGCGCTCGGGCTCGGGCTCGGCGACCCTGCAGACCGTCCGGCAAGTGGGGGGCGCGCTGGGCGTGGCCGGCCTGGGCAGCGTGCTCTCCGCGGCGTACGCCTCCGGGCTGCCCACCGGGGCCCCGCGGGCGGCGGACGACTCGATCACCACCGCCGTGGCCCTGGCCGTCCGTACGGGCGACGCGGCGCTGCTGCGGGCCGCCCGCGAGGCGTTCGTCGACGGCATGGACCTGGTCCTGCTGCTGTGCGGGGGCGCGTCCGCGGCCGCCGCCGTCCTGGTGGCCGTCTTCCTGCCGGGGAACACGGCCAGGAGCGGAAAGACGGCAGAATCGGGGCATGAGCTCACCACAGCGCGCTGACCGGAACTCCGCCGCCTCCACCAGCGCTGTCACGAGCCTGCGCGAGCGCAAGAAGGCCAAGACCCGCCGGACCATCCAGGAGGAGGCCCTGCGGCTGTTCGCCGAACAGGGCTACGAGGCCACGACGGTCGAGCAGATCGCGGAGGCCGCGGAGGTCTCCCCCAGTACGTTCTTCCGGTACTTCCCCACCAAGGAAGACGTGGTCATCCAGGACGACTACGATCCGATGCTGCTGGAGGCCATCAGGGCCCAGCCGCCGGACCTGCCCCCGCTGACCGCCCTGCGCGCCGCGTTCCGCACCGCCTTCGAGTCGATCGGCCCGGAGGAGCTGGACCAGATGCTCGCCCGGATCAAGCTCACCACCTCCGTGCCCGCCCTGCGGGCGCGGACCGTGGAGGGACTGTTCGCCACGATCGAGCTGCTCGCGGCGGCCATGGCGGAACGCTCCGGCCGCGATCCACGCGGCCCCGCCGTACGGACGCTCGCGGGGGCGGTCCTGGGAGTCATCCTCACGGCCCTGTTCGGCTGGGTGGAGCAGGACGGCAGGACGCCGCTGCTCGTCCTGATCGACGAGGCGCTCGGCTACCTGGAGGCCGGCCTGCCGGTCTGATCGGGCGCCACCCGCATGACGATCTTCCCCTGGATGTGCCCGCGCTCCGCCCGTTCGTGCGCCTTCGCGGCCTCGGCGAGCGGGAAGACCGAGTCGACGCCCACGCGCAGCCGGCCCTCTTCCAGCAGTCGTGCCAGCTCGGCCAGCTGCCCGCCGTCCGAGTGGACCTGGCCGCGCCGGAAGGAGATGCCCAGGTCGGCCGCCCGCTCCTGGTGGTACTCGGCGTAGAAGATCGGGCTGATCACGCCCCCGCGCCGCAGCACCGGCAGGAACCGGTGGGCGTCCGGCCCGCCCACGGTGTCGATGAGGACGTCCACGTCCCGCACCTCGTCCTCCACCCGCGTGGTGGTGTAGTCGAGGAACTCGTCCACCCCCAGCTCGCGCAGGAACGTCTCGTGCCGTCCCGAGGCGACCCCGATCACGTACGCGCCCTTGATCTTGGCGAGCTGGACCGCGAAGTGGCCGACCCCGCCGGCGGCGCCGTTCACCAGCACCCTGCGGCCCTCGTCGAGCTTGATGTGATCGACGATGAACTGGTAGGCGGTGAGCCCCGCCATCGGCACGCCGGCCGCCTCTACGTGGCTGAGCGAGGCCGGCTTGCGCGCCAGGTGCGACGCGGGCGAGGTCGTGTACTCGGCATAGCCCTTCCCCCCGTTCTCCAGGGAGGGGAAGCGCACGAGGCCGAACACCTCGTCGCCCTCCCGCCACTCGGTGACGCCGTGGCCAACGGCGGCGACCGTCCCGGAGACGTCCGAGCCCGGCGTGTACGGCAGAGGGAGCGTGGGCCGGATGTCCTCGGGGATGCCGGCGAAGCCCCGGCGGGCGTACCAGTCGGGCGGGTTCACACCGGCCGCGTGGACGCGGACGAGCACGTCTCCGGGCCCCGGCTCGGGGCGGGGAAGCTCCTCCACCGTCAGAACGCCGGGTTCGCCGATCCGGTGCATGCGGACGGCCTTCATCGCGGGCATCGATCCTCCTGGAGGGACGATTCGGAGCGGTGCTCCAGATAATAAGCGGAGCACCGCTCCGTATGTCAACGCCCCAGATGCCGGGGTGCGAGGATCGACGCATGACGGACCGGCAGCAGCGCGCGGACGCGCGGCGCAACCACGGGCGCATCCTGGAGGTCGCCCGGATCGTCGTGGAGGAGCAGGGGACGCAGGCGTCGCTGCGCGACATCGCGCGCCGTGCCGAGGTCGGCATGGGCACCCTCTACCGGCACTTCCCCACCAGGGAGGCCCTCCTGGAGGCGTTGCTGCGGCAGCGGTTCGACCACCTCGCGGCCAGGGCGGGAGAACTGGCCGGCGGCGGCGACCCGCACGCGGCGCTGCTGGAGTGGCTGCGGGAGTTCGTCGACGGAGCGGCCGCCTACCGCGGCCTGTCCGCCTCGATGATGACCACGATCGGCGACGAGAGCTCTCCCCTGCACGCATCGTGCGCGGCGATGCGGGAGGCCGCGGGACGGCTGCTGCGGCGTGCCCAGGACGACGGCCGCATCCGGCCGGACGTGACGAGGATCGACCTGTTCGCCCTGGTGAACGCCGTCGGCTGGATCGCCGAGCAGGCGCCGTCCCTCGCCGCCCGGCGAGACCACCTGTTCTCGCTCGTGATGGACGGCCTGGCGGCCGACGGGGTCAGCGGACCCGGGCGGAGACCTGAGGGCTGACCCGGACGACTCCGGCGAGGTTCTTGGTGTAGACGTCCGCGATCTTCACGACGTCGCCGGTGTGCGGGGCGTGCAGCATCTTCCCGTTGCCCCAGTAGATGGCGACGTGCGAGATGTAGCCGGGGTTGGTCGGATCGTTGCGCCAGAACAGCAGGTCGCCCGGCTGTGCCTGCGACAGCGGCACCTGCGGCCCGGTGACCCACTGCTGGTACGTCACCCGCGGCATCCGCACGCCCGCCTGCGCGTACGCCCACTGCACGAGCCCGGAGCAGTCGAAGCTGTCCGGCCCCTCGGCGCCCCAGACGTACGGCCGGCCGAGCTTGCCGACGGCCGCCTCCAGCGCCACCTTGAGCTGGTCGGCGGACATGAACGCGGTCGACGGCCACACGGTGCGCCCCTTGGGCGTGACCACCACCGGGTTGATCGTGGCGACCTGGCTGCCCTTGGGCAGGATCTTCAGCAGGCTCCGGCGGAGCTTGGCCGAGTCGACCTTCGGCGCGCTCACGACGAGGGCGTTGCCGTCCGGGACGCCGAGCGCCGCCGCCGTGTTCTTCGAGACGATCGCGGCGATCGAGCCCATGCCGACCGTGGCGTACGCGCCGATGCGCAGGCGCCTGCCGCCGCCCTCGACGACGGACCCGAGCTTGACCCCGCCGTCGTGGCCGAGTTCGAACGAGACCGCCATGTCCCCGGCCGCGATGTTGCGCCACAGCCCGTCGGTGGCGGCCGTCACCTTCGGCGTGTACGCGCGGAACGTGGACGGGTCGACGCCCATCGTCTGCACGCGCTTGCCGTCCACGGTCACGTCGGCGGCGCCGGTCACCTCGGCGTCCGCGACGCCCTTGACCCGGCGCACCTTCTCGACCAGTTCGGCGGGCAGCGGCTGGTCGGCCACCACGAACAGGTGCGGGCGGATCAGGCGCCCCAGCGGCGCCACCTGCGCCGACGGGCTCTCCGGCGGGCCCGCCGCCGGGTTCTGAGCCGTTCCGGGGGCCGTCCCGGCGCGGTCCTGCCGCGCCGCCGCCACGTAGCCGTGGGCCGTACGCCGCTGGGAGACCCCCGCGGTCGCATCGGGGTTCGCGGTGCCGGACGTGAGTTCGCCGAGCGCGAGGACGTCGGCCGCCAGCACGCACACGAGCAGCACGGCGATGAAGGGGACCGTCCTGCGCAGCCCGGCGGCCCGCCGGGTGAGGCTGTGCCGTCCGAGGTCGCGCCGGGGAAGCCGCGGCCGGTACGCCAGGTCCTGACGCGCCTCGAAGACCGCTACGGCGAGCTTCCTGCGGACACGGGTGGATAAGCGCGCTCGGCGTTCGAGCACGATCTCACCCCTTCCGCAGCGAATGCTTCGTTCCACGACGAGATTGCCGTACGGCCGGGAATAGCGCAATCGATTGCAGAATTCCCGGCCGGGGCGAAAAGGGACAAGGCCCCTGGGTCGCGGCCCCTAGTTGCCGACGTACGGCACGGCCTCGAGGATCTCGACGGTGTTCTGCCTGCCGTTGGGCATCGTGTAGGTCGCCTGCTCGCCGACCTTCTTGCCGTTGATGGCGGACCCGAGGGGAGAGTTCGGCGAGTAGACGTCGATCGGAGCGCCGCTCTCCTCGCGGGAGGCCAGCAGGAAGGTGACCTCCTCGTCGTCGCCGTCGAAGCGGACCGTCACGGTCATGCCGGGTCCGACGATGCCTTCGGCGCGGGGAGCCTCACCGACCCTGGCGCTGTCCAGGATCTGCCGGAGGTGGAAGATGCGGGCCTCCATCTTGCCCTGCTCGTCCTTGGCGGCGTGGTAGCCACCGTTCTCCCTGAGGTCACCCTCTTCCCGGGCGGCTTCGATCTTCTTGGCGATGTCCGTGCGACCCGGGCCCGAAAGGTACTCGTACTCCTCCTTGAGGCGGTCGTACGCCTCTTGCGTCAGCCAGGTGACGTTGTCGTTCTGGGAGACGGCCACGGGCTCTCCTTGTTTCCGTAAGTGACTCGAAAGGCTAACGAGTTAACGCCTTCGAACGCTTCCCCAAAGATTCCACTATACGAGATCGCAGTAGTCGACATGTACCGCTGTGGCCTGCGCGCTCGTCCTCACCCGCTCGGTGAACTCCAGGTCCGACCGGCCCTGCGGAAGGTCCACCTCGCGGCTCCCGACCTCCAGGTGCCTGGTGTCGAGCGCCTGGATCCGGCACGTCGCCGCCCGGCCCGCGGGCTTGTGCACGGTGAACGTTATTACGGCGGAGTCCGGAGCGCTCGCGTCGAATGTGATCACCTGGGCGCTGACGGCCGGATTCCCGTTCGCGCGGAGCAGGACGTAGCCCCAGCCGCCCGCGATCAGCGCCACGACCAGCGCCATCACGACGTACGGCACGAGCCGGCCGGGCCGCGCCGGGCGTGGCGCGAAGTCGTCCGGCGTGCCGAGCACCGGGCGTGTCCCCCCGCCGCCGGCCTCATCGGTGGGCATCGCGGAATCTCCCTGAGGTTTGTCGGTGTTGTGCGAGACGATCGTCCGCACAGGGGACCGTGCCGGCGCGGGCCATGCCGGTCCGGTACGCACGGTCACTTAGAAGCTAACCTCTTTGACAGCCAGAGGACACCATGAGGAGAGCCGTGAGCGCACCGTTGAGGCTGATGGCCGTGCACGCGCACCCCGACGACGAGTCGAGCAAGGGTGCCGCCACGATGGCCCGCTACGTCGCGGAGGGCGCGGAGGTCCTCGTCGTCACCTGTACGGGCGGTGAACGCGGCTCGATCCTCAACCCCAAGATGGACCGGCCCGACATCCTCGAGAACATGGGCGAGGTGCGCCGGCAGGAGATGGAGAAGGCCCGCGAGATCCTCGGCGTGCGGCAGCGCTTCCTCGGGTTCGTGGACTCCGGGCTGCCGGAGGACGAGAACGAGCCGCTGCCGGAGGGCTGCTTCGCGCTGCAGTCGCTGGAGGCGGCCTCGGCGCCACTCGTCGCCGCCGTGCGGGAGTTCCGGCCGCACGTGATCCTCACGTACGACGACAACGGCGGCTACCCGCACCCGGACCACATCATGACCAACCGGGTGTCGGTCGAGGCGTTCGAGGCGGCGGGCGACCCCGACCGCTACCCGGGCACCGGGGAGCCGTGGCAGCCACTGAAGCTCTACTACCACATGGGCTTCACCAGGGAGCGGTTCGAGGCGCTGCACAACGCGATGACCGAGCGCGGCATCGGCTCGCCGTACGCCGACTGGATCGCCCGGTGGGAGGACCGCCCGGAGAAGTGGGAGGTCACGACCAGGGTTCCGTGCGGGGAGTACTTCGAGCTTCGCGACCTCGCCCTGCTCGCACACGCCACCCAGGTCGACCCCGACGGCTTCTGGTTCGTCTGCCCGAGGGATCTCCAGGAGGAGATCTGGCCGACCGAGGACTACCACCTCGCGCGGTCGCTGGTGGACACCACGCTGCCCGAGGACGACCTGTTCACGGGGATCCACGCGGAGGCCGCCCCTGCCCGCTCGTAAGCTGGACGGGTGGACGCAAACACCTACGGGCCTGGTCTCCTGGGCTTCCTCGTCGTCGCCGCGATCGCCGTCGCCCTGTTCCTCCTGCTGAAGAACATGAACAAGCAGATGAGGAAGATCCAGGTGCCGGACGACCGCCGCGAGGACGACCGCCACGGGAACGGACCGGACGCGTGAGCGCGGCCGTCGAGGTCGTCGCCGACCCGGCCGCGTCGCGCTACGAGATCCTGGTCGACGGGATGGTCGCCGGGTTCGCGCAGTACCGGATGCGGGACGGGGCGATGGTCTTCACGCACACCGAGGTCCGCGGCGAGTACGAGGGCCGGGGGCTGGGCGGCCATCTGGTGGGCGCCGCCCTCGACGGCGCGCGTACGGCGGGGCTGCGCGTCGTGCCCCTGTGCTCGTTCGTGGCCTGGTACATCCAGCGGAATCCGGAGTACCGCGACCTGGTGGACGACGACTACCGGAACCTGGTCGACACCGCCGGGTGAACCCGTCAGTCCGGCAGGGCGGGGCCGGAGGACCAGGCGCGCTCCAGCGCCTTGGGCAGGCCCCACCAGCCGAGCGGGGTCAGCACCTCCGCCCGGTCCACGATGCCGAGATGCGCCCACAGCGGGGTGACCGCCGTGAACAGCATCTCCGTCGCCTCCAGGTCCTCCGGCTCGTCCGGGTCGACGTCGACGTCCTCGGAGTCGGCGATGAACCGGGCGATCCGCTCGGGTGAGGCGAGCACGCCGGGGCCGTACCGGACCAGGGTGATCACCGAGGCGAGCCAGTCGGCGTGGTGGATGGCGCACAGCGAGGCCAGTATCGAGTCCTCGTGGCTGAGATCGCCCTCCATGTCGAAGAACCGGGCCGCGTCCTCCTCGTCCGGGAGGTCGGAGATCGGCGCGGCGATCCCGGCGGCGACCGTGAGCCACAGGTCCTCGTCCCGTTCCGGCAGGTCGCCCTCCTCCAGGCCGGCGCACGCGCGCAGCACGTTGCCGGGGTAGCCGGGCCGGCCCAGCGTGACGCGCAACCGGCGGGCGGCCATACGGAGGTCGGCCTCGGGGAAGGGCGGCTCGGGCAGGTCGTCGAGCACCCGCCGCAGCTCGCTCAGCGCGAAGGCCTCCTCCTCGTCCCAGGCGGCGTACAGCTCCTTGTCCTGCTCGTCGTTGACCACGACGTTGGGCACCCGGCCGTCGGGGAGCGGCGTGCCGAGCCAGCGTTCCTGGAGTTCCTCGTAGGCGTGGCGGGCCCCGGCGTCCCCGGCGGCCAGCGCGTCCGCGTCGATCTCCCCCGCCGCCAGGCGCTCCTCCAGGAACTCGACCAGCCGCTCGTACATCTCGGTGGCCACCGGGCCGCGCTCGCTCTCCTCGGGCCACAGGAAGTAGCTGCGGGTGAGCATGATCGGCTCGGTGCCGCTGGACTCCAGCCAGCGCTGCACCTCGCCCACCGTGGCCACGCCCGACTCGATGCTGGTCAGCACCGCCTTGGCGGACTCCCAGAACGTGACCGACAGCGGATTGCCCACGGCGAGCAGCTGCCGCCGCAGGTCGGGAAGGGCGACCAGGGCCTGCCCCGACGGCACGGCCAGCAGCACCCGGGCGACGTCCCGCCGCGTCATGGCGGCCGCCGGGCGCCCCGAGTGCCTGACCGCGAAGTCCAGATCCAAGCCCACGTCCTGTGAGCCTACGCCCGGACGCGCCCGAACACATCCCCACGTTCTCCCCGCGCGTTCCCACCGGACCTTTCTCCCGGACGCGGCGAACGTCCCGGGAGCCCGTCCGCCCTGGCCGGAAGACGAGGGATCGCGCATCTGAGCGTGTGAGAGGCTGGCCGTATGAACCGGCTGGGCGGCGAGACCTCTCCTTACCTCCTGCAACACGTGGACAACCCGGTGGACTGGTTTCCGTGGGGCGAGGAGGCGTTCGCGGAGGCGCGCAGGCGCGACGTCCCCCTGCTGATCAGCGTCGGCTACTCGGCGTGTCACTGGTGTCATGTCATGGCCCACGAGTCGTTCGAGGACGAGGCCACCGCGCGGCAGATGAACGACCTGTTCGTCAACGTGAAGGTCGACCGCGAGGAACGCCCCGACGTGGACGCCGTCTACATGGGCGCCGTCCAGGCGATGACCGGGCAGGGCGGCTGGCCGATGACGGTGTTCGCCACGCCGGAGGGCCATCCGTTCTACGCCGGGACCTACTTTCCCCGGCCGCACCTCCACCGGTTGCTGCAGGCCGTCTCGGAGGCCTGGCGGCAGGACCGGGAGGGCGTGCTGACCCAGGGCGCGAAGGTGGTGGAGACACTCGGCGAGCGGACCGGGGTGCCGTCGGGCCCGCTGCCGGACGCCGGCACGCTCGCCCTCGCCGTACGGAATCTCGCGGAGGGCTTCGACGAGCGGCGGGGCGGCTTCGGCGGGGCGCCGAAGTTCCCGCCGTCCATGGCCCTGGAGTTCCTGCTGCGGCACGGCACGCCCGAGGCGGTGTCCATGGCCGAGGCGACCATGGAGGCCATGGCCAGGGGCGGCATGTACGACCAGATCGGCGGCGGTTTCGCCCGCTACTCCGTCGACGCCGACTGGGTCGTGCCGCACTTCGAGAAGATGCTCTACGACAACGCGCTGCTGCTGCGGGTCTACGCCCACTGGTGGCGTGCGACGGGCTCGGTCCTCGCCAGGCGGGTGGCCCTGGAGACCGCCGAATGGCTGCTGCGGGAGATGCGCACCCCGGAGGGCGGTTTCGCCTCGGCCCTCGACGCCGACAGCGAGGGACCGGACGGCGCCCATGGCGAGGGCCTGTTCTACGTCTGGACTCCCGAGCAGCTTCGCGAGGTCCTCGGGGAGGACGACGGCGCCTGGGCGGCCTCGGTGTTCGAGGTCACGGGCACGTTCGAGCACGGCACGTCCGTGCTCCAGCTTCTGGCCGACCCCGACGACCCGGAGCGGTTCGACCGAATCCGTACGGCCTTGCGGGCCGCGCGGGAACGGCGCCCGCGGCCGGGCCGGGACGACAAGATCGTGGCCTCGTGGAACGGGCTGGTGATCGCCGCCCTGGCCGAGGCGGGCGCGCTGTTCGAGCGGCCCGTGCTGGTGGACGCCGCGCGGGAGGCGGCCGTGCTGCTCGACGACCTGCACACGGTGGCCCGCGGCCCGGCCCGGCTGCTGCGCACCTCACGCGACGGCCGGGCGGGGACCAACGCCGGCATGCTGGAGGACTACGCGAACACGGCGGAAGGGTTCATCGCCCTCTATGGCGTCACCGGCGAGAGCCGCTGGTTCCACCGGGCCGGCGACCTGCTGGAGACCGTCCTGACCCGGTTCCCCGACGGCTCCGGAGGGTTCTACGACGCCCCGGACGACGGCGAACGGCTGTTCCAGCGGCCCGCCGACCCCACCGACAACGCCACGCCGTCCGGGCGCTTCGCGGCGGCGGGCGCACTGCTGTCGTACGCGGCGCTGACCGGTTCGGCCCGGCATCGGGAGGCGGCCGAGGCGGCGCTCGGCGCGGTCTCCACGCTGGCCGGGCGGTACGCCCGCTTCGCGGGATGGGGTCTCGCCGTGGCGGAGGCGGCCCTGCGCGGGCCGGTGGAGGTGGCGATCGTCGGCCCGTCCGGCGACCCCCGCACCCGCGCGCTGCACCGGGCGGCCCTCCTGTCCGGCGCGCCGGGCCTGGTGGTCGCGCTCGGCGACGGATCCGCCGGCAGCGGATCAGTGGACGGCGGAGCCGTGGACGTGCCGCTGCTGGAGGGACGCGGCATGGTCGGCGGTTCGCCCGCCGCCTACGTGTGCCGCCGCTTCACCTGCCGGGCGCCGGTGACCACTCCCGCCGAACTGCGGGCCGAGCTGGCGAACTGACGCGGGGCCGACCCCCGGCGATCGTCTCCGTCGGGCCGCCCGGCGCGGCATCTCGCGGCGTCGCCTCACCCCGGGGGTCGTCGGGGGGTCGTCTTCGCCCGTACCCGGACATCGCTCCGTCCGGGCAGATCTTCCGGCGATTAGGGCAGCAGGCCCGCCGGGGCGTCGCCGGCGCTCCTTCTTCCGCCCGTGCCGGCGCCCCCGACGCCCGTGCCCGTGCGGTCCGTGCCCGTGCGGTCCGTGCCCGTGCGGTCGGCGCCGCCGGAGGCGGGGGCGTTCCGCCCGGTGACGGGCCCGCCCGGCGCGGCCCCCGCGTCGTCGGACCGGCCCGGATCGCTGGGATCGAAACCGTTCGGGCGAAGGTCCGGGGCGAAGTTGTCGGCGCCGCCCCGCGGGCCGCCGCCGTCCTGACCCGCGCCCTCCTGGCCGGCGCCGCCGGGCTGCTCCACGTCTCCGGGCGCGCCGGGAGGCAGCCCCGGCGCCCCCGGCGCGTACGGCGGGAAGGTGCCCGAAGGGTCGTTCGGGATGACGTTGGGATCGCCGCTCGGCCGGGGCGTGGGCCTGCCGTAGTCCCAGGAGTAGTAGGGATTCCACGTGACCGGCTCGGGGAACTCCTTCACCGGCTTGCCCTCCATCGCGGTGCCCACGAAGGTCTTCCAGATCTCCGCCGGAAGCGTGCCGCCGTACAACTCGCCGTATCCGGGGACGGTCACCGGTTTGTTGTCGTCGCGGAACATGTCGACGGCGACCGCCAGTTGCGGGACGTATCCGGAGAACCAGACGGCGGCCGACTCGTCCGTCGTGCCGGTCTTGCCCGCGACCGGCCGGTCCCACAGCCGCGCGGCCGTGCCGGTGCCGTTCAGCACGACCTGCTCCAGCGCGTACGTCGTGTCGGCGGCCGTGTTCTCGCTGAAGGCCCGGGCGCCGGGCCGCGAGAAGGTCCGGACGAGCCCGGTGCCGTCGGTGACGGACCTGATCACGTGGGCCTCGCGGTGGATCCCCCCGGCGGCGAAGGTGGCGAACCCCGAGGCCTGCTGCACGGCGCTCACCGACGCCACCCCGAGCGGGAGCGTGGCGGCCCCCGAGTGCGGGGCGAGTTGCGCTTCGGGGATGCCGGCCGCCCTGGCCGCCGCGACGACCTTGTCGAGGCCGATCCGCTGCCCGAGATCGACGAAGGCGGTGTTGACCGAATACTGCGTGGCCTGGACCAGCGGGATCGCCGGGCCGTAGGACCTGCCGCCGGAGTTGGGGATGCTCGCGGCTCCGATGGTGACGGGCGAGTTGCCGTTCACCAGGGTGTCGAGCCCGTACCCGGCTTCGAGCGCCGCGGCCAGCGTGTAGGGCTTGAAGGTCGAACCGGCCTGGACCTTGGCGGAGAAGGCGTTGTCGTACTGGTTGGTCTCGTAGCGCCCGCCGTAGAAGGCGACGACCTCCCCGGTGCCGGGATCGACGGCCGCGAGGCCGGTGCGCACCTTCTTGGGGGTGCCTTCGGGCAGCACCGACCTGACCGCCTCGGCGGCGAGGGACATGAGCTTCTTGTCGAACGTCGTGGTGACCTTCAGGCCGCCGTGGTTGATGTCCTCGTCGGTGAAGCCCAGCCGGTTCAGTTCGGCCCGCACCTGCGCGAGCATGTAGCCGTTCTGGCCGCCCAGGGACAGCGGCGGCCGCTGCCGGGCGAGCGTCGGGAACGTCTGCGACCCGGCCTCCTCGC
This sequence comes from Microbispora sp. H10885, assembly GCF_014161415.1. Taxonomy (NCBI): domain Bacteria; kingdom Bacillati; phylum Actinomycetota; class Actinomycetes; order Streptosporangiales; family Streptosporangiaceae; genus Microbispora; species Microbispora sp. H10885. Next base: position 457,819 of record NZ_JABBWY010000008.1, on the reverse strand, counting down.
GGCCGATCGCGCCGATCTCGCGCATGCCCTGGATCACCGACGCCCACCTCGCCCGGACCGCGTCGAGCGCGGGGCCGGTGGGATCGGCGAACCGGGTGGGCTGCTGGATCACGGCCGCGAGATAGGCCCCCTCGGCCACCGTGAGGTTCTGCACGTCCTTGTCGAAGTAGGCGCGGGCGGCGGCCTGGATGCCGTACGCCCCGCGGCCGAAGTAGATCGTGTTGAGGTAGCGCTCCAGCACCCAGTCCTTCGGCTTGGAGCGATCCACCTTGAGCGCGATCATGATCTCCTTGAGCTTGCGCCCGACGGAGCGTTCCTGGCCGAGGCCGCTGTAGTAGTTGCGGACCATCTGCTGGGTGATCGTGGAGCCGCCCTGAAGCTGGCGTCCGGTGACCGTCGACCAGAGGGCGCGCGCCGTGCCCGACATGGAGACGCCCTGGTCCCGGTAGAAGGTGCGGTTCTCGGCGGCGATCACGGCGTCCCTGACCGCCTTGGGAACCCGGGCGAGCGGCACGTTCTTGCGGTTCACGCCCTCGGTGGCGAGGACGGTCCTGCCGTCCCGGTAGTAGATCACCGACCCCTGGGCCGTCGCCAGCTCCTGGGTGCCGCCCGGGATCGGGGTCAGCGCCCACACGACGGCGAGGAACACGACCAGTCCGGCGATCGAGGTGACGAGGCAGGCGAGCAGGACGCGCGGCAGCCGTCGCCGCCGGCGGCGTTCCGGCCTGCCCGCCCCGTCGCCGGCGTCCCTCTCGGCCGAGCCCTCCCCGATCGGGCCCTCCCCGGTGTTTTCCACCCTGCGACCCCCGATAAGTCCGATACCCCCGATACGCCCGCTTGTGGCCCTGTGAGCTGGGCGAATGCAACCACGGTAAACGATGGCCCACGATGGTTCCGCACTCCCTGTCACCTCTGTGGAAAAGATGCCCCGCGGACAAGCACCTGTGGATAAACCACGCCAACATGGCCCCCCGGTGGCCTGATCAGCCGCCCGCCGCCCGTACGAGGGGAAGGGTCCGGTACGGCACCGGCGTGTCGAGCGCGATCACCGACTCGGTCCGCACGACCCCCTGCACGTCCACGATCAGGTCGATGACGCGCTGGAGGTCGGCGTTGCTCCGGGCGACCACCCGGCAGAGCATGTCTCCCCCGCCGGTGATCGTGTGGACCTCCAGGACCTCGGGCACGAGCGCGAGCTGGTCGGCCACCGGCACGTGCCCCGCGACCTGCCTGATGTGCAACGTCACGAAGGCGGTCACGTCGAAGCCGAGCGCGGCCGGATCGATGTCCGGGCCGTAGCCGGTGATGACCCCCTTCGCGGCCATCCGATCGAGCCGGGCCTGCACCGTCCCCCGGGCGACGTCGAGCCTGCGGGAGCACTCCAGCACGCCGATCCTGGGCTCGGCGGCCAGCAGGGCGACGAGCCGGGCGTCGAGGTGGTCAATCGTCATAACCGTTTCCCCTTCCGTAGCATGGAGACTGAGCAAATTGTCCACCGAATCAACTCACTGTTGCACAAATTGGCCATGCCAACCGACAGTTGTCACATGAACGATGTCTTTCCGGTTCACGGCATGGACGCGGTGGTTTTCGCGGTCGGCAACGCGAAGCAGGCCGCCCACTACTACTCGACCGCCTTCGGGATGCGCCTGGTGGCCTACCGGGGGCCGGAGACCGGCAGCCGCGACGAGGTGGCGTACGTCCTCGTCTCGGGTTCGGCGCGCTTCGAGCTGCGCGGAGCCGTACGGGCGGGAACGCCGCTCGCGCGGCACGTGGCCGACCACGGCGACGGCGTCGTCGACCTCGCGCTGGACGTGCCGGACGTGGAGGCGGCCTACCGGTACGCCCTGGAACAGGGCGCCCGGGGGCTGGCGGAGCCCCACGTCGTGGAGGACGAGCACGGCAAGGTCGTGGTCGCGGCGATCGCGACATACGGCGAGACCCGGCACACGCTGGTCGACCGGGCCAACTACACCGGCCCGTACCTGCCCGGATACGTCGCGGCCGAGCCGATCGTCGCGCCGCCCGCGGTGAAGAACGGCCGGTTCTTCCAGGCGGTCGACCACTGCGTCGGCAACGTCGAGCACATGGAGGAGTGGGTCGGGTTCTACGAGAAGGTCATGGGCTTCACCAAGATGGCGGAGTTCATCGGCGACGACATCGCGACCGAGTACTCGGCGCTGATGTCCAAGGTCGTCGCGGACGGCACCCGCAAGGTCAAGTTCCCCCTGAACGAGCCCGCAGAGGGCAAGAAGAAGTCCCAGATCGAGGAGTTCCTGGAGTTCTACGGCGGTCCGGGCGTGCAGCACGTCGCGCTGGCCACCAACGACATCGTCGCGACGGTGGACGCGATGCGGGCGGCGGGCGTCGAGTTCCTCGACACGCCCGACTCCTACTACGACGACCCGGAACTGCGCTCCCGCATCGGCGAGGTCCGCGTGCCGGTCGAGGAGCTGAAGAAGCGCCGCATCCTGGTGGACCGCGACGAGGACGGCTACCTGCTGCAGATCTTCACCAAGCCCGTCCTGGACCGCCCGACCGTGTTCTACGAGCTCATCGAGCGGCACGGCTCCCTCGGCTTCGGCAAGGGCAACTTCAAGGCCCTCTTCGAGGCCATCGAGCGCGAGCAGGAGCGCCGGGGCACCCTCTAACGCACACTTTGCGCGTGCCGGGCTTTGCCCGAAGGGCGGCGGGGTGACCATTCAGCCATGGGAACGCCGCCGCCTCCGGGAAGCCCGTACGAGGAGCCGAGGACTCCCTGGACGCCCCCTCCGTTCGGGCAGACGGCGCCGCGGCTCGCCGGGCGGTGGCGGCGGCTGTTCGCCGGGATCGTGGACGCCGTGATCGTCTCGCTGATCACGACACCGGTCACCTGGGACGACTGGAGGGCCGTGTACGACGACGTGGCGGGCGCGGTGACGAGGGTCCCGGCCGGTGACGGCTTCCTCGTCGCGGTGATCGGCTTCCTCTACTACTGGCTGCTCCAGTCGTACTGGAACGGGCAGACCGTGGGGAAACGGCTGTTCGGCATGCGCGTCGTCCGGGAGAGCGGGGAGCCGGCCGGTGTCGGGCCGGTCGCGCTGCGGCAGGCGGTGATGACCGTGCTCGGCTCGCTCTGCTGCCTGGGGCTGGTCGACCTCGCCTGGATCCTGTTCGACCCCAGGAAGCAGGCCCTGCACGACAAGGCCGCCCGGACCCTCGTCGTCGACGCCTGAACCCCCTCTGAGCAGGGGAGACACCCTGACGTGGCGATACGGAGCACGCCGTCGCCTCGCGTAGAGTGGCGACTCTATGCCGCTGAACCGTTTCCCAGTCATCCCGGCCGTTCCGGCGGTCGTCTGCGCCGTGGCCGTCGCGACCGCCACGGCCTGCGCGCCGTCCCAGAGCGCCGCCGCCTCGGCCTCGCCCGGCACCACGGCCGGCGTCACCGCTCCGACGGCGAGCACGGGAAGCACAGGAAGCACGGCCGGTACGGGAAGCACGACAGGCGCCCCCGGGATCGGGGACCCCGACTTCCCCGGCGGCGGCAACGGCGGCTACGACGTCGAGCACTACGACCTCAAGCTGTCCTACGACCCGGCGTCGCGGAACCTCGCGGGCAGCACGACGATCCGGGCGAAGGCCACGCAGGACCTGACGTCGTTCGACCTCGACCTGCACGGGCTCACGGTGAGCCGGGTGACGGTGGACGGCGCGGCGGCCGCGTTCAGCCGGCGGGACGACGAACTCGTCGTGACACCGGCCGGGCGGATCGCCGACGGCGGGAAGTTCGCGGTCACGATCGACTACTCCGGCGTGCCCCGGTCGCTGCGCTCGGCCGGCCTCGGCGAGTACGGCTTCATCGCCACGCCGGACGGCGCCTTCGTCACCTGCGAGCCGGACGGCGCCAAGACGTGGTTCCCCTCCAACGACCACCCCGCCGACAAGGCGACGTACGACTTCCAGATCACCGTGCCCGCGGGACTGACCGCGATCGCCAACGGCGAGATGTCCGGAACGCCGCGGACCACGGCGGGCAAGACCACGTTCGTGTGGCGCGAGAAGCACCCGATGGCGAGCTACCTCGCCACGATGACCACCGGGAAGTTCCAGGTGCGCACCGGCACGAGCGCCGGGGGGCTGCCGATCTACGCCGCCGTCGCCGACTCGTTCCGCGGCTCGCTCGACACCCTGATCGCCCAGACGGGGAAGATCACCGACTACTGGTCGAGCGTCTTCGGGCCGTACCCGTTCTCCTCCACGGGCGGGGTGATCGACGACCACGCGGTGGGGTACGCGCTGGAGAACCAGACCAAGCCGATCTACGGCGGTTTCTCGCCCGAGCCCGCCATAATCGCCCACGAACTGGCCCACCAGTGGTTCGGCGACAGCCTGAGCGTCAGCCGCTGGCGTGATCTGTGGCTGAACGAGGGCTTCGCGACGTACGCCGAGTGGCTCTGGGCGGAGCACAGCGGCCAGGGCACCGCGGATGCGACCTTCCGCCGTTACTACGCGAACGAGGCGGACCCGATGTGGAGCTATCCCCCGGGCGTGGCCCGGGCCGACGACCTGTTCAACGCCGCGGTCTACACGCGTGGCGCGATGGCGCTGCACGCCCTGCGCCGGGAGATCGGCGATCAGAGGTTCTTCCCGCTGATCAGGCAGTGGACCGCGGCGCACCGGTACGGCAACGTCACGACGCCCGAGTTCCTCGCGCTGGCCGAGCGCGTCTCCGGGAAGAACCTGAAGCCGCTCTTCGACGCCTGGCTGTTCCGGCCGGGGCGCCCGGCGCCGGTCGCCTGACCCGCCGGGTCAGGGCCTGAGGGCCGCGACGACGCCCTCGCCGCCCACCTGGAGGCCGTACTCCGCGTCGATCCGGTAGCCGTGCCGCCGCAGCGCGCCGATCACCTCGTCGCCGTGCGCGGGCCCCCGGGTCTCCAGTTGCAGCAGGACCTCGGCCTCGTCGAGGTGCAGCCGGGAGCCGAACCGCTCGTGGACCACGTCGAGCACGTTGGCGCCGAGGTCCGCCAGCCTGGCCAGCAGCACGGCGAGCGCGCCGGGCCGGTCGGTCAGCCGGATGCGGAAGGCGAGGTAGCGGCCGGCCGCCGCCAGGCCGTGCCGCAGCACCCGGGCCAGCAGCAGCGGGTCGATGTTCCCGCCGGACAGCACGGCGACCACCGGCGGCTCGAACGCCTCGGGGTGGTCGAGCAGCGCGGCCACCCCCGCCACGCCAGCCGGTTCCACCAGCAGCTTCGAGCGTTCGAGGCAGAGCAGCAGGGCCCGCGACAGCGACTCCTCCGAGACGGTCACGACGCTGTCGACGAGGTAGTGGATCAGTTCGAACGGCAGGTCGCCCGGCTGTCCGACCGCGATGCCGTCGGCCATCGTGGACGTCGGCACGACCGTCACCGGGTGGCCCGCGGCCAGCGAGTCGGGGTAGGCGGCGGCCCGCTCCGCCTGCACCCCCACCACCTTGATCCCCGGACGCTGGGACTTCACCGCGAGCGCGACGCCCGCCGCCAGGCCGCCGCCGCCGATCGGCAGCACGATCGTGGCCGTGCCGGGGAGCTGATCCAGGACCTCCAGGCCGACCGTGCCCTGCCCGGCGACGACGTCGGGGTGGTCGAACGGGTGGATGAACACCGCCCCGGTGCGCTCCGCGTGCTCCCTGGCCGCCCGGAGCGCCTCGTCCACGGTGTGCCCGGCGAACACCACGTCAGCGCCGTACGCCCGGGTGGCCTCCACCTTCGGCAGCGGCGCGCCCTCGGGCATGTAGACGGCCGACTTGGCCCCGAGCAGGGACGAGGCGAGCGCCACCCCCTGCGCGTGGTTGCCCGCGCTGGCCGCGACCACCCCCCGGGCCCGCTCCTCCGCGGTCAGCCGCGCGATGCGCACGTACGCGCCGCGGATCTTGAACGACCCGGCCCGCTGCAGGTTCTCGCACTTGAGGTGGACCGGGCCGCCGACGGTCTCGGACAGCACCCGCGAGTGCAGCACCGGCGTCAGCGCCGCCACCTCGGACAGCATCTCGCGCGCGGCGACGACGTCGTCGTACGTCACCTGTGGGACAGCCATGCGCCCATCATCACAGGTTCCGGGGGGAGGCGGCGTGCGGAGAGGGCGCGGGCGGAACGCGTCGTCACGGCCCGGGTGACCAGTACCGGTCGCCCGCGATCACCAGGGCGGCGGCGCCGACGAGGCCGGCGTCCTGGCCGAGCGCGGCGGGCACGACCCGCACCCGCCCGGCGAAGCCCATCCGGGTGTGCTCGCGCAGCGCCTCCTCCAGCGGCCCGAAGAGCAGGTCGCCGGCCTGGCTGAGCCCGCCGCCCACGGTCACGAGATCGAGGTCGCAGAGGTTGACGGCCGAGGCGATGGCGACGCCGAGGGCCCGCCCGGCCCGCGTCATCGCGGCCAGCGCGATCGGGTCGCCCGCCGCCGCGTCGGCGGCCAGGCGCCGCGCGGTGGCCGTCCCCTCCTCCCGGTAGAGCTCCCCGCCCTGCCCGGACGGCTCCTCGTCCTGCCGGAAGGACTCCCCGCCCGGCTCCGAAGCCCCGCCCGGTTCCTGGGACGAACCGGCGCGGCCGGGTGACCAGCCCTGGGCGACCGCCCAGGCGGCGAGCCCGGGACCCCGGGCGATCGCCTCCAGGCAGCCGTTGCCGCCGCAGCCGCACGGCGGTCCTCCGGGGTCGACCACGACGTGGCCGATATGACCGGCGTTGCCCGTCCCGCCGTCGATGAGCCTGCCGCCGAGGATCAGGCCGCCGCCGACGCCGGTCGACACGACCATGCCGAGCATGGCCGCGCTCCCCCGCCCCGCGCCGCGCCAGTGCTCGGCCACGGCCAGGCAGATCGCGTCGTTGTGGATGCGGACCGGTATGCCGGGGAACCGGGCGGCGAGCCGCTCACGCAGCGGGAAGCCGCGCCAGCCGCCCATGTTGAGCGGGGAGACCTCCCCGGCGGGCCAGGTCATCGGGCCGCCGCAGCCGATCCCCACGCCCGCCACACCCGGGAACGGTTCCAGCCGGTCGAGCAGGCCGGTCAGGGTCTCCCACAGGGTCTCCGCGTCGCCGCCCCGGGGCGTCGCGGACCGCTGCGCGGCCACGACCCGCCCGTCCGGCTCCACCAGCCCGGCCGCGAACTTCGTGCCGCCGATGTCGACGGCCAGGGTGAGATCGCTCACGCGCCCTTCCCCGCGCCGGACGGGCCGGAGGAGAAGACGAGCAGCGAGGCGGTGAACCCGTGGACGTGGTTGTGCCCCGCGACCGGCCCGACCTCTCCGGCCGCGAAGAACCCCGCGACCCCGATCGGCCCCAGCGTCTCGCGTACGGCCAGCGCGTCGTGGTCGGCCGAGTCGAACATCCCGGAGCCGCGGCCGTTGCAGGAGAACAGCAGCGCGCCGTCGGCCCTGCCGGTGTCGCGCAGATGGGCGTCGAGCAGTTCGTACAGGTCCTCGTCGGCCGCGTCGGCGTCCCTGACCTGGAACCGCACGGTCCTGCCGATCTCGACCACGTCGCCGATGGCGACCGCCTCCCGCTCGGGGTCGATGCCGATGACCCCCCGGATCAGGAAGTCGCCCCGCTCGTGGCGCTCGGCGTACTCGTCCATGGCGACGCCGATCTGTAAGCCGGCGGCGACGAGTTCCCGGTCCTCCTCGTCGAGATCGCTCACGATGTCCTCAAGACGGGCGAGGGCGGGCTGCCCGGCGAGTTCGAGCAGCACGTTGTCCTCGGCGCGGGTGACGACCATGGTCGGGCCTATCGGCCGGCAGCCCTGGCTCACCACCGTGCTCACGTTCACCTCGCCGCCGATGACCACCCCGATGGCGCCCGACTCGTGCACCTCGCCGTTGGCGAACAGCCGGACGGAGCCGCGGCCCTGCAGCCCGTTGGCCAGGCCGCCGACGATCGGCAGACCGTCCAGCACCTCGTCGGAGTGCTCGACGAAGGCGTCCGTCGGGAAGCTGTAGGGATCGGCCAGGAGGATCGCCACCCGGTCGTCCGGGATCCTCTCGGGCAGCCCCACGACCACGAACCTGTCCTCGGTCCGCAGCGTCTCCAGCGCGAACGCGTCGATCCTGGCCCCGTCGAGGGACGCGGCCCACGCGCTGACCGCCGGGGCGAGCTCCACGCCCTGGCCGTGGCCGATCACGCCCGTCGCGCTGCACCCGATCACGTCGGCCCCGGACGCGACGGACATCGCCCGCTGCCCCGCCCGGGCCACGTCGTCGGGGTCGTCGCCGCAGACGAAGAAACAGACCAGGTCCGGCGGACCCGACAGGCCGGCCAACGCCTGGCGTACGGCGGTCTCGGCCGCCTCCTCCAGGTTGGCGCCCACGGCGAGACCGTCGGCGAAGCGGCTCGTCAATACCGCCATCGTCTCGCCCTCTCTTTCGCGCGACCGCTTCTCATCGGCCGGTCGTTTCCACGATTCTCCCCACTGAACGGAGGTCAACGCGCGGTACGCCCGGCGAATCGCGCTCGTACGGCCCGATCGCGCGGCCCGGATGACGCGACCCTGCTGCCGGATCACCGGGCGGGGACGTAGGCTCGACTCCGTGCACAAATCGCCCACGCCTGCCCCCAGCACTCTGCGTGAACTGCGCGAGAGTGGACATCGATACCGGACGGTCAAGGCCGAGATCAGGGAGAACCTGCTGGCCAGGCTGCGTTCCGGCGAGCCCCGGTTCCCCGGCATCGTCGGCTTCGACGAGACCGTCCTGCCGCACCTGGAGAGGGCGCTGATCGCCGGGCACGACCTCGTGCTCCTCGGTGAGCGCGGCCAGGGCAAGACCCGGCTGATCCGCACCATCACCGGCCTGCTCGACGAGTGGTCGCCCGTGGTCAAGGGCTGTGAGATCAACGACCACCCGTACGCGCCGGTCTGCGTGCGGTGCCGCCGGCTGGCCGCCGCCCACGGCGACGACCTGCCGGTCGCCTGGAAGCACCGCGAGGACCGGTACGGCGAGAAGCTGGCCACCCCCGACACCTCAGTCGGCGACCTGATCGGCGACGTGGACCCCATCAAGATCGCCGAGGGCCGCACGCTCGGCGACCCCGAGACGGTGCACTACGGCCTGGTCCCCCGCACCAACAGGGGCGTCTTCTCCGTCAACGAGCTGCCCGACCTGGCCGAGCGCATCCAGGTGGCGCTGCTGAACGTGCTGGAGGAGCGCGACATCCAGGTCCGCGGCTACAACCTCCGCCTCCCCCTGGACGTCCTGCTCGTCGCCAGCGCCAACCCCGAGGACTACACCAACCGCGGCCGGATCATCACGCCGCTGAAGGACCGCTTCGGCGCGGAGATCCGCACGCACTACCCCCAGACGATCGAGGACGAGCTGGTCCTGATCCGCCAGGAGGCCGACCTCGACGAGCTCGGCGCCGACCTGCCCGACCACCTCGTGGAGGTGATCGCCAGGTTCACCCGCCTCGTCCGCGAGTCGACCGCCGTCGACTCCCGCTCGGGCGTGTCGGCGCGGTTCTCGATCGCCGCGGCCGAGACCGCCGCCGCTTCCGCCGTACGGCGGGCCGCGCTGACCGGGGAGGAACGGCCGGTCACGCGGGTGTGCGACCTGCCCGGCGTGGTCCACACGCTGCGCGGCAAGGTGGAGTTCGAGGTCAGCGAGGAGGGGCGGGAGGTCGACGTGCTCTCCCACCTGCTGCGCCGCGCGACCGCGGAGACCTTCCGCGGCACTCTCGGCGGGGCCGACCTCACGCCGCTGCTGGACCGGTTCGGCGAGGGCGCGCGGGTCGAGTCGGGCGATCTGGTGCCCGCCCCCGAACTGCTGCGCCGCATCGGCCGCGTCGAAGGGCTGTCGAAGATGATGACCAGGCTCGGCATGGGCGAGGGCGACGAATCGCCCGGTCACGCCGCCGCGGCGCTGGAGTTCGCCCTGGAGGGGCTCTACCTGATGCGCAGGCTGTCCAAGGACGAGACCGACGGCGGCACGGTGTACCGCACGTGAGCTACTTCTACCGGGAGTACCACGACGGGCCGGATCCGCTGGCTCCGCCGTACGACGTGCGTGCGGCCCTGGACGAGATGGGCGACGCCGTCCTGTCCGGCTCGACGCCGCTCGACGCGCTGCGCGACCTGCTGCGCCGGGGGCTGCCCGGCGCGCCCGGGCGCCGGGGCCTGGAGGATCTGCTCCGCCAGGTGCGGCGCCGCCGCCGGGAGCTGAGGGACGGCACCCGGCTCGACGGGACGCTGGAGCGGGCCCGCGCCCTGCTCGACAAGGCGATCGGCCAGGAGCGGGCGGAGCTCCAGCGGGAGTCCGAGGGCTCGGGAGAGGCCGGGGAGGCTCTGGACGACGCCCGGTTCCGGGAGGCGATGCTGGACACGCTGCCCTCCGACACCGCCCGCGCCGTGCAGGAGCTCGCCGGCTACGACTGGCGGTCGGCCGCCGCTCGGCAGACGTTCGAGGAGCTGCGCGACCTGCTGCGCAGGGAGGTCCTCGACAGCCAATTCCGCGGCATGCGGGAGGCTCTGGCCAACCCCGATCCGGCGGCGATGGAACGGGTCCGGCAGATGATGTCGGATCTCAACGACATGCTCGACCGGGACGCCCGAGGCGAGCACACCCAGGATGACTTCGACCGGTTCATGCAGAAATACGGGGACATGTACCCCGAGAATCCGCGGAACCTGGAGGAGCTGGTCGACCAGCTGGCCCGCCGCGCCGCCGCCGCCCAGCGGCTGCTGGCCTCGCTCACCCCCGAGCAGCGCGAGGAACTGGCCGGGCTGATCAACCACACGCTGGAGCAGGCTGGCCTGGCCGAGCAGATGAGCCGGCTCGGCGAGGCCCTCCACGCCCGCCGTCCCGACCTCGCCTGGGGCGCTCCCGAACGCGTGTCGGGCGAGCGGCCGATGGAGATGGGCGACGCCGTGACCGCCCTGCAGGAACTGGCCGACCTCGGCGACCTGGAGTCCGCCCTCCGGCAGGACTACCCCGGCGCCCGGCTCGACGACATCGACGAGGAGGCCGTACGCCGGGCCCTCGGCCGTTCGGCGGTGGACGACCTGGAGTCCCTGCGCCAGGTCGAGCGCGAGCTGGAGGCCCAGGGCTACCTGCGGCGCAACCGCGGCAAGCTGGAGCTCACCCCCAAGGCCGTACGGCGGCTCGGCGAGACCGCCCTGCGCCGCGTGTTCTCCTCGCTCGAATCCGGCCGGCGCGGCGACCACGACCAGCGCGACGCCGGGACGGCCGGGGAGCCCACCGGATCGACCCGGCAGTGGCGCTTCGGCGACGAGCAGCCGATCGACGTCGTACGGACCGTCGTCAACGGCGTACGGCGGGGCGGGGGCGCCCCGGTGGCCCTGTCGGTGGACGACTTCGAGGTGGTGGAGACCGAGCGGCGCTCGGCGGCGGCCGTGTGCCTGCTGGTCGACCTGTCGTACTCGATGGCCCTGCGCGGCACCTGGGCGGCGGCCAAGCAGACCGCGCTGGCGCTCCAGGCGTTGGTGGCCTCGAAGTTCCCCCAGGACGCGGTGCAGATCATCGGCTTCTCGAACTACGCGCGGGTGCTGCGTCCGGACGAACTCGCCGGGCTCGAATGGGACATGGTGCAGGGCACCAACCTGCACCACGCGTTGCTGATCGCGGGCCGCCACCTGGACCGGCACCCCGACTTCGAGCCGGTGGTGCTCGTGGTGACCGACGGTGAGCCCACGGCGCACCTGATGCGGAACGGCGCGCCCCGGTTCGAGTGGCCGCCCTCGCAGGAGACGCTGACGCTCACGCTCGCCGAGGTGGACAAGATGACCCGGCGCCGCGCGACGCTGAACGTCTTCATGCTGGCCGCCGACGACCGGCTGCGCGAGTTCGTCAACGAGGTGGCCAGGCGCAACGGCGGCCGGGTCTTCTCCGCCAGCGCCGACCGGCTCGGCGAGTACGTCGTCAGCGACTTCCTGCGCGCCCGCCGCACCCGCTGAGCGGCCCCGGACGGGATGCGACGGGCCCGCGCGTGGCACCCTGGTGGGACAGGGGCGTCACGGGGGACGGCCCCGCACCGGCGCGCCGCACGTGCGGAAGGAGGCGTACGGACAGGCGGCACGATCCGATCGTGGGCCCAGAATCCGGGGACCGTCGCCGGCGGGATCGATAATCCATTGCCGACCGGGCTGCAATCGGCGGACGATAGACAGACACTCCCCGTGTTCGCGCTGGTCGTTCCACACGCCGGTGGAAGGAGCGCTCCCATGTTCGCAGCAGTCGGCCTCGTCGTCCTGATGATCCTCACCGGAGTCCTTTACGAGATGTCGGTCCACAACCGCCCGCGCCGCCGGAAATGAGGCCGGGTGCCTAGTCACACGGCCCGGCCCGGCCTGTCCACGGCGCCGCGCTTCGTGCCGCGACGGGTGCGGTACGGAACCGACGCGATAGCCTCTGCCCCATGTCGCCTCTCGACCATCTGCTGCTGTGGCTGCACATAGGATTCGCGATCTTCGCGCTCGGCCCGCTGACGGCGGTCACGAGCGTCACGCCGCGCTACATCAGGGCCCGGGAGATCGGTGTGCTGCGCTATCTGCACCGTTCGACCCGGCTGTTCGGGCTGCTCACGATCGGGGTGTTCCTGTTCGGCCTGCTGCTGGGCCGCAGCGCCCTCGGCGCGCCGTACCTGTCGGTGTCGATGACGCTGTTCGTGGTGGCGGCCGTCCTGCTGGTGATCGTCGAGCGGGACCAGCGCACGGCGATCGAGGCGCTGTCCACCGAGTCGCCGGCGGACGACGCCAAGGTGCAGACCGGGCGGATCGCCGCGCTCGGCGGGATCAGCGCGCTGATCTGGCTCGTCATCCTCTTCCTGATGGTCTTCTTCAACCCATGACGCTACCGGTCTAGCCTGCTACACCGGTAGCACGCCTGGCCCGGCGTCTCTCCGTGAGACGCCGGGCCTTGGCCTGCGACCCGCAGTCGGCCATCGCGCACCAGCGGCGCGAGCCGTTGCGGCTGTGGTCGAGGAACAGCCAGCCACACCCACCCTCCGCCAAGGGGCACACCCGCAGCCGCCGCAGGTCGGCCGTGGACAGGAACTCCACGGCCGCGTGGGCGAGCCGGTCCGGCACCAGGAGGGCGGGGCTGGTGCCCACCAGCAGGCGGACCACCCGACCCGAGGCGGCCTCGGGAGCGGGCGGGGCACTGCCGGGGACGGGCGGGGCGCTCCCGGGGACAAGCGGGGCACTCCCGGGGACAAGCGGGGCGGTGTTGGGGACAAGCGGGGCGCTCTCGGGAGCGGGCGAGGCGCTGCCGGGGACGAGCGCCGAGCGCGCCGCGGCGCCCGCCCACCGCAGCCCTAGCCGTTCCAGCGCCGCGACGACCTCGGATTCCGAGCTCGGAGCGCTTCCGGGGGCCGCTTCCGGCGAAGACGCCGCCGGCACCCCAGCCGCCGGTATGCCGGCCGCCGGCGCCCCGATTCCCGATGTCCCGGCCGCCGGCAGCCCGGCCGCCAGCACGGTGTAGACGGACTCCCGGATCTCCAGGGCGGCGTGCCACGCCTGGGCGGCGGACGAGGGGACGGCCGACCAGGCGGCCGCCACCGCCCGCGCCTCCTCGGCGCCGGCGACTCCCGCGCGCTCCGCCCACGCCAGCAGGGCGGCGGGGCCGGGCAGGTACTCGTGATGCTCGGACCCGCCGGGCACCCGGGGCGCCACCGTGTTGACCAGGTCGAGCGCGAGATGTCCGCCGACGATGCGCGGATCACCGTTGTGGGCCTCAGTCACGCATGTCATGCTACCAGTAAAGAGAGTTTCACCGGTAGCAGATGGAGGACACATGACGCCCTTACCGGGACGCCGGGAGAAGTGGGCGCTCGCCGCCCTCTCCGTGGCCTGCTTCGCCTACGTCACCACGGAGGTCCTGCCGATCGGGCTGCTCACCGTGATCGCGCACGATCTGCGCAGATCCCCGTCCGAGACCGGATTCCTCGTCACCGGATACGCCGCCGTCGTGGTACTGGCGTCGCTGCCGCTCACCCGGCTCACGCGGCGGGTGCCCCGGCGCGCCCTGCTCACCGCCACCCTGGCGGTGCTCGTGCTGGGCTCCCTGCTCACCGCCGTCGCGCCCGGCTACCCGGTCCTGCTCGGGGGGCGGCTGCTGATCGCGCTGACCCAGGCGCTCTTCTGGTCGGTCGTCGCCCCGACGGCCACCGCGATGTTCCCCCCTGCCGTACGCGGACGCGTGGTCGCCCGGATGGCGATCGGCAACGCGCTCGCGCCCGTCCTCGGCGTCCCCGCCGGGACGTGGCTCGGGCAGCAGGCGGGCTGGCGGGTGGCGCTCGCGGCGCTCGCGGTCCTCGGGCTCGTCACCTGCGTCGCGGTGGCCACGCTCCTGCCCGCGGCCGCCGCCGGGCCGGGAGGCGAGGACGGCGGGCAGGTGAGCCGCGCCCCCGCGCCCGACCTCGGGCGGTACGTGACCCTCGTCGTCGCCACCGTCGTCGGCGTGACCGGCTTTTTCACGGCGTACACGTACATCACGCCGTACCTGCTGGAAGTGGGGGGTTTCGCGCCGGGCTCGCTGAGCCCGCTGCTGCTCGCGGGCGGGGTGGCCGGGGTCACCGGCACCGTGCTGGTGGGCCGGGCGCTCGACCGGGCCCCCCGGGGCGCGCTGCTGACGCCGCTCGCCGTGATCACCTGCGCGTTGCTCGGCCTCCACGCCTTCGGCGCCGTCAAGGCCGCGACCGTCGTCTGCCTCTGCCTGGCGGGCATGGCCTTCAGCGCCCTCGCCGCCGCGATCCAGAACCGTACGCTCCAGATCGCCCCCGGCGGCGTCGACCTCGCCTCCGCGGGGACGAGTTCGGCGTTCAACGTCGGGATCGCCGCCGGGTCGATGCTCGGCGGCGCGCTGATCGCGGGGCCCGGCGTCCACAGCGTGACCCTCGCCGGGGCGGTCCTGGCCGCCGTCGCGCTCGCCGCGCTGCTCGGCGAGCCCTGGGCGGCGACGGGCGCGCGATCGGCGGGCGGGCGGGCGCCGGGCCGGCGGATCCGGTCGGCGAAACCGGCCGGGCGGACCCCCTCCCACACCTCCGCCTAGAAGATGGGGCGACAACGCGGCGAGGCGCCGTGGGCCACGTGCGGCAGGACTCAGCCCAGGGCTTGGGAGAGGTCCGCGAGCAAATCGTCGATGCTCTCGATGCCGACCGACAGGCGCACCAGGTCGGCGGGAACCTCCAGCGGCGACCCCGCGGCGGAGGCGTGGGTCATCCGCCCGGGGTGCTCGATCAGCGACTCGACGCCGCCGAGGGACTCCCCGAGCGTGAACAGGCGGGCCCGGTCGCAGACCGCGACGGCCGCCTCCTCGCCGCCCTCGACCCGGAAGGACACCATCCCGCCGAAACGCCGCATCTGCTTGGCCGCGACCTCGTGGCCCGGGTGCTCGGGCAGGCCGGGGTAGAGGACCTGGACGACCTTCGGGTGCGACAGCAGCAGGTCGGCCACCCGCTCGGCGTTGTCGCAGTGCCGGTCCATGCGGATGCCCAGCGTCTTGAGCCCGCGCAGGGTGAGCCAGGCGTCGAACGGCCCGGCCACGGCGCCCATGGCGTTCTGGTGGTAGGCGAGCCGCTCGCCGAGGTCCGCCGACCGGGTCACCAGCGCCCCGCCGACCACGTCGGAGTGGCCGCCGACGTACTTGGTCGTCGAGTGGACCACCACGTCCGCGCCCAGGCCGAGCGGCTGCTGCAGGTACGGCGAGGCGAAGGTGTTGTCCACGACGAGCAGCGCGCCCGCGTCGTGCGCGACGTTCGCCAGCGCGGCGATGTCCGCGACGTTCAGCAGGGGGTTCGTGGGGGTCTCCACCCAGATCGCCCGCGTCCGCGGCTGTACGGCGGCGCGCACCGCGTCCACGTCTCCGAGCGGCACCGGGTCGAAGGTGACCCCCCACTCCTCCAGCACCCGGGCGAACAGCCGGTAGGTCCCGCCGTACGCGTCGTCCGGGATCACCACGTGGTCGCCCGGCTTGCAGACGGCGCGCAGCAGCGTGTCCTCCGCGGCCAGGCCCGACGCGAAGGCCAGCCCGCGCACGCCTCCCTCGACGGCGGCCAGCGCCTCCTCCAGGGCGGTCCTGGTGGGGTTGGCCGACCGGCTGTACTCGTATCCCGCCCGCAGGCCGCCCACGCCGTCCTGCTTGTAGGTGGAAACGGCATATATGGGAGGCACGACGGCACCCGTGTAGGGGTCGGCCTCCTGGCCCGCGTGGATGGCGAGGGTCTCGAAACCATGGTTCATGAGGTCGAGCGTAGCCGCCCGTCCCGCCTGGTCCCGGCGGGCGCGTCAGCGGCCGGCTCACAGATGGCCGAGGGGCCGGCCCGCTGGTCGGCCCGGTGGTCGGCCCGGTGGTCGGCTCAGTGGTTGGCGAGGAAGGCCAGCAGGTCCTGACGGGTGACCATGCCCACCGGCTTGCCGTCGTCGAGGACCACCGCAGCGTCGGCCTTCTCCAGCGCCTCGACCGCCCGGGCCACCGGCTCGCCGTAGCCGATCATCGGCAGCGGCGCGGACATGTGGCCGCCGATCTCGTCCTCCGACCGCACCCGGCCGCGGTACAGGCCGTCCAGCAGGTCGCGTTCGACGATCGAGCCGACGACCTCCGCCGCCATGACCGGCGGCTCCTCCTTCATGACCGGGAGCTGGGAGACGTTGTACTCCCGCATGATCGAGATCGCGGTGCCGACCGACTCGTGCGGATGGACGTGCACGAACTCGGGCAGCCCGGACGACTTGCGGCCCAGCACGTCGCCGACCAGGCCCTCCTCGCTCGTCTCGGTGAGGAAGCCGTAGTCCGCCATCCACTCGTCGTTGAAGATCTTCGACAGGTAGCCGCGGCCGCCGTCCGGCAGCAGCACGACCACGACGTCGTCCGGCCCGGCCGCCTGGGCCACCCGCACCGCCGCGACCACCGCCATGCCGCACGAGCCGCCGACGAGCAGCGCCTCCTCCCGGGCGAGCCTGCGGGTCATGCCGAACGAGTCCTTGTCGGAGACCGCGATGATCTCGTCGCAGATCGTGGTGTCGTAGGTCGCGGGCCAGATGTCCTCGCCGACGCCCTCGACCAGGTACGGCCGGCCGGTGCCGCCCGAGTAGACCGACCCCACCGGATCGGCACCGATGATCTTCACCCGGCCGTCGGAGATCTCCTTGAGGTACTTACCCGTCCCACTGATGGTCCCCCCGGTGCCGATGCCGGCGACGAAGTGGGTGATCCTGCCCTCGGTCTGCTCCCAGATCTCCGGGCCGGTGGAGAGGTAGTGGCTCTCCGGGTTCCCGGGGTTGGAGTACTGGTCGGGCTTCCAGGCGTTCGGTACCTCGCGGGCCAGCCGGTCCGACACCGAGTAGTACGAGTCGGGGTGGTCCGGCGAGACGGCGGTCGGGCAGACGACCACCTCCGCGCCGTACGCCCGGAGCACGTTGACCTTGTCCTGGGCGACCTTGTCCGGGCAGACGAACAGGCAGCGGTAGCCCTTCTCCTGCGCCACGATGGCCAGGCCCACGCCGGTGTTGCCGGAGGTCGGCTCGACGATCGTGCCGCCGGGCTTGAGCGCGCCGCTCCGCTCGGCCGCCTCGATCATCCGCACCGCGATGCGGTCCTTCACCGAGCCGCCGGGGTTGAAGTACTCCACCTTGGCCAGCACCTGGGCGGGCGCGCCCGCCGTGACCTTGCGCAACCGGACGAGCGGGGTGTTCCCCATCAGCTCGATCAGCGAGTCGTGTACGCGCACCGCGAGGACCACCTTGTCCGCCCGAGGCCTGTCGGCCGTCTTCACGCCGGGGGCCCGTAGGGGTGGCCGGACCTCGGCGTGTCTCCTACCTTCAAACCGTACCGTCAGGTTCCACACCGTACCGTGAGGGTGAGGGCCGGTGATTCCGACATCCGGCACGACGCGGGCCGCGCGGCGCATGGCGACCGCCGCCGCCCTGGGCGGGGGCGGCCTCACCGCCCTGGGAGCGATCACGTACGGCCTGCTCTTCGCCGAGGCCGCCGTCGCCCGCCGCATCGTGGGACAGCCGCACGGCCTCGACGGCCCCGACGCCGACGGCCTGTACGGCGCCTATCCCGGGGAGCCGATCCGGATGGCCGTGCTCGGCGACTCGACCTCGGTCGGTCTCGGCATGACCCGCCCCGAGGAGACCCCCGGCGTACTGATCGCGTACGGCCTCGCCGAGGTGGCCGAGCGGCCGGTGCGCCTCACCGTGGCCGGGCGGTCGGGGGCCTCCTCCGCCTGCCTCGGCGGCCAGGTGGACCGCGTGCTGGAGACCCGCCCGGAGATCGCGATCATCTTCGTGGGGGCCAACGACGTGACCACGGCGACCCCGCCGGCCCGGGCCGTACAGCACCTGCGGGAGGCGGTGGGCAGGCTGCGCGAGGCCGGAGCGGAGGTGGTCGTGGGCACCTGCCCCGACCTCGGCACCGTGCGCCCGATCGCCCAGCCCCTGCGCTGGGTCACCCGGCGCTGGTCGCGCCGGCTCGCCGCGGCCCAGACGGTCGCCGTCGTCGAGACGGGCGGGCGGACCGTCGCGTTCGCCGACCTGCTCGGACCCGAGTTCGAGGCCAACCCGGCCGAGATGTTCGGACCTGATCGTTTTCATCCATCTGCCCGAGGTTACCTACAGGCCGCGTACGCAGTGCTACCGTCTGTATGCACCGCGTTGGGGTTGTGGCCCGAGCCGGAACCCGTACGCGTCGAAGGATCGCAACACCTCTTGGCCGCAATGGCCGTGGAGGAGCCCGGCACCGAGGTCACCGCGACCCGTGTCGCCGGCCGGGCGGTCGGCCCCCATGGACGGTGGGCGACACTGCTCCGCCGGAGACCCGGGCCGCTTCCGAACGCCTAGAGCCGGTCACCTCCTGCGGCCGGGCCATCACCCCCTGTAGGAGCGAAATGATCCGGCCCCAGCCAGCCCACCTGAGACCCGCTCTGGCGCTCGCGGCGAGCGCCCTGCTGACCGGCGCCGCCCTCACCGGCTGCTCCGGCGGCGGCGACGACGCCGCGAAGGACCGTCCGGCCTGGCACAACACGCAGGTGAACGCGGTCAGCCGGGCCACCACGGGCGGCGGCGTCGCGGCCGCCACCTCCATGCGGCCCGACGGCACGCTGGAGACCGTCGCCCTCGACCTGTCCACCGGCCGCCGCCTGTGGACGCACCCGGCGACGATGGTCGGACGGCTGCCGGGGATGGGGGTGCAGGCCCCCGCCACCGTCGAGACCGGCGTCGGCCAGGCCGTGGTGGTCACGCTCGACCCCTCCGGCGGGAAGAACGCCGTCCTCGTCGCCAGGGACGGGCGCACCGGGCGGCAGAAGTGGACCAGGCCGATGCGGTCCACCTTCGGGCCGCAGCGCTGCGGGCCGTACGTCTGCGTCTCCGAGGACACCGAGCTCGCCTCGGCCCGCGTCGTGGTGCTGAACCCGCGCGACGGCGCGCTGATGTGGCGCCTGCCCGGCATCGCCGAGGTCGAGTGGTCCGACCCGACCAGGGTGGTGCTGCTCAGACTGGCCTCGCATCCGGTGCTGGAGGCGCGCACGCTGAAGGACGGCAAGGCCGTCTGGCAGTTGCCGATCGAGGACGCCCTCGGCCCCGGCGTCGACCTGAGCGGGGGCTGGGCCTTCGGCGCGACCGGCGACAAGATCGTCGGGTACGTCGCGCCGTACACCAACCCGCAGACCAAGCAGACCTCGGCGTTCGGCCTGTTCTCGGCGCGCCTCACCGACGGGGCCGTCGACTGGATGCGGCCGTCCGTCGTCCGCGTCTACCCCAGCGGCAACCCCGCGTACGCGCCGATCGTCCGGCCGGTGGACGAGCAGGGCCAGTACGGCGGGTTCGCCCGGCTCGACGCCGAGAGCGGGCGGGTCCTGGGGCAGATCACCCCCGCCCAGGTGCCGGGATCGGGCTGGTGGCTGGCCTTCCCCAGGGACATGGACCGGCTCGGCTTCCTCAAGCGCGACGCCCCAGGCTCGGTCTTCGACCTCAGCACCGGAGAGCCGACCCCCGTCAGCGGCGCGAGCGGGTGGTCGTTCTGCGTCACCGACCCCAAGCCGCTGCCGCTGCGCGGCATGATCCCGGGGTTCTACTCGATCGCGGCGCTGTGCGAGTTCGACCTCGCCACGGGCAGGCGCAAGAGCTCCTCCGCCGCGCCGCCCTCCTGGTTCACCGGCAGCCAGAACGGCTGGCGCCTGTGGCGTGACGAGAAGGGCGGCCTCCACGCCGTCAACGACCACACCACCACCGCCCCCGGCATGTACGGGTAGGCGGGGCGTGGCGGGCGGCGTACCGGGGGGTAACCTCCGGGAAGGAGGCCCCGCGAACCCTGGGTGGAGGGGCACGAGTTCAGGCAGGAGAGTCACATGCCCGAGGCAGTCATCGTGGCGACCGCGCGGTCGCCGATCGGCCGCGCCTTCAAGGGGTCACTCAAGGATATCCGTCCCGACGACCTGACCGTGCAGATGGTCCGCGCCGCGCTGGCGAAGGTGCCGCAGCTCGACCCGGCCGACATCGACGACCTCATGCTGGGCTGCGGCCTTCCGGGCGGCGAGCAGGGCCACAACCTGGGCCGGGTGGTGTCGGTGCTGCTCGGCCTGGACAACGTGCCGGGCACCACCGTGACCCGCTACTGCTCCTCCTCTCTCCAGACGACCCGGATGGCGTTCCACGCCATCCGGGCGGGAGAGGGCGACGTGTTCGTCTCGGCGGGCGTCGAGACCGTCTCCCGCTTCGGGAACGGCAGCTCGGACCTGCCCGACGCGCAGAACCCGCTGTTCGACGAGGCCAAGGCCCGGACGGAGGAGACCGCGAAGGGCGGGGGCCCGGTGTGGCACGACCCGCGTGCGGACGGCGCGCTGCCCGACATCTACGTCGCCATGGGACAGACCGCCGAGAACGTGGCCGCCCTGAAGGGCGTCTCGCGGCGCGAGCAGGACGAGTTCGGCGTGCGGTCGCAGAACCTCGCGGAGAAGGCCATCGCCAACGGTTTCTGGGACGGCGACATCACGCCGGTCACGCTGCCCGACGGCACCGTGGTGAGCAAGGACGACGGCCCCAGGGCCGGCACGACGTACGAGGCGGTCGCGCAGCTCAAGCCGGTCTTCCGGCCGGACGGCACGGTGACGGCCGGCAACTGCTGCCCGCTGAACGACGGCGCCGCCGCGGTGATCGTCATGAGTGACGTCAAGGCGGCCCAGCTGGGCATCACGCCGCTCGCCCGGATCGTGTCGACCGGCGTCACGGGCCTGTCCCCCGAGATCATGGGCCTCGGCCCGATCGAGGCGTCGCGCCAGGCCCTCACCCGGGCCGGCATGTCGATCGACGACGTGGACCTGGTCGAGATCAACGAGGCGTTCGCCGCCCAGGTGATCCCCTCCTACCGCGAGCTCGGCATCGACATCGACCGGCTCAACGTCAACGGCGGGGCGATCGCGGTGGGCCACCCGTTCGGCATGACCGGTGCCCGCATCACCTCCACGCTGGTCAACAGCCTGCGGTTCCACGACAGGTCGATCGGCCTGGAGACCATGTGCGTCGGCGGCGGCCAGGGCATGGCGATGGTGCTGGAGCGGCTGTCCTGAACGTGACCCCCGCGCCGGGACCGGCCCGGCGCGGGCGGCCGTATGGGGTGGTCAGCCGTGGTGGTCGGGACCGGCGCGGGTGGGCTCGATGCGGATGATCACGCGCTTGTCCCGGACCATCGCCTCGCGGTAGTCGTCCCAGTCCGGGTGCTCCCCGCTGATGTCGCGGTAGTACCGGACCAGCGGCTCCATCGCCTCGGGCAGCGCGACGACCTCCGCCTTGCCCTCGATCTGGACCCACGCGCCGAAGAACGCGTCGGTCGTCACGGTCAGCACGACCTGGGGGTTGTTGCGGAGATTGCGGGTCTTCACGGCGGTCTCGCGGCTGCTGACCACGATGTGGCCGTCCTCGTCACAGCCGACGGTGACCGGCGAGGTCTGCGGGCGTCCGTCCGGATGCCAGGTCAGCATGACCGCTCGGTGGTTGTTCCTGACGAACTCACGCGCCTTGTCGAGATCCATGAAGACAATGATGCGCCCGCACCTGACCGGTGCGGGCGCGTTTCTGCTTGTGCGGGCCGATCGCTAGAAGCGACGGCGCCGCTCGTGCTCGCGGACGATCGCTGCGGCGTAGCCGTGGCTCAGCCCGTGCTCGTCGGCGAGCCAGTTGGCCCGCTCCTCACAGCGTAGGAACGACGGACCGTTGTCGATGGCTTCGAACCACTCGGGGAGTTCACGCCCGGTTATGGACGGGACGCGGGCGATCAGCTTGGTCTGGGTCTCCGGTGAGTGGTTCAACGACATGGGCACCTCCACGGAAAAGGCTGCTTTGTGTCACAGTGCATCACCGGTCCGCGCTTGACAAGCCCCCAACGGCATCGTTTTGTTACAGGATGTTGATCCAAACTTACAGAACCGATCACCGAATCCTGCTATAGGACCAAAAAAGGAGCGCCGCTCCGGAGGAACGGCGCCCTGCTCACCCCGCGATCGGGAGGTGCCCGGTGGACCTTCGGCAGGTCCCGCGGGCACCGGCTAGTCGTTGTTCGTGAAGTAGCTGATGAACCGGAGGATCTCCAGGTAGAGCCAGACGAGGCTCAGCGTCAGGCCGAACGCCATCAGCCAGGAGTAGCGCTCCGGCACGCCGGCCCGCACCCCCTGCTCGATCTCGCTGAAGTCGAGCAGCAGGAAGAAGCAGCCCAGCAGGATCATGCCGATGCTGAAGATCCAGCCGATCGGGCTGTCGGTGCGCAGCCCCAGGCCACCGCTGACGAAGATGCTCGCGATCCAGTTGATCAGCATCAGGCCGATCGCCCCGAACGCGGCGGCGACCACGAACTTGGCGAACTTCGGCGTCGGCCGGAAGATCTTCAGCGCGTACACCGCGAGCGTGCCGCCGAAGGCGACCATCGTGCCGAGCACGGCCTGCAGGACGATGCCGTTGTACACCGTCTCGTACATGTGGCTCAGCACGCCGATGGCGATGCCGTAGCAGAGGGAGTAGCCGAGGATCAGCGCCGGGTTCGTGCTCTGCTTGAACGACACGATGAGCCCGAGGATCAGGCCCACGATCATCGCGGGTGCCGCGAGCCCCCAGCCGACGTTGAAGTACCACGCCAGGGCGGCCGAGACGACGAGCGTGCCGAGCGTCATGAAGCCGCGCATCACGACGTCGTCCATCGTCATGGCGCGCGCCGCCGGCGGAGCGTAGGAGGGGGCGGCGTACATGTCGTTCAGTTCGTGCACGCTGGGCGTCGGGCCGGTCCACGTCTGCTGACCAGCCGGACCGCGCCGACTGAATATCGGGTTCTTGCTCTCCATCCGCTTCCTCCAGGACGCGACTTGCCGATCAGCCGCTGGGGCGGCCAGTGGGGACATGCCCGGGGAGCGGTGTTCCTCGAACGTGTCTCGCATGGAACGCCACCCCGCCACAATGGCAACGTTCGGCCCCCCGGCGGGGTTCCCGCCACCTGGTAAGGAAAAAAGCCGGGACTCCCGGTCGGGTCAGAGCCGGGCGAACCAGTCCCGTACTGCCTGCCGCCCTCCCCCGCCGAGCGCCGCCATCAGCGCGTACCGCGCCTTGACCGGGGCGAGCCCACGGGCTCCGATCGCGCCGACCTTCGCCGCGAGCCCGTAGCCGGGCGGCAGGGCCTCCAGGGGAACCGCCCGGGTGCGGCACCGCGAGGCGACCACCACCGGGATGTCCCACTCCGCCAGTTCGCTGATTGTCGTGAACAGCCCGACGGGGACGTTCCCGGCGCCGGTGCCCTCCAGCACGACTCCTCTGGCCCCGGCGTCCACGACGGCCGTGAGGAGCACCGGATCCATCTCCGGGTAGGTCTTGACCAGTGCCACGTTCGTCTCCGGCTCCCCCTCCGGCTCCGGAGGCCGGGGCGGCGGCGCGGCGCACATCTCGGCCCCGCCGTCCGCGACCCGGCCGAGCACCGGCGCGGGAGCGGAGGAGAGAGCCGTCACGGCCGTCGCGTCGGCCATGGTCACCCAGCGGGCCGCGTGCAACTCGTCACCGGCGCACACCACCGCGCCCACTCCTCGCAGAGCGGGGTCGGCCGCGGCGACCAGGGACGACGCGAGGTTGCGCGGACCGTCACTCGACAACGCGTCGAGCGGCCGTACGGCCCCCGTGAACACGATGCCGCCCCGGTGTGCGGCCGGTCCCACGAGGAGGTCGGTGAGGAAGGCGGTCTCCTCGACGGTGTCCAGGCCGTGGGTGACGACCACGCCGTCGAACCCCTCGTCGAGCAGGGCCGTACGCACCCGCCGGGCCAGCGACAACATCGTGGCGGGCGAGGTGTCCCAGCTCGGCTCGGCCCGCACGTCCTCGGTGACAACCTCCAGGCCGAGATCCGCACCGAGATCCGGGCGTGGGCCTGCGCCGAGATCCGCACCGAGGTACGCGCCGAGGTCCCCGGCGCTGCCGGCCCTGAGGTCGGCACCGGGGTCGGTCGCGGGGTTCGCGCCGGGATCCGCGCCGGGATCCGCGCCGAGGCCGTGGGACACAGCGGCCAGCAGGTCGTCCGCCGTCGCCAGTCCCGGCCGCGAGGTCCGCCGGGCGTACGCCATGACGTCGCCTGTGGCGACCAGCAACACCCGTGCGGTCACGGCGTCTCGTCCTCGGCCGATCCGGCGACCCCGGCGTGCCGCTCCAGACGTTCGACGCGTTCGAGGAGCGGCGCGATCTCCCGGCGGACCATGGCCGCCACCATCTGGACCGCTTCCCGGATCTGCGCCGCACCATCGCTCTGTGCCGCCGTGCCACTGCTCTGTGCCGCCGCACCACCTGCCCCCGCACCACCGCTCTGTGCCGCCGTGCCACCGCTCTGTTGCCCCGCACCGCCCTGTCCCGTGCCGCCCTGTACGGAGCCCGCGGCTTCCTGCGCCTGCGCCCGCAGGTGGACGTAGCCGGCGAGCGCCGCGACGACCGTACGGCGGGTGAGCCGGGGCTCGGCTCCCCGCGCCCGCAGCACCTCCCCGGCGATCCCCTCCGGCTCGGCGGCCAGGCCGAGCAGCAGGTGCTCGCACCCGATGTAGTTGTGCCCGAGCGACTGGGCCTCGGCGACGGCCAGTTCCAGGGCGTTGGCCGCCAGGGCATCGAACCGGCCGGACCCGGCGGCCGGTTCGACGCCCTCCTCCCGCGCGGGCTCCTCACCCGCCTCGGGCGCGCTCTCCCCGGCCTGCCCGGCCCCGGAGCGTACGGCGGGGTGGCGGGCCGCCAGGTCGCGCTCGACCAGCGCGGGCTCGATCTCCATCGCCCGCAGGACGTGCAGCGCCAGGTTGGTGCCCTCGGCCAGCATCGCCGCCAGCAGGTGCTCGGTCCCGACTCCGGGGGCGCCCTCACCCCGGGCGCGCTCCAGCGCGAGCCGGAAGACCGCGCGGGTCCGCGGCGTGAAGTGCGACAACCGCGGATCGTCGATCTCCAGGTCGCCGAGGATGCTCTCCCGGATGGCCGTCACCCGCCGTACGGCCTGCTCCAGCGCCCGCTGGCAGATCGCGGACACCGGCAGGGAGGCTTCCTTCACCGCCTCCGCCAGATCATCGGGCAGATACACATTGATTTTCGGCATAACCCCCTTGTACCCCCACAGGGGTTACATGTCCACCCCGAGCAGCGCCTTGGTCCGTGGGTGGAGACCGTCTGAGGCGGGGCCGGCGTTCCGCCTCGGTCTGCTGGAAGAGGAACTACCGAAAGGAACCGTCTGGTTCACCGCGACCACCTGATTACAGGGGAAGGGCGGATACCTCGTCAGCGGCATTCCGGCCCAGAGGATTTGTCTACTCAAGAGTTCGCGCCGACGCGGGCACACCAGGGGCACGGCTTGTGTGTGGACGTTCGAATTCGGCCGAAGCCGGCCGGACGGTCACGATCGGCCCGTGGGTGCGCTCCCGCAGGTCACGGGCTTGTTGGGCGAGGCGGCACTCGGTGCCCCCGGTGGGACTCGAACCCACACCACAGCCCTTTTAAGGGGCTTGCCTCTGCCATTGGGCTACGGGGGCGCCGCGATCATATGTCACGGATCACTCCTCTGTAAGCAAGTTACGTCTTACGCGGCTTGTCCCCCTTTCCACGGCCGGTGAACGGCGCCCGTGGCCGCCTGCCGGTCAAGGAACGGGAGAGCCTCCGGGAGCGCCCGGCCGCGATCGGGCCGCGGTCGCGCCTCCATGACACCACCTGTCGTGGGCGTGGAGAACGCGAAAACGGCCCGGCCGTGAGCGCCGGGCCGTACCGCACCGAGGGCCGGGCGCCTCCGCGGCGGCGCGGTACGGCCCGCGACTCAGCGCTTGAGCCCGCTCTTGGCGGCGGCCCGGAACTCGTCGCGCGGGTGCTCGATCTCGCCCAGGGAGACGGTCTCCCGCCTGAAGAACAGCGACAGCGTCCAGTCCATGACCACGCGGACCTTGCGGTTCACGGTGGGCACCCGCGACAGGTGGTAGGTGCGGTGCATGAACCAGGCGGGGAGGCCGCGCAGCTTGATGCCGTAGACGTTGGCGACGCCCCGGTGGAGGCCCAGGCCCGCGACCGACCCGACGTACTTGTGCCGGTAGTCCTTCAGTTCCTCCCCGCGCAGGTACGCGGTGATGTTGTCGCCCAGGACCCGGGCCTGCCGTACGGCGTGCTGGGCGTTGGGGGCGCAGAACTGGCCGGGGTTGGTCACGTCGGGCACGCCCGCGATGTCGCCGGCGGCGAAGGCGCCCTTGACGCCCGCGACGGTCAGGCGGGTGGTGGTCTTGATCCGGCCGCGCTCGTCGAGCGGCAGGTCGGTGGAGTTGACGATCGGGCTGGGCTTGACGCCCGCGGTCCAGACGATCGTGGCCGACTCGAACTCGTCGCCGTCGGAGGTCTTGACCAGGCCGCCCTCGCAGGACTGCAGGAACGTCTCCATCTTGAGCTCGATGCCGCGCTCGCGGAGCTGCTCGGCGGTCCACTCGCCCATCTCGGGGCCGACCTCGGGGAGGATGCGGTTGGACGCCTCGATGAGCACCCAGCGCAGGTCCTTCTTGTCGATGCCCGGGTAGTACCTGATCGCGTCCTCGGTCATATCCTCCAGCTCGGCGAGCGCCTCGATGCCCGCGAAGCCGCCGCCGACCACGACGAAGGTGAGCGCCCGGCGGCGCACGTCCTCGTCCTCGGCCGAGTCGGCGCGGTCGAGGAGGGAGATCACCCGGTTGCGCAGCGCGATGGCCTCGCCGACCGTCTTGAAGCCGATGGCCGCGTCCTCCAGGCCGGGGATCGGCAGCGTCCGCGAGATCGACCCGGCGGCCATGACGATGACGTCGTACTCGATCTCCCTCGACTCGCCCGCCGGGGGTTCGAAGGTGACCGCACGGGCCTCGTGGTGCACCTTGGAGACCTTGCCGTTGAGGATGCGGACCTTCGGCAGCACCCGGCGCAGCGGCGCCACGACGTGGCGCGGCGAGATGTTGCCGGCCGCGGCCTCGGGCAGGAACGGCTGGTAGGTCATGTACGACTGCGGGTCGATGAGCGTGATCCGCACGCTGCCGTCACGGAGCTCACGGCGGAGCGTGCGCTGGAGACGAAGAGCCGAGTAGAGGCCCACGTATCCACCGCCGACGATGACGATGTGCTGCGGCTTGCGGTCTGCCACGATGCCCTCCAAGGCTTGTGAAACCATTCACAAGCTTACGTCACAGGTTGGCCACGGGGCCAATGCGCAAGGGCCGAAGGTCGAGTGATTTTCCCCACTTGGTCACTCGCTGGCGATGTTGCGGCAAAAAATTCCCGTGAAATTCCCGGAGCGATCCGGTTCACACTCGTGAATCCGTTCACAAGGCCTGATCAGGCGGTGGTGCCGAGTGCGGCGGCGCGGGCGAAGACCGCGTCGAGCATCTCCGCCGTGACCCGGCCGGTGAAGGTGTTCTGCTGGCTGGGGTGGTAGCAGCCGATGAGCGTGACGGGCGCCGCGCCGTGGACGAGCGGCACCTCCACGCCGTGCCCGAAAGCGGGCCTGCGGGACGGCAGGGTGAACCCCGCCGCCCGCAGTGCGGGCCAGACCGCCTGCCAGGCGAAGCCGCCGAGGGCCACGACCACCCGGGTCGTTCCCGCGACCAGCGCCAGTTCCGCGGCGAGCCAGGGGAAGCAGGTGTCGCGCTCTTCTGGGGTCGGCTTGTTGGCGGGCGGCGCGCAGCGCACGGCCGCCATCATCCGGGCCCCGATCAGCCGCTGGCCGTCGCCCGCGTGGACGCTGGTCTCTTTGGCGGCGAGCCCGGTGCGGTGCAGCGAGGCGAACAGCCAGTCGCCGCTGCGGTCGCCGGTGAAGATCCGCCCGGTACGGTTGCCTCCGTGCGCGGCGGGGGCCAGGCCCACGATGAGCGTGTGCGGCGCGTCGTCGCCCCAGCCCGCGATCGGCCGGCCCCAGTAGGTCTCGTCCGCGAACGCCCGCCGCCTGACGTCGGCGACCTCCTCCCGCCATTCGACGAGCCGGGGGCAGGCCCGGCACACCGACTGCCTGGCCGTCAGGTCCGCGAGCGTACGGCTCTCGGCCGCCAGCTTGGCGACCTCGTGGGCGTCACGGGCGACGGCGGTGCCGGGGCCGGCGGGGTCGCCCGGCCAGCCGGAACCGGGAGGAACGAAGCTCATAAACCGATCGTGCCAGGTGGACGGGGCTCCGTCGGCCGGAAGCCGGCTCTCACGAGGCCCGCGACCGCTGGGCACGACGTTCGCGACAGACGGGCACGACGCCCGCGACAGTCGGGCACGACGCCTGGGACGGCCGGGCACGACGCCTGGGAACCGGCACGCTCGGCCCGCGTGAGGGCGGGTGTCAGGAGGTCGCGCACCGAGAAAGATTCCGATCTTTTCCGCGGCGGCGGAGGTGGGTACGTATCGGCCCGTGTCCACCGACTCATGCCCCCCGCTGTTCGGCCCCGCCTTCGACGCCGACCCCTATCCCGCCTTCGACTGGCTGCGGCGCAACGCGCCGATCAGCCGCGTGCCGCTGCCCGGCTGCGAGGCATGGCTGGTCACGCGGTACGAGGACGCCGTCGCCACGCTGACCCACCCGTCGCTCGCCAAGGACCCGGCCGCCGGTTCGCCGGAGTGGCAGGCGGCCGGTCTCGGCCTGCCCCTCGATCACCGGCCGTCGCTCGCCCGGCACATGATAAACGCGGACGGGGCCGACCACGCGCGGCTGCGCCGTCTCGTGAGCGCGGCCTTCACGCCCCGGCGGATCGCGGGGCTGCGGGCCCGGGCGCTGGAGATCACCGACGACCTCCTCGACCATCTCGACGGCCCGGAGGCGGACCTGGTCACCGGCCTCGCCTATCCCCTGCCGATCGCGATCATCTGCGACCTGCTCGGAGTGCCCGAGGAGGACCGGGCCGTCTTCCACCGGCACGCCTCCGTGATCGACTCCGCGGCGGCGTCCGAGGTGGAGGAGATCGCCCGGGCCACCGACGGCCTGGAGGCGTTCCTGGACGACCTGGTCGAGCTCAAGCGGTCGAGGCCGGGCAACGACCTGCTCACCGACCTCGTCCGGCGGTCCAACGAGGGCGAGATCGACAAGGACGAGCTGACCTCGACCGCGTTCCTGCTGCTCGTCGCGGGTCACGAGACGACGGTGGCGTTGATCGGCAACGGCCTCCTCGCGCTGCTGCGGCATCCCGCCCAGGCCCGGGCCCTGCGCGACGATCCCGCCCTGCTGCCGGACTACATCGACGAGATGCTGCGCTACGACGGCCCCGTACGGAACGCCACCTGGCGCTTCCCCACCGAGCCGGTGGTGATCGGCGGCCAGGAGATGCGGCCCGGAGAGCCGATCCTCGTCTCACTGCTGGCCGCCAACCGGGACCCCGGCGCCTTCGCCGACCCGGACACATTCGCGCCGGGGCGGGTCGGCGAGCCGCACCTCGCCTTCGGCCGGGGCCCCCACTACTGCATCGGCGCCGCCCTGGCCAAGGTCGAGGGCGAGGCCGCGATCGGCAGGGTGCTGCAGCGCTTCCCCGATCTGACCCTCGCCGTCGACCCGGCCGAGCTGCGGTGGTGGCCGAGCATGATCATGCGCGGCCTGTTCTCGCTGCCGGTCCGGCTGCGCGCCTGACCCGTCAGTCCCCCTGGCGGCCCGGCTTCGGCTTCGGCTTCGTCGGGGACGGGGCCGGTGACGCGGCGGAGGGTTCGGGTGTCGGGGTCGCCTCCTCGCCGCCGTCGCCCGGGGTCGCCGTGACCGCGGGACCCGGCGTGGCGGTGGCGGTGGGACCCGGCGCGGCGGTGGCGGAGTCGGAGGCGGCGTTGGGGGCGCAGTCGCGCTCCCGGGCCGCCCGGGGGTCGAACGGCGTCAGCGGCAGGGGGTAGGCGTTGCGGAGCGGCGGCTCCCCCTCGCAGGGAATGACGAGCATCTGCCCGAAGTCCTCCGGCCGCAGGGTGAGCGGCCTGCCGTCCTGGTCGTAGAGGCGCACGTCGCGCAGCGGAGTGCCGTCCGCGGCGTACGGAAGGATGTTGTAGACCGGACCGCCGTCCAGAGTGGCGGCCCGCTCGATCATGACCGATCGCCCAGGCCCCACGGCGGCGGGGCCGGGACCGTAGTCGAAGGACACGTTCATCGGCGACGTGCTCGACGCGTCGGCCATGGCGGAGATCACGAGGACCACCGCCAGCACGTTGGCCCCGGCGAGCAGCGTCCGCCCCCAGCCCCTCGGCCCGGTGCGGGCGTGCCGGCCCAGCCAGACGGAGGCCCAGACGACGGTGAGGGTGAACACCCAGGCCACCAGGTCGCCGGGGACCAGCCCGGGCGTGGTCAGGGTGGCGAGCACGGCCAGCGCGATCGCGTAGCCGCGCAGCACCCACCAGGCCGGGCGCAACTCGGGGAGGAAGGCGGCCGCCTGGCGGTAGGGCGGCAGGCCCAGCATCCGGGTGTGGGCGCGCCGGGCCGCCCCGGCCGTCCTGGAGCGCAGCCGGCCGCGCCGGGAGGTCGCGGCGCCCGCCGGCCGGCCGCCGTAGGCGGCGCGCAACTCGGCGGCGTACGCCTCCGGGGCGCCGAGGCGGTCCTCCAGGGACAGTCCCGGCTCGGCCGCGACCTCCGAGATGTGGTCGTGGAGGTCCTCCAGCAGGGTCTCCCGGTCCTCCGGGGGAAGATCGGCCAGTGCCTCGCGCACGGCGTCGGCGTACGCCTTGGGCGTCAGGGGGGAGTTCATGCCGATGCGACCTCCTTCAGCAGGTCGTTCATGGTGGCGGCGAACGACGTCCAGGTCGTCGCCGAGTTCCGGAGGAGCGAGCGGCCGACGTCGTTCAGGCCGTAGTACTTGCGGTGCGGCCCCTCGTCGGAGGCGACCACGTAGGAGTTGAGCGCTCCGGCCTTGAAGAGCCGCCGCAGGGTCCCGTACACGGAGGCGTCGCCGACGTCCTCCAGCCCCGCCTCGCGCAGGCGGCGTACGACGTCGTAGCCGTAGCTGTCACGTTCGGCGAGCACCGCGAGGACGGCCAGGTCGAGGACCCCCTTGAGAAGCTGGCTACTGTCCACGCACCGCAGAGTACTACGCAATGCGTAATAGCTACAAGATCGAGCCCTGCGCATGCCGGAGCAACCGGTGCGTGCAAGAGCGACCCGTGCGCCGCAGCGGCCCGTGCGGGCGGCATGAGCGGTCAGGTCCCGCGCCCGCCGGGCACGCGCCGGTCAGCCACGCGGCACACATCGCGGCGCACGCGCCGGTCAGGCGAGGACCTGCGTGGGCCGGAGGCGGAGCTGCGCCTCCCGGCCGGTCAGGCGAGCGACCAGGCGATCCCGTCGAGGATGTCGTGCTCACTGACCACGACCTCGGTGAAGCCGTACCGGCGGACGATCCGGTCGAGGATCAGCGCGCCCACGCCGATCACGTCCACCCGGCCCGGGTGCATCACCGGTACGGCCGCCCGCTCGTCGTGGGTCATGCGCAGCAGGCGTGCGGACACCTCGTGGACCCGCTCGGCGGGGATCCGCGAATGGTGGATGCGCTCGGGGTCGTAGGCGGGCAGGTCCAGCGCGATCCCGGCGACCGTGGTGACCGAACCGGCCAGGCCGACCAGCGTCCGCGCCGTACGGACGGGGACGTGCTCCTCCACCCGGTCCATGGCCGCCTCGATGTCGGCGACGGCGGCCGTCACCTCCCCGTCCGCCGGGGGATCGGCCCGAAGGTGCCGCTCCGTGAGCCGTACGCACCCGATGTCCACGGACAGCGCGCCCTCGACGCTCCGGGAGCCGACGACGAACTCGGTGCTGCCGCCGCCGATGTCGACCACCAGGTACGGCGTCTCGGCGGCGGCGCCGGCGCGGGCGAGGCCCCGGGTCGCGCCGGTGAAGGACAGCCTGGCCTCCTCGTCGCCGGAGACCACCTCGGGCTCCACGCCGAAGATCTCCCGCACGCCGGCCGTGAAGTCGGCCCGGTTGGCGGCGTCCCGGGTCGCCGAGGTGGCGACCACCCGGACCGGCACCGCCTCACCCGCGGCGTGCTCCCTGATCAGCTTGGCGTACCCGCGCATGGCGGTGAACGTGCGCTCCAGCGCCTCGGGCGCGAGCCGTCCCGTCCTGTCGACGTCCTGGCCGAGCCTCACGATCTCCATCCGGCGCTCGACGTCCGTGAGGTCGTCGCCGGAGATGTCCGCGATGAGGAGCCGGACCGAGTTGGTCCCGCAGTCGATCGCCGCCACCCGCCTCATGCCCGGGTTCCCCCGTCGGTGCGCGTCTCCTCGTCCGTCACGCAGGGTCCGTCGGCCCACCACCGCGGCAGCGCGTCCAGGGCCTCCCGGCCGAAGGGGTTGACGCCGGGCGCCGCCAGTTCGTGCGCGACCAGCGCGTGCAGGCACTTGACCCGGCCGGGCATCCCGCCCGCGCTCTGCATGTCGCGGGGCAGCGGCTCCATGCCCTCCTCGCCGGCCGCCCGGTCGCGGCGGTCGAGGTAGTCCTCGTGGGCCGCCCGGTACGCCTCGGCCAGTTCGGGGTCCTCTGCCAGCCGGGCCTGCATCCGCTTCATCAGCCCGGACGACTCCAGCGTGCCGATGGCCGAGGCCGCCTTGGGACAGGTCAGGTAGAACAGGGTCGGGAACGGCGTGCCGTCGGGCAGCCGCGGCGCGGTCTCCAGCACGTCGGGCAGCCCGCAGGGGCACCGGTGCGCGACGGCCCGCACCCCGCGCGGGGGACGCCCGAGCTGCGCCCGCGCCGCCGCCAGGTCCACCTGGTCCACCTGGTCCGCCACGTCGATCTCCTCGCCCTTCACCATGCCTGCCCCGATGCCCGCCCCGATGCTCCGCCACGGTGCTCCACCGCGGTGCTCCGGCACCGTGCTCCGGCCGCGGTGCCCGCGCGCCGGTCCGGACGCCGGTCTCATCCCACCGACGGCGCCGGGCTCTTCTGCCGCCCCACGGAGGTCGCGGGACTCGGCCGCGCCGCCGGTGCGGCGGGCCGTCCCCTTTCGGACCCTCTGTCCGCCGCCTCGAAGGACCGCCAGAGCGTGACGTACCACGCGGGCCGCTCCGGCGGCCTGCTCCCGGCCTTCGCGGCGGTCGAGCCGGCCGCCTCCTCGTCGAGCACCTGGTAGCAGTCGGCCCCCGGCTCGCAGTAGAAGAGCCGTTCCTTGGCCAGGCGCTTGATGTACTCCGGGTCCTCCAGCCGGCGGCGCCGCTCCTCCAGCTTCTGGAGCTTGCTCAGCGCGTTCGCCTGCTGCGCCTCCAGCTGGGCGATCTGCCGGCGCTGGGCGACGTACTCCCGGGCGGGGTAGGCCAGGCTCATGGCGATGGCGCACACGACGACCGCGAGGATCGCCGCGCGCCCGGTGAGCTGCGGCCGCGTCGCCGCCACCGAAACCACCCCTCCCGGTCGGTGCTCGCACAGGCCCGGTCACGCCGGGTGCGGCGCGGCGGGGTGCCGCGCCGCCCGTCCGTACGACGCCGGGCCGGGCCGCCCGCGTTCGCCGCAGGCTACCCCGTCACGCCGCCGTTATCCCTTGAAGCGCGGGAAGGCGGAGCGACCGGCGTACCGCGCCGCGTCGTCGAGCAGCTCCTCGATGCGCAGGAGCTGGTTGTACTTCGCCACGCGGTCGGAGCGGGCCGGGGCGCCGGTCTTGATCTGGCCGCAGTTGGTGGCCACGGCGAGATCGGCGATCGTGGTGTCCTCGGTCTCGCCGGAGCGGTGGCTCATCATGCAGCGGTAGCCGCTGCGGTGGGCGAGGTCGACCGCGTCGAGGGTCTCCGACAGCGTGCCGATCTGGTTCACCTTCACCAGCAGGGCGTTGGCCGCGCCCTCGCCGATGCCGCGGCCGAGCCGCTCGGGGTTGGTCACGAACAGGTCGTCACCCACGAGCTGGACCTTCGCGCCGAGGGACGTGGTGATGGCCTTCCAGCCCTCCCAGTCCTCCTCGTTCAGCGGGTCCTCGATGGAGACCAGCGGGTAGGAGCGGACCAGGTCCTCGTAGAAGGAGATCAGCTCGGCGGACGACACGCCCTTGCCGTCGATCGTGTAGACGCCGTCGTTGTGAAACTCGCTCGCCGCGACGTCGAGCGCGAGCGCGATGTCCTGGCCCGGGGTGTATCCGGCCTTCTCGATCGCCACCAGGATCAGGTCGAGCGCGTCGCGGTTCGACGGCAGGTTCGGCGCGAAGCCGCCCTCGTCGCCGAGGCCGGTGGCGTAGCCCTTCTCCTTCAGCACGCCCTTGAGCGTGTGGTAGGTCTCGGCGCCCATGCGCAGCGCCTCGGAGAACGTCTCCGCCCCGATCGGCGCGATCATGAACTCCTGGATGTCCACGTTGGTGTCGGCGTGCGCGCCGCCGTTCAGGATGTTCATCATCGGCACGGGCAGGATGTGCGCGTTCGGGCCGCCGATGTACCGGAACAGGGGCAGGTCGGCGCTGTCGGCGGCGGCCTTGGCGACGGCCAGCGAGATGCCGAGGAGCGCGTTCGCCCCGAGGCGGGCCTTGTTGGGCGTGCCGTCGAGGTCGATCATCGTCTGGTCGATCAGACGCTGCTCCTCGGCGTCGAAGCCGATGATCTCGTCGGCGATCTCGTCGGTGACGCCGAGGACGGCCTTCTCGACACCCTTGCCGAGATAGCGGCTCTTGTCCCCGTCACGCAGCTCGACGGCCTCGAACTGGCCGGTGGAGGCGCCGCTCGGAACGGCGGCGCGGCCGGTGCTGTAGTCGTCCAGCAGTACCTCGACCTCGACCGTGGGGTTCCCACGGGAATCGAGGATCTCGCGGGCGGTAACGGCCTCGATGGCAGCCACGAACGCTCCTAGCAAAAAGACGGGCGGTTTGCGACCAGAGCCTATCGGTCTCCACCACCCCGCATCGCGGAGGGGCTCGGGTTCACGGCGTGTCCCGCGGCTCCCCGTCCTGCCCCTCGCCGGCCTCCCACTGCTCGACGCGCCGCCGGTACTCCCTGGCCGCCGCCCTGAGCTCGGCCTCGGGGTCGAGCCCGTCCTCCTGGACCTTCCGTACGAGCGCGAACAGGCGGGCCCCGGCGCCCGCGGTGAGGCCGTCGGCGAGCGAGGCGGGCGCTCCGGCCCGGCCGGCCCGGCGGAGCAGCTGGGCGGCCAGGGAGATCGCGGGCTGGCCCATCGGCACGCCGCTGAGCGCCGACGCCGTCTCGCCCTTGGCGGCGCGCTCGGCGGCCTTGATCGTCTCCCAGTTGTCGCTGACCTCTCCGGCCCCGGTCACCCGGACGTCGCCGAAGACGTGGGGATGCCGGCGCACCAGTTTCTCCACGATGCCGGCGGCCACGTCGTCGACGTCGAAGCCGCCGCCCTCGGCCGTCCGCTCCTGAGCCACCCGGGAGTGGAACATCACCTGGAGCAGCAGGTCGCCCAGCTCCTCCCGGAGGGCGGGGTAGTCACCCTGGTCGATGGTCTCGAGCACCTCGTAGGCCTCCTCGACCAGGTAGGGCGCGAGCGACTCGTGGGTCTGCTTGCGGTCCCAGGGACACTCGCGGCGCAGCCGGTCCATGACCTGGACGAGATCGAGCACCCGGGCGCCGGGAAGGTCGTAGGAGCCGGGGACCACCTCGATCTCCGGCGGGTCGTCCAGGGAGATCGCGGCGTGGCCGACGGCGCGCATGAGGTCCTCGTCGCCGTCCTGGGCGGCCAGCCACACCACCGTCCCCGTACGGCTCTCGCGGGCGAGCGCGCCCGGGTCGGGCGTCACCACCTCGACCGGAACGCCGGCCTCGTCGAGATAGGGCAGACAAGGA
Organism: Microbispora sp. H10885; assembly: GCF_014161415.1. NCBI lineage: Bacteria > Bacillati > Actinomycetota > Actinomycetes > Streptosporangiales > Streptosporangiaceae > Microbispora > Microbispora sp. H10885. The sequence goes on along the minus strand of NZ_JABBWY010000008.1, from coordinate 421,678 downwards.
TGATCCGGACTGCCGGTGAGCACCCGGCCCCGGGTGAGGGCCCGCCACGCCGCGGGAGCGAGCAGGCCCGGGGCGACCCGGGGCGAGGTGGTCACCACGATCAACGACATGCCCTCACCCTAACGACCGGTGAGCGGCCACCGCTCAGCCGGCGGCCGGCGGCGCCTCCGCGGGGTTCGCGGGGGGCGCGACGGGCGTGTAGGCGCCGAAGCGGTCGTCGGCCACGAAGCCCTGCTGGGGGTCGTACTTGCCGTACCTAGGGCTGTACTTCACCGGGACCGTCGCGTCTGCCTCCTGGAGCACCTTCTGCCCCGCGGCGGCCTGGCTCTCCTGGTCCTGGCCCGCCCCGGCCTGCTGGGCCAGCTTCGACCGGATGATGTAGGCGCGGAGGAAGGCACGGCTCTGGTCCCGCGGGATGCCGTTGGCCAGCAGCACCTTGTCGAACTGCGTCCAGCCGCCCTGGGCCGTGGCGAGGTCGTCGATGTCCCGGTCGCTCACGGCGACGCCCTTGCGCCGGCCGAGCTCCTCGAACTGCCTGCTGAAGGTCATGTTGAGCAGCACCATCTGCGGCAGCGAGGCGGGGAGCTGGAGCTGCTCCTCGGGGATCTTGTTCGCGGCGAGGTCGGCACGCAGCGCGCGCACCTCGTCGTTCACCTGGCTGGAGGTGATGCGCTCGTTGCCGATGATGGCCGCGGAACCCGCCTGCACCGGGCCGCCGCAGGCGGTCATGGCGATACCGGCCGCCGCCAGCGTCACGGCGACGCGCACTCGATACGACTTCACGGACAATCCTCCCGAACGACACCGGCCAGGCGTGGTGTTGACGATTTCGCGGGTCACTGTACCCGCATCGGCTCCAGGAACAGGGCCTCGACCAGGTCCCCGCACCATTTCAGCAGGTCCAGGTCGCGCAGCGGCTGCCCGCCGATCGGCTTGGTCTTGGGCACCGGCACGAGCAGGGTCCCGGTGGCCTGCTTCCACAGGGACCGGGGATAGAGCCGCTGCAGCCGCACCTGCTGGGAGTCCCTCAGCTCCACCGGGGCGAACCTGATCTGCTGACCCTGCAGCGTCACGTCCGTCAGCCCGGCCCGGCGCGCGTTGATCCGGAAGCGCGCCACCTCCAGCAGGTTGTCCACCTCCTGCGGCGGCCTGCCGTACCGGTCGGTGAGCTCGTCGCGGACCGCCGCGATGTCGTCCTCCGAGCCGATGGCCGCGATCCGCTTGTACGCCTCCAGCCGCAGCCGCTCGGAGGTGACGTAGTCGTGCGGCACGTGGGCGTTGATCGGCAGCTCGACCTTGACGTCCGGCCGCTCCTCCGTCTGCGTGCCCCCCGTGAGCTTGGCCTTCTGCTCCTGGACGGCCTCGGCCATCATCCGGACATAAAGGTCGAAGCCAACGCCGGCGATGTGCCCGGACTGCTCCGCGCCGAGGATGTTGCCGGCGCCGCGGATCTCCAGGTCCTTCATCGCGACGTACATGCCGGCGCCCATCTCGGTGTGCTGGGCGATCGTGGCGAGCCGCTCGTGCGCGGTCTCGGTCAGCGGCGACTCGGGCGGGTAGAGGAAGTAGGCGTACCCCCGCTCGCGGCCCCGGCCCACCCGGCCCCGCAACTGGTGGAGCTGCGACAGGCCGTAGTTGTCGGCCCGGTCCACGATGAGCGTGTTGGCGTTGGGCACGTCCAGGCCCGATTCGACGATCGTGGTGCACACGAGCACGTCGAAGTTGCGCTCCCAGAAGTCCACCATGATCTTTTCGAGCTGGGTCTCGTTCATCTGCCCGTGCGCGACCGCGATGCGCGCCTCCGGCACCAGCTCGTGCAGCCGCGCGGCCACCTTGTCGATCGTGCGGACCCGGTTGTGGACGAAGAACACCTGGCCGTCGCGCATCAGCTCGCGCCGGATCGCCGCGCCGATCTGCTTCTCGTCGTACGGCCCGACGAAGGTGAGGATCGGGTGCCGCTCCTCCGGCGGGGTGAGGATCGTCGACATCTCGCGGATGCCGGTGAGGCCCATCTCCAGCGTCCGCGGGATCGGCGTGGCCGACATGGCGAGCACGTCCACCTGCGTGCGCATGTGCTTCATGGCCTCTTTGTGCTCGACGCCGAACCGCTGCTCCTCGTCCACAATGATCAGGCCGAGGTCCTTGAACCTGACCTCCGGCGACAGCAGCCGGTGGGTGCCGATCACGACGTCCACCCCACCCGTACGGAGGCCGTCGAGCGTCTCCCGCACGTCGGCGTCGGTCTGGAACCGGGAGACCGGCTTCACCGTGACGGGGAAGCTGGCGAACCGCTCGCCGAACGTCGACAGGTGCTGCTGCACCAGCAGCGTCGTCGGCACGAGCACGGCGACCTGCTTGCCGTCCTGCACCGCCTTGAAGGCCGCCCGCACCGCGATCTCGGTCTTGCCGTAGCCCACGTCGCCGCAGATCAGACGGTCCATCGGGACCGCCCGCTCCATGTCGCGCTTGACCTCGTCGATCGCTTCGAGCTGGTCGTTCGTCTCGGCGTACGGGAAGGCGTCCTCCATCTCCCGCTGCCACGGACTGTCGGGGCCGAAGGGGTGGCCCGGGGAGGCCATCCGGGCCGAGTAGAGCCGGATCAGCTCGCCCGCGATCTCCCTGACCGCCTTCTTGGCCCGGGTCTTGGCCTTGGCCCAGTCGGCGCCGCCCATCCGGTTGAGCGTGGGGGCCTCGCCGCCGACGTAACGGGTGACCTCGTCGAGCTGGTCGGTCGGCACGTACAGCCGGTCGCCCCTGGCGTACTCGATCACGAGGTACTCCCGGGTCGCGCCCTGGATGGTGCGCTGCACCATCTCGATGTAGCGGCCCACGCCGTGCTGCTCGTGCACCACGTGGTCGCCGACCTTGAGCTGGAGCGGGTCGACCATGTTGCGGCGGCGCGACGGCAGCCGCCGCATGTCCTTGGTCGAGGCCTTCTGCCCGACCAGGTCGAGATGGGTCAGCACGGCGACGCCGGGCGCGATGAACCCGTGGTCGATCCGCCCGGTGGTGACCTGCACGACGTCGGCGGGCAGCGGGCCGTCGAGGGACGGCACCAGCCGCGCCGCCACGTCCACGCCCCGGAGCAGCTCGACCATCCGCTCGGCCGGGCCGTGTCCCTCGCTCAGCAGCACCACGGCCCGGCCCGCGCCGAGCCAGCCCTTGATGTCGGCGAGCGCGCGCTGCGTGTCGCCCCGGTACGCCTCGACGTCCTGGGCCTCCAGCTCGACGCCCTCCCCGAAGGGGGCGATGCTCCACCACGGCTGGCCGAGCTCACGGGCGTGGTCGCGCACCTCCTCCAGCGTCCGGAACGAGGCCGCCTCCAGGTCGATCGGGGCCTCGCCGCCGGCCGCCGCGGCGATCCACGACGCCTCCATGAACTCCTGGCTCGTACGGACCAGCTCGACGGCCCGGCCGCGGATGCGCTCGGGGTCGCAGACGAACACGGCCGCCCGCACCGGCAGGTGGTCGAGCAGCAGGTCCATCGACCCGGCGAGCACGGGCGCGAACGCCTCCATGCCCTCGACCGGCACGCCCTCGGCGAGCTGGTCCAGCACGTCCTTCAGCGCCGGGTGCTCCTCCCCCAGCTCGCGGGCCCGCCGCCGGACGTCGTCGGTCAGCAGCAGCTCACGGCAGGGCGCGGCGAACAGGCCGTCGCGCGCGACCTCCAGGGAGCGCTGGTCGGCCACCTTGAACCAGCGGATCTCCTCGATCGTGTCGCCCCAGAACTCCAGCCGGAGCGGGTGCTCCTCGGTCGGCGGGAACACGTCGAGCAGGCCGCCGCGCACGGCCACCTCGCCGCGCTTCTCGACCATGTCCACCCGGTGGTAGCCGTTCTGCACCAGCCGGACCACCACGTCGTCCAGGTCGGCGTCGTCGCCCGCGTGCAGCCGTACGGGCGCGAGGTCGCCGAGGCCGGACACGATCGGCTGCAGCAGCGAGCGGACCGGGGCCACCACGACGCGCAGCGGCCCGGCGGCCGGGTCGCCCTCGATCGGGTGCGCCAGACGCCGCAGGACGGCCAGGCGCTGGCCGACCGTGTCGCTGCGGGGCGACAGGCGCTCGTGCGGCAGTGTCTCCCAGGCGGGGAAGACGGCCACCGTGCTCTCGTCGATCAGGCTCGTGAGCGCCGCCGCGAGGTCCTCCGCCTCACGCTCTGTCGCCGTGATGGCGAGCACGGGCCGTACGCGGGACAGCGCGGCCACGGCGAAGGGCCGCAGCGCGGGCGGCGCCACCAGGTCGGCGCCCAGTTGGGCGCGCGGATCGGCGGGCTGCCCGGCGGCGTCGAGCGCGGCGGCCAGCCTTGGTTCGGCGGAAACGAGGTCGAGCAGTCCGGAAAGAGACATCGATGCCTTCAAAAGCCCCGTGACAAAGACAGCCGGCGTGCGGACACGGGCCCGATCCACGAGACGATCCCGACCGGGCCGCGGCTACCAAGGCTACCCCGGTTTATCCGGCTCGCTCCGTCCGGCCGCCCGGGGCGCCCGGGGTTCGCGGTCCGCGGAGCCCTCGCCTCCCGCGACGGACGACGGCAAATGCGCAACGATGAGTCGTCAGGTCATTACTCTCGGTGTCATGACAGAGGTTCGGGTGTCGTCCGCCGACCAGGACGACGTGTTCAGTCAGCGGATCCGCGAACAGTGGACCGACCAGCTCGGGCGGCGGCTCGACATCCTCATCGCCGGGTGCGGCCGGGGCGGCGTGCTCGACGTCGGACGGTACGAGCCCAGGATGACGGGGGTGGACGAGGACCTCCCGGCCCTGCGGGCGCGCACCGCCGCCCGCGACGACCTGGAGGCGTCCTACCTGGGCGACCTGCGCCTGGTGCCGATCCCGCCGCGCTCCTTCGACGTCGTCTACGTGTCGTTCCTGCTCGAACGCATCCGCCACGCCGAGCTCGTCCTCGACCGGCTCGTCGCCGGGCTGCGCCCCGGCGGGCTGCTGCTGCTCAAGATGCGCGACCGCAGGTCGGCGTACGGCTTCTGCGACCGGACCATCCCCGGCTGGTTCCGGCGGACGGTGTGGCGGGCGTTCGCCCCGGCCGGGTCCGTGGGACCGCTGCCGGCGGTCTACGAGCCGCTGGCCTCGCGCGAGGGCGTCCAGGCGTACTGCCTGATGCGCGGGCTCATGATCGCGGAGGACTACTCGGCGGTGAGCGGTTCGGCCCGGCGGGGTCCGCACCCCACCCTGGTCGCCCTGGTCTGCCGGGCCGTGGCCGCGCTCTCGCGGGGCGGACTCAACGGCACCGAGGACGAGATCACCATGGTGATCCGGCGGCCCCAGAACCACTTCGCCCGCCTCATCTGACCCGCACCCGTCGCGGGATCGACAACACAAGGACCGGACGTCGCCGCCGATGTCCGGCCCTCGTGAGGATCATGTGTCGGTGTTCTCGTCCAGATGCTTCACCACTCGCGGCAGTTCGGGCAGTTCACGTGGGTCGCTGGTCCAGACGAGGATGCCGTCGACCTCGTACCCCTTCTCGCCCCGGATGACGTAGTCGGGCCGGTCGCCGAGCGCGTCGCCGGGCCTGACGGCGAGGAAGTAGTCGTAGGCCGCGAGCAGAATGTCGCCGAGCAGCCCCCGGCCCGCGAGCGTGTGCAGTCCCTTGAGGTAGGGGTGCTTCGGCGACTCGCCCCGGACGAACAGCCCGCCTCCGATCCGTCCGCCCATCATGGAGTCGGCCACCGCGATCTCGGTCTGCGCGCCGACCGGGGAATTCTCGATCCACATCCGCCTCCAGTGGGGGGTTCCCGCGGATGACACGGCCACCAGGTCCAGTTCGCGGAATTCCTCCGAGAAGGGGCCCTTGATCATGTCGAGGCAGATGATCGCGCCCAAGGTGGCGGACCGGCCACCCGACGGGTCCTTGACGGTCCGCGCGATCGGACCTGTGCCCGGCTGCACCTCGTACCGATTGGAGTCCCAGCCGTCGATGCCACTCTCGTTGTGCTTGGAGAAGTAGACACGGGTCTGCTCGTGCGATTCCAGCACGGCCCCCACGTTCATCCCCTTTTTCTTGCCGCTGGGGAGCGTCTCACCGGTGTCGACGGCGATTCCGCCCGCCGCCACGACGAATCCGGGGGACAACTTGGAGAGCTGCGCGTGGATTTCGTCGAAGACAGCCCGGGCGGTTTCCTCGCTGTGCGGGTTCGCGGCCGAGTGGACGAGCTGGCTGTTGGTCGTGCCGTCGCCCGGCCCCTGTTCGATCACCCCGTTGAGGGCGAATTCCGGGAAGAGGATGACTCGCAGGTCGTCGTCGGGCTTGTCGAGTGCGCCGATCTGCCGCATGACCGAAAAGTAGTGACTCACCGCCGACCGGCCGTCGTCGAGGGAATGGATCGCTTTGGGGTAGGGGCCGAGCCGGACGGTGGATATCGTCTTGTAGGTGCGCCTGAAGTTCCGGTAGACGGTGACCGGATTCTTGACCAGGGCCAGCTGCATCGTCGCCCGCAGCATCCCGGCAGACATGAACGTGCGTCCTTTGTTCGCCACAGTCACTCCTTTTCCTTCTTCCGCTCCGCCCGACAGACATTAGACCGAATACCGCCCCACTAAAAGAGCCTCTTTCACAACAGGGCTACTATGTGTAGATTTATCCACAATGATCTGATTTGCACATAGGATTGTATTATGCGAAAAAGGTCGGCCTGAAGGAAATGCGCCGTGGAATCGATCGCGAGGCGCGGGGAAGACGTGCGGGGAACGGGCGGGGCAACGGGCACGGGCGGCCCGCCGTACTCCGGGGTAAGGTTTCCTGACCATCCGACGACCCACCGACCCACGAAGCGGAAATCATGATCGAGTGGACGCCCGACGCGCGTGAGCTGGCCGACCTTGAGCTACTGCTGTCCGGGGCGTACGCGCCGCTGACCGGCTTCCTCACCGCGGCGGAGGTGGAGAGCGTGGCCGGGCGCGGGCGGCTGCCCGGCGGCGCTCCCTGGCCCGACCCGGTCACCATCGCGCTGCCCGACGAGATCGGGCCCGGGGACCGGGTGACGCTGAAGGACCCCGAGGGCGCGGCGGTCGCGGTGCTGACCGTCACCGAGCGCGACGGGCACCACGCGGCCGGGCCGGTCGAGGCGCTCGACGCCCCCGTCTACGGCCCGTTCTCGCGGCTGCGCCGTACGCCGGAGGAGGTGCGCAAGGACCTGCCGGACGGCGGCGAGGTCCTCGCGGTGACCATGCGCGGGCCGCTCGACTCGGCCGCGCTCGACGACGTCGCGGCGACCGCGGAGGAACTGGACGCGGCCGTGCTCCTGATGCCCCTGGTCTTCGGCGAGGCGGGTCCCGCGGTGGTGCGGGCCGCGCTCAAGGCGGCCGAGCGGCTGCCCGGGGCGATGGTGGTCGCGGTGCCGCTCGCGCCGCGCGAGGACGCCGAGATCGACCTCGAACTCCGTGAGCACGTGGCCCGCAACTACGGCGCCACCGAGCACTACGCCGGCCCCGCGCCGGTCACGATCCCCGGGCCGCCGCACCGGCGGGGCCTCGTCGTGTTCTTCACCGGGCTGTCCGGCTCGGGCAAGTCGACGATCGCGCGGGGGCTGCGCGACGCGCTGCTGGAGCGGGGCGGCCGCACCGTCACCTACCTGGACGGCGACGTCGTGCGCCGCCTGCTGTCGGCCGGGCTGACGTTCTCGCGGGAGGACCGCGACCTGAACATCCGCCGGATCGGATTCGTCGCCGCCGAGGTCGCCCGGCACGGCGGCCTGGCGATCTGCGCGCCCATCGCGCCGTACGCCGCGACCCGGGACGAGGTGCGGGCGATGGTCGCGGAGGTCGGCGGCGACTTCCTGCTGGTCCACGTGGCCACGCCGCTGGAGGAGTGCGAGCGGCGCGACCGCAAGGGCCTGTACGCCAAGGCGCGGGCCGGGCTGATCCCGGAGTTCACCGGCGTCTCCGACCCGTACGAGGAGCCGGAGGACGCCGACCTCGTCCTCGACACCACCGGAGTGACGGTCGAGCGCGCGGTCGGGTCCGTGCTGAACCTCGTCACCTCGGGCGGCTGGATCCGTTAGCCGCACCTCGCCGGGCTTCCGGCGAGAGTGGCGACGCTCACTCGACCACAGAGCTCACTCGACCACAGAGCTCACTCGACCACGGCGCTCACTCCGACCACGGCGCTCATTCGACGACGACGGGCGCGAGCGCCGCGGTGAGCAGGCGGCGCGGGGCGCCCGAGCCGTCCGCCGGCGCCGTCCAGATATCGGCGCCGAAGTCCCCCGGCAGGGCGTAGCCGAGCGTGCGGGCGTCGAGCCACACCGCCTGGTCGTCGACGCTGCGCCGCTCGGCGACCGGGGTCTCCCGCATAGTCCGGAGGTCGAGGACGTACAGCCGCCACGGCGCGTCCTCGGGCAGGCCGGGCACCCGTTTCTTGAACGCGACGCGGGTGCCGTCCGGGGAGAGCGACGGGCACTCCACGTTCCGCCGGACCGTGGTCAGGGTGCGGGCGGCGACGTCGCCACGGGCCAACCACGTCCGGCCCCCGGTCGCGAGGGTGACCCAGAAGTGGCCGTCGTCGGCGAAGGTCACCCCCCACAGGTTGACGTCGGCCGCGTGATAGGGACGGCCGTCCTTGACGACGCGGTAGGTCTCCAGGTTGTCCTGCAGGGACCAGGTGCGCGTGTCCAGGATCGAGGTGCGGGTGGAGAAGTTCGTCCCCGCGTACGAGTCGCCGCTCACGAAGACGGTCCACGCCGCCATGCGGCCGGACGGCGAGACCCTCGTGCGGGTGGGGATGCCGGCGAGGGGGAACGCGCGCCGCTCCCGCAGGCGCGCGTCGAGCACCACGGCCCGGTAGGTGTCGCCCAGCGAGCCGTGCACGGCCTGGAGACAGGCGCCGGTGCCGGACGAGGCGTGGAAGCGCAGGCACCGCACCCCCGCCGAGACGCGCGGGCCCCCCGGGTCATCCGCGGGCACGGAGACCACCTCGTCGCGGTGCGGACCCCACGCCATCGTCCGGAAGAGCATCCTGCGCTCGTGTCCCGCCGCGAGCGTGACCGCTCCCGGTCCGGCGGCGGGCTCCCCCGCCCGCGGCAGGCTCCGGCTCTCCGCCCGGTCGGCGGCGTGCACCACCGCCCAGACGGACAGGCCCCCGAGGAGCAGGACCGCGGCCAGCAGGACCGTCAGACGGCGCGGGACGGGCACGGGGTTCCTTTCCGTCACATGCTCAGGCTGTCCGCTGCGCGGAAGGGCGCGCCGGCGAGCGCAGGGCGGCGATCGCGGCGGGGGTGGAGATCGCCAGCCCCGCCGCCGCGACGGCCAGCGCCGGGCCGTCGCCCCAGGCCGTCCAGGCGGCGCCGAAGGCGATCGAGCAGGCGAACCGGGCGAGGGCCTGGCCGGTGCCCACCAGGGCCAGCCCTCTCGCCCGCATCGCCTCCGGCACGAGGCCGGTCACCGCGGCCGCCAGCACGCCGTCGGTCGCCGCGTAGAAGGCGCCGTGCAGGACGAGCACCGCCACCACCGCCGGCAGCGGCCCGCCGGGGGCCGCCAGCACGAGCCCGTACGCACCGAGCAGCGCCAGGTGCCCGAGCAGGAACAACCGCCGCCGCCCGATCCGGTCGGCGACCACGCCGGCGGGCACGGCCAGCAGCAGGAAGGCGGCCGCGGTCCCGAGCGGCAGCAGGGGGAACCACTGCGCGGGCACCTCGAACCTGCGCTGCAGCAGCAGGTAGACGAAGGAGTCGCTCACCGTGGTCAGCCCCAGCAGCACCGCGCACGCCGCAAGCCGCCGTACGCCGGGCATCCGCAGGAGCGCGGTCACCCGGAGCGGACCGGAGGACGCCGCGCTCCCGTGAGCGTCGGCGGTGTGGGCGGCGCTCGTAGTGTGGGCGGCACGCGTGGTGTCGGCGGCATTGATGTTCGCGTTGACGTCGGCGTCGATGCCGACGGCTCTGCCGTTCGCGTCGGCACGGGCGGGACGGCCGGGGACGAAGAGCACCAGCACCACCACGCCCAGCGCGGCGACGCAGGAACTGACCGTGAACACGGCGTCGTAGCCCTCCGCCGCCACTCCGAGCACCAGGAACGCCAGGACGGGCCCGCAGAGGGCTCCGGTGGTGTCCATCGCCCGGTGCACGCCGAACGCGCGCCCCCGGCGCTCCGGCGGGGTGGCCAGGGAGATGAGGGCGTCCCGGGGCGCGGTGCGCAGGCCCTTGCCCGTACGGTCGAGGGCCAGCACCGCGCCGATCACCGGCAGGGTGTGGGCGACCAGCAGCAGCGGCTTGCACAGCGCCGACAGTCCGTAGCCGGCCACGGCGACCGCCTTGTGCCGCCCGCCCCCGCCGTCGGCGAGGTGGCCTCCGGCCAGCCTCACCAGGGCGCCGACCCCGTTGTAGACGCCGTCCAGCACGCCGAAGCCGAGCGGGGACAGCCCCAGTCCCGAGACGAGGTAGAGCGGCAGCACGGCGGTGACCATCTCCGCCGACACGTCCGTGATCAGGCTCACCGCGCCCAGGGCCAGCACGGTTCCCGGAACCGCGGCCCACCGCCGTCCCCGGTGCTCGACGGCGGCGGGCGCGCCGCGACTGTCCGCGAGATACACGCGGTCAGTTCCAGACGCCGGAGACGGCAGACGCCGACGCCGCGTTGCCCGCGTGGGCGGTGCCGTACATGTCCTCGATGGTGCGCAGCAGGTTGTAGTGGTTGTAGGTGGTCCCGGAGGACGATCCCGCCCGCACCGGCTGCCCGTACAGCACGGTGGCGATGCGGTTGCCGCTCAGCCGGTTGTCCTCGTCGAAGGTGACCACGAGCAGGCTGTTGTGGGTCTTGGCCCAGGTCGCGTACGCGCCGAGTTTGTTCTTCAGCCAGGTGTCACCGGTGGACACCGAGCAGTCGTGCATGTCGCTGCACAGGTTCGGGACGACGAACGACACCGTCGGCAGCTTGGTGAAGTCGGTGGGGAACTGGGCGAACGTGTACGCGGTGGACGTCGGCACGTTGGAGAACCCGAACCAGGGGTTGTGCTTGCGCGCGTAGTTTCCGCTGCTGCACGTGGTCGAGCCCTGGCTGGGCAGCGTCTCGTTGTAGCTGGCCCAGCTCCTGCCCGCCGCGATCAGTTCCGACGCCAGGTTGGGCTTGGAGCTGAAGCCGGGGGTGTAGCAGGAGTCGTCGGTGATGCCCTGCGTCGACCCGGAGAACATGGCGAAGTAGTTGGGCTGGCTGGGGTGGGTCTCGGCGTAGAACGCGGTCAGATTGGCCCCGCCGCTCTTCAGCGAGTTGATGTACGGCGCGCTGGAGCTGCCGATGATCTGGGAGTAGGCGTGGTTCTCGAAGACCACGACCACCGTGTGGTCGGGCGTCGGCAACGTGGCCGCCTGGGCGCTGAAGCCGCCGGCGGCCCACAGGCCCAGGGAGGCGGCGGACAGCGTGAGGGCGGCGGCGAGAGCGGTGATCCGGCGGGACGGCATGGCTGTCCTCCACAGGGGGGTGTCTGCGACCAGCTCAGGCTAGGAACGCGTCGTGACGCGGACCGCACGCCCGACGTGAAGATCGGCCGAACGGTGGGTGAAGACCCTTGTCGCCCGATTCCGGCGCCTCGCGGGGGAGCGCCGCCGCGGCCGGTGAAGCGGGCGGGTCAGGAGGCCGGCACCGGCGTGGAGGTGAAGCGGCGGTCCCGGCCGAGCTGGGCGAACGCCCGGGTGGCGCCGGGCGTGGTGTCGAACCGGGTGTCCCCCCGGGGCGCCAGCGGCGAGTCGAAGTAGACCAGCGCCTTGATCTGGGGATAGTTCCCGATCTGGCGGGCGACGGAGTCGAAGAAGTCGCGCTTGAAGTGCGGCGCGTCCGGCCGCTCGAACGCGCCCCACTCGGCGACCATGATCGGCTTCGCCGGGAACCTGGCCTGCATCCACCGGTAGAACCCCGGCCAGCCCGGCACGTCGGGACGGGTCTTGTCGACCAGTGCGGCGAAGTCGCCCACCCGGCCGTCGGCGTAGGGGTCGAACGCCACCCAGTCGACCACGTCGTCGCCCGGGTAGAGCCGGCCGAACCACGGCCTGGCCGCCCAGTTGGGCGCGCCCATATAGGTCATCACGGTCACCGCGTTGCGCACGCCCCGCTCCCGCAGACGGGTCACGACGTGGCGGAACATGGCGGTGTAGTCGGCCGCCGAGTATCCCCCGCCCTCGCGTACGTCGTTCTCCGGCTCGTGGTGGATCGTGAGGAAGAACCGGCCGGGGAAGGTGCGCCTGACGTGGTCGGCGAGCCGGTCGATCCGCCCGTCCACGTCGCCGCGGGCGACCTCCGCCCAGGTGTGGTCGAGCGCGGGCTTCCAGTTGACCAGCAGCAGCCGGGGTCCCTTCGCCACCTCCCGCTCCTCGGCGGTCGGGAAGAGCTCGCCGCCCCGGTGGTAGACGTGCACGATGTCGGCCCTGCGGCCCATCCGCCTCTCGGCGAGCTCGATCGCCCGGACCGGGCCGCGCCCGGAGAAGACGTCGGGCGCTATCCCCCACCACGCCCCGCACGTCGGGATCAGCTTGTCCGTGACCGCGCAGGCGGCCTGCGTCCGCGCGGCGCCGTTCCCCGGCGTGCCCGGCCCCACGATGCCGCCCAAGCCGGCGTCGTCTCCCGGCCCGCGGCTGTCTCCCTGAGCCGTGTGGTCTCCCGATCCCGCGCCCCCTGCGGTGGTGCCGCCCGTCGCGGTGCCCCCGCAGGCGGCCAGGCACGCCCCCGCCACCAGTACGCCCATGCCGGCGATCCGTCTCATCGCGCCCCCTGTCCCCGCAATGGATGGGTGAACACCATCCCACCGATTCCCCGGATTCCGAGGCCGTTTTCTCGATCTCACATCTACCGAAATAGCGGGTTTTAAGTAGCTAATTGGCGGTCATTGTCCTGAGGAAATTCAGCAATAGCCGGGGGCGAAATCCCGCCGCCGCCTATAGTTCGAAATCGGGTCACGCCGGAGGGCCGCCGGGACCGCGGACGCGCCCGTCTCCGACGGCGTGCCGCCGCTGTGCCGCGACCGCGGCGGGGTGACGAACGAGCGCACGGAGATGTCCATGAGCCTGCCGCCGCACAGCCGGGACATCGGGGAGTACGGTTCGGTGCTCCGGCGCAGGCGGCTGGTCGTGACCGCCTGCCTGCTGGCCGGAGTGGGCGGCGGGGCCGCGGCGCTGGCGGCGACCCCCGCGCGCTACACGGCGGTCGCCCAGGTGCAGGTGCTGCCGACCGGCGTACAGGAACAACTCAACACACCCAGCACCCGGCAACGCGAACCACTCAATCTCGACACCGAATCACAGGTCGCCCGATCGGCGGTCGTATCCGCCCTTGCCGCCAGAACTCTGAAATATCAGGATCCGGAGGAATTACGGGAACACGTCATGGTGGACGTGCCACCCAATTCCGCCATTCTCTCCATTTCCTACACGGCGTACGATCCCGGGGCCGCGGCGGCGGGCGCCCAGGCGTACGCGGAGGCGTACCTGCGCAATCGCGCCCGTTCCGCCGAGGACGCGCTCGCCGCCCAGCTCAAGCTCATCTCCGCGCGGCTGCGCCAGGTCGAGGACGACCTGGACGAGGCCGCCGGAACCACTCAGGCTGCCGCGCAGACCGGGCAGACCACGCGTACGACTGGGCAGGCTGATCCCACGGCCCGGCTGGGAGCGGCCCGGCGGCAGGCCGTGCTGGCCCGCCAGGTGTCGGATCTCACCCTGCGCTACGACGCGCTCAGGACGGTCGCGGTCACGCCGGGCACGGTGATCAGTCCAGCCCGGCCGCCCGCGCGGGCCGGCAGTCCCAGCCCTCCGCTCTATCTGGGCAGCGGCCTGTTCCTCGGGATACTCGCGGGGGCGGGCGCCGCCTTCGCCCGCGACCACACGGACCGGCGACTGCGCACCTGTGCGGATGTCGAGCGGATGTGCGGCCTGCCCCTGCTCGCCGAACTGCCGGTCAGACCTGATCCGGAGATCCTCGGCGAGATGGCCGCCACCGTCGCCACGTCTCTCGGTGGCGGACCGCACCGGCTGCTCGTCGAGGGCGTCGGGACCGACACCGGACCTCGGCGGGACGGCGGCAGGGCCAGGCGGGCGGGGACCGACAGCGGGGCCAGGCGGGCCGGGGCGGACGGCGCCGCCAGGCAGCTCGCCAGGGGACTCGGCGCCGCGCTCGCCCACCTCGTGCCGGTGACGGTCGTGACCGGCCGCGCCGCCCACCCGGACGCCGCCCTGCTTCTCGTCGGTCTCAGGCGGACGACCTCCACCGAGGTCACCCGGGTCGTACGGCAGCTCGGGCGGCAGGGAGCGCGGGTCCTCGGCGTGGTCACCGTGCCTCAGGGATTCACCCCGCCCGTTCCCGAGCCCGTCACGGAGCCCACGAGGTGGAGCGCTTGACGTCACCGACGCCACACGCCGCCTTCCCCGGCCGCATCGATCCCCCGCCGTACGCCGCGTCTCCCGGCCCGGACGCTCCCCCGCCGTACGGCTTGGGCGGGAGCGGGCGGCTGTCGGCGGCCCGGCCCGCGCACGCGAAGCGCCGGGAGGCCGCGGACGCCCCGCCACCCGCACCGGAACGTGAACCGGCGTGTGGCAGGCATCGCGTGCCGATGAGCAGACCGGCGACAGGACCGGCGACAGGACCAGGGCGGGCGTCCGCGGCGGCGTGGCCGATCGGGGCGCTCCTTCTGGGCTACCCGCTCTGGTGGGCGCTCGGCCTGGGAGCCCTGTCGGTGGTGGTGCTGGCCGTGCCGATGGCGGTGGTGCTGTGGCGCAGGCGGCCGATAAGGGTGCCGAAGGGGTTCGGCCTGTGGGCGCTGCTGCTCGTGGGCTACCTCGTCAGCGCGCTCACGCTCGCCGAGACCCCGGACGGCACCTACGGCGAGCTCGGCACCGGCCGGGTCATCGGCTACCTGATGCGGCTCGCGGTCTACGTCGCGCTCCTGATCATGGTGCTCTACCTGGGCAACCTGAGCATGGCGGAGCTGCCGCAGCGCACGCTGGTGAGGTGGCTCGGCGCGCTGTTCCTGACTGCCGTCGCGGGCGGCCTGCTCGGCGTCCTCGTCCCGCGCTTCGAGTTCACCTCGCCACTGGAGATGGCGCTGCCGTCGTGGCTCGGCGGCAACCCGTTCGTCGCCAACCTGATCCATCCGACGGCGGCCCAGGTGCAGCACGTGCTCGGGCACGCCTCGCCGCGCCCGGAGGCGCCGTTCGAGTGGGCCAACGCCTGGGGCAGCGACGTCTCGGTGCTGGTGATCTGGTTCGTGGTGGGCTGGTGGACCTACGGCGGGCCGTACCGGCGGGCGGCGGCCGTGCTGCTGCTCGCCGTCGCGGCGGTCCCGGTCGTCTACTCGCTGAACCGGGGCCTGTGGATCGGGCTCGGCGTCTCGGCGGCGTACCTGGCCGTCCGGGGCGGACGCCCCCTCCTCGCGGGCCTGGTCGCGGCCGTCGCCGGGGTCGCGTTCCTGCTGTCGCCGCTGAGCGGGATCGTCGCCCAGCGCCTGGACAATCCACAGAGCAACGGCATCCGGGCCTTCACGGTCGCGACCACGGTCCGGGTCGCGACCTCGTCCCCGGTCATCGGCTACGGCAACACCCGCACCGCGTACGGCAGTCACCGCACGGCCACGACGGGCCGCAGCGCGTGGTGCCCCGACTGCGGCCATCCCCCGCTCGGGAGCGACGGGCACCTGTGGCTGCTGCTCATCAGCCAGGGCTTCACGGGGGCGCTGCTGTACGTCGCCTTCTTCGCCGGAGCGGTGCGGCGCTACTGGGCCGACCGGTCGCCCATCGGCAAGGCGGGGACGCTCGTGATGATCCTCGTGCTGCTCTACATGGTCGTCTACGACGGGCTGGTGAGCGCCCTGACCCTCTACCTGATCTCCTTCGCCCTCCTCTGGCGCAACGGAGCCACGACGGCCACCGGTGCGTTCCCCGGCGATCGGCGGCGGCCATGAGGGACGCGACCGTCCGGCTCCGCTACCTCGACGAGGTGCTGGAAGCGCTGTTCCCGCCCGCCGGGGAGGACTTCCCGCCCGCCGGGGTGACAGCGCGCACCGTGTTGCCGCACCGCCTCGTCCCCCGGCGGGTCGTCCCCCGCGCCTGGTGGCACGCGGCGCTGGGCCGCGGCCTGCGGACCGGCGGGGCGTCCGGCACGATCGAGACACACCTGAGCGAGGTCCTCGGCCGTCGCGTGCGCGTCGTCGTCCACGTCAGGCCCGCCCGCCGGGCCAACCGCAAGCCGGTCCTGGAGGCGTACGACGCCTCCGGGCTCGTGGCGTTCGTGAAGATCGGCGACTCCGAGCGAGCGCGCGAACTGGTGCGGCACGAGGGCGAGGTGCTGCGCGGACTCGCCGACCGGCCGCTCAAGGTCGTCGTGCCGCCCACGGTGCTGCATCAGGGTGTGTGGCGAGGTCTGGAGGTGCTGGCGCTGTCGCCCCTGCCCGTCCCCTCCCGCCCCGTCGCCTTCCACTCCGTCTTCTGCCGCCCCGTCACCTCATGCGGGGTACCCGCCGGCCTGCTCGCCTCGGCCGTCCAGGAGATCGCCGCCCTCGGCCCCCGTACCAGCCAGGCCGCAGGCGGCCCCACACCCATGCGTCACGACGGTCCGCCCGGTGACCTGCACGCCGGCCCGTACGCGGGCCGCGGCCGGACGGCGGCGTGGCACGGGGACTTCACTCCGTGGAACACGGCGGCGGGCGCGGACGGACGGCTGCTCGTGTGGGACTGGGAGCGGTTCGCCGTCGGCGTGCCCGTGGGCTTCGACGCGCTGCACCACTTCTTGCACCGGGCGCTGCGCCGGATGTCTCCCCCGGTCGCCGCCCGCGCCTGCCTGGCCCAGGCGGGCCGGATCCTGGAGCCGTTCGGCGCCGACGCCACCGCAGCGCGTCGCACGGCCGCCCACTACCTGATCACCCTCGCCGAGCGGCACCACCGCGACGGCCACGAGCCGCTCGGGTCCCCCGCCATCTGGCTCAACCCCGTCATCGACCACCTGGAGTGCCTCCTGTGAAACCTTTCGGACGCGCCCGAGCGCGCGGGAAAGCCTCATCCGTCCCGGGACGACGGAAGGGGCGACCATGACGTCCGTACTGAAGCGCTCGGCCCACGCGGTCTCGTTCGCCGCCGGACGGCTCACCACGGAGGCGCGGGTGCTCCCCTCGTTCCTCATCGCCGGGGCGCAGCGGTGCGGCACGACCTCGCTCTACCGCGCGCTGTCACGCCACCCGCTCGTCATGAAGCCGGTGCTGCGCAAGGGCGTCCACTACTTCGACATGGCCTACGACCGGGGCCTGCCCTGGTATCGCGCCCACTTCCCGCTGGTGACCACGGCCAGGGCGCTGGGCCGCAGGCACGGCGGCCGCGTTCAGGCCTTTGAATCCACCCCCTACTACCTCTTCCATCCCCTCGCGGGCGCCCGGATCGCCGCCGACCTGCCCGGCGTCAAGCTGATCGTCCTGGTCCGTGACCCGGTCGAGCGGGCCTGCTCCGCCCACGCCCACGAGCTGGCGCGGGGCTACGAGACCGAGCCGAGCTTCGAGCGCGCCGTCGAGCTCGAACCGCTCCGCCTCGCAGGGGAGGTCGAACGACTGCGCGACGTGCCCGGCTACGTGAGCGCCGCCCACCGGCACCACGCCTATCTCGCCCGTGGCCGGTACGCCGAGCAACTGGCCCGGCTGGAGCCCCTCCTGGGCCGCGACCGGATCCTCGTGCTCGACAGCGGGCGGATGTTCGACGATCCGGCCTCCGCGTACGACCGGGTGCTGGAGTTCCTGGACCTGCCCCGGATCGGCGGCGTGGAGTTCGCACGGCACAACGCCCGCCCGCGTACGGGCGTCGTGCCCGAGTCGGTGCGCCGCCGCCTGCACGAGCACTTCGAGCCGTGGGACGCCCTGCTCGTCCGCTGGCTGGGAGCCGACCCGTCATGGCGACGCTGACCGGGGAGGCGAACCGCTGGCTGTTCCGCCTGGGCCGGCTCCGCCGGGAGCTGCTCCGGCATGGGCTCGCGCGGCACGGCGCCGCCGGTCTGGCCGCCGCCGCGACGGCCGCGATCGGGCAGTTCGCGATCGTGCTGGTGGTGACGCGGACGCTCGAACTCCGCGCCGCCGGCGCGTTCTTCACGGCCACCACGGCGTGCCTGATGCTCGCGGGCGTCGTACGCCTCGACACCGGCAACGGCCTCGTCCACGCCCTCGCCGGGAGCGGCACGAGGCAGGCGCGGAACGCCGGGTCGCCGGAACCGGAGCGGAGAGTCCTGGCAGGCGCACCGCGTCAACGGACACCACCTCCAGCAGCGTCGCCGGGATCGGCGCGGGGGGTGTCGGCAGGCACACCGCATCGACGGATGCCTCCGGCAGCGTCGGCGGGATTGCTGCGGGGGGTCCTGGCTCCGGTGGCGGCGCTGGCGTGCGTGGCCGCGGCCGGGGTCTGGCTGGCGGCCGGTCCGCTGGCCGGGCTGACCGGCGTGTCCCCCGGCGTCTGGGCGGTGCTGGCCGCCGCCCTGCCGTTCGTGGTCCTGTCGGACGTGCTCGTCTGTGCCACCCGCGGCCTCGGCACGATGCGGCCCACCCTGCTGATCTCCGGGGCCGTCCAGCCGCTCGGCCAGCTCGCTCTCGTCACCGCGGCCGTCCTCGCCGGGGCTCCACCAGCGGCGCTGGCGGCGGCCTGGGCGCTGCCCTCCGTGGCCTGCGCGGTGCTCGCCGCCGCCCGGCTGCGCGGCCTCGGGCCGTACGACGTGGGAGACGTGCGCGCCTTCTGGCGGCACACCGCGCCCCGGTCGGTGGCGGCGGCGGTGCAGTCGGTGTTCCAGCGGCTCGACGTGGTGGTCGTCGCGCTGCTCGCCGGGCCGGCCGCAGCGGCCGTCTACACCGCCGCGACCCGCTTCAAGGTGGTGGGACAGCTCGCCGGGCAGGGGCTCGCCCAGGCCGCGCAGGCCCGCCTGGTCAGGGCCCTGGCGGAGGGCGACCTCGGCACCGCCGGGAGGGTGTACCGGACCACGACGAGATGGCTGGTCGGGCTGACGTGGCCGCTCTGGCTGGGATACGCGGCGCTCGCGCCGTGGGCGCTGTCGCTGTTCGGGCCCGCGTACGCGGGAGGTGTCGCGATCGCGCTCGTCCTGTCGGCCACGATGATGGTCGCCACGGCCTGCGGGATGGTCGACGTCGTGCTCGTGGCGGCCGGGCATACGAGGGCCAGCCTGGCGAACGTGTCCACCGCAGTGGCCGTGACGATCGCCCTCGACGTGCTGCTGGTCCCCGCGCACGGCGCGCTGGGAGCCGCGCTGGGCTGGTCGGGCGGCGTGCTCGTGAAGAACCTGCTGCCCGCCGTACAGGTCTCCCGCCGCTACGGCCTGCGCCCCTTCGGCGTGGGCCGCCTCACCGACAGGCCCCTCGCGGCCGGTTGCCTGGCGGGGAATACGCGCGGCGCCGGGAGGGCGGCGTCGTGACAACACCGGCTGGGCCTCCTGTGCTGGTCACGGGCCTGCCGCGCAGCGGCACGAGCTGGGTGGGCCGGATGCTCACGGCGAGCGGCCGCCTGGTCTACGTCAACGAGCCGCTCAACCCGCAGCGCCCGCCCGGCCGCTCCCCCGGCGTGCTCGACGCGTCCGTCACGCACCGGTTCCAGTACATCTGCCCGGACGACGAGGCGCCCTGGCTGACGGCGTTCTCCCGTACGGTCGCGCTGCGCTACGGCTGGCGGGCGGAACTGCGCCGCAACCACCGGCCCGGCGACCTCGCGCGGATGGCCAGGTACGGCACCGCCTTCGCCCTCGGCCGGCTGCTCGCCCGGCGGGCGCTGCTCGACGACCCGTTCGCGCTGCTGTCCATCGAATGGTTCGCGAGCCGCCTCGGCTGCCGGGTGATCGTCGTGGTCCGCGACCCCGTGTCGTTCGCCGGAAGCTGGCAACGGCTCGGCTGGTCGGTGGACGTCCGCGAGCTGCTGAGCCAGCCGCTCCTGGTCCGCGACCATCCGTACGTCGCCGAGCTGGAGTCCGTCGTCGGCGGTCAGGACGTGATCACGGGGGCGGCCACGCTGTGGCGGGTCGCCCACCAGGTCGTTCGCACAGTGGCCTGCCGTACCGCCGGCATCATGGTCGTGCGCTACGAGGACCTGTGCGCGGCGCCGCTCGACGGCTTCCGCGACCTGTACGCCTGGTGCGGCCTGCCCTGGACCGATCGCGCCGCTCGCCGCATCTCGGCCGCCTGCACGTCCCGCCGGGTTCCGGCCCGGTCCGCGTTCACCTGGACCGGCCTGTCCCGCACGGCCTACCGCCCGATGGACTCGCGCCAGGCCCTCGCCTCGCCCTCCCTCCCCGCCGAGGACGCCGTCCGCGTACGGGCCCTGACCGACGTGTGATGCCCGGCGTGTTCCAGAGACGCGACCTCTACCGGTGTGGCCCGCGATGAGCCGATGCCACCAGTCGTCCTCCTCGGAGAGGGACGATGACCGCGCATCCGACACGATCCTGTATCCACCGCGACGCCTCCTTGCTTTGTACTGTCTGCAGACAGGCCGACCCGCGTGGGGTTGGCCGCTCCTCCCACAGGTCCCGCTACCTGCCTGATCCGCTCACCGTGAGGACCACCTCATGACCGAAGAAGCGGTACCCCCCGTTGTCGAACCCGTCGCGTCCACCACGGCGCCCGCCACTGTGGCCGACCCTGTGGCCGGCCCTGTGGCCGACCCTGTGGCCGACCCTGTGGAGGACGAGAGGCTCTACCTCGCGGAGGTGTTCGGCCTGGCGAAGAAGCTGGACGGCACCTGGCCGCTCTTCGCCCGGAGCCTGGATCCCGCCACCGACCCCGCACGCCTGCGCGGCCGCTACCGGTCGGCGGCGGTGTCCACCGCCCGCTGGTCGATCCGACGGAGAAACGTCGATGGGTATGTGTCTCTGCTCGCCTTGCTACTGATGTTCGCCGTGGCCTGCACCGTCCTGGTGACGATCTTCTCCGTCGACTCCTGGCAGGAGCTCAGACGGGCCGCCGGCGGCCTCGTGGTCTTCTTCGTAATCGCCTGGTGGTCAGAGAACCGCCGCCATCGCCCGCTCTTCCGCCTCATCGATTCGCTGGTCTCCGTCGTGGGATTGGGTTGCTTCCCGGTCGCCCTGTACGGCCGCTACGCGAGCGGCCCCGCATGGGCCGTCGGCCTGGCGGGCCGGTGGTGGATGCCGATCGTCCAGAGCATCGGCGTCTTCTGCGTGGGCCTGGTCCTCGCGTGGGCTCCGGTTCAGGGGGCGATGCGGCTGTGGGACCGCGAGTCCCCCACCTTTCCCGCCGAGCCCCTCTTCGAGCACCTGACGACCATCCTCGCCCGCACCGAACCCGACCGTCGTGGTCAGCTCCCGCCCAAAGCTCGTCAGGAGATCCTCACCCTGCTGGCCAAGGTCGCCGTCCTCCTGCGGGCAGGGATCCCGGCCGCCGCCCGCGGTGGAACCTCTCTGACCAGGGCCGTCGTCCGTGCCCGTGCGATCGAGGCTTCGAAAGCGGTCGTCGACCTCCAACTCTGGATCGCGCTGCCGTCCCCGACCAGCCACGACGACTTCCGCACCCGCATCGCCGAGCTGACCCGCACCATCCTCACAGCCGAGTACGACCGGCTCCCCATCCGCGAAGCCACCCCCGAGGCCACGCGCCGCACCTGGCACGCCCGTGCCGTGGAGACCACCCGAACCCTGATCATCGCCCTGGTCCCCCTCGCCGTTCTTCTCGTCGTCCACCGGCTGGGCCTCACGCTCCCGTCTCCTTTCGACGACGGCGCCTTGATCGCCGCCCTCGCCTGGGCCGTCGTCCTCCTCCTGGGTCTCCTCGATCCGAACTTCCCCACTCATCTGGCCGCCGTCCGCGATCTGACCTCCCTCAACCCGTTCACGGAGAAGAACCCGGGCAGACGGCTCAGCCCGTGACCGGTGGTGGTGCTGGTGCCTCCTGCGAGCGGGTGCGTCTGTCGAGGTCCTGGACCCACTTGACCGCGACCGCGGCGACCTGGATCAGCTCATCGCGCAGGCGGTCGGCGTCGTCCTCGGCGAACGCTTCGAGCACCTCCTCGTGCAGGATGTGCCGCCAGGTCAGCCGGCCTTCGGCCGCGGCGTCGGTCACCGCGCGCTTGGCGAGGTCGGCCTCGGGTCCGTACCCGGGCCCGGTGCCGTCGGCGTGGTCCTGTACTCCCCACATTGCATCCTGGGCGGCCCGTTCGGCTGCCACGTCGCTCAGCACTCGGTTCAGCGACCCAGGCAGGCCGTAGTCGCCGGGTTGTGTCATGGTGCCGGTGTCCTTCCTTGGACGGCGCGTTGGAGGTCGAGCCTGCCAGACGGCGTCGAGCAGCGGATCGAGGGCTGCAGGTGTCAGCCGGACGAAGAGCCCAACGTGCCGCGCATGGCGTGCAAAGCGTCGTGCAGATCGTCCCAGGGGAAGGAACCCGCTCCGGGTACGCCTGAATCGGGTGCGGGGAGCCGGTCCCAGTCGAGAATCACCCGCACGCCCCATTCCTTGAGCCGGGCCACGCTGACGGGGAAGGCGGGGTGCCTCGCGAGCGCGTGGTTGGGCCACGGCACGGCGACTATCGGCAGGCCGAGGCCGATGGCCTCGTTCAGCAGGCCCAGCGCCAGGGTGTCGCTGATGCCCTGGGCCCACTTGTTGGTCGTGTTGAAGGTCGCCGGGACGACCGCCATGGCGTCGGCCGGAGGCAGCACGTCCGGTTCCTCGGGCCGCTTGTAGTCGTACCGGACGGGATAGCCCGTGAGCGTGCTGAGCCGCTCGGCGTCGACGAACTTCATGCCTGACGGCGTCGCGATCACACAGACCGTCCAGCCGTCCGCCTGAAGGCGCTCGACGAAGGCGGGGAGGTCACCCGCCGGCCGGCCCCCGCACGCGATCACATACAGAACCGGTGTGCCTTCTGCCATATCCCGCCGTTCTCCGTCTCGTTTCGTCAAGGACTGCTGGGTGGGATCTCGGCTCGCTAGCCGAGTGTCGTGTCGCCGAGGGATGCGAGGAGGGTGCGCAGGGCGTCGGCCAGGTGGTCGCGGTCACGGGGGCCCAGGGCCGCGAGCAGGCGCTCCTCGTTCGCGACGTGCGGTGCCAGCATCTCGTCCACGAGTGCGACCCCGCGGTCGGTGAGCCGCACCCGGACCGACCTGCGGTCCTCCTTGTCCGGCAGGCGGTCGACCAGCCCTTTGGCCACCATCCGGTCGATCCGGTTGGTGATCGCGCCGGAGGTCACCATCGCCGCCTTGACCAGGGCGCCCGCCGCCAGCTCGTACGGCGGGCCCGAGCGGCGCAGCGTCGCGAGCACGTCGAACTCCCAGTGCTCCAGCCCGTACGAGGCGAAGAACTCCTTGAGTTCCCGGTCGAGCAGCTTGGCCAGCCGCGAGACCCGGCCGACCACGCCCATCGGCCAGGGGTCCACGTCCGGCCGCTCCCGCCGCCACTGATCCAGCAACAGGTCCACCGCATCGCCCACAGACACCCCTCCAGATATCTCAACGTTCGTTTACTTGACGCTGAAGCTTCGTGGATGTTTTTATCTCAACGTTGAGATTATCAACGGAGGAGTAATCATGGGAGCCTCGAACCGCACATCCCTGTCGATCGCGGGCACACTCGCCATCACCGGGCTCACCCCGTTGGTCTGGGGCTCGACCTACGCCGTGACGACCGAGTTCCTGCCGCACGACCGGCCGCTGTTCACAGCGCTGACGAGGGCGTTACCGGCCGGGCTCGGGCTGCTCGCCGTCACCCGCGTGCTGCCGCGCGGTATGTGGGTCTGGCGGGCCGCGCTGCTCGGCGTACTGAACATCGGGGCGTTCTTCCCGTTCCTGTTCCTCGCGGCGTACCGGCTGCCCGGCGGTGTCGCCGCCGTACTGGGCGCGGCGGGCCCGCTGTTCGCGCTCGCCTTCGCCCGCGCCCTGCTCGCCGAACGGCCGACCGGCCGGAAACTGCTCGCCGGTCTCGTGGGGCTAGCCGGTGTCGGCCTGGTCGTCCTGCGCGCCGACGCGGCGCTCGACACGGTCGGGGTGCTGGCCGGGCTCGCCGGGGCCGCCTCCATGTCCGCCGGAACCGTGCTGACCAAGCGCTGGGGCCGTCCCGAGGGCGTCGGCGCCCTCGCGCTAACGGGATGGCAACTGACCGCGGGCGGGCTGCTGCTCCTCCCGGTCGCCCTGCTCATCGAGGGGGCGCCGCCCGCGCTGACCACCGAGAACATCCTCGGCTACGCCTATCTCGGGATCGTCGGCACCGCCTGCGCGTACTGGATCTGGTTCCGCGGCATCTCCCGGCTCCCCGCGACCTCGGTCGCCTTCCTGGCCCTGCTCAGCCCGGTGTCGGCCACCGTGATCGGCTGGGCGGCGCTCGGTCAGGCCCTCACCCCGATCCAGCTGCTCGGCATGGCCCTCGCCCTCGCCGGCACCCTGCTCGGCCAGGCCTCCGCGTCCTCTCCCCACCGGCCTCCCGTACGGCCCGCCGTTCCGGGCGGTGGTTCCGTCCCGTTGGACGATCTCCCATGCAAGGCCGTCGCCTCCTGACTCTCCGCAGGCGACACGCGTGCACGGTGGCCGGGCGTCCGGACGGGCGTGGGAGGATTTTCACGTTGTGTTGCGACGAGCGGAGGGCGGCGCGATGCGCGAGGAGACGATCGGCGACTTCCTGTTCCACCTCGCCGACCGGGTGCCGGCGCCCGGCGGAGGCGCCGCCGCGGCCCTCCAGGCCGCCCAGGCCGTGGCGCTGCTGGGGATGGTCGCGCGCTACAGCACCGGCGAGAAGTACGCCGAGCACACGTCCCTGATCGAGCGGATCATCGGCGAGACCGACGTGCTGCGATCGGAGGCGCTGCGCCTGGCCGAGGACGACGCGGCGGCCTTCGGGGCGGTCGCCGAGGCCTACAAGCTGCCCAAGGACACCGACGAGGCGAAGGACGCCCGGTCAGCCGCCATCGCGCGGGCGCTGGTAGGGGCGGGCACCGTGCCGGCGAAGGTGGTGGCCGTCGCCCGGCGGGCCGTCGAGATCGCCGAGGAACTGTTGCCCGTCGCCAACCGCAACGTCGTCTCCGACGTCGCCGCCGCCACCGAGGCCGCCCGGGCCGCAGCGGCCACCGCCCGGGTGAACATCGAGATCAACTTGGGCGGGATCAAGGACGAGAAGGTCCGCGCCGGACTGGCCGCCGAGGCCGCGGAGGTGGACGACGTCGCCGCGCGTGCCGAGCAGGTCACCGCCGCCGTACGCGAGGAGATCGCCAAGTGAGCGCCCGCGTGCTGTCCGGCAAGGAACTCGCCGCGTCCATCCGGTCCGAGGCCACCGGGCGGGCCGCCGAACTCGCGGCGGCCGGGACCCCGGCGAAACTCGCGGTCGTCGTCGCCACGGCGGACGAGTCCAGCGCCTGGTACGTCCGCTCGATCGCTCGGGCCGCCGAGAAGTCCGGGATCGTCTGCGAGATCGTCGACCTCGGCGCGGAGGCCGACCCCGCCCTGATCCACGACAGGCTGGCGTCGCTGAGCGCCGACGACACCGTCCACGGGATCATCCTCCAGACCCCGCTGCCGCAGGGGGCCAGGCTTGAGGATCTGGCCGGCGCCATCGCGTTCGAGAAGGACGTCGACGGCGCGAACCCGCTGTCGCTCGGCCGTCTGGCCGCGGGGTTGCCCGCGTTCGCACCAGCGACCGCCGAGGCGGTCGTGGCGATCCTCGACCACCACGGGATCGACCTGGCCGGCCGGCACGTCGCCGTGGTGGGCCGCTCAACCGTCGTCGGCAAGCCCGCCGCCCATCTCCTGCTGGACCGGAACGCCACCGTGACGGTCTGCCACTCCCGTACGAGGGACCTGGCCGCCGTCACCTCAGCAGCCGACGTGGTCGTCGCGGCGGTCGGCCGCGCCGGTCTGATCACGGCCGAGCACGTACGCCCGGGAGCGGTCGTGGTGGACGTCGGCACCAATCCCACCGAGGACGGCGGCCTGGTCGGCGACGTGGACGCGGTCGCGGTCGCCGACAGGGCCGGGGCGCTCACGCCCGTGCCCGGCGGCGTCGGCCCGGTGACCACCGCCCTCCTGCTGCGCCACACCGTCCACGCCGCCCAACGCCACCTGCCGTGAGCCGGAGAGAACTTCGATGACCGGTGACGACCCCGAACCGTTCGTCTTCACCGCTCGCCACGGCCGAAAGCGAGAGGACACCGGTGTCGCCGCCCTCCTGTCGAGCGCGGAGGGTGCTCCGGCCGTCCTGCACGCCCTGCCCCGCGTCCTCCCCTGGGTCAGGCACCTGTCGGGCGACGAAAGGCAGCAGTTCGTCCAGGAGCTGCTGGACGCCACTCACGCGACACCGCACCGTGTCATCGCCGAGTGGCGGGCCGCCGCCCGCATACTGGCGAGCCCGGCACTGACCGCACAACTCACCCAGTCGCTTCCGGACGATGACTTCGGCGAGGTCCTCGCACCGTAAGCCCCTGATCAGTCGTCGCGAACTACCACCTCACACCCGGCCTTCCCACTCCGGCGGGGTGTAGCGGGCGAACATCTCCGTTCGCTGCTGGAGCGCGTCCTGGACGGCCTCCTCGTAACCCGGACGAGCGTAAGCGATCGCTCGCAGTCGCCACTGACGCAGCAGCGTCTGCACCTGGCTGAAGCGAGCCAGGTCGTGGACGGCGTCCAGCGCCTCCTCGTACTCCGCTTGGAACCGAGCTCGGTGTGCTGACGGAAGCGCCTCGAAGATCGCGTCCGGGTCCTTCACCGGTCCGGTGGGCGAGCGGTGAGTGCGCGGTGGAGGAGGGCGCGGGTGAGGAGGCGGAGGGCGAAGGGGAGGTCGTCGACCAGGTAGCGGCGGGCGAGGCGGTGGGGTTCGCTGATCAGGCGGAACAGCCATTCGAGCCCGTGGTCGCCCATCCAGCCGGGGGCGCGGCGCACCGATCCGGCGGCGAAGGCGATGGCCGCGCCGCAGCCGACGAACCACGTGCCCGGCAGGTCGGGCCGAAGCCGCGTGATGAGCCGGTCCTGCCGGGGGAACCCGAGACCCACGAAGACCAGGGACGGCCGCGTGGCGACGAGTCGCCCCCGCATCTCCGCCAGCGCCGCCGGGCTGGTCTCGAATCCGTACGGCGGAGCGTGGACGCCCGCCACCACCAGGCCCGGATGCCGCCCGCACAGCGCGTCGCGCGCCGCCTCGGCGACGCCCGGCGGTCCCCCGATCAGATAGACGGACAGGCCGCGCGCCGCGGCGGCTCCGGTCAGCGACCAGATCAGGTCGGCTCCCGTCACCCGCTCCGGCAGCGGACTCCCGAGCAGCCGCGACGCCCAGACCAGGGGCATGCCGTCGGCCACCGCGAGCTCGGCCGCGTCGATCAGCTCACGCAGCGACGGATCGCGGGCGGCGGCCCGGCAGATGTCGACGTTCGGCGTGACCAGGTGACCGCCCTCGCCGCGCTCCAGCGCGGCCATGATGTGCGCCACCACCCGCGCCTCGGTGAACGGGTCGAGCAGCACCCCGGCCACCGGAACTCTGTCCATCCCAGGCCCGACCGCCCCGATCCCGGCCGCGAACGCCGGGTCCAGAGCGGCTGTGGGGATCGATGTGGGATCGGCGGCCATCAGATGCCGTGGCCGCGCAGGTGGAGGGCGTGCAGTACGGCGCGCGGGGTGAGGAGGCCGCCGGCGACCGCCAGTGCCACCGCCGCGCGCGGCTCGCCCGGCCGGGCGGAGAAGGCCCGCAACGACCACCGGGCGGCCTCGCGGCGCCGCCCCAGGGCGGCGTGGCAGAAGGCGAGCTGCCCGTAGACGCGGGCCGCGCCGCGTGGCTCGCAGGTCAGGCCCGGATGCCGGGCGAGCATCCACTCAAGCCCCGCGATCCGGTCCGCCCACCGTGCCGCGTAGTGCGACGATCCCCAGCGCACCCGTACGAGCGGGTGGTCGACGTGGACGATGGGGTGCCGCCGGGCGGCCCGCAGCGCGAGGTCCCAGTCCTCGTTCTGGCCGCCGGGGGCGCTCTCGTCCACCCACACCGAGCCGCGCCGGAACAGGAACGTCGAGGAGTGGACCATCATCATCCTCGATCGGGTGAGGTGGTGGTGGGCGACCCGGTCGGTGCCGGCCAGCCGCGGCACGCGCCGCGTCCCGTACTCGACCTCGACCGCGCAGCTCGCGAAGGCCGCCGCGGGCTCCTCCGCGAGCGCGGCCACCTGGGCGGCCAGCTTGCCCGGCAGCCAGAGGTCATCGTCGTCGCAGAAGGCGACGAGATCGGTGCCCAGCGCGGCGATCCCGGTGTTCCTGGCGCCGGGCAGCCCGGGGGTGCGCCGGTTGCCCAGCACCCGTACGCCGCGCGGGCCTCCGCTCCCGGGCCCGGCCACGCCGGGCACCTGCCTGGCCACCAGCGGCGCAGGGATGCCGTCGGCCACGACCACCACGCGCACCTCGCCGCCGTACTCCTGGGCGAGCACCCCGGTCAGCGCGGCGCGGAGCGGGCCGGGCCGGTCGCCCCTGGTGGGGATGACGACCCCGACCGACGGCGTCATCGCCTGGCTCCCGGGGACTGGGCGAGGCGATAGCCGTACCAGAGGAGCAGCGGAAGGGTGAGCGCGGTGACCAGCCACCGCTGCGCACGCGGCAGCGGCGCGGGACGGTCGCGCAGCTCGACCGGGCCGACGGAGAAGCGCATCGGGTTGCCGGAGACGGTGTGGGCGACGCCCAGGCGCGCGTGGCGGCCGTCGAGGAAGTCGAGCCCGCCGGCGGACAGCCCGAGCCGTGCGGCCAGGCGGACGACCGTGGTGCGCGGGTCGCGCAGCAGATCCTCGTGCCGCACCCGGACGACCCGCACGCCCCTGCGGCGCAGGATCTCGAAGGCGAGGTTCTGGGCCAGCCAGTGGACGGCGGTCCTGGCGGGCGTCCAGCGGGTCATCGGCCGCCCGTTCTCGGGTCTGCGCACCCTGCGGCGCCAGGACGCGGCCACCGCCCGCGGGTCGCGCACCACGTGCACGACCCTGAGTTTCATGATCGAGGCCAGGCAGTACGCCAGCGAGGCGTGCTTGCTGGAGTCGACGACGACCCGGGCGTCGGCCGCCTCGGCCGCCGCCGCGTAGATGCGGGAGTACGACCGCACGTACTCGGCCAGTTCGGCCTCACGGCTCGGGAGCCCGAGGGCGAGGACGGGCAGCCGCCGGGTCCGGTCGACCCGCATGCGCAGGCTCGGGAGCCATTCCGCCTGGCTCTGCCGCCACTGCCCGAACGCGTGCTCACCCACCTTCGTCCAGAACGGGCACCGGGAGAACGGGTGCCCGCAGCCGCAGGGCTCGTCGGCCCGCACCCCGCGGTCCCACAGATGGACCACCTCGCCGAGCGGCGCCACCCCCGGCAGCTCGCCGAGCAGGCGCTCGATCAGGGTGCTTCCGCTGCGTCCCAGGCCGCCCACGAAGATCACCGGCTGAGCGTCGGCCACGTGCCCTCCACGAAACGGATGCTAAACGTGACGACCCTAGCGCGGAGAGTAATCCATCGACCGGCGATTCCCAAAGGATCTACCGGCGGGCGGGGTGGCGCCTTCCGTACGCGAACGGCCCCCGGCGCAATCGCGCTCGGGGGCCGATCAGGATGGAACTCAGACGTACCGGATCAGTGTGCGTCGACGATCATGCCGGCGCCGACGGTGCCGTTGGTGGCCTCGTCGATCAGGATGAAGCCGCCGGTGAGGCGGTTGCGGGCGTAGTCGTCCACGAACAGCGGCTGGGTGGTCCGCAGCGACACCCGGCCGATCTCGTTCAGGCCGAGGGAGGTGGCCGACTCGTCCCGGTGCAGGGTGTTGACGTCGAGCCGGTAGTGCAGGTCGCGCACCAGTGCCCGGGCCGTACGGGTGGTGTGCTTGATGATCAGCTTCGACCTGGGCTGGAGCTTCACGCCGTCGGCCATCCAGCTGACCATCGCGTCGATCTCCTGGGCGGCCTGCGGCTGGTTGTTCGGCCGGCAGATCATGTCGCCACGGGAGATGTCGATGTCGTCGGCCAGGCGCAGCGTGACCGACATGGGCGGGAACGCCTCCTCCACCGGCCCGTCGAAGGTGTCGATCGCGGCGATCGTGGTGGTCAGGCCCGAGGGCAGGTGCAGCACCTCGTCCCCCGGCTTGAGCACGCCGCCCGCGACCTGCCCGGCGTACCCCCGGTAGTCGTGCAGCTCCTGGCTCGTCGCGCTGTGCGGGCGGATGACGTACTGCACCGGGAAGCGCACGTCGACCAGGTTGCGGTCGGAGGCGATGTGCACGTGCTCCAGGTGGTGCAGCAGCGAGGAGCCCTCGTACCACGGCATGTTCTCGGAGCGGGAGACGACGTTGTCGCCGTGCAGCGCCGAGATCGGGATGAAGGTGAGGTCGCTCGCGTTCAGCTTGCTGGCGAACGCGGTGAACTCCTCGCGGATCTCGTCGAAGCGTGCCTCGGAGTAGTCGACGAGGTCCATCTTGTTGACCGCCAGGACCAGGTGCGGCACCCGCAGCAGCGTCGTCAGGAAGGCGTGCCGCCGCGACTGCTCCAGCACGCCCTTGCGCGCGTCGATGAGGATGATCGCCAGGTCGGCGGTGGAGGCGCCGGTGACCATGTTCCGGGTGTACTGGATGTGCCCCGGGGTGTCGGCGATGATGAACTTCCGCTTGGGCGTGGCGAAGTAGCGGTACGCCACGTCGATCGTGATGCCCTGCTCGCGCTCGGCCCGCAGGCCGTCGGTCAGCAGCGACAGGTCGGTGTACTCCGTGCCCCGGTCGCGGGAGGTCCGCTCGACCGCCTCGAGCTGGTCCTCGAAGATCGCCTTGGAGTCGAACAGCAGCCGCCCGATCAGCGTGGACTTGCCGTCGTCGACGCTGCCCGCCGTCGCGAAACGAAGGATGTCCATCAGAAGTAGCCTTCCTTCTTGCGATCTTCCATGGCGGCCTCGGACGCCCGGTCGTCGGCGCGGGTCGCGCCGCGCTCGGTGATCCGGGTGGCGGCGATCTCGTCGATGATCTGCTCGACGGTCGTGGCGGTGGAGGCGACCGCCCCGGTGCAGGTCATGTCGCCGACCGTGCGGTAGCGGACGACCGCGTCGAACACCGGCTCGTCCTCGCCCCGCTGGACGACCTCCGAGTCGGCCAGCAGCATGCCGTCGCGCTCGAAGACCGTGCGGGAGTGGGCGAAGTAGATCGACGGGATCTCGATGCCCTCCCGCCGGATGTAGTGCCACACGTCCAGCTCGGTCCAGTTCGACAACGGGAACACGCGGATGTGCTCACCGCGGCGGATCTTGGTGTTGTAGAGGTTCCACAGCTCGGGCCGCTGGTTCTTGGGGTCCCACTGGCCGAAGTCGTCGCGGAAGGAGAACACCCGCTCCTTGGCCCGGGCCTTCTCCTCGTCGCGCCGGGCCCCGCCGAACACCGCGTCGAACTCGTGCTCCTCGATGGCGTCCAGCAGGGTCGTGGTCTGCAGCCGGTTGCGGGAGGCCCGCCGCCCGGTCTCCTCGGCCACCCGTCCGGCGTCGATCGACGCCTGGACCGAGGCGACGACCAGCCGCACGCCGAGTTCGCCGACCCGGCGGTCGCGATAGTCGATCACCTCGGAGAAGTTGTGCCCGGTGTCGACGTGCATGAGGGGGAAGGGGATCGGCGCCGGCCAGAACGCCTTCTCCGCGACCCGCAGCATGACGATGGAGTCCTTGCCGCCGGAGAAGAGCAGACAGGGGCGCTCGAACTCGGCCGCGACCTCACGCATGATGTGGATCGCCTCGGCCTCGAGCACATCGAGCTGCGACGTGGTGTAGTCACGCTGAAGCATTCGGCTTCCTTCAGGGAGTCTGGCGATGCAGGTCACGGATTCCGGCGAGCAACGTTGGCGCCAGATCCGGTAGGGAGACCAGGATATCGGGGAGTGAGGGGTCACCCTGGTTGTAGGTCAGGGGTGAGCCGTCGATCCTGCTGGCGTGGGCCCCCGCCGCGAGCGCCACCGCGACCGGCGCGGCCGAGTCCCACTCGTACTGACCTCCGGCGTGGACGTACGCCTCGACCTCACCCGTGAGCACGGCGGCGATCTTCGCGCCGGCCGAGCCGATCGGGACGAGCTCCGCGCCGAGGCGGGCGGCGAGGTCGCGGACGAACTCCGGCGGCCGGGTGCGGCTGACCGCGACGCGGAACGGCTCGCGCGCCTTCTCCGGCAGCTCCGGCGGAGCCGCCGTCGTGAGCGTACGACCCTGTGCGGGCAGCGCGACGGCGCCCGCGCTGAGGGAGCCCCGCTCCCACAAGGCGACGTGGACGGCCCAGTCGGCGCGGCCCTCCTCGGAGAACTCGCGCGTGCCGTCGAGGGGGTCGACGATCCAGACGCGCTCGGCCGACAGCCGCCGGGGATCCATCCGCTCCTCGCGGGTCGCCTCCTCCGACAGCACGGCGTCGTCCGGGCGGAGCCGCCGCAGGGCGTCCATCAGGAACCGGTGCGAGGTCTGGTCACCGGCGTCCTTCAACGCCCGGCCGTCCTCGAACCCGAGGCGGACGCGCAGCTCCAGGAGCCGCTCCCCCGCCTCCGACGCCAGTTCCCCCGCGAGGGAATGGTCGTCCCGCATCGTCATCTTCAGTACGCTCCCGCCCCGCGTGCGACCGCGGCCCATGTCCTCCATAGGATCTGCAGATCCAGCCTGAGAGACCAGTTCTCGACATAACGCAGGTCCAACCGTACCGATTCCTCCCATGACAGGTCAGATCGGCCGTTAACCTGCCACAGTCCGGTCATCCCCGGGCGCACCGGCAGCCTCCCGCGTACGTCGCCGTACCGCGCGACCTCCTCCGGCAGCAGCGGGCGCGGCCCGACGAGCGACATGTCCCCGCGCAGCACGTTGAGGAGCTGCGGCAGCTCGTCGATCGAGTAACGCCGCAGCAGGGCGCCGAGCGGGGTGACCCGGGGATCCCTGCGCACCTTGAACAGCACGCCTCGGGCGTCGCTGGTCAGCTCGACCTTGCGGGCCTCCGCGTCGCGGTGCGTCGTGCGGAACTTGAGGATCGTGAACTCGGCGCCGTCCCGGCCCACCCGCCGCTGCCGGAACAGGGCCGGGCCCGGCCCGCTCACCCGTACGGCGACGGCGACGGCGGTCAGCAGCGGGGCCAGCACGATCAGCGCCACGGTGGCCACCAGCCGGTCGAAGACGGCCTTGACCAGCCGCCGCCACCCGGCCGGTCCGGCGTGCGGCGGCCCCGCGCGGCCCCCGGCCGCGGTCCGGCGCCGGCGCGGCCCGCGCCACGGACCGTACCGCGCGCAGAGGCTGAGCACGGCCGCGAGCGGCAGCGCGATCACGTACGGCGCCACGGACACAGTAACCTCGCCGGACCGGATCACGACGGCGGTGATCCCCGCGAGAAGGGCGCCCGCGATGGCGCAGACGACGGCGGCGAGCCGGTGTCGCACGGCCCACTTCGCCGGCCGCGCGGCCGGACGGCCGGGTGCGCCCCGCGACGCGCCGGCGGCGACCCGGGACATGTCGCCGTCCAGCACTCTCACCCCCAGTGATCGTCTTGCTACTGAACGTGATGGAATGCTAGCCGCCGCGCCCCGGCCCTCAGGGAGATTTGGTGAAAGCCGAGACGTACATATCGGTTGACATCGAGGCGGACGGCCCGATCCCGGGCCCGTACTCGATGGTCAGTTTCGGCATGACCGTGGCGGGCCGGATGATCGGACGGCGCTTCGAGCGGACCGATCCGGAGACCCGGACCTTCTACGCCGAACTGCGGCCGATCAGCGACGACTTCGTGCCGGAGGCGCTGGCGGTGAGCGGCCTCGACCGCGGCACGCTGCTGCGGGAGGGCCGCGATCCGGCGGAGGCGATGACGGCCGCGGCCGCCTGGGTCCGGGAGGTCTGCGGGGCCGACCTCCCGGTGCTCGCGGCCTTCCCACTGTCGTACGACTGGATGTGGATGTACTGGTACTTCCTGCGCTTCACGGGCGAGTCGCCGTTCGGTCACTCCCGGTGCATCGACATCAAGACGCTGTACGCGGCGAAGGCCGCCGTGCCGGTGGCCTGGGCCACCAAGCGGCAGATGCCGCGCGAGGTGCGGTCGAGCCGGCGGCACACCCACAACGCGCTCGACGACGCGATCGAGCAGGCCGAGCTGCTGCAGAACCTGATGGAGTGGCGATCTTCCGACAGGAAGCGCAAGGAAAGCTGACTCTGACAATTCAGTCAATTTTCGAGTCATCTCACTATCCGACACGCCGTTTGTCCGCTTTGGGGGTTTCGGGTATCCTTTAAAGGCAAGAAATGACCGTACTAAGTCATTTCTACTTTTTCGTGCGGACATATTTAGTTACCTGCAAGTTTACTTCGCGTCACCTCATAAGCCCCATCTGCCCTTGATGAAACACATTTCACTCTGATAACAGATGGATCGTTCCAGGCAAGCCAGGCATATCGCCACGTATCTTCTCTACCTGTCGCCAAGCGAGCAGGTCGCCCCACGCACGTGGGCAGGCGGATAAATGTCGGGGAGGATCCGTGGGGTCAGATTCGAATTGGCTCGATACCGCCTATGAATGGCTGGTGCGCACCGGAACGGACGGTTCCTGGCGCAATCTGATCCCGCTGGGCCTGGCCGGACTGCTCGTGTGGGGACTGTGGATCTATCGGGTGGTGCTGTCCCGGCTGGCCAGGCCGATCGTGAACGGCTACCGGACGACGGTCTCCGTGGTGGTCCCGTCCTATCGCGAGGATCCCGAGATCCTGGTGCGCTGCCTGGAGAGCTGGCTGGCCCAGGACCCGCTCGAAGTGATCATCGTCGTCGACGTGGGCGACACCGAGTGCCACGCCAAGCTCGCGAAGGTGGAGGACCCCCGGCTGCACGTCCTCATCTACGAGCACGCGGGCAAGCGCTCCGCACTGGGGGTCGGCATCCGGGCCGCGCAGGGCGAGGTCGTGGTCTTCGCCGACTCCGACACGTGGTGGCAGCCCGGCCTGCTCGACGCGGTGCAGATGCCCTTCGAGGACCCGGCCGTCGGCGGCGTGGGCACCCAGCAGAACGTCTACCAGCGGACCACCAGCGTCTGGCGGCGCGTCGCGGACTGGCTGGTCAACCTCCGCTACTACGACTACGTGCCGGCGATGGGCAGCAGGGGCGGCGTGGCCTGCCTGTCCGGCCGTACGGCGGCCTACCGCCGCGCGGCCATCCTCCCGGTGGTCCAGCACCTGGAGAACGAGTTCTTCCTCGGCCGCCGCTGCATCGCCGGTGACGACGGCCGGCTCACCTGGCTGGTCCTCGCCTCCGGCTACAAGACGGTGCACCAGTCGACCGCGCGGGCCATATCGATGTTCCCCTCCTCCTTCCGCGCCTTCGTCAAGCAGCGCGTCCGGTGGAGCCGCAACTCCTACCGTTGCTACCTCACCGCCCTGTGGAAGGGGTGGCTGTGGAAGACGCCGCTGGTGACCAAGGTGACCGTGCTGCAGATCCTGCTCACCCCGGTGACCATGGGCATCACGCTGGCCTACCTGTTCTTCAGCAGGCTCCAGCCCACCCTGCCGAGCATCGCGCTCGCCGTCGGCTGGGTGCTCCTCAGCCGGGGCGTCCGCGGCTGGTCGCACCTGCGCCGCCACCCCGGGGAGATCTGGCTCCTGCCGCTGGTCTGCCTGGTGGTCATCATGATCGCGCTGCCGATCAAGCTGTACGCGTTCGTCACCATGAACAAGCAGGGATGGCTGACCCGCTCGTCCAACCAGATGGGCGGGGCGGGCCAGACCGCGGCCACCCTCAAGGGGGTGGCCTGAGTGAGGCGGTCGCTGCCCGCTCTTCTGACGGCGGCGGCCCTCACGCTCGGCACGGGCGGCGCGGCGGCCGCGGCCGCCCCCGTACGCGGCGGGCTCGCGGCGGCCGCGGAGCCGACGCCGGTGGATCTCGTGGACCCGGCGGCGCCCCCGTCCGACCGGGAGAACAGCCCGGCTCCCTCGCCCGATCCGACGCCGACCGAGACCTCCCGGCCGTCCCCCACCCCCAAGCGGAGCCCGTCGTCCCGCCCCACCCGCTCGTCCGCCCGGCCTCCTGAGGCCACCCGTACGCCGGGGACCGGCACGGCCGGGACTGCGCGGCCGACTCCTTCGGGTGGCCAGAGCCTGCCGGCTCCCACGCGGGAGGAGCCGAAGGAGGAAGAGGAGCCGCCACCGCCGCTGGAGAAGGCGGTCATGGCCGACGACGAGACGCTGAAGGCCGGCCTGATCTCCGCCGACGCCGAGGCGCAGGCGCGGCTGGTGGACGTCGAGGACCAGCGCATCATCCAGACCCGGGCCGCGCTCACAGCCCTGCTGCAGGCCGGCGGCATCGCCGCGGCCCAGCGCAAACGGCCCCAGGTCTTCGTCTCGGCGTACGGCAGGACCCTGGTGCTGCCCGCGCGCAACGACACCACGGCCCCCTACACGCTGCGTGACATCGCGGCGGTGGAGAAGGGCCGTTACCTGCGGCGGATGAAGGACGGCTCCTACCTGCTCGGCGTGCAGGTCTTCGTGGCCGACGGGGCGAGCCTGCAGTTGCGCGGGCCGCTGACGCTGCGGATGGGCAGCCTGCCGGGGTCGTTCAGCTCGATCATCTCGTTCGGCGGCGACATCGACATCAAGGGCACCGCCGCCAAGCCGGTCCGGATCACCAGCTGGGACGTGCGCACGCGCAAGCCCGACCTGACCACCACCGACGGCCGCGCCTACATCAGGGCGGTCGGCGGCAAGTTCGAGATGTCGTACGCCGAGGTCTCCGACCTCGGCTTCTGGAGCGGCCGCACCGGGGGCATCGCGCTCACCGGCACCGAGCGGCCGGCGAGCGTCTACCGGCACCGCACCAAGACGCAGCGGCATCAGGACAAGGCGGAGCGCCTGTCCAAGGCCGGCAGCCAGCGGGGCGGGAGCAGCTTCGGCGACGTGGAGACCATCCCGATCGGCCCCGGCACGGCGACGCACGTGCTCGCCGACGACCTGGTGTCCGGGTCGATCAGGCACAGCGTCATCACCGGCAACGCGTACGGGCTGTTCGTCTCGGGGTCGAACCAGACGCAGATCGTCGACGACGAGATCAGGGACAGCCTGGCGCACGGCGTCTTCCTGCACCGTTTCGTGAACAGCGCGACCGTCCAGTCGACCAAGGTGATCGGCAGCGGCGGCGACGGCTTCGTGCTGTCGCGGGCGACCGAGAAGGTGCAGATCACCGACTGCCTCGCGGAGCGCAACGGCCGCAACGGCTTCACACTCAACGGGCAGGCCCTCGCGCAGGGCCCGTCCGCGAGCGGCGAGTCGCTGGCCGTCTACGGCGACAACTCGGTCAACGACAGCGTCGCCCGCGACAACGGGAGGTACGGCGTCGAGGTGCTCGGCGGCAGCCGCCTGTCCGTCTACACCAGCGAGATCACCGGTGGCGACATGGGGATCGTGGTCCGCGAGGGCGCCAGCGAGGTGCAGATCTCCGGCAACAGGCTGTCCGGCCAGGCCCGGCAGGGCATCGCGCTGCGCGACGGCGCGACCGCCGGCCACGTGGCCGGGAACACGATCACGGACACCCTGACCGGGATCTACCTGCGCGACTCCAACGCCAAGGTGGTGGGAAACAAGATCACGACCCTGGTGAAGCCCCGGGCACACGGGATCACCATGGTCGGCGACGTCGGCGCCACCGAGATCACCCGCAACACCGTCATCGGCTCGGGCACCAGCGCGATCAGCGTCTCGCGGTCCGCCCACCGGGTGAACGAGCACGACAACGTCGAGGACGCCTGGCACGACACCTCGACGTTCTGGGTCAAGGCCAAGCGTTACGTCAAGCCGATGAACCTGATCTGGGCCGCGGTCATCCTCCTGGTCATCGTGTCGGCGCTGCGGTCGCGCCAGGCGGGAGCCGATCGCCGGCGGCGCCGTTCCGCGATCGGCGACCCCTACGCGCGCCAGCGGGTGCTGGAGGAGCGGCCCGTCCTCGCGCTGCGTCCCGCCGGGGCCGCGCCGGCCCGCTCCGCGTACGGCGGAGACCGGCCACGGCACCGCGAGCCGTCGCTGCCGATCCACCATCCGGCCCCGGCCCCGGCCGCGCCCGCGACGGGAGGCCTGACGTCATGAGCGACACCCCCCGGCCCCGCAGCCGCGCCCTGCTCATGATCCTGGTGCTGGGCCTGGTCGCCGCCTGCACCTGGGCGTACCTCGCCTACACCGACGGAGCCGAGCCCCCGCCCGCGATCAACGACGTGCCCCAGGCGGAGGCCCAGCAGCAGTCGACGCTGGTCGACCAGGAGTCGCTGCGGGTCATGCAGACCCGGGCGACGCTGTCATCGGCGCTCGCGCGGGGCGGGCCGGCCGCGGCGCAGGCCCGGGTGCCGCACATCTCCAGCTCGGCCAACGGGCAGACGCTGGTGCTGCCCCAGCGGCGTGACCCGTACCGCATCGCCGACCTGGAGCGCCTCGGCCTGGAGCAGTTCCAGAAGCAGTCGGACGGCTCCTTCGTGCTCGGCATCAACGTGTTCCTCGGCCCCGGGGCCAAGCTGGTGCTGCAGA
The DNA here is from genome assembly GCF_014161415.1 of Microbispora sp. H10885. Classification (NCBI taxonomy): domain Bacteria; kingdom Bacillati; phylum Actinomycetota; class Actinomycetes; order Streptosporangiales; family Streptosporangiaceae; genus Microbispora; species Microbispora sp. H10885. The sequence goes on along the minus strand of NZ_JABBWY010000008.1, from coordinate 383,272 downwards.
ACGCGCAGGGCCCGCTCGTGATCCGGATGCGCAGCGAACCCGGCGCCTTCGTCTCGATCGTGGGCTTCGACGCGAGCATCCGGGTCAACGGCTCGGCCCAGAACCCGGTGCGGATCACCAGCTGGAACCCCCACACCAGGACGGCGGACACACAGGTCTCCGACGGCCGCGCGTACCTGCGGGCCATCGGCGGAGAGCTCAGGATGAGCCACGCCCGGGTCGAGTACCTCGGCTTCTGGAGCGGCCCGACCGGCGGCCTGGCGCTGACGGGCACCGACCGGCCCGCCGAGACCGCCGAGCGGATCCCCGTACGCCCGGGCGTGGCGGCCACCGCCGCTCCCGGCACCTCGGGGTCCGGCAGGAAGCCGGCCGACAGGGAGGACGCCGAGCGGAAGACGCTCCTGCCCAACGGCCTGCTCGTGCCGAGCCGGGGCGGCGACGACGAGGTCGAGATCACCGACAGCGCGGGCGGCAGCAAGGTCGCCTACCAGATGCCCCAGGCCAACCTGGTCACCGGTGAGATCAGTGACACCACGGTCGTCGGCAACGCGTACGGCGTCTTCATCAGCGCGTCGGACCAGACCCGCATCACCAACGTCACGATCGGCGACAGCCTGATCCACGGCGTGCTGCTGCACCGGTTCGCGCGTAACGCCTCCATCGAGAACACCACCGTGACCGGCAGCCGGGGCGACGGGTTCGTGCTGTCCCGGGGGACGCAGAACGTCACGATCACGGGATCGACGGCCGAACGCAACGCGGGCAACGGTTTCACGATCAGCGGCCTCCCGCTGGCCCAGGGCCCCTCCGCGTCCGGCGAGTCCCTGCGCAGCTTCGGCGGCGACTCGCTGCTCAGCAGCGCCGCCCGCGACAACGGCCGGTACGGCGTGGAGGTGCAGGGTGGCATCCGGCCGGTCGTGCAGACCACCGAGGTCGTCGGCGGGGAGATGGGCATCGTCGTGAGCAAGGACGCCACCGGCGCGCAGGTCTCCGGCAACCGGGTCAGGGGCCAGAGCAGTCAGGGCATCGTGCTGCGCGACGGGGTCGTGTCGGCCCGCGTCAGCGGCAACATCGTCAGGGAGGTCCCGACCGCGATCTACGTCAGGAACTCCCGGGTCACGGTCACGGCCAACACCGTGCAGTCGGCCTCGCTGCACGCGATCTCCGTGCTCGGCGCGGCCGGGGGCAGCGAGATCACCGGCAACACCCTGGGCGGCGCCGGCCGCAGCGCGCTGGACACCGCCCGGGCCACCGGGTCGCTGACCGTCGCGCGGAACAACACCGGCGGCTGGCAGGACACGGCCGGCTTCTGGACCATGGTCAAGCGGATCGCCAAGCCGATGAACCTGATCTGGTTCGGCGTGATCCTCCTCATCGTGATCGCCGCGATCCGGGCGCTGAACGGCGACGGCCCCCGGGCCGGCCGCCGCTTCGTCGACCCGTACGAGAAGCAGGCGGTGCTGGAGGAACGGCCGGCCAGCGAGCTGCGGACCGCCGCCGTCGCGGCCGCCGGGAAGGGGGACTGAGCGGTGGACCGCTACATCGACCGCAGGACCCTGGTGGGGATGCTCGTCGGGGCGGCCCTCACGATAGTCGTCGTGGTGCTGCTGCGCGGGCTGTTCGGCGGGGGCTCGGAGCCCCCTGTCGAGGACATCCGCCCGGTGGGCGGGAACACCCAGCCCCCGGGGGCGATGGACGACGGCTCCCAGGACCTCCAGAACTCCCGGCCGGACGACGGCGGGAAGGACGAGGACCAGGACGCGCCGCTGGACGGGGACGAGGCGGTGCCGTTCGTCCCGACGCAGGACCCGCCCGCCGTCCCGGTCCCCGAGGGACCGGGGAAGATCGACTGCCCCGAGGCCACGGTGACGGTCGGCGACGCGGCCGGGCTGACCGAGGCGCTGAAGACCGCCGAGCCGGGCGCGGTGATCACGCTGGAGCCCGGCGTGTACGTCGGCAGGTTCGTCGCGACGGTCTCCGGCACCGCCTCCGAGCCGATCTTCGTCTGCGGCCCGGCCGACGCGGTCCTCGACGGCGGCGGGGTGAAGAAGGGCTACGCCTTCCACCTCAACCAGGTGAGCCACTGGCGGTTGATCGGCTTCGACGTCCGCAACGGCCAGAAGGGTGTGATGGCCGACCAGACCTCACACACGATCGTCCAGGGCCTGACCGTCCACGACATCGGGGACGAGGCCATCCACCTGCGCAACTTCAGCAGCGACAACACCGTGCAGTACAACACGGTCTACGCGACCGGCCTGCGCCGCGAGAGGTACGGCGAGGGCGTCTACCTCGGCACCGCCGAGAGCAACTGGGCGTCCTTCTCCGGCGGGAAGATGGACCGCAGCGACCGCAACGTCGTGCGCGGCAACGTCATCCGCGCCACCGCCGAGGCCGTGGACGTCAAGGAGGGCACCTCCGACGGCCGGATCGTCGGCAACGTCTTCGACGGCTCCACCCTGGGCGGGTCCAAGCACAACGACTCCTGGGTGGACGTCAAGGGCAACGGCTACGTCATCGAGCGCAACACCGGCAGCGGCACCAGCGAGGACGGCTTCCAGACCCACAGGATCGTGGACGGCTGGGGCACCGGCAACGTGTTCCGGGCCAACGTCATCGATCTCGGCGGCTCGGGCGGCTACGGCGTCAACGACACCGCCGGCGGCAACACGATCTCCTGCGACAACAAGGTCACCGGCGGAGCGCTGACCAAGAAGGGCGGCTGTTCCTGACCACGGCCCGGCGGAACCCCCGCCGGAGACCGACTCTCCGGCCGTCCGGCACACCCCGCCGGCGGTCACCAGGCACCGAGTCCGCCGGACGGCGACTCGCCGACACTCATTGGGATACTGACATGAGCGACGCCGAACTCCCCCGGCTGACGGTGATCGGGACCGGTTACCTCGGGGCGACACACGCCATCTGCATGGCCTCGCTGGGCTACGACGTGGTCGGGCTCGACGTGGACCCCGGGAAGATCCGCAAACTGCAGTCCGGGGAGGTGCCGTTCTTCGAGCCGGGCCTGCCCGAACTGCTGGCCAAGACCCTGGAGTCGGGACGGCTCCGGTTCACCACCTCCTACGCCGAGGCCGCCGAGCACGGCGACGTCCACTTCATCTGTGTGGGCACCCCCCAGCAGCCCGGCCTGGACGCCTGCGACCTCAGCTACGTCGACGCCGCCGTCCGGGGCCTGGCCCAGCACCTGACCCGGCGCTGCCTGGTCGTCGGCAAGTCGACCGTGCCGGTCGGCACCGCGGCCCGGCTGAGCGGCCTGCTGACCGAACTGGCCCCGGCCGGCGAGGAGGTGGAGCTGGCCTGGAACCCCGAGTTCCTGCGTGAGGGCTTCGCCGTCGACGACACGCTGCGGCCCGACCGGCTCGTCTTCGGCGTCGCCACGGAGTGGGCGCGGGAGCGGCTGGCCGCGGCGTTCGCGCCGATCCTCGACCTCGGCACCCCGACCGTGGTCACCGACCTCGCCACCGCCGAACTGGTCAAGGTCGCCGCCAACTCCTTCCTGGCCACCAAGATCTCCTACATCAACGCGATGGCCGAGATCTGCGAGGCCACCGGGGCCGACGTACACGACCTGGCGCAGGCCCTCGCCTACGACGACCGGATCGGCGGCCGCTTCCTCCAGCCCGGTCTCGGGTTCGGCGGCGGCTGCCTGCCCAAGGACATCCGGGCCTTCGCCCACCGGGCCGAGGAGATCGGCGTCGGCCAGGCCGTGTCCTTCCTGCGGGAGGTCGACGCCATCAACCGGCGCCGGCGCTCCCGCACGATCGACCTGGTCAGGGAGCTGCTCGGTGGCCACCTCAACGGCCAGCGGGTGGCCTGCCTCGGCGCCGCCTTCAAGCCCAACTCCGACGACATCAGGGACGCCCCGGCGCTCGACGTGGCCCGGACGATGCACGGCCTGGGCGCCAACGTACGGGTCTACGACCCGGCGGCGCTGGACAACGCCCGTCGCACCTACCCGGAGCTCAGGTACGGCACCAGCGCGATGGACGTGGCCAGGGACGCGGACGTGGTGGTGCTGCTCACCGAGTGGGCCGAGTTCCGCGAGATCCAGCCCGAGGCGCTGGCGGAGGTCGTCGCGCACCGGCGGATCGTGGACGGCCGGCACGCCCTCGACCGGGACACCTGGCGGGCGGCGGGCTGGGAGTACCGCGCCCTCGGCCGCCCCTGAAACTCCGTGGGTCACCCCCGCCGGGAGCCTCGCGCTCCCGGCGGCGGGACCTCAGCGGGGCGGCTTGGCCGGGTTGAGGTCGCCGGCGTGGAACCGGTTCTGCGTCGCCTCCAGGCCCGCCGTCATCAGCGACTCCACCATGTCGGCGGCCCGGTCCACCAGGAACGGCAGGTCCTTGCGCTCGGCCGTGGCGAAGTCGCGCAGCACGAACGCCGCCGGGTCCATCCGGCCCGGCGGGCGGCCGATGCCGAACCGGATGCGCGGGTAGTCGCGCGTGCCGAGCGACTTCGTGATCGACTTCAGGCCGTTGTGCCCGTTGTCGCCGCCGCCGAGCTTCGCCCGCAACGCGCCGTACGGGATGTCCAGCTCGTCGTGGACCACGGCGACCCGGTCAGGTGTGATCTTGTAGAAGTCGGCCAGCGCCTTGACCGGCCCGCCGGACAGGTTCATGAAGGACAGCGGCTTGGCCAGCACCACGGGCAGCGCGGCCAGACGGCCCTCGACCACCTCGGCCCGCGACCGGTGCGCCTTGAACCGCCCGCCCATCCGGGCCGCCAGCTCGTCGAGCACCATGAAGCCCGCGTTGTGGCGGTTCCCGGCGTACTCCGGCCCGGGGTTGCCCAGGCCCACGACCAGCCACCGCTCCGCGGCCGTGTCGGACATCGCTGTCTCCTCCACCGTCTCCACATATGGAAGAGTCCTCCGCGGGACACCCCGCGGAGGACTCTCTCACGAATCGGTCCTACTCGGCGGCCTCGGCGGTCTCGCCCTCGGCGGCGGCCTCGCCCTCCTCGGGCAGCCCGGCCGACGGAGCGCCGATCACGTGCAGCACCAGGGCCTCGGGGTCGCCGGCCAGCGTCGTGCCCTCCGGCAGCTTCAGGTCGCCCGCGAGCACCGTGTAGCCCTCTTCCTTGCCGTCCACGTCGATCTCGACGCCGGTCGGGATGTGGGTCGCCTCGGCCTCGACCGAGAGCGTGTTCAGCGGCTGGTCGACGATGGCGCTGCCGACCGTCTCGCCGACGACGGTGACCGGGATCTCGACGGTGACCTTCTCGCCCCGCTTGACCAGGAGCAGGTCGACGTGCTCCAGGAAGCCCTTGATCGGGTCGCGCTGGACGCCCTTGGGCAGCGCGATCTCGTCCACGCCCTCACCGTGCAGGCGGATGAGCACGTTGGGCGTGCGCAGCGCGAGCAGCAGCTCGTGGCCGGGGAGGGTCAGGTGCTTGGTCTCGGTGCCGTGGCCGTAGAGGACGGCGGGAACCTTGTTCGCCCGGCGGATCTTGCGGGCGGCGCCCTTGCCGAACTCGTCGCGGAGCTCGGCGGCGATGCGTACTTCGGACACGGCACATCTCCTAGGGATGTTCGACGGATGACGCGCTCCCCCTCACCCGCCCTAGCGGAAGGCGTTACGAGCGCAACCCCCTTACCTTATCGTGTCTCCCGCAGTGGCCAGGTGGCCGTTAGAGTGGCGGGATGCAACGTACGTCGTGTCAGGGCTGGTGGCGCTCCGGGTAGGAGCGGCCATCTCACGCGTACGACCGGGCCGTTCGGATGGACGGCCCTTTTTCGTGCTCCCTGGACGAGGGGTCGCCACCGGCGGCGGACCACCTGCCAAGGGAGAGATCACATGACGACCACTCTGGACAGCGGCCCGTCCGACGACCTCGGCGTGGCGGGCGCGCGACGGCGCGGCGCCGAGCTGGAGAGATCGATACGGGAGCGGCCCGGGACGTTCCGGGCGCTGACCGGGGACCGGCCGACCGGCCGGCTGCATCTGGGGCACTACTTCGGCACCCTGCAGAACCGCGTCCGCCTGCAGAACCTGGGCGTGGAGATGATGGTGCTCGTCGCGGACTACCAGGTCCTGACCGACCGGGACGTCGCCGACCGGCTCACCGAGCGCGTGGAGGACCTGGTGCTCGACTACCTGGCCGCGGGCCTCGACCCCGGCCGGGCCACGATCTTCACGCACAGCGCCGTGCCCGCGCTCAACCAGCTGCTCCTGCCGTTCCTCAGCCTGGTCTCGGTCGCGGAGCTGGGCCGCAACCCCACGGTCAAGGACGAGATCGCCCACTCTCGGCAGTCGGCGGTCAGCGGGCTGATGTTCACCTATCCCGTGCACCAGGCGGCCGACATCCTGTTCTGCAAGGCCGGAATCGTCCCGGTCGGGCAGGACCAGCTGCCCCACCTGGAGGTCGCCCGCATCATCGCGCGCCGCTTCAACAACCGCTACGGCACCCCCTCGAACCCGGTGTTCCCCGAGCCCGAGGCGCTGCTGTCCGCGGCGCCCCTGCTGCTCGGGACCGACGGCGCCAAGATGAGCAAGAGCCGGGGCAACGCCGTCGCCCTGGCCGCGACCGCCGACGAGACCGCCCGGCTGATCCGCGGCGCGAAGACCGACGCCGAGCGCCACATCACCTACGACCCGGTCGCCCGGCCCGAGGTGTCCAGCCTCGTCCTCCTGGCCGCGCTGTGCCTCGGCCGGGACCCGCACGAGGTCGCCGCCGGGATCGGCGGCCGGGGGGCCGCCGCGCTGAAGGCGCTGGTCACCGACGCGATCAACGACCACTTCGCGCCGCTGCGGGCACGGCGGGCCGAACTCGCCGGGGATCGCGGCCACGTCCGCCGGGTGCTCCGCGACGGCAACGCACGCGCCGCCGCCGTCGCCGCCGCGACCCTCGCGGAGGTGCGTACGGCGATGGGCGCCGTCTACTGACCACCGCTCCCAGGCGAACTGCGCGGGCCCCCGGGTACGTCCGGGGGTCCCGAGCGGGTCAGGCGTCGCCCTCGAAGAGGCTGGTGACGGAGCCGTCGGTGAAGACCTCGGTGATGGCCCGGGCGATCAGCGGGGCGATCGACATCACCGTGAGGCTGTCGAACCTCTTCTCCTCCTCGATGGGCAGCGTGTTGGTCACGACCACCTCGGAGATCCGGGAGTTCTTCAGACGGTCCACGGCGGGCCCGGAGAACACCGCGTGGGTGGCGGCCACGATGACGTCGGTCGCGCCGTGCTCGTACAGGGCGTCGGCCGCCTTGCAGATCGAGCCGCCGGTGTCGATCATGTCGTCGATCAGCACGCAGGTCCGGCCGTGGACCTTGCCGACCACCTCGTGCACCTTCACCTGGTTCGCCACGTCGAGGTCGCGCCGCTTGTGGATGAACGCCACCGGGGTGCCCAGGGTGTCGGACCAGCGCTCGGCGAGCCGCACGCGGCCGGTGTCGGGCGAGACGATCGTGGTCGTCGCCGGGTCGAGCTTGCCACGCAGGTAGTTGATCAGCACGGGCATCGCGAACAGGTGGTCCACCGGACCGTCGAAGAAGCCCTGGATCTGCGAGGTGTGCAGGTCGATGGACATCATCCGGTCGGCGCCCGCCTGCTTGAACAGGTCGGCCACCAGCCGGGCGGTGATCGGCTCCCGGCCGCGGCCCTTCTTGTCCTGGCGGGCGTAGCCGTAGAACGGCATGATCACGGTGATCCGCTTGGCCGAGGCCCGCTTGAGCGCGTCCACCATGATCAGCTGTTCCATGATCCACTGGTTGATCGGCGCGGTGTGGCTCTGCATCACGAAGGCGTCGCAGCCGCGCACCGACTCCAGGTAGCGCACGTAGATCTCGCCGCTCGCGAAGTCGCGCAGCGCGGTCGGCGTGATCTCGACACCGAGGGCCTTCGCGACCTCCTCGGCGAGCTCGGGGTGGGCCCGGCCGGAGAAGAACATGAGGTTCCGCTCGCCGGTCGTCTTCTTGCCGCTCATGCCGCGCTCCTCGCGTGTCGAGCCTGTCGGCCGTGCCGGGCCTGCTGTGGCCGGGCCGGCCGGTCCGCGGTGCCCTCGCCTCGCCCGGGGCCCGCGAACCCCTTCGCCCCGTCGATGTGGTCGGTCACGGTGTCCTCCTGGCCTGGCCCTTCGGCGCTACGCGGTCGGGCAACCGCGCCTCGTACTCTTCCTGTCCCCGCGCGGCACGCTGGGGCGCGTGCCGTGGGTGGTCCTTACCGCGCGGCGGTGTCCCCGCCGTCCTGCTCGGGCGCGCCGCTCTCCGGGGCGGCCAGCGCCCGCCGGGCCGCCTCGTCGGACGGGGTGCCGCCCCTGCGGCGCGCCACCCAGCCCTCGATGTTGCGCTGCCTGCCGCGGGCGACCGCCATCGCCCCGGGCGGCACGTCGGACGTGATCACCGAGCCGGCGGCGGTGTAGGCGCCGTCGCCGATCGTGACCGGTGCCACGAGCATGTTGTCGCTGCCCACGCGGACGTGGTCGCCCACCACGGTGTGGTGCTTGCCCACGCCGTCGTAGTTGACGAAGACGCAGGCGGCGCCGATGTTCGAGCCGGTGCCGATCGTCGCGTCGCCGACGTACGTGAGGTGCGGGACCTTGGAGCCCTCGCCGATCCGCGCGTTCTTGGTCTCGACGTACGCGCCGATCTTGCCGCCCCGCCCGAGCACGGTGCCGGGGCGCAGGTAGGCGAACGGGCCCACGGTGGCGCCGGCGCCGATCTCCGCACCGTCGGCCACGGTGTTGCGCACGACGGCCTCCTCGCCGACGACGGTGTCGGTCAGCGTGCTGCCCGGCCCCACCTCGGCCCCCGCCCCGATCCTCGTGGCGCCCCTGAGCTGGGTGCCGGGATGGATCACGACGTCGGGCTCCATGACGACACCGGCGTCCACCCACGTGCCGGCCGGGTCGACGACGGTGACCCCGGCGCGCATGTGCGCCTCCAGGATGCGGTCGTTGAGCACCCGCCGCACGAAGGCGAGCTGGACGCGGTCGTTGACGCCCTCGACCTCCGCGTGGTCGGCGGCGACGTGGGCGCCGACCCGGTGGCCGTCCTCGCGGAGGATGGCCAGCACGTCGGTCAGATACTCCTCGCCCTGGGCGTTGGCGGCGCCGATCCGGCGCAGGCCGTCGGCCAGCAGCGCGCCGTCGAAGGCGTACACGCCCGAGTTCATCTCGCTGATCGCGCGCTGCTCGGGGGACGCGTCCTTCTCCTCGACGATCTCCAGCACCGCGCCGCTCCCGTCGCGCACGATGCGGCCGTAGCCGGTGGGGTCGGGGACCACGGCGGTCAGCACGGTGACGGCGTTGCCGTCGGCGGCGTGCCGCTCCAGCAGCGCCGCCAGGGTCTCGGCGCGCAGCAGCGGCGTGTCGCCGTACGTCACCAGGATGGTGCCCTCGATCGGGCCCTCGGCCTCCAGCGCGGTGCGCACGGCGTGGCCGGTGCCGTTCCGCTTCTCCTGCACGACCGTGCGGGCGTCCGGCGCGGTCTCCGCCAGGTGGGGACCGACCTGTTCGCGCGCGTGGCCGATGACGACGACCAGCCGTTCGGGGGCGAGGCCGCGGGCGGCGGCGAGCATGTGGTCCACGAGCGCACGGCCGCAGACTTCGTGGAGGACCTTGGGGGTTTTCGACTTCATCCGGGTGCCCTCGCCGGCGGCGAGGACGATCACGGCTGCCGGGCGCGGCACACTCACGGACTGAGGCTCCCTCGGCGTCGCGGCTTACTACACACGAAACGTGGCGCGGCTTCCATGCGTCCACTACCCCGGAACCGCACGGTCACCCGCTCGACAAGGTGAGCTTACCTGCCGTCCCCCGAGTGGGAACCAGGCCCCCCGGAGCGCACGGCGAACGGACGGGCTGGCTCCCGGGGGAGGATTCGAACCTCCGTTGACAGAACCAAAATCTGTAGTCTTGCCCCTAGACGACCCGGGAATGGGCCAAAGCCCCGTTTGTCCGATTCCAACAGGCGCCGGAATCCGACCTCAGGATACAGAGCCGACCCCTCGCGCGCGCCCCCAAAAAGCGACGCCCATCGGCCCGGCTCACCCCGCCCGACCCCTCCAGCCGACCCCCTGCCCGGACCCGTGGTCCGCGACCGGAGCCGGACCACCCGACAGCGGGCCTCGGGATGTTATCTAAGCCACATTTCGGGCAGGGCGTCGTAGACCTCGCGCGGCCGGCGACGAGCCTCTGAGGTGGGGCATCGGGCTTTACCAGATTGCCGAGAGTTGGTGCAAGACGTGGATTCGCCACCAGATGTGGCCCCGCGCGTCACCTTCCACACATTCGCTCTTAGGGGTTCCTAACTTACGATGGCGTAAGTTACGGTCGCGTAGCCAGACAATCTTCCCAACACCCGTGAGGTAGCCCATGACCGTCGTCACCGACCGCGCCGCACCACAGCCGAAGCCGGACTTCGAACCGCAGGACAAGAGCAAGGCCGACTTGGTTGTCTTCGCGATCGTCGTCGGCGCGCCGATCCTGGCGGTCTTCGCCGCGGTGCCGTTCGCCTGGGGCTGGGGCCTGGGCTGGACGGACGTCGTGATCGCCGCGGTGTTCTACATCGTGTCCGGCCTGGGCGTCACCGTCGGATACCACCGCTACTTCACGCACGGATCGTTCAAGCCGAACCGGCCGCTGAAGATCGCCCTCGGCATCGCCGGCAGCCTCTCGCTGGAGATGTCCGTGCTCGACTGGGTGGCCGCCCACCGCAAGCACCACAAGTTCTCCGACAAGGAGGGCGACCCGCACTCGCCGTGGCGCTTCGGCCCCGGCTTCAAGTCCATGTGCAAGGGCCTGCTGTACGCCCACATCGGCTGGCTGTTCGAGTCCGAGCGGGTCAACCGCGCCAAGTACGCCCCGGACCTGATGAAGGACCCGGACGTGATGAAGCTGCACCGGGCCTTCCCGGCCCTGGCGATCACCTCCCTGCTGCTCCCGGCGATCCTGGGCGGCCTGATCAGCTGGTCCTGGCAGGGCGCGGTGACCGCGTTCTTCTGGGGCACGGTCATCCGGATCGGCCTGCTGCACCACGTCACCTGGTCGATCAACTCCATCTGCCACGTCTTCGGCGAGGAGGTCTTCGAGTCGCGTGACAAGTCCCGCAACGTGTGGTGGCTGGCGATTCCCTCGTTCGGCGAGTCGTGGCACAACCTGCACCACTCGGACCCCACCTGCGCCCGGCACGGCGCGCTGAAGGGCCAGATCGACCTGAGCGCCGGCCTCATCCGCTGGTTCGAGAAGGCCGGCTGGGCCCGCGACGTGCGCTGGCCGACACCGGAGCGGCTGGCGGCGAAGCGCATTGCCTGACGTTCCCGTCGGCGCGGATGGCGGGGCCGCTTTCGCACAGGCGGCGGCCCTGTCTCCCACCACCTCTCCCATGACGTCCGTTCCGGTGACGTCCGCCACGATGGCGGCCGCACCGGTGGCGGCCGCACCGGCGCCGCTCCCCTTATCCGTCCCGGGCCGGGTTCCGGCCGGGGCAACCGCCATCATGGAACCTGTGACCGAGTCCTCCCGAACGCGAAGACGCATGACCGGCGCGGAGCGGCGCGAGCAGCTGATCCAGGTCGGCCGGGCCCTGTTCGCGGACAAGGGCTTCGACGGCACGTCGGTCGAGGAGATCGCGGCCAGCGCAAAGGTCTCCAAGCCCGTGGTGTACGAGCACTTCGGCGGCAAGGAGGGCATCTACGCCGTCGTGATCGACCGGGAGATGCAGCGCCTGCTGAGCCTGGTCACCCAGGCGCTCTCCGCCTCGCACGCCCGCGTCAAGCTGGAGCGCGCCGCGCTCGCCCTCCTGCAGTACATCGAGGAGAGCAGCGAGGGCTTCCGCATCCTGGTCCGCGACTCCCACGCCGCGTCGGGGACGGGCACCTTCGCCAGCCTGATCAGCGACATCGCGAGCCAGGTCGAGGACGTGCTCGCGGACGAGTTCAGGGAACGCGGCTACGACCCCAAGCTCGCGCCGATGTACGCGCAGATGCTCGTGGGGATGACCGCCCTCACCGGCCAGTGGTGGCTCGACGTGCGCAGGCCCGCCCGCGAGGAGGTCGCCGCCCACCTGGTGAACCTGTCCTGGAACGGCCTGAAGGGCCTCGACGCCAACCCCGGGCTCACCGGCGCGACCCGCGGGATGATCCTCACCCCCGCCGCCGAGACCCGTACGCCGCGGCCCACCGAGCGCGAGGTGAAGGAGCAGGAGAAGCTCCGCCGCGAACAGGAGAAGGCCCGCGAACGCGAGCAGCGCGAACGCGCCAGGCAGCTCGAACGCCGCCAGCGCGAGCTGGAGAAGGCCAAGGAGCGCGAGCAGCGCGAGCGGTCCAGGGAGCTCGAACGGCAGCTCAAGGAGCAGGAGAAGCTCCGCCGCGAGCAGGAGAAGGCCCGCGAACGCGAGCAGCGCGAACGCGCCAAGGAGCTCGAACGCCGCCAGCGCGAGCTGGAGAAGGCCAAGGAACGCGAGCAGCGCGAGCGGGGCCGGAGCCTCGAACGGCAGCAGCCCGGGGAGATCTGAGGGGCGCCCCCGCGAGACGACCGGCGGGACGGCCGGTGACATGGCCGGCGGGGGTGAACCGGCCTGACGGTTTCGTTGCTGCGAAGTTAACGTTCTGTTCAACGTAGTGGGGCATATTTCGTTATATGTCCGCCCAAAGCTCCCCCTCGCCTGAGCCGGAGGAGGCCGACCTCCCCGTGCCCGCCCCGCTGCCGCACGACCGGTTCCTCAATCGTGAGGAGAGCTGGCTCCAGTTCAACGAACGGGTCCTGGAGCTCGCGGAGGACCCCGCGGTGCCGCTGCTCGAACGGGTGCGGTTCCTCGCCATCTTCGCGAGCAACCTGGACGAGTTCTTCCGCGTACGGGTGGCCGGGCTGAAACGGCGGATGGCGACCGGGCTGCTGCTGCGGACGCCGGGCGGGCTCAAGCCGAGCGAGGCGCTGACCCGGATCGCGTCGGTCGCCGACGACCTCGCCCGCAGGCACGCGGCGGTCTTCCACGACCGGATCTGCCCGGAGCTGGCCGAGCAGGGCATCGCGATCGTCCGCTGGGACGACCTCGCGAGGGAGGAGCGGACGGCGCTGCGCAAGCTCTTCCGCGAGCGGATCCGGCCGGTCCTGACGCCGCTGGCCGTCGACCCCGCCCACCCGTTCCCGTACATCTCGGGGCTCTCGCTGAACCTGGCGGTCACCGTGCGCAACCCGGTGACGGGCCACACGGTGTTCGCGCGGGTGAAGGTGCCCTCACAGCTTCCCCGCTTCGTGAACGCGTCGAAGGACCGTTTCGTCCCGCTGGAGGACGTGATCGCGGCGCATCTGGGCGAGCTGTTCAAGGGCATGCAGGTGGTGCAGCACCACGTCTTCCGGGTCACCAGGAACGAGGACCTGGAGATCGACGAGGACGTCACGGAGAACCTGATGAAGGCGCTGGAGCGCGAGCTCCTGCGGCGCAGGTTCGGGCCGCCGGTGCGGCTGGAGGTCGAGGACACCATCACCCCCGAGGTGCTCGACCTGCTGGTCGACGAGCTGGGGGTGGGCGACCACGAGATCTACCGGCTGCCCGGCCCGCTGGACCTCACCGGGCTGCACGCCATCGCCGATCTCGACCGCCCCGAGCTCAGCTACCGGCCGTTCGTGCCGGCGGAGGCGGTGAGCATCGCGGACGACCTCTTCGCGACCCTGCGCGAGCACGACATCCTGGTGCACCACCCGTACGACTCGTTCGCGACGAGCGTGCAGCGGTTCGTGGAGGACGCGGCGGCCGACCCGGACGTGCTGGCCATCAAGCAGACGCTCTACCGCACCAGTGGCGACTCGCCCATCGTGGACGCCCTGATCGACGCGGCCGAGGCGGGCAAGCAGGTCGTGGTCGTGGTGGAGATCAAGGCGCGGTTCGACGAGCACGCGAACATCTCCTGGGCCCGCAAGCTGGAGACGGCCGGGTGCCACGTGGTCTACGGCGTGCTCGGCCTCAAGACGCACTGCAAGCTCGCCATGGTGGTCCGCCAGGAGGCGGGCGGCGAACTGCGGCGCTACTGCCACATCGGCACCGGGAACTACAACCCGAAGACGGCCCGGCAGTACGAGGACTTCGGCCTGCTCACCGCCGACCCGCAGGTCGGCGAGGACGTGACCGACCTGTTCATCCACCTGACCGGCTACTCCCACCAGTCCGACTACCGCAGGCTGCTGGTCGCGCCGGACTCGCTGCGCCAGGGCCTGCTCGACCGGATCGAGCAGGAGATCGCCCATCGCGCGGCCGGCCGCACGGCCCGCATCCGGATCAAGACGAACTCGATGGTGGACGAGCCGGTCATCGACGCGTTGTACCGCGCCTCGCAGGCGGGCGTGCCGGTGGACCTGTGGGTCCGCGGCATCTGCACGCTCCGGCCGGGTGTGCCGGGGTTGTCGGAGACCATCCGCGTACGCAGCGTGCTCGGCCGGTTCCTCGAACACTCCCGCGTGTTCGAGTTCGGCGGAGGACGGCGGCCGGAGATCTGGATCGGCAGCGCCGACCTGATGCGCCGCAACCTGGACCGGCGGGTCGAGGCGCTGGTCAAGGTCAGCAGCCCGGAGCACCGGAGGTACCTCGCCCACCTGCTCGACCTGGCGTTCGAGGACAACGCCACCGCCTGGACGCTGCACTCCGACGGCAAGTGGCTGCGCCACCGGGGCGAGACCGACCTCCAGCACCACCTGATCGCGAGCCGCCGCTGGCGGACCGTGGACGACGGTGCCGAGTGACGACGACCGGTGTGCTCAGGGAGGCCCGCGTGATCAGAGCGGCCGGCGCGGTCGTGTGGCGGGGCGAGGAGGCCGATCCGGAGATCGCGCTCGTCCACCGGCCGGCGTACGACGACTGGAGCCTGCCCAAGGGCAAGCTCAGGCACGGCGAGCACGTGATCGCCGCGGCGCTGCGCGAGGTGCGGGAGGAGACCGGCCTCCGGGTCGTGCTCGGCCGCGCGCTCCCGCCCGTGCACTATCTGAAGGACGGCCGGCTCAAGCGGGTGGACTACTGGCTCGCCCGCGATCCCGGCGACGGGCGGGCTGCGGGCGGCGACGGCGAGGAGGTCGACGAGGTCGTCTGGCTGCCGATCGAGGAGGCGGCGCGGCGCCTCACCTACGGCTGGGACAGGCGCCTGCTGCGGGCCGTCGGCGCCGCGCCCCTCACGACCACCCCGTTGATCTTCCTGCGGCACGCTCTGGCGGGCTCCCGGCAGGAGTGGAAGGGCGACGACGACCACCGCCCGCTGGACGAGCGCGGTCTCGCCCAGGCCGAGATCCTGGCCACGGTGCTCGGGGCGTACCGGCCGGAGCGGCTCGTGAGCTCGCACAGCAGGCGCTGCACGCAGACGATCGGGCCGTACGCGGAACGGCACGGCCTGGAGGTGCGCGGGGAGAAGGCGCTGTCGGAGAGCGGCTACGACCCCCGGGAGGCGGAACGGCTGGTGCGCGATTCGCTCGCCGCGGCGGATGCGGCGGTGCTGTGCAGCCACGGCAAGGTGCTGCCCGCGCTGCTGGGCACGGCGGGCGAGGCGCTGCACCGCACGCGGTCCGCCGACCTCGCCCTCGCCAAGGGCGGCTTCGCCGTCCTCCACCACGCGGCCGGCCGGGCGGTCACGCTGGAGCGCTACGTCACCTGACCGACCGGCGGATCACCCGGTGACGGAGGCCCAGACGGCGGGGAACTCCTCGTGGGCGCGGGCCGCCTCGGCGCTCTCGACGCCCGCGAGCACGCCGTAGGTGAAGGTGTCCTCCCCGGCCTCCCTCGCCCGGCCCGCCTCCTCCAGGAGCGTGTCCTGGGCGACCACGCCGTCCTGGTGGCGGCCGAGCACCTTCTGCACCTCCTTGGCCCGTTTGGCCGGCCCGGACAGGCCGGCCGCCTCCGCCGTATAGCGGGCGCGCTTGGCGGCCTTGCGCACCTCGTGCATGGCCGTCTCGCGCTCCTCGCCCTCCTCCGCCCGGAGGGCCGCGTCGTAGGCGTCGGCCACCCGCCGCCAGTTCCTGTCCACGATCTTCCGCAGCGCCTTGCCCGCGTCCTTGCCCGCCGCCGCCGTCAGCGGCGGGTCGGCCGCCAGCGCGTCGAGGGCGTCGAGCAGCGCGAAGTAACGCTCGCCGCCGAGCGCGGCCCGGATGCGGTCGTACGCCTCGTGTTCCCTGGCGAGCAGGTCGTCGCCCAGCCTGCGGCGCGCCTCGCCGGTGACGAGCCGGGGGTCGAGCGCGTCGAGGCGGGCGGCGAAGCGCGCCCGGATGACCTCCAGGTCACGGGCCTCGCCCAGCACCTCGCCGAGCCACTTCAGCTCCTCCTGCACGGATTCGGTCTCCACGACGATCCGCTTGAACGCCTTGAGCGCGCTGCGCAGCCGGCGGCAGGCCACCCTGGCCTGGTGCACGGCGTCCTCCCCGGCGAGCCGTACGCGCGGGTCCTGGGCGGCGAGCGCGGCGACCTGGGCGCGGAGGTAGCCGACGACGACCTCGCCGACGGAGCCCGGCTCGGGCCGGGTGGCCGGGCGCGGCGCGGGCAGGCGGTCGCCGAGGACCCGGGCGAGCTTGCTCCCGCCGGCGGCGGGGACGGCGCCCGCCCCGCGCAGCCGCTTGCCCACCTTCTTGAGGATCTCGCGGTCGCCCTCCTTGATCTCGGCCTCGACCTCCCGCCAGCGCCGCACCACCGGCTCGTCGCCGAGGACGGTGCCCTTGACCCGGTCGTCGGCGACCTCCACCAGTGGCGCGTCCCCGGGACCGAGCAGCAGCGCGATGGAACGGCGGGTCTCCAGCTGGGCCACCGGCGCCAGCGGGGCGCCCCGTGTGTACGCGAGGACGAGGCTCGCCAGCTCGGCGGGGACGGTCTTCGCGCTGCGCGTGAGCGGCCGGGTGATCTCCTCGCGGGCGCCCGCGGCCTTGGGCAGCTTGAGGTGCCAGCCCTCGTCGTCCCCGCCGCGCCGGCGCCGCAGCGTGACGCCCCGGGCGGCCAGGCGCAGGTCGGCGGTGTCGAAGTAGACCGCGGTCAGGCGGTGTGACAGCGGCTCCGCCACCCGCGCGCACCCCGGCACTCCGCCCAGGTCGGGCAGGGTGAAGTCGTCCTGGACGTCGAACTTGTCCTCGATCTCAAGCGCCACCGTTCCCCCAAGTGCCTCCCGGTCGGGCCGTCATAGTGCCACGCCAAAATGAACAGCTTTGCCCGCTTCGCTCGTCGGGGCGCTCACTCCGGATCGCTCGGGTGTGGCCTCATGAGCGGGCGACGGCGAAGATGCGGCGGAAAGGGAAGGGGGTGCCGTACGGGCGGGGAGGGTAGGCCTCCCGCAGGGCGCGCGCGCAGTCGGCGAGGAAGGCGGCGTGCCGCTCGGGCGGCAGCCGGTCGAGCATCGGCCGCAGCGCCGTGCCCTTGATCCAGTTCAGCACCGGGTCCTCCCCCGGCAGGACGTGGACATAGGTGGTCTCCCAGGCGTCCACCGTGAGGCCGAGACCGGCGAGCAGGTCCACGTACTCCTCGGGATCCCCCACCGTCGCGCCGCGCGGCACGTCGCCCAGCTCCGCCCGCCAGGTCGTACGGCACAGCTCGCGCACGACGGCGTGGCTCGGCGCGTCGAAGTTGCCGGGCATCTGGAAGGCGAGCCACCCGTCCTCGGCGAGCCAGCCCCTCCACCGGGCCAGCAGGTCGCGGCGCTCGGGGAGCCACTGCAGGAGCGCGTTCGAGACGATCACGTCGACCGGCCGCGACGGACGCCAGTCGCGTACGTCGGCCACCTCGAAATCGGGGCCCGGTGGCGCTTTGGCGATCATGGCGGGTGAGGCGTCCACGCCGTGGACCCGGGCGCCGGGCCAGCGGGCGAGGAGCGTCGCGGTGAGCTCCCCGGTGCCGCAGCCGAGGTCGACGACGTACTCGGGCGACCGGGCGCCCACCCGGCTGACGAGCTCGTGAAAGGGCCTTCCGCGTTCGGCCGCGTAACGCTCGTAGACCTCCGGGTCCCAGATGTCCGCAGGCATACCCACCTCCCGATTATCTTGATGTCAAGATAACTCGATATCGCGTGAGATATCTCGATGTCAAGAAAAGCTAGACTCGGCCCATGACCTTCTCGAGGCCCGCCGAGGACGAGGTGGACCGGCTGGTCGCGGCCTGGAAGCAGGAGCGCCCGGACCTGGACGTGACACCGCTTGAGGTGCTCAGCCGGGTCTCCCGCCTGAGCCGGCATCTTGAGCGTGAGCGTCGGGCCGCCTTCGCCTCCCACGACATCGAGTCGTGGGAGTTCGACGTGCTGACGGCGCTGCGCCGCTCCGGCGAGCCGTACGAGCTGAGCCCGGGCGCACTACTGCGCGCCACCCTGGTGACGTCGGGCACCATGACGAACCGCATCGACCGGCTCGCCGCCGCCGGACTGGTCACCCGGCGCCCCGATCCCGAGGACCGGCGCGGCGTGCTGGTGCGGCTCACCCGCGCCGGCATGGACCGGGTGGACGCCGCCTTCGCCGACCTGCTGCGACGGGAACGCGAACTACTGGCCGGCCTCGACCAGCACGAGCAGCAGGCTCTCGCCCGGCTGCTGCGCACGCTCCTCGTGCCCTTCGACGCCCCGTCCGACGCGCTCGACAACGGGCTCCGGTAGGCGGCACCGCCCCTCTGGGCGCCGACACGGCAATCTCGGACGGGTCTTCGGCGATCACCGGTTTCATCACCGAGTGTGATGTTCGTCACATCGATTACTGGACCGGTCCATCACCGAGCGTGATCAGCGACCGGATCCACCCGTCATGATCAGCGGAAACGACCACGCCAGAGCCCTTCGGACACCGGCTCGACGCCGGGGGGTCCGCAATCTGGTCACGTGAAATACCCCCTTTCCCAGCATTCTCTCAGATACCTTTCCATTTCGTTCCTTTACTGACGCTTGGGGCGCAGGTGACGCCTCACGACAGACCAGGGAGTTTCTCTTGAAGCGCACGCTCGCTCTCGGTGGCGTCGCGGCCGGCCTGCTGGCCTCCGCCGCTATCGCCGCCCCCGCCGCTCATGCCGGCTCCGACCATCGCTCCGCCACCCTCGCCGGGACCAACCTTGCCGCCAAGGAAGTCGCGGCGTTCTGGTACGGCGAGAACAAGGCGAACCTGATCAACGCCACGCCGTACGGCGTGGAGACCAAGGTCGTCGCCAAGCACGTGTCCAAGGGCGGGCCGTCCGCGGACAGCAAGCCCGGCGTCGTGCCGGCGATCGGCGACGAGAAGAAGTCGACGTCCAAGTCGAAGAACGTGAACCTGCCCAAGACCACGGGCAAGGTGTTCTTCATCGGCGCCGACCACAGGCCGCACTGGTGCACCGCGACCTCGGTGCAGTCGTCGTACCACAACCTGGTCGCCACGGCCGGGCACTGCGTGTACGACACCGAGTCGAACCGGGCCACGCTGGACCGCTGGGTGTTCGTCCCGGGTTACTACCAGGGCAAGACCCCGTGGGGCATCTACGTCGGCAAGACGGCCTACACGCACTACGACTACGACGTGTACGAGGACGGCGACCGCGACTACGCGTTCGTCACCGTGTACAACGGCGTGCTGCCCACCGTGGTCACGGACAGCTACGGGCGTGACGACCACCACGGCCGTGACGACCACCACGGGCGCGACGACCACCACGGCCGTGACGACCACCACGGGCGTGACGACCGCTACGGACGTGACGACCACCGTGGGCGCGGGCACGACGACCGCACCCTGGTCCGCCAGATCAGCGTCCGCGAGTTCCAGGCCAAGAACAAGGGCAAGGACCTCACGGGCAACGGCCCCTGGGCCCAGGGCACGAGCGTCGTGACCAAGGACATCAGCGGCCGCGAGTACGACAGCCGGCGTGACTGGTACATCAGCGAGGACGGCAAGACCCTGTACTTCCGCAAGGAAGTGCGCGGTCGTGACGACCACCACGGTGACGACCACCACGGCCACGGCCAGTACGGCGACCGCGACGTGCCCGGCTTCGGCCAGGGCCACCACCAGTCCCCCTCGCCGAGCCCGTCGCCGAGCGCCTCGCCCAGCGCGACGCCCTCGGCCTCCCCGTCCGCGACGCCCAGCCCCACCTGGCCCGGGCACCGGGAGTACCGCTACTTCAAGCGGACCTTCTACGTGAAGAGCCTGCGCGGCGGCGGTCACGGCCCGCTGATCGTTCTGAAGGACGTCGGCCGCCTGGGCGACAACGTGGGCGGTCAGGGCCTGGCCTACAACCAGAAGATCGGCAGCTCGGTCTTCGTCTTCGGCTACCCGAGCGGATACCACCCCGACGGCAACAACGCCTTCTCGGGTGCGACCCTCAAGTGGAGCTACGGCAAGACCTTCGCCGCCTCGGCCGCCGCGGTCAAGGGCGAGGAGCTGGTCGGCGTCAAGTCCTCCTTCACGGGTGAGGGCGCCATCGGTTCGTCCTGGCTGCTGCAGTACAAGAGCGCCCGTCGCCTCGGTTACCTGAACGGTGTGACCATCGGCCTCGCCGACACCGACAAGAACGACCGGATCGACACCAGCGTCTCCCCGTACTTCGACGGCGAGACCTACGGCGTCTACAAGGCCGCGGCCGGCAACTGGTCCGGCAAGATCGTCTGATCTGTCCCAGACTGATCCCGAAAGGGCCCGGCATCCAGCCGGGCCCTTTTTTCGTGTTTCGGGCTGCTCGCCGCTGCTCTGTGCTCGCCCCTGGCGGCCGCACGCGCCCTTCCCCCCGTGCGGACACCCCCTCGGGGCTCGTCGCAACTCAGCGGCGCCGCCCATCCCCTCCGGGACGGTCCGAGTCACGTCCAGACCCCCGGCACCACCGCGACGGGCAACTCAGACGTGATCACTATGCTTTCTGGTTTCATCTCTTTGATGTGATTTAGGTCACATTGAGAGCACCTTATGGATCTTGCGAGCGACGCCGGGCGCGGCCGAAGATTCACGCCCCCAACAGGTGAAACACAGCAAATTCTCAGAAACGGTCCGAGGGCACTCCGAGGCTCAACATCACGGAGTGCGACTGTGCGCTCACCCAAAGGCCGTTGATCCTCCTCATTTCTCTTATAACTTTGCTTATCAGTCCTTTACTGACGCATGGGGCGCAGGTGGCGCCCCACGACAGACCAAGGGAGAACCCTCTTGAAGCGCACCCTCACCCTCGGTGGCATGGCGGCCGGTCTGCTGGCCACCGCCGTTGTCGCCTCCCCGGCCGCCCACGCCGGGAACGACATCTCGCACGACACGCTGGCCAGCAGCAACCTGGCGGCCAAGCAGATCGCGGCGTTCTGGTACGGCGAGAACAAGGCCAACCTCGTCAACGCCAAGCCGTACGGCGTGGAGACCAAGGTCTCCGCGAAGCACGTGTCCAAGGGCGGGCCGTCCGCGGACAGCAAGCCCGGCGTCGTGCCGGCGATCGGCGACGAGAAGAAGTCGACGTCCAAGTCGAAGAACGTGAACCTGCCCAAGACCACGGGCAAGGTGTTCTTCATCGGCGCCGACCACAAGCCGCACTGGTGCTCGGCCACCTCGGTCCAGTCGAAGTACCACAACCTGGTCGCCACGGCCGGTCACTGCGTGTACGACACGCAGTCGAACAAGGCCACGCTCGACCGCTGGGTGTTCGTCCCGGGTTACTACCAGGGCAAGACCCCGTGGGGCATCTACGTCGGTAAGACCGCCTACACGCACTACGACTACGACGTGTACGAGGACGGCGACCGCGACTACGCGTTCGTCACCGTGTACAACGGCGTGCTCCCGACGGTCACCTCCGACGGCAAGAAGTACGAGTCGGCCGCGTACGAGACCTACGGCCAGGCTGCCTGGGCCCTGCGCAAGCTGAAGGCGCACTCGGGCTACTCCGGCCTCAAGGTCGAGTCCGTCGTGGACTACGCCCACAAGGTGGCCCTGGGCACCCCGGGCTCGAAGAAGGTCGCGGCCAGCGTCGCCCAGATCGCGGTGGACCCGAAGACCAACGACTCGGCTCGCGCGACCCTGGAGAACTGGGCCAAGGGCCACATCGGCGAGTCCACCTACGACGACAAGACGTGGGGCGCCGTGGTCAAGGAGGCCCGGAGGCACCACTACTACCGCCTCGGCTGGAACTCCAGCGACGCCACGAAGCAGACCGTCTACACCTTCGAGAAGGACGGCAAGAAGTACCAGGCCACCTTCTGGGGCAACTTCGACGTCGACTACAAGGTCACCGGCAAGACGGCGTCGGTCGGCCTGAAGGACGTCGGCCGCCTCGGCGACAACGTCGGTGGTCAGGGTCTGGCCTACAACCAGAAGATCGGCCAGCCGGTCTTCGTGTTCGGCTACCCGAGCGGGTCGCACCCGGACGGCAACCACGCCTTCTCCGGCAAGACCCTCAAGTGGAGCTACGGCAAGACCTTCGCCGCGACCGCTCCGGCGATCAAGGCCGAGGAGCTGCAGGGCGTCAAGTCCTCCTTCACCGGTGAGGGCGCGCTCGGCTCGTCCTGGCTGCTCAAGTACAACAACGGCCGTCGTCTCGGCTACCTGAACGGCGTGACCATCGGCGTCTCCGACACCGACGGCAACGACCGTTACGACACCTCCGTCTCCCCGTACTTCGACGGCGAGACCTACGGCGTCTACAAGGCGGCCGCCAACGTGTGGTCCGGCAAGATCGTCTGATCTCCGTACGCCTGACGAGAAGGGCCCGGCTTCATGCCGGGCCCTTTTCCGTCGTCCCGGTCACCCGGACAGCCCCTCCGCCACAACCGGCCGCTCCGGCGAATCTCTCCACGGCTGAAGAGGCGCGGAGGCCGCACCGGCCCCTACCCTGCCGATGCTGCGCTGCCGTGTGCTGCCGATGTGCTGCCGATGTGCTGCTGATGCGCCGCGTGTCCTGCCGGGCCGACAGCGGGCGGCGCGGCGGGCCGGCGAGCAAGCACCCGTCGGCGACGATGACCGACGATGAACATGGAGCAGGACGCCCCGAGCGTGGCGGGAGCCCTGCAGGTCCGTAGGCCTGACCGACCCACAGCCCTCTGACCACACCTCCCGTGGCCACCGTCGCTGTGGACCAGCGCCCATGACCGTGGGGACCTGTGAGCAGGGGTGCTGTGGGAACGGAAAAAGGGCCCGGCTGGATGCCGGGCCCCTTCTCGATCAGTCTTGGGCAGATCAGACGATCTTGCCGGACCACTTGCTGGCAGCGGCCTTGTAGACGCCGTAGGTCTCGCCGTCGAAGTACGGGGAGACGGAGGTGTCGTAGCGGTCGTTGCTGTCGGTGTCGGAGACGCCGATGGTCACGCCGTTCAGGTAGCCGAGACGGCGGCTGTTGTTGTACTTGAGCAGCCACGCCGAGCCGAGCGAGCCCTCACCGGTGAAGGAGGACCGGACGCCCTGCAGCTCCTCGGCCTTGATCGCCGAAGCGGTCGCGGCGAAGGTCTTGCCGTACGTCCACTTGAGCGTGTGGCCGGAGAAGGCGTAGTTGCCGTCCGGGTGCGACCCGCTCGGGTAGCCGAACACGAAGACCGGCTGGCCGATCTTCTGGTTGTAGGCCAGACCCTGACCACCGACGTTGTCACCCAGGCGGCCGACGTCCGACAGGCCGATCCAGAGCACCTTGCCGGTGACCTTGTAGTCGGTGTCGAAGTTGCCCCAGAAGGTGGCCTTGTACTTCTTGTTGTTCTGGGAGAAGACGTAGGTCGTCTGCTTCGTGGCGTCGTTCGAGTTCCAGCCGGTGTTGGCCCACCCGACGGTCTGGGTGACCACGGAACCCCACGTGTTGTCGGTGAACGTGGACGAGCCGATGTGGCCCTTGGCCCAGTTCTCCAGGGTGGTCCGAGCGGTGGGGATCGTGGACGGGATGACCGCGAGCTGGGCGACGCTGGCCGCGACCTTCTGCGAACCGGGGGTGCCCAGGACCACCTTGTGCGCCCAGTCGACGACGGGGGTGATCTTCAGGTCGGACGCACCGGACGCCTTGGCGTCCTGGAGGTCCTTGACCTTCTTCTGCGCGTCCATGGGGGTCTCGAAGGTGCCCCAGTCCTTGCCCGCGTCGCTGTGCGCGCCGGACAGGTGAGCACGGTCGACCTTGACGCCGTTGTACACGGTGACGAACGCGTAGTCGCGGTCGCCGTCCTCGTACACGTCGTAGTCGTAGTGCGTGTAGGCGGTCTTACCGACGTAGATGCCCCACGGGGTCTTGCCCTGGTAGTAACCCGGGACGAACACCCACTTGTCGAGGGTGGCCTTGTTCGACTCGGTGTCGTACACGCAGTGCCCGGCCGTGCCGACCAGGTTGTGGTACGCCGACTGCACCGAGGTCGCGGTGCACCAGTGCGGCTTGCCGTCGCCGCCGATGAAGAACACCTTGCCCGTGGTCTTGGGCAGGTTCACGTTCTTCGACTTCGCGGCCGACTTCTTCTCGTCGCCGATCGCCGGCACCACGCCGGGCTTGCTGTCGGCCGCCGGCCCGCCCTTGGAGACGTGCTTGGCGACGACCTTGGTCTCCACGCCGTACGGCGTGGCGTTGATCAGGTTGGCCGCGTTCTCGCCGTACCAGAACGCCGCGACCTGCTGGGCGGCAAGGTTGGTCTTGGCCAGCGAGTCGGCGGCGACATCGTTCCCGGCGTGAGCGGCCGGGGAGGCGACAACGGCGGTGGCCAGCAGACCGGCCGCCATGCCACCCAGAGCAAGCGTGCGCTTCATGGAAAATCTCCCTGGTCTGTCGTGAGGCGTCACTTGCGCCCCATGCGTCAGTGAAGGAACGAGGAGAAAGTTATACGAAGAAAGGAGGGAAAAAGTGGTAATCCTGCAGCGCAATTAGCCGGCAAGCGCGACATACGTGGCGCCCTGTCAGCGCGGTTCCTGAATGTCAGCTGTGTTTGCGCTGATCATGTGGGACCTGACGGGATGGCTGTCAGCCAGTGGGTCAGGACGTGATGTGACGAAGGTCACATCCCAGGGGTGGAACCCATACCCGTCGTGAATACGTCCGAGTGGCCCCGCGGACCGTACACGGACCGTACACGGCGCGGCGGTGACCGTCACAAGGACCGTCACAAGGCAGCGGCGCGCGGCCCTCCCGGGCCACGCGCCGCCTTGTCCCGCGTCCTGATGGAGATGTGAGCCCTGCGGCCGGTCTCCGTGGCCCTGGGCGCGCAGCCGCAGAGACCGGGGTCACTGGCCTTCGAGGCGTTCGGCGAGCTCCATCCACTCGAGCTCGACCGTCTCCTTCTGCGCGCCGACCTCGCGAAGGTCCGCGTCGAGAGCGGCCAGGCGGGTGAAGTCGCCGGCGGCCCCGGCCATGTCGGCGTGCAGCGCCGCCTCCCGCTCGCCGAGCTTGTCGAGCTGCCGCTCCAGCCGGTTGAGCTCCTTGCGCAGCTCCCGCAGTTCCTTGGCCGACAGCCCGGCCGTGGCCGCCTGGTCCGCGCCCTGCCCGTCCCCGCCCTGCCTCTGCTCCGCCGGTACGGCGGCCGGAGCGGCCGACGACGCCGCGGCGCGGGCGGACAGCGCGGTTCCCGAGGCCCGGCGCTCCAGGTATTCGTCCACGCCACCGGGGAGCATGGAGAGCCTGCCGTCCCCGAGCAGGGCCACACAGCGGTCGGCCACCCGCTCCAGGAAGTAGCGGTCGTGGCTCACCACGACCAGCGTGCCGGCCCAGCCGTCGAGCAGGTCCTCCAGCTCGGTGAGGGTCTCGATGTCGAGGTCGTTGGTCGGCTCGTCGAGCAGGAGCACGTTCGGCTCGTCCATGATCAGCCGAAGGAGCTGGAGCCGCCGCCGCTCACCGCCGGACAGGTCGCCGACGACCTTCCACTGCGCCTCGCCCCGGAAGCCGAGGCGTTCGAGCAGCTGAGAGGCCGACCATTCCTTCTTGCCTACCTGGACGTACTTGCGCACCTCCTCGACCGTCTCCAGCACCCGCCGCGACGGATCGAGATCGTGCAGCTCCTGCGACAGGTGCGCGAGCCGTACGGTCCTGCCCCGCACGACCCGGCCGCTGTCCTCGGTGACCGTGCCCGACAACAGGCGCAGCACCGACGACTTGCCCGAGCCGTTGACTCCGATCAGCCCGATCCGGTCACCCGGGCCGAACTGGTACGTGCTGTGGTCGAGCACGAGCGGCCCGGCGCCGGGGCCGCCGGCGTGGAGCGTCACGTCCTCCAGGTCGAAGACCGTCTTGCCCAGCCGCGCCGAGGCGAAGTTGAGCAGCTCGACCGTCTCACGCGCCGGCGGCTCGTTCGCGATCAGCGCCTCGGCGGCGTTGATCCGGAACTTCGGCTTGGACGTACGCGCCGGCGGGCCGCGCCGCAGCCAGGCGATCTCCTTGCGCATGAGGTTCTGCCTGCGCTCCTCGGCCGCCTGGGCGAGCCGGGCGCGCTCGGCCTTGGCCAGGACGTAGGCGGCGTAGCCGCCCTCGTACCGCTCGACCGTGCCGTCCACGACCTCCCAGGTCCGGGTGGCCACCGCGTCGAGGAACCACCGGTCGTGCGTGACGACCAGCAACGCCGACCTGCGCCGGGACAGGTGCCCGGCCAGCCAGGCGATGGCCTCGATGTCCAGGTGGTTCGTCGGCTCGTCGAGGACGATCAGGTCGTGCTCGCCGATCAGCAGCCTGGCCAGTGCGGTACGGCGGCGTTCGCCGCCGGACAGGGCGCCGGCCGGGGACGCCAGGTCGACGTCACCGAGCAGCCGGGCGAGGATCTCCCTGATCGCCGCGTCGCCGGCCCATTCGTGCTCGGCCCGCCCGGCCAGGACGATGTCCTTCACCGGCATGTCCGGGTCGAACTCGTCGCGCTGGGAGAGCATGCCCACCCGCAGGTTGCGCGTGTGCGTCACGCGCCCGCTGTCGGGGCGCAGCGTGCCGGAGATGATGGAGATGAGCGTGGTCTTGCCACCGCCGTTGCGGCCCACGACGCCGATCCGGTCGCCCTGCTCGATGCCGAGGGAGACATCGGCCAGCAGGGGCTTGAGACCGAAGGCGTGGGAGACCGACTCCAGATTGACCAGGTTCATCGTCCGACAAGCCTATCCGCCCCGCGACCCTCGAACCTATTCGGCGAGCATGCGGGCCTCAGCCCACGACCACGGCTCCGGGGACCGGGCCGGTGGCCGTGACGGCGGCCCGGCAGCCCTCGGCGTTCTTGAGCCCGGCGGCGATCTCCGCGGCGTGCGTCTCCGACGCGGCGAGGAACGCGCAGGTCGGGCCCGACCCCGAGACGAGCGAGCCCAGGGCGCCCAGCTCGGCGCCGGCGTGCAGCGTGTGCGCGAGCGACGGCCGCAGGGACAGCGCCGCGGGCTGCAGGTCGTTGGTCAGCGCCCGGCCGAGGGCCGCGGCGTCCCCCTCCCGCAGCGCGGCCAGCAGGGGTTCGCTCGCCCCCGGAAGGCCGGGGTCCGTCCCGGCCTCCTCGCGCAGGCGGTCGCACTCGCCGTACACCCGGGGAGTGGACAGGCCGCCGTCGGCGAGCGCGAAGACCCAGTGGAAGGCGCCCGACGTCTCCAGGCGTGACAGCCGCTCGCCCCGGCCGGTGCCCACGGCCGTGCCGCCGAGCAGGGCGAACGGCACGTCGCTGCCGACGTCGGCGGCGATCTCCATGAGGTCCTCCACCGGCAGGCCGAGGCCCCACAGCTCGTTGCAGGCCACCAGGGCGGCGGCCGCGTCGGCGCTGCCTCCCGCCATGCCGCCGGCGACCGGGATCGACTTGCGGATCAGCAGATCGGCGCGGTAGGAGCGACCGGCGTGGCCGGCCAGCGCGCGGGCCGCCCGTACGGCCAGATTGTCGTCGTTCGCGGGGACCTCGCCCGCCGACTCCCCCTCGATCCGCACGGTCAGCGGCGGCGCGGCCGCCGACACGTCGCCGGGCTCGGCGGCCGTGACCTCGTCGAAGATCGACACGGCGTGGAAGACGTTAACGAGGTCGTGGTAACCGTCCTCGCGCAGCGGCCCGACCGCGAGTTGCAGGTTGACCTTCGCGGGCACGCGTACGGTGATCGCGCTCATCGGGCCGCCGCCCGCGGGACGTCCTGGCGGCCGGCCCTGCGGGCGGCCTGCGGGTTCGCTCCAGACATGGGACCCGAGCCTAACGTGGTCCCGTTCTCCGTCCGGCCAAGAGAAGCTCATAAACGAGGGCGAAAGCCGTACACGTCCCGGTACGGTGACCTCAGATCCGCCCCCGTGCCGGCCTCCCGTGACGCCCTCCCGTCATGCCGTCCCCGGCACCGCCCCCTGGGAGCCCTGATCGATTCCGACGCCGCCACCCCCCTTTCACCGAGCGACCCGAGCGCGATCGGCGACTACCGGCTGGTGGGCCGGATCGGCTCGGGCGGCATGGGCACGGTTTACATGGGCGTCTCCCCGGAGGGGCGGCACGTCGCGGTCAAGGTGATCCGGGCCGGCCGCTCGGGCGACCCCGGCTTCACGGCGCGGTTCGCCTCCGAGGTCGAGCACGCCCGCGCCGTCGCGTCGTTCTGCACCGCCCAGGTGCTCGGTCACGGCGAGACGCCGGACGGACGGCCGTACATGGTCACCGAGTACATTCCCGGCACGCCGCTCGACCGGCACATCGCGACGGACGGCCCGCTGGAGCCGGGCACGCTGCACGGCGTCGCGTTCGGCGTGGCGGCGGCGCTGACCGCGATCCACGCGGCCGGGCTGGTCCACCGGGACCTCAAGCCCTCGAACGTGATCCTGTCGATGTCCGGGCCCCGTGTCATCGACTTCGGGATCTCGCGGGCCGTGGACGCCACCCACGGCCACACGGGGACCGACGAACTGGTCGGCACCCCCGGCTGGTGGGCGCCCGAGCAGCTCCGGGGCCTCCCGGTCACCCCCGCCGCCGACGTCTTCACCTGGGGCTGCCTGGTGGCGTACGCCGCGGGCGGGCGTCACCCCTTCGGGGAGGGCGACCCGATGGTCCTCGCCCACCGCCTGCTGGAGAGCGCGCCCGATCTCGGTACGCTGCCCGCGCCGCTGGACCGCCTGGTCCGCCGGGCGCTCGACCGGGAGCCGCGTAACCGGCCCACGTCGCAGGAACTGCTGCTGGACCTCGTCGGCAGCCGGCCCGACCCGACGACCCAGGTGATCGAGGGCCCGTGGGACGCGCCGTCACCCCATCCGTCCGGGCCGCGCCCGCGGCGGAGGACCGGGAGACTGCTCGCGCTGGTCGCCTCCGCCGTGGCTCTCGCCATCGTCGCGGGCCTCGCGGTGGGGCTGCTCACCTCCCGCTCCGGCGGCGCTCCGCCCGCCGCCCGGGAGAGCGACGTGGGCCGCCGCATCGAGATCGGGGACGTCCAGGTCGTCGTCGAACCCCCGGCCTGCCACGCCCCGACCGGCTCCGGCGCGGTCGGCGGTGGCGCGGCCCGAGCCGACGTGGTCAGAGCGAGCGTGGCCGGCGGTGAGGTGGCCGGGGACGGCCTGGTGTGCAGAATCGACTGGATCATGCTCAACATGGGCGGCGCGGACGCCGAACCGGCCGGCCCGCCCGACCTTCTCGACGACCGGAACGTGCCGCACCACCCCCGTGCCTCCCACCCCGCGCCCGGCACGCTCGCACCGGGGGCGATGGTCACGCTCAGCGCCGAGTACGCCCTGCCTTCCGGCCGTACGGCCGCCCGCCTCGACGGCCCGTTCGTGGCCCACGCGCCGGCCGTCCACGTGCGTCTTCCCCCGCCCGGGAGCGCGTACGGGAAGGTGCCCGGGGAGGCGCCCCGGCGGGCCGCGCCGGAACCGGCCCCCGCGAGCCCGTCCCCCCGGAGTCCCACCACCGGGAGTCCTGCCCCCGGAAGTCCTGCCGCCGGGAGTCCTGCCCCCGGAGGGACGCCGGACCCCGCCCTGGAGGCGAGCGGCGCGACGACGGTGACGCCCCCCGGCGACGCCGGAGGCGGCGACTGCGCGCGGGCCGGCGCGGCCGACTTCGACGGGGACGGCTTCGACGACGCGGTGGTCACCGACCCGCTGGCCCCGAGCCCGGACAGCACGGCGGTGGGATCCGGACGCGTGTTCCTCCTTCGCGGCGGGCCTCCGTCGAAGCCGGCGCCCGTGGTCACCGCGTTCGACGCCGCCGCCCCCGGCTGGACGGCCCGCGCGGCGCACATCGACGGCGACCGGTGCCTGGATCTCGTGGTCTCGACCCCGTACGCGTACGGGGGCGCGGGGCAGGTGCAGGCGCACGGGGCGGGGGTGGCGTACGTCTACTGGGGCGGGCGCGGCTTCGGCACGCCCGGCGCGCCCCGGACCGAGCTGCGCGCCCCCGAGGCCAGGACCGACGCCCACTTCGGCTGGTCGCTCGCCGTGAGCGACACGTCTCCCGGCAGCGGGCACTCCGACGGCCTCACCGCCCCGGCCCCCGCGAACACCGGCACGGGCACGACCGATGGCGGCACCGGGACGGCCGCGCAGGGGGTGGTCGTGGTCGGCGCGCCGCACGAGGACGCCGACGGCGAGGTCGACTCCGGAGCCGTCTACGTCTATCGGTTCACCGGCCGCAGCCCCGGCACGCCCCAGCGCGTCACGCAGGACTCGCCCGGAGTGCCGGGAGGGTCCCAGCCGGGCGACATGTTCGGCTGGTCGCTCGCCCTCGGGCGGCTCGGCGGCGCCGCTGGGCCGCTCGACCTCGCCGTGGGCGCGCCGTTCGAGGACCAGGAGGAGAACGGCCAGGCGGACACCGGCGCCGTCACGGTGATCTACGACGTGGCGACCCGGCCGTGGGCCTACCAGGGCGCCGGGTGGAGTGTCTCCGGCCTCACCGCCGACCTGCCGTCCCATCCCGGCGACCGCCTCGGCTACTCCCTGGCGTACGGCGCGGGGTACCTGGCGGTGGGCGCCCCCGGGGCCGATCCCTACGACACCCGTGACGCCGGGGCGGTGCTGCTCCTCCAGGCGGCCGGACCCGGACCGCGATTCGTCCGGCTGCTGGGCGCGCAGGCCGAGGCGGGCGAACGCGGGCGGTTCGGCTTCTCCCTGGCGCTGGCCGGGCCGTCCCTGCTCGCCGGGGCCCCCGGGCAGGCGCTGCCGGGCGTGCCGGAGGCGGGGGCGGTCCACGTGATCGGGCTCACCGGCCCACCCGGCCGCGTCGTGCTCCGGGAGGACAGCCCCGCGCCGTACGACCATCTGGGGTGGAGCGTGAGCGGCACCGCGGACGGCCGCGTGCTGGCCGGGGCTCCGGACGGCGGCGTGACGGGCACGGTGATCTACACGACGGTCTCCCGCGCCGGGGCGTCACCCGGCTCCGAACCCTCTCCCGGGTCTGGAGGGCGGACGGTGTTCCCCGGGCCGGACGGCGCGGACACCCTCGACTTCGGCGCCGCCGTCGCGGGCTGACGCCCGCCTCCGCGTCCTCAGAGGATGCCGCGGTCAGCGAACGCCTTGGTCACTGCGTTCGCCGCGCTCGCGCCGTACAGGCGGCGTGCCGCGGCGACGGTCGCCTCCGCGGCGGCTCTGAACGTGGTGTCGGGGGCGAAGGCGAACTGCGCCTCGATGATCAGTGTGCTCGCCTTGCGGTCGCCGAGGGCGCGGCGGACGTCCCACAGCGCGCGGGACCAGATCTCGCCGTCGGCATGCACCTCGCCCCTGACGTCCTCGGGATAGTGCTTGGTCCCGTCGAGGCGGCGCAGGCAGTGCGGCGCCGAGGTGTAGCTCACCGAGTCCCAGTCGGCCACGCACGCCTCGTCCGTCCTGGTGGGCGTGCCGGTCGCCCAGCTGCTCACGGCCACGGCGAGGTAGTCGCCGAACGCCTCGCCGATCGCGCCGGACTCAAGGGTTGTGCCGAACCCGGGCACCTGCCCGTCCTGGACGCTGTGGCCGTACTCGTGGACGATCACCTCGGCGTCCTCGCCGTCGTCGACGCCGCCCTTGCCGAGAGTGACGTTGGCCTTGTCGTCACGGAAGAAGGAGTTGTCGCCGCCGTACTGGTCGATGCGCAGCTCGATCTGCCGCTGGTTCACCGGCCGCAGCGTGCCGCCGAACCCGAGCGACTGAATGTAGTGCTGGGCGGTGGTCACCCAGTGGTAGCCCATCACCTGCTCGAACTGGTCCGCGTCGCGGTGGTAGGCCGGGAAGGCGCCGCCGGACACCTTCGCGGCGGCGCCGGTCGTGCTCTTCACCCGCACGTAGCGGCCGGTGAGCGTGCCGGAGCCGTCGAGGTCGGTGAGCGTGACCTGCGTGTACGCCGGTCCGAACCCGGGCAGGTCCGCGTCCTTGGCGTCGGTCAGGTTCTGCAGGCCGAGCTGCTGCACGGGGTTGGGCGCGAAGACGGTCGCGGTCGCCGTGGCGGTCCCGGCACCGGCGTGCGCGGCGACGGGCGTGACGGCCGCACCGGCCACGGCGGCGGCGAGAGCGCCGGCGAGGCCGGCGGCCAGGGCGGGGAAGCGCTTGGGGGGCATGGAGATCCTCCGTGGTGTGGCGCACGATTCCAAGCAATCGTCGTCACGTCCCCTCGCCACCACAAGAGCCGAGGCCTGTCCGTAATGATCATATTCGGCCGGTTTCATCCAACTCGGCCGAGCGAGATCAGGGCAGGCCGGAGCGTATGCCTCAGTCGTCGAGCCGAGAGGCCGCCCGGCGGGTCAGGGGGTGGTCGCGGGGCGGGGGGATCTGGCGGCGCGCTGCTCGGCGATGCGGGCGAAGTCCTCGACGCGCAGTTGCTCGCCACGGGCCGAGGGGTCGACTCCGGCCCTGACGAGCGCCTCCTCGGCGGCGGCGGGCGTACCGGCCCAGGAGGCGAGCGCGGCCCGCAGCGTCTTGCGGCGCTGGGCGAAGGCCGCGTCGACGGCGGCGAAGACCTCCTCGCGGGTCGCCGTCGTCGCCGGCGGCTCGCGCCGTACGAGGGAGACCAGGCCGGAGTCGACGTTCGGCGCGGGCCAGAAGACGTTGCGGCCCACCGGGCCGGCCCGGCGCACGTCGGCGTACCAGGCGGCCTTCACCGAGGGCACTCCGTAGACGCGCGAGCCCGGAGCGGCGGCCAGGCGGTCGGCGACCTCCGCCTGCACCATCACCAGCCCGCGCCGCAGCGACGGCAGCACCCGCAGCAGGTGCAGCACGACCGGCACCGACACGTTGTACGGCAGGTTGGCCACCAGCACGGTCGGCTCGGCCGGGAGGTCGGCGGGGCCGACCTTGAGCGCGTCGGCGTGCACCACGGTCAGCCGGTCCGCCACCTCGGGGGCCCGCTGCGCGACCGTCAGCGGCAACTGCCCGGCCAGCACCGGGTCGATCTCCACGGCGACGACCTCGGCGACCTCCGGCAGCAGCGCCAGGGTGAGCGAGCCGAGCCCGGGGCCGATCTCGATCGCCACGTCCTGCGGGGCGACCTCGGCGACCCGGACGATCCGGCGGACCGTGCCGCCGTCGATCACGAAGTTCTGCCCCAGCTTCTTCGTCGGGCGGAGGTTCAGCTTCTCCGCCAGCACACGCACTTCGACCGGCCCGAGCAGACTCATGACTCCAGTGTCGGGCATCCCCGCGCCGGCCCGGACCACCGGCGGGCGCCTCACCAGGCGCCGAACGCCGCCTCGCCGTTGGCGGAGACCCGGGCCGCGAGATCGGCGACGTCCATGCCCTTGACCTCGGCGAGGCAGCGGAGCGTGAGCGGGATCAGGTAGGGCGCGTTGGGCTTGCCCCGGTGCGGCGTCGGCGGCAGGTAGGGCGCGTCGGTCTCGACCAGCACGAGCTCGGGCGGGGCCACCGCCGCCGCCTCGCGGAGATATCCGGCGTTCTTGTACGTCACCGGGCCGGAGAACGACATGTAGTAGCCGGCGTCCACGCACCGCTTGGCCATCTCGGCGTCCCCGGAGAAGCTGTGGAAGACGACCACGTCCGGGGCGCCCTGGTCGGCGAGCACGGCGAGCACGTCGTCGTGCGCGTCCCGGTCGTGGATCACCAGGGCCTTCCCGGTCCGCTTGGCGATCTCGATGTGCGCGCGGAAGCTCGCGTGCTGGTCCTCCTTCGAGGCCCAGTCGCGGTAGTAGTCGAGCCCGGTCTCCCCCACCGCCCGCACGTCCGGACGCCGGGCGAGGTCCTCGATCTCGGCGAGGACCTCGGGCGTGGACGCGTGCGCCTCGTTGGGGTGGATGGCCACCGCGGCGTACACGTCGCGGTGCCCGGCGGCCACGGTGGCGTTCCAGCGGGAGGACGGCAGGTCGTACCCGACGGTCACCAGGCGGGTCACGCCGACCGCTCGCGCCTCGGCCACGATCGACTCGACGTCCACGCCGGCCGCCTGGGCCGCCAGCGCGACCGGGTCGCCCGAGGACGCCTGCCGGTTGCCGACCATGATGTCGAGGTGGCAGTGGCTGTCGAACACCTCTGCGGGCAGCGCCTCGGGCGGCGCCGGACGCTCTCGCGACATGGTCAGGCGTTCTCCAGCCTCGGGAAGAGGATCTCTCCCTTGACGACCTGCGCCCCGGCGGGCAGCCCGCCCCAGGTGGCGACGTCGGCGATCCGCTGGTCCGCGAGCGCGCCGAGGTGGGGTTCCGCCCCGAGGGACGCCCACAGCTTGGCGCTCGTGCCCGGCATGACCGGGTGCAACAGCACCGCGATCGCGCGCAGCGACTCGGCCGCCGTGTAGAGGATCGTGGCGAGCCGCGCCTGCCCCTCGGGCGACTCGTCCTTGGCGACCTTCCAGGGCGCCTGGTCGCTGAGGTAGCCGTTGACCTGCTTCACGAACTCGAAGATCGCGCCGATGCCGGCGGAGAAGTCCAGGTTGTCGCCGATCAGGGTGTCCGCCTGGGCCGCCGCGGCGACCAGGCCGTCCGCGATCGCCTGCTCGGCGGGACCGGCGTCCGTCGCCTCAGGAAGCGTGCCTTCGAAGTACTTGCCGACCATCGCGGCCACCCGGGACGCCAGGTTGCCGAAGTCGTTGGCGAGTTCGGAGGTGTAGCGGGCGGAGAAGTCCTCCCAGGAGAACGAGCCGTCCTGGCCGAACGGGATCGCCCGCAGGAAGTAGTAGCGGTAGGCGTCCACGCCGAAGTGCTCGGTCAGCTCACGCGGCGAGATGCCGGTCAGGTTGGACTTGCTCATCTTCTCGCCGCCGACCATCAGCCAGCCGTTGGCGAAGACCCCGCGCGGCAGCGACAGGCCGTTCGCCATCAGCATGGCGGGCCAGATCACCGCGTGGAAGCGGAGGATGTCCTTGCCGACCAGGTGGATGTTCGCCGGCCAGGTGGCGTCGAACTTCTCCTGGTCCGAGCCGTACCCGACGGCCGTGGCGTAGTTGAGCAGGGCGTCGATCCACACGTAGATGACGTGCTTGGTGTCCCAGGGGATCGGGACGCCCCAGTCGAAGGTGGACCGCGAGATCGACAGGTCCTGCAGGCCCTGCTTCACGAACGACACGACCTCGTTGCGCGCCGAGGCGGGCCGGATGAAGTCGGGGTTGCGCTCGTAGAACTCCAGCAGCCGCTCGCCGTACGCGGAGAGCCGGAAGAAGTAGTTCTCCTCCTTCAGCCACTCCACCGGGCGCTTGTGGATCGGGCACAGGTCGCCCTCCAGCAGGTCGCCGGGCGACTTGTACTCCTCGCACGCGACGCAGTACGGCCCTTCGTACCCGCCCTTGTAGATCTCGCCCTTCTCGTACAGGTCCTGCACGAACTCCTGCACGCGGTCGGTGTGGCGCGGCTCGGTCGTACGGATGAAGTCGTCGTTGCCGATCTGGAGGTGCTCCCAGAGCGGCTTCCAGGCGTCCTCGACGAGCTTGTCGCACCACTCCTGGGGTGTGACGCCGTTCGCCTCGGCCGTGCGCATGACCTTCTGACCGTGCTCGTCCGTGCCGGTGAGGTACCACACCTTCTCGCCGCGCTGGCGGTGCCAGCGGGTGAGCACGTCGCCCGCGACGGTCGTGTAGGCGTGGCCCAGGTGCGGGGCGTCGTTGACGTAGTAGATCGGCGTCGTCACGTAGTACGCCGACTCCCCGGATGCTGTCGTTCCTGTAGCCGCCATGTGCGAATCCTATCGGTCCGCGACCGGTGCCTCCCCTGGATAACGGGGGCGGCACACGGGTCCGCGCGAGCTCCCGATCATGCCCCGGATCAGGCCGGGACCAAGGCCGGGATCAGGCCACGGACTCGCGGTTGACGTCCTGGTTGACGGCCTCGGCGGCCTCCTCCGCGGCGGACGCGGCGATGTCGGCCGGGGTCTCCCGCGAGCGGCGGATGCCGAGGATGCTGATGAACAGCGACGCGAAGATCGTCTGGAAGCTCATGACGAACGCGGTCGCCGACGGCACGACGAGACGCAGCGACTCGGCCGGGATCAGCTCGCCGAAGCCGCGGCCGCCCCAGTGGGACAGCGAGGCCACCAGGCCGGCGAGACCGGCCACCGCGAGCGCGCCACCGGCCAGCAGGCCACGCTCCAGCGTGACGATGTCGACCAGTTTCCTGACCCGCCGGTCCTCGGGGAGGAAGCCCTCCTCGGCCGCGTACACCTTGGTGAACAACGCGAACAGCACGGCCTGGAAGCCGATCACCACCATCGCGGACGCGCCGACCAGCGTGTCGACGTCGAAGGCGAGCTTGCCGATCCGGACCTGGCCGAACGTGAGCGCGGCGCCGGCCACGAGGCCGAGGGTCATCAGCACCAGGCCGGGGATGAAGAACAGCCAGCGCGGGCTGTAGAGCATGAGGAAGCGCAGGTGGCGCCACCCGTCCCGCCAGGAGCGCAGGTGCGGCGGGCGGGAGCGGCCGTCGGGCGACAGGGTCGTCGGCACCTCGCGGACGTCGAGCCCCTGCAGGGTCGCCTTGACGACCATCTCGGAGGCGAACTCCATGCCGCCGGTCTGCAGCCCGAGCCGCAGGATCGAGTCGCGGCGGAAGCCCCGCAGGCCGCAGTGGAAGTCGCCGATCTCGCTGGGGAAGAACAGCCGGCCGATGAAGGACAGGACCGGGTTGCCCAGGTAGCGGTGGAGCGGGGGCATGGCGCCCGGCGCGATGCCGCCGCGGAACCGGTTGCCCATGACCAGCTCGGCGCCGTCCCGGAGCTGCTCCACGAAGGGCATCAGGTTGGTGAAGTCGTAGGAGTCGTCGGCGTCGCCCATGATGACGTACCTGCCGCGGGCGGCGCGGATGCCGCCGATCAGGGCGTTGCCGTAGCCCTTCGCGTCGACGTGGACCACCCGGGCACCCGCGTCGCGGGCCAGCTGTTGCGAGCCGTCCGTACTGCCGTTGTCGGCGATGACCACCTCGCCGTCGACACCGTTCTCCCGCATGCAGGTGAGAGCCTTGCGGACACAGATCTCAACGGTCTCGGCCTCATTGAGGCATGGCATGACAACGGTAAGTTCCACGTCGCAACTCCTTGCATATGACGGCAGGACACCAATGATGCCTGCTTCCCGGTAGCGTCCGA
The DNA here is from genome assembly GCF_014161415.1 of Microbispora sp. H10885. Lineage (NCBI taxonomy): Bacteria > Bacillati > Actinomycetota > Actinomycetes > Streptosporangiales > Streptosporangiaceae > Microbispora > Microbispora sp. H10885. Next base: position 346,050 of record NZ_JABBWY010000008.1, on the reverse strand, counting down.
GTCAAGTCGGCGAAACGGCTGGCATTCTGTAACCGTGACTCCACCCACCGCCGGAGCGGCGGGCGGCCCGCGTCACCGCCCGGACGGCGACGCAGAGGACGGGCCCGGCACCGGAAATCGGAAGACATCACCGACGAGATCCGAGGGGAGGAAGCGGGGACCCGCCCGCCTGCTCAGGCAGCCGGTCGCCCCCGCGCGACGTTGATGGTCGCGATCGCGGATCCTCCCTCGGTGGACGCGGTCCCGCTCGGCCGATGGGGCCGCGCGGCCGCCCTGCTGCGCCGGCACCGGGTCTTCGCGGTCACCCTCGGTGTGGGCTTCGTGCTGCGGATCGTCACGATGCTCGGCTTCGGCCCGGCGATGTGGTTCAACGACTCCTACGACTACGTGTCGGTGGCGCTGCGCCCCCGGCCGCACCCGATCCGCCCGGACGGATACAGCTTCTGGCTGCTCCTGCTCAGGCCGTTCCACAGCTTCTCGCTCGTCATCCTGACCCAGCACCTGATGGGACTGGCCGCGGCGGTCCTGATCTACGCGCTGCTGACCAGGAGATTCGGGATGCCGGGCTGGGGCGCCACGCTCGCGGCGGCCCCGGTGCTGTTCGACGCCTACCAGATCCAGCTCGAACAGCTGGTCATGTCGGACGGCATGTTCATCCTGCTCGTGGTGGGCGTGGTGACGCTCGTGCTGTGGCGGGAAAGGATGACCTGGCGCGGCGGGACCGCCGTCGGGCTGCTGCTCGCCGTGACGGCGCTGACCCGGAGCATCGGCCTGCCGATCCTCGCGCTCGTCGTCGCGTACCTGGTGATCAAGCGGGCCGGGTGGCGGCCGATCGCCGCCATGGTCGTTGCCTGCGCGCTGCCCGTCCTGGCGTACATGGGCTGGTTCAAGGCGGTGAACGGGCAGTTCGCGATGACCAACAGCGACGGGGTCATCCTCTACATGCGGACGTCGCTGTTCGCCGACTGCCACAAGATGGACATCGACGAGCGGCGTGAGCTGGAACTGGCTCTCCTGTGCATCAACACGCCGCCGGACAAACGCGGTCCTTACTCCCAGGCGTACCTGTGGTGGGACGACCAGAACCAGCTCCACGTGTTCGGCTCGGGCATGAAGTTCACCCCGGAGATCAACGCGAACGCGAGCGCGTTCGCCAAGAAGGCGATCCTGTCGCAGCCCGGCGACTACCTCGCGGCGGTGGCCAAGGACTTCTTCCGCGCCTTCCACTGGGGCCGCCCGCGCTTCCCGGATGCCAAGACCTACAAGCAGTACGAGTTCTCCAACGAGTACACGCGCAAGCTGCCCAAGTGGAGCTCCTTCCACAGCACCACCGACAAGGACGCCGAGGCGTACGAGAACGGGCCGGCCGCGACGCGAATCGTCTCGCCCTGGTCGAACTTCATGATCACCTACCAGAAGGTCGTCCGGCTGCCGGGCCTCGTGCTGGGGCTGCTGCTGCTGTTCGGCCTGTACGGCGTGGTGCGGCGCTGGCGCGAGCTCGGCGGGCCCGTGCTGCTGCCCTGGCTGGCGTCGGCCGGCCTGATCCTGGCGCCGGCGGCGACCGCCGAGTTCGACTACCGCTACCTGCTGCCCGCCGTCCCGCTCGCCTGCCTCGCCGCCGCCATTACCGTGCGTGACCTCGTACGGCGCCGGGCCGGAGCGCGGGCGGAGCGGCGGAGCGGCCAGGGAGAGAGCGGTCAGGGGGAGGAGGTGTGGACGGCGTTGTAGAGGTCGCGCCTGGAGACGCCCGCGGCCTTGGCCACCTCGACGATGGCCTGCTTGCGGGGGACTCCCGCGGTCTCGCGCCGGGCCACCTCCTCGACCAGCTCGTCGATGCCGGGCGCGGCCTCCTCGGCCGTCCGTCCGGCCACGACGAGCGTGATCTCTCCCCTGACCTCGCCGGCCGCCCATCCGGCCAGCTCGCCCAGGCCGCCGCGCCGCACCTCCTCGTACGTCTTGGTCAGCTCGCGGCAGACAGCGGCGGGCCGTCCGGGGCCGAAGGCCTCCGCCATCGCCTCCAGGGTCGCCCGCAGGCGGTGCGGCGCCTCGAAGAAGACCATCGTGCGCTCCTCGGCGGCCAGCGAGGCGAGCCGCCGGGCCCGCTCCCCCGGCTTGCGCGGCGGGAAGCCCTCGAAGCAGAACCGGTCGCTCGGCAGCCCGGACACGGCGAGTGCCGTCGTCACCGCCGACGGGCCGGGCAGCGCCGTCACCGGCAGGCCGGCCTCGACCGCGAGGCGGGTCAGCCGGTAGCCGGGGTCGGACACCCCGGGCATGCCCGCGTCGGTGATCACGACGACGGTGCGCCCCTCGCGCAGCGCCTCCAGCAGTTCGGCGGCCCGCGCGCTCTCGTTCGCGTCGTAGTAGGACACCACCCGGCCCGCCGGGGTCACCTCCAGGTCGGCCGTGAGCCGCCGCAGCCGGCGGGTGTCCTCCGCCGCGATCACGTCGGCCGTCGCGAGCACCTCGCGGAGCCGGGGGGAGGCGTCTTTGGGCTGGCCGATGGGCGCCGCGGCGAGAACGAGCACCCGTCCACCCTATGACCGGCGCGCGGCGGCCCCGCGACGTCCCTCGTCCGCCCAGGGTGTGAAACATTCACGGTAAGAGGCTCGCAGGCCCCGATCCCAGCGCGAATCGTGTCCTCCGCGGGGACTCACCAGTAATCTGTCGGGGTGGCCGTGACCGACTATTCCCACAAGGCGTTCGAGCAGCCGGAAGAGGAACCTGAGGGCGAAGCTCCCGAGGTGTCCCTTCGCGACCGGCTGGTGCCGCCCATGCCCGGCAGCGTCATGTGGGGCTGGGTCGGCCCCATCGTGATCGCCCTGTTCGGCGCGTTCCTGCGCTTCTTCCGGCTGGGCACGCCCCACGCGGTCGTCTTCGACGAGACCTACTACGCCAAGGACTCCTGGGCGACGGTCAGGTACGGCGCCGAGCGGCAGTTCGTGGACGGCGCGGACAAGCTCCTGCTCGCCGGGAACGACCACATCTTCAAGCAGTGCCCGACCGTCGGCGAGTGCGCCTCGTACGTGGTGCATCCGCCCCTCGGCAAGTGGATGATCGGCCTCGGCGAGGTCTTCTTCGGCCCGAACCCGTACGGCTGGCGGTTCGCCGCCGCGCTGCTCGGCTCGCTGTCGATCCTGATCCTCGCCCGCACGGCCCGCAGGATGACCCGTTCGACGCTCCTCGGCTGCGTGGCCGGCCTGCTGCTCTCCCTCGACGCCCTCCACTTCGTGCTGTCCCGTACGGCCCTGCTGGACATCTTCCTGATGTTCTGGGTGGTCGCCGGGTTCGCCTGCCTGGTCGCCGACCGCGACTGGTTCCGCTCCCGGCTGGTCTCCTGGAACGAGGCGGGTTCGCCGGACGACGGCCCGCGGACGGGCCTGCGGCCCTGGCTCCTCGGCGCCGGGCTCTGCCTGGGCGCGGCCCTCGCCACCAAGTGGACCGCGGCCTTCTACATCGCCGCGTTCGCGGTCATGGTGCTGCTGTGGGACCTGGGCGCGCGGCGGACCACCGGGGTGCCGCGCCCCTTCCGCGGCGTCGTCGTGCGCGACCTGCCGCTCGCGGCGGCCTGGATGGCCGTCGTCCCGGCCCTCGTCTACCTCGTCTCGTTCACGGGGTGGTTCGTCACCGACAAGGGCTACGGGCGCAACTGGGAGCAGGCCACCGCCAACGGCCCCGCCTACTTCGTCATCGACTCGCTCCGGTCGTGGTTCGACTACCAGCATCAGGTGCTCAGTTTCCACACGGGCCTCGCCCAGACCCACCCGTACCAGTCGAGACCCTGGCAGTGGCCGATGCTGCTGCGCCCGGTGGCGTTCTTCTACGAGTCGCCCACCACGTGCGGCGCGCCCAGCTGCTCCTACTCGATCCTCGGCACCGGCACGCCGATCATCTGGTTCGCCGGGCTCCTCGCGCTGATCGGCATGATCGCCTGGTACGTCGCGACCCGGGACTGGCGCGCGGGCTCGGTGCTGCTCGGCTACGCCGCCGGTTGGCTGCCGTGGTTCTACTTCTCCATCTCCGACAACCGGACGATGTTCGCGTTCTACGCGATGCCGATGGTGCCGTTCATGATCCTTGCGATCGTGCTGGGCTGCGGGCTCATCATGGGGCGGGCCGACCCGGCCCGGCCGAACCGCCGAGTGATCGGCACCGCCGTCGTCGGCGCGTTCGTCCTCCTGTCGTTGGTGAACTTCGGCTGGCTCTATCCGGTCATCGCGGCCGAGGTCATCCCGTACGACTCCTGGCACGCGAGGATGCTGTTCGACTCCTGGATCTGACACCCCCGTATGGTTGGGCCATACCGTTGCGCCCAGAGGGGGTGGTCGTCAGTGTTACCGGGTCGTCGTCAACGATGGGGTCGATACGGCAGACTGCGGGTCATGCCCGCACCTGACGTCGCCGCGCTCCTGGTCCAACTGGAGCGCTCCGAACCGGACATCGCCGAGCCCGCCCGCGTCGCGGTGGAATGGCTCGCCGGCGGCGAGGCGCTGGAGACGATCAGCCAGTTCGACGTGTGCGAGTTCCTCTGGTACACGTTGCCGATCAAGGTCCCGGGCGACCAGGCGACCATCGCACGCGCGCTCGGCAAGCTGCTCCGGCTCGCCGGGATGGAGCGGTACGCCGCCCTGTGCGACTCCCCCGCCACCGCCCGGATCCTGCTCACGTACGCCAGGGAGGGCGAGGAGGCCGGGACCTCGGCCTACCACCGTGAGCTGGAGTCGACGGGGGTGCTGCCCCCGGACGTCCCCGAGCTGTCCTGGAGCTCGATCATGGGCCCGGAGGAGCTCGGGGCCCACGTCGCCTGCGCCGCCGCGCTGGAGCTGGCCATCGTCGCCGGCGATCCGGTGGACCGCGAGGAGCTGACCCGCCGCTGGCTCACCGCCCCCCGAGCCGAGCTGGGCGGCGACTGCTGGCTGCACCGGGTGCACGGCGAACGGCTGAACCGCTGGGTGCTCGGGCGCGGCACCGCCCGCCGCGAGCTCGCCCAGCCCTTCGAGGTGCGGCTGCACGCGCCCATCGAGGCGCCGGCCGAGCCCCACCTGGAGCCGCTGCGCTGGCTGCTCGACCTGGCCCGCACCGGCGTCCGCCTGACCGAACGGCTCAACGTCGGGCGGGCCGTGGCGGCGGAGGCGGCGGGCCGCTTCGGCTGGGCCGCTCCTATGAGGCCGGGCGCGGAGTCGCGGGCGGTGCGCGGCGAGGCCGACGTGCCCGCCGTGACCGAGCTCAGGCGGATCGCCGTCCACGACCTCGGGGCGCTGCGGCGCAGTGGGAGGAGGCTGGTGCTCACGACCACCGGCCGGAACCTCCTGGACGACCCCGCCGCCCTGTGGGAGGCCGCCGCGGCCACCCTGCTCGTCCCCGCCCCCGGCGAACACGACTTCGAGATCTCCATCCGCGAGTCCGCGTTGATGATCCTGGTGGACGGCGACGCCGTACCGGACGGCGACCTGCGCGACCGGGTCGCCGAGGTGGTCAACGGCGAGGGCTGGCGTTCGGCCGACGGCGGACGTGTCACCGGCGTCGACCTCTCCCATCCGCTGGCCCGGCTCCGGCACCGTCTCGACGCCCTCGGCCTCTCGGACGGCGCTTCGGGCGGCTCGGGGCCGGCCGCCCCGGCGCGGGCGTCCGGGCCCGCCCGGGACGCGTACGTCTGGCGGCTCACCGGCACGGGCCGCCGCGCCGCGCTGGCCGCGCTGCGCGCGCAGGCGCTGCGCCCCCGCCAGTACGCCGGCCTCGGCTGAGTCTCGCCCGGGTTCCCGCCGTCCCTTCGGGCGAGGGACGGCGGGAACCGTGGCGGTCAGGAGGCGCAGGAGGCGCCGTTGAGGGTGTACCTCGTCGGCGACGGGTTCGAGCCGGTGTGGCTGCCGAGGAAGCCGATGGTCACGGACTTGCCCGGCGCGATGGTCTTGTTCCAGTCGAGGTTCACCGCCGTCACCTCGGAGCCGGCCTGCGACCAGGTGGCCGACCAGCCCGTGGTCAGCTTCTGCCCGGGGTCGGGGAAGATGAACTTGAGGCGCCATCCGCTCACGGGCGTCTCTGTCGTGTTGGTGATCGTGATGCTCGTGCTCATCCCGCTCCACCAGTCGGAGGAGCTGACCGCCACCCGGCAGGTGACCACGGCCGGTGAGACCGAGGGCGAGGGCGGGGTGACGATGTCGTTGTAGATCGTCACGGAGACCGAGCCGGACGGCGGGCTGACCGCCCCCTTCGTGTCCACCGCCACGACGTACAGCTGGTGGACCTGGGACGGGACCCCGTAGGGCGGCCACGGCAGGTAGACGGAGCCCGAGGTGACCGTGCCCGCGAAGGTGCCCACGACCCTTTCGGCGCCGTTCCACACCTCGCGGACCTGGTAGCAGGCGATGCCGTCCGCGTCGGTGGCGGGCGCCCAGCGCAGGAGGACCTGCGTCATGAAGACCTGGACGTCCGTCGGCGCTCCCGGGGCGGTCGGCGGCGTGTTCTGCTCCGACGGAGGCTGAATCGCCGGGCAGGCAGTGGGACTCGCCGTCGGCGACGGGCTCGGCGGAAACGTCGTGTAGGCCACCGTGGTCCCGGCGGTCGCGCGGGCCGCCGCGGGCGCGACGATCGCGGCCCCCGCCAGCAGGGCCGCCGTGATCCAGGCGCCCGTCCCCGTTCTGCTCCGTGTCATTCCCACTCCTCGTGTCGGCCGGCCCCCTTGCCCCGGATCGTCCGCGAAAGTGGACTCGTGGTCAATGAAACGCGGGCGCGTGAGGCCGTACGCGCGGGACGAACGGCGCGCGGCCCTGCAACTTTCATCCGGAGTCCCCCGTCCGGATCACCGGCCGCGGTCAGGCGGGGGACATGACCTCGTAGAGGTTGCGCGCCGAATCGACGAAGAACAGCCCGCGCGGGCACAGCGGGTGGTCGATCCGGCCGTTGCCGGGATGGGCCGGATCACTGCCGTAGGGCACCCGGGCCTCCCGCAGCCGGGCCAGGATCCGGTCGAACGTGGCCGGGTCCACGTCGAAGGCCAGATGAATGCCGACGGGGTCGTCCACGGTCATGAAGTCCAGGGTCAGCGTGTCGTTCACCCGTACGGGCGCGAAGTGGCCGTCGCGGCCGGCGGGCGGCATCTCCTCCAGGCCCATGATCGAGGCGAAGAAGCGGGCCGCCTCGCGGTTGTCCACGGCGGGGACGATGGTGTGGTTCAACGTGATGGTCATGCCCCGCTCCCAGGGGACCCGAGAATGCCGTGCAGCAGGATGTCGACGACTTCCCCGGGAGATGAGCCCAGCTCGCCGGACGCGGGAAGGGGCCGGGTGAAGAGCATCCCCAGGAAGACCGATGCCACCTTTCCGGGCTCCAGGCGCAGCGACGCCCGGTCGGGCTCGATCAGCTCGACGATCGCCTCGTGGGTCGCCTTCATCGACGCATCCCTGCCGCCGGGGGCCTGCCGCTCTCCGGAGCCTCGCTCGCGGCGGTGTCCGGTGCCGTGCAGGGCGCCGATCACGGTCCCCATGCGGCCCAGGTGGGCGCGCAGCGCCTCCGCCGCCTGCGTCAGCCGATCGGCCAGCGGTTCGTCGAGGGAGATCGAGGCCAGTTCGCGCAGCACGTGGCCGGGGTTCATCGCCTCGACGAGACACGCGTCGAGGAGCTCGTCCTTGTCGGTGAAGACCCGGAAGATCGTGCCCTCCCCGATGCCGGCCGCGCGGGCGATCTGGCTGGTGGTGACCGCGGCGCCGTGGTCGGCGACCAGGGGAAGCGCCGCGGCCACGATCATCTCTCTGCGTTGCTCCGTGCTCATCGCCGGCGCTCTCCGGCGTGGTGTCGTCGTCTCTGTCATGCGATCAATAGTGCGGAGTGAGCACTCACTCCGTCAATTGTTTTTCGGCTCGTCGCTCATACCGGGTCGTCTCGGCCTGGCAAGCCTGTTCCAGGTGAGTCCCAAGTGCGCGACGCCATGCTGGCGTCATGGACCTGACCGAGGCTTTCGAGGGACTCACCACGACCGTGACCCCGGGTCGCCGAATGCCGGGCAAGATCGGAATGGGCATCCTCCTGATCTGCTGGCTCGCGCTCGGCGTGCTGCCGTTCGTGGCGGCGGTGCCGGACTTCCGGCTCGCGACCGGGAAGATCGGCACCCCCGGCACCCTCACCGTCGTCTCCTGCGTCTCCCTCGGCCAGGGACGGTACGACTGCAAGGGCAGGTTCGTCCCCGACGGCGGTGGAGACGCGGTCGCGGTGGCCGCCTCGCCCGACTCGGAGGCGGGGGACGTGACGCGGGCCCAGCTCACCCCCGAGGGTGACCGGGCGCTGCCGTCCGGCACGAAGGGCGTCCTGCGGGCCATGGCGCTTCCCGCCACCGGCCTCGCGGCGCTGGCCTTCCTGCCCTACGTCCTGCTGTACGTCTTCAAGGTCAGACGGGGCCGCAGGACCGCCGTGATCGCCGGATCGGTGGTCGCGGCCCTGTCCCTGGTGCTGATCGTGGTCGGCCTGATAGCCGCCTCCTCCTGACCGTCACGTCCTGATCGGCCGACGAAGCTCCCGGCCGGGGATCTCAACCCGCTACGGCGCGTGGAGCGCTTGCGGGCGAGGTGACCGCGCTGTTCACGCTCGTCAGGGACGAACCCAGTGACGATCCTCGCGCACGACGGTGAACCCGGCCGATCGGTAGAGCGCCGCCGCGGCGTCGTTCGCGGACGGCGTCACGACGGCGACCGCGCTCGCGCCCCGCAGGGCGAGAGCCGCGCATGCGCCCAGCACGGCATCGCGCCCGTAGCCGTGCCCGCGATGGTCCGGATGGGTGCCGACCGGCTCCAGCAGCCCGCACCTGCCCACACCCGCGAACCATCCGGTCGCGGCGGCGGGCTCCCCCGCGGGCGTGCGCACGAGCGCCTCCACGGCCAGCCCGCCGGCCGGCGACCGCTTCATCGCGCGCCAGCGCTCGACGGTGAACGTGGACCCCGCGAAGGCGGACCGCTGCACCAGCACCCGGTCGGCGGCACCGGCCGCACCGACCGGCTCGGCACGGCTCGACACGGGCCGCGGGTGCCACGACATGACGAGCCAGGGCTCCTCCTGGTCGAGCTCCCACCCGGGCACAGGCAGACCATCAGACCGGTCGTCGCCGGGCTCGAGCAGTTCCTCGGCGTCGGCCGCGAGCGCCCCGAGATCGGCGCCGGGCGCGGCGGTCACGCGCAGCACAGGGCCGTCGAGGAAGCCGACGGCAACCGGCGCCACATCATCGGTCCAAAGAAGAACGGCCGCGTCGTCGAACCGCAGGTGCCACCCCACGTCTCCGGGATGGAGGCCGCCGCCCGGGGCATCGCCCGGCGTCCACTCGCACAGCGCGCGCAGCGCCCGGCCGGTTTCGGCGGGGGTCAGGCGGTGCCGCGCGAGGGGGATCATGGACGGCAGACTAGCCAGCGCGCCACGGTGTCCGCACCGACCGGCCTCGGCGGCGAACGGCCCGGCACGTAGCGAAACGCCTGCGAGCAGCGAAAAGGCCCGCCAGGTGGATCACCTGACGGGCCCTCGTCGTGGTGGAGCTATGGGGATTTGAACCCCAGACCCCTTCGATGCGAACGAAGTGCGCTACCGGACTGCGCTATAGCCCCAACGACCTCGACTAGATTAGCAAACTCCGCGGGGTGTTCGCGCCACCGGATCAGTCTCCGGCCGCGCGCCGCCCGTCGGCGTACTGGTCGAAGACCTGCGAACGCTTGCGCGCCTCGAATTTGATGATCTCCGCCTCGCGGGTCAGGGCGGCCAGGGCGCGGCGGCGCTCCCGCTGCCTGCGCAGGTACGCCGCCCGCGCCCGCGCGGCCTTCTCCCGCTGCTCCCGGTCCGCGCGTACGGCCACGCGCAGCACGGCGAGGTAGCCGACGAGGAGCACGCCGGAGGGCGCGACCGCCCACCAGGGCATCACCCGGACGGCCGCGGTGACCACGGAGGCCAGGACGAGCAGAACGCTCCACAAAAGGCGCCTGCGGCGCCGCGCGAGGATCCGGGCGCGGCGGTGGGCGGCCATCCTGCGGGCCCGCGCGTGCCTTTCGGCCGCCACCTGGTCCGCGGTGGCCTGGTCCGCGGAGTCGGCCGGAGCCGCGGATGCCGGGGCGGTCGAGGTGACCCTTGCAGGCGGGGTGACGACCGTGTCGGCGTCGTTCTCCTCGGCGCCCGGAGCGGAACCGTCTTCGAGGTCGGCTTCGAGGTCGGATTCAGGGCCGGCCGAGGCGGCGGGCCGCTCGGACAGCGTGGTCGCCTCCGCCGCCGGGTCCTCGAAAAGGTCGTCGTCGGTGTGCCGGTCGCGGCGCAGCCACATGGGCAGCAGGACGCTGAGCCACATGACGACGATGGCGAGGTAGAGCACGGCGCTACCCACGCGCCCACCTCCGGATCAGCCTCCGGAACGCCGTACGGGCGGGTCCGGGGGCATGGTGAACACGTCCCTGCGCTCGTGTCGTCTGAGAGGTGTTCACGTCACGCACCGTAGGACCGCGTGTCGATGAATGACGAGCATTCGGTCCGGTGTGTCGCGAGATCGTCAAAGCTGTTCATGTAATTCGATCCCGCGGAAGCCGCGTGGTCCCGACGGACCACGCGGATTCCTGGCCCGGCCGACCGGGTCGCGGTGGCCCCGCGGCGTTCCCGGCCGACCGTCCCGGCCCGGACGATCAGTGCCTCAGCCGCACCAGGGCACTGACGGTACGCAGGCCTATGCGCCGGAGGAGATCAGCCCTCGAAGTACACGGTGGCGGACCGGTACGTGGTCTTGCCGTTCTCGTCCCCGAAGTGCGTACGACCGGTCATGACCCTGCCGGCCCGCGCCTGCCAGGTGTGGCTGCTCTCGGTGTACTGACCGCTCACGTCCCCGTCGATCAGCCTGACCTGCCGCCCCTGCCAGTACAGCGCGGCGCTGCGATACCTCGTGTCGCCGTTCTCGTCGTCCTCGTGCCATCTGCCGACGACCACCTGGTCGTTCGGGGCGCTGTAGTCGGACCTGCTCTCCCGCTGGGGGGATGTCCAGTCTCCGGTGTGCACCTCGACCTGCTCGCCGTTGATCAGAATCCGGCTGCAGTAGTAGGTGGTGTAGGCGTTCTCGTCACCGTAGTGCGAGCGGCCGGTGAGCACCTGGTTCGGGGGGCAGGTGACCTGGACGCCCCACCACTCCCGCACGGTCTGGCTGGAGATCTGTTCCACCTTGATCGTCACCGCCGCCGAGGCGGGAGCGGCCATGGCGGTGGCGGACAGGGCGGCGGCCGCCGCGACGACGGACAGGGCCTTGCCGAACGTTCTCATGGTATTCGGTGCCTCTCTTGTCAGCCCGCGACGGTCACGGTGGCGAAGCGGTACCAGGTGTTGCCGTTCTCGTCCCCGCTGTGCTTACGGCCGGTCATGACCGTCTTCCCCTCGGCCTGCCAGTTGTGGCTGCTCTCCCGGAACGCACCGCTGATGTCCCCGTTGGCCAGCAGCACCTGCCGCCCCTGCCAGTACATGGTGGCGGTGCGGTACCTCGTGTAGCCGTTCTCGTCGCCTTCGTGCCACCTGCCGGCGACGGCCTGGTGGTCGGGAGCGCTGTAGTCGGACCTGCTCTCCTTCTGGCGGGAGGTCCAGTCGCCGAGGTACACCCGGGCCTGCTCACCGTTGATGAGGACGAAGCTGCAGGTGTAGGTGGTGGCATCGTTCTCGTCGCCGTAGTGCGAGCGCCCGGTGAGCACCATGTTCGTCGGGCAGGTGAACGGGTCGATCCACTCCCGCACGGTCTCGGTGCGGGCGGGCACGATCTCGATCGTCACGACCGCGGCGGACGCGGGTGCGGGAGCCGCCGCGCTCATGGCTGCCGAGGCGGCCAGAGCGGTCAGAGCGGCCGCCGCGGTGGATAACGCCTTTTTCCTCATACGGATGTCTCCCCGTGATGCGGTTTCGCTTACGGCCACGAAGCATCACGGGGCCCACTGGTGATCCACTTGTGTCTCGGTTGCGACGGCGGCGAGGCACACCCGCCGACGCCTAACCGGGGCTGGGCTCGCTGCGGCGGGCGGCCGAGTTCATCGTGCGGCGCCACTGCACGAGCAGCCCGCGGGGCACGTCCTCCACGGTCAACGCGTAGCAGATGTGGTCGCGCCAGGCGCCGTCGATGTGCAGCTGACGCCGGCGGATGCCCTCCTCGCGGAAGCCGAGCTTCTCCACGACCCGGCGGCTGGCCTGGTTCTCCGGCCGGATGTTGGCCTCCAGACGGTGTAAACCGGTGGTGAAGAAGCAGTGGTCCACGGCCATGGCGAGCGCGGTCGGGATGATGCCCCGCCCGGCCAGCCGGCCGTCCACCCAGTAGCCCACCTGGGCGGAACGGGCCGATCCCCACACGATCGCCCCCACGGTGAGCTGCCCGGCGAACCGCCCTTCGTACGTGACGACCCAGGGCATGGCCATCCCCTGGCGGGCCTCGCGGCGCAGCGTGCCGACCATCGAGACGTACGGCCCGAGACCGGTGCGGAACAGCGGGGTCTCCGGGTTGCTCGGCTCCCACGGACGGAGCCACTCGGCGTTGCGCAGCCGGGTGTCGCGCCAGTCACGGACGTCACGCAGGCGCAGCGGCCGCAGCCCCACGGGCCCCTCGGTCAGGGACACCGGCCAGCCGCGAAGTCGATCCATCCGTCAATCATCCACCGGAGAACGGTCAACGCGCCACGTGGGGGCGCCCGGCATCGAGCGGTCAGCGAACATGGTCGCCGCCGCGCATCTGGTCCACCACATGGGCCAGGATCGGGGCCAGCACGGCCATGCCGTCCCGTACGCCGCCGGACGACCCCGGGAGGTTGACCACCAGCGTCCGGCCCGCCTGCCCGGCGAGGCCGCGGGACAGGATCGACGTCGGCACCTTCTCGCGGTTCACCTGCCGTACGGCCTCGGCTATGCCGGGGATCTCCCGGTCCAGGACGCGGCGGGTCATCTCGGGCGTGAGGTCCAGGGGTGTGACGCCGGTGCCGCCGGTGGTCACGATCACGTCGTACCCCTCGCCGACTCCCTCGCGCAGCGCCGCCTCGACGGGCTCGCCGTCCGGGACCACCCGCGGGCCGTCCACCCGGTCGCAGCCCGCCTCCTTGAGGAGGGAGGCCAGCAGCGGCCCGGACCGGTCCTCGTACACGCCCGCGGACGCCCGGTTGGAGACGGTCACCACCAGCGCGCGCACGCCGCCCTCACCTCCGATCGCGAGCGCCGTGAGCGCCGGGAACATCGCGGGCGTCACGGTCGTCGCCGGCCTCGCGGTCCCAGTGGCCCGTCTTGCCGCCCGTCTTCTCCTCCACCCGGACGCCGGTGATCACCGCCGCCGGGTCCACCGCCTTGATCATGTCGACCAGGGCGAGCGCCGCGACGGTGACGGCCGTGAGGGCCTCCATCTCGACGCCTGTGCGGTCGGCCGTACGGACCCGGGCGGTGATCTCCACGCCCTCGTCCACGACGGACAGGTCGACCTTGACGCCGGTCAGGGCGATCGGGTGGCAGAGCGGCACCAGGTCGGGGGTGCGCTTGGCCCCCATGATCCCGGCGATGCGCGCCACCCCCAGCGCGTCGCCCTTGGGCACGTCTCCCGCCCGCAGCACCGCCACCGCCTCCGGCGACAGCAGGACGCGGCCGGTCGCGACGGCCGTACGGGCGGTCACGTCCTTCTCTGAGACGTCGACCATACGGGCGGCGCCGGTCTCGTCGACGTGGGTCAGCTTCACAGCGGGATCACCTCCACCTCGGCGCCCTCGGGCAGCGAGGTCACGTCCTCCGGAACCACGATCAGCGCGTTCGCCGCGGCCAGTGCGGCCAGCTGGTGCGAACCCTGGCCGGTGACCGGCGCGACGGTCCGCCCGGTCAGCACGGCCCGCAGGTAGGACCGCTTCCCGGCGGGCGATCGCAGCGGCGCCGTCACGGTGGCCCGTACGGCCTCCGGCGGTCCCACCGGGAGCCCCTGCATGGCCCGCAGGGCCGGCCTCACGAAGAGCACGAACGACACGAACGACGACACGGGGTTGCCGGGCAGCGTGAAGATCGGCACACGGTCGGGCCCGACGACGCCGAAGCCCTGCGGCATCCCCGGCTGCATCGCGACCTTCTCGAAGGCGACCGTGCCCAGCGGGGAGAGGGCCTCCTTGACCGGCTCGTACGCCCCCATCGAGACGCCGCCGCTGGTGATCACGGCGTCGGCCCGCAGGAGCTGGGCGTCCAGGACGTCCAGGAACTCCTTGGGGTCGTCGGAGACCGAACCGGCCCGGAACGCCTCCGCTCCGGCCTCCCGTACGGCGGCCGTCAGCATGAAGCTGTTGGACTCCCAGATCTGGCCCGCGCCCAGCGGGGTGCCGGGCTCGGCGAGCTCGGCACCCGTGGACAGCACGACGACCCTCGGCCGGGGCCGCACCCGCACCCGCCGCCGGCCGGCTCCGGCGAGGATCCCGACCTGGGCGGCGCCGATCCGGGCGCCCTCTCGGAGCACCGTCTCCCCCGCGAGGACGTCCTCTCCCGCCCGCCGGATCGCGTTGCCCGGCGGGGCCGGCCTGTCGATCCGTACGCGGGCGGTGCCGCCGTCCGTCCACTCGACCGGGACGACGGCGTCGGCCCCGGCCGGGATCGGCGCGCCGGTCATGACGCGGGCGACCAGGCCGGGCCCGACGGCGTTCAGCCCGCCGTCGCCCGCCGCCACGTCCCCGATCACGGGCAGCGTGACGGGCGCCCCGGCGACGTCCTCGGCCCGTACGGCGTAGCCGTCCATCGCCGAGTTGTCGAACGGCGGCAGCGGCACGGGTGAGGCGACGTCCTCGGCCAGCACGGCACCGAGGGCGGCGTCGATCTCGACCTCCAGCGGGGCGAGCGGGCGCACCACCGCGAGGATGTCGGCGAGATGGCGGTCGACGGGCTTCATGTCGCTCAGGACTCGATCGTGTCGAGGAACTGCCGGAGCCAGGGCAGGAACTCGGGCGCGAGATCGCCCCGGTTCGCGGCGAACTGCACCACGGTCTGGAGATATTCCAGCTTGTTGCCGGTGTCGTAGCGGCGGCCCCGGAACAGCACGCCGTGCACCGGCCCACCCTCGCCGGGGGCCGTCGCGGCCAGCGTGCGCAGCGCATCGGTGAGCTGGATCTCGCCGCCGCGTCCCGGCGGGGTCCGCTCCAGCACCTCGAACACGGCCGGGTCGATCACGTACCGGCCGATGATCGCCCAGTTCGAGGGGGCCTCGTCGGCCGGGGGCTTCTCCACGAGGTCGGTGACGCGGACGACGTCGTCCTCGTCGGTCGGCTCGATGGCGGCGGCGCCGTACAGGGAGACGTGCTCGCGCGGCACCTCCATCAGCGCGACGACGCTGCCTCCGTACGTCGCGCGCACCTCGATCATGCGCCTGAGCAGCGGGTCGCGGGGGTCGATGAGGTCGTCGCCGAGCAGGCAGGCGAACGGCTCGTCGCCGACGTGCTGCTTGGCGCACAGGACGGCGTGGCCGAGGCCCTTCGGCTCGCCCTGCCGCACGTAGTGCATGGTGGCGAGGTCCACCGGCTCCTTCACCTGGTTGAGCCGCTCCTCGTCGCCCTTGGCGCGCAGCGCGTCCTCAAGCTCGTACGCTACGTCGAAGTGATCCTCGATCGAACGCTTGTTGCGGCCGGTCACCATCAGGACATCGAGCAGCCCGGCGGAGACGGCCTCCTCCACCACATACTGGATGGCCGGTTTGTCGACGATGGGCAGCATCTCCTTGGGGGTCGCCTTCGTCGCGGGAAGGAAGCGGGTGCCCAGACCCGCGGCGGGCACAACGGCTTTGGTCACGGGATCGAAGTCAGCCATGGTTGAACACTAACGGAGCGGGCTGTGGACAAGCTGAACCTGCGTCGCCGTATCCTCCGCGACCGGTCGGAGCTCGACGAACGCACGCTGCGCGCGTCCTCTGCCGCGGTCCGTGAGACGCTCCTCGACCAGCCGTGGGTGCAGATGGCCGGGCTCGTCGCCTGCTACTGGTCGATCGGGGCCGAGCCGTCCACGCACGGGCTGATCCTGGCCATGTGGAAGCACGGCGCGACCGTGATCCTGCCGGTGCAGCGGCCCGACGGCGAGCTCGACTGGGCGGTGTACGACGGCCCGGACTCGCTCGCCCCGGGGCCGTACGGGGTGATGGAGCCGGTCGACGTCCGGCGCGGGGTGGACGCGATCAGGACGGCCGCGCTGGTCCTCGTCCCCGCCCTCGCCGTCGACCGGGTGACCGGCGTACGGCTCGGCCGGGGCGGCGGCTTCTACGACCGGGCGCTGACCCGCGTCGGACCGAACGTCCCGACGGTGGCGCTGCTGCACGAGGGCGAGCTCATCGAGGGCGTCCCCGCGGAGCCGCACGATCAGCATGTACGGTTCGCTGCCCTCCCGAGCGGAATCGTCCGGTTGGTGCAGATGTGACAAGATTGGCGCAGTCGCGGCGAAGGGAGCGGTGGGTCTGAACGTCTGGCTGCTGCTGTCCGCCGCCGTCGTCATCGCGGCCATCGCGTCCGTACGGATCGCGCACCGCACCGGCCTGCCCACCCTGCTCATCTACCTCTGCCTCGGCCTGCTGCTCGGCGAGCGCGGCCTCGGCGGCATCCACTTCGACAACGCGCACCTCGCCCAGGAACTCGGCCTGATCGCACTCGCGGTGATCCTCGCCGAAGGCGGCCTGACCACCAACTGGAGTCACGTACGCGACGCCGTGCCGAGCGCGCTCGTGCTCGCCACGGTGGGCATCGCGGTCAGCGTCGCCGTGCTCGCCGCGACCGTCGCGCCCCTGCTCGGCCTGGACTGGCGGTCGGCGTTCCTGCTCGGCGCCGTGCTGGCCTCCACCGACGCGGCGGCCGTGTTCTCGGTGCTGCGGCGGCTGCCGCTGCCACCCCGGCTCGCCGGGATCCTGGAGGCCGAGTCGGGCTTCAACGACGCGCCCGCCGTCATCCTCGTGATGACGCTGAGCGTGGGCACGACGCTGACGCCCTCGCTGCCGGTCACCCTGCTGGAGACCACCGCAGAACTCGCCATCGGCGCGACCGTGGGCCTCGCGATCGGCCCCGCCGGGGCGTACGCGCTGCGCCGGGTGGCCCTGCCCGCCTCCGGCCTCTACCCGATCGCGGTGCTGGCGCTGGCGTTCGTCGCCTACAGCGGGGCGGCGCTCCTGCACGGCAGCGGCTTCCTCGCGGTGTACGTGGCGACGCTGATCCTCGGCAACGCCCGCCTCCCCCACCGCGCCGCGACCCGCGGCTTCGCGGAGGGCGCGGCGTGGCTCGCCCAGATCGGGCTGTTCGTGATGCTCGGCATCCTGGCCGACCCCGCGGAACTGCCCGTCGTGATCGTGCCCGCCCTGGTGTCGGGGGTGCTGCTGGTCCTGGTCGCCCGGCCGGCGTCGGTCCTGGTGTCCAGCGCGGTCGTGTGGCTGCTGCGCCTCGGCTCGATGCCGTGGCGCGAACAGATCTTCCTGTCGTGGGCCGGGCTGCGCGGCGCGGTGCCGATCGTGCTCGCCACGATCCCCTGGAGCGCGGGGGTGCCGGGGGCGAAGGGCCTGTTCAACGACGTCTTCGTCATCGTCATCGTGTTCACGCTCCTACAGGGGCCGACGCTGCCGTACCTCGCGCGGGTGCTCGGCCTGGCCGCCGAGGGCGAGGCGCGCGACCTCGACGTGGAGGCCGCGCCGCTGGAGGAGCTGAAGGCCGACCTGCTGCAGGTCCGCATCCCGCGCGGGTCGCTCATGCACGGCGTGGAGATCTTCGAGCTGCGGCTGCCGACCGACACCATGGTCACCCTCGTCGTACGGAACGGGCGGTCGTTCGTGCCCGGGCCGACGACCCAGCTTCTGGTGGGCGATCAGCTTCTCGTCGTCACCACGGCCGCGCAGCGGGAGACGGTCGAGCGCCGCCTGCGCGCGGTCAGCCGCAAGGGCAAGCTGGCCGGCTGGTACGGCGAACGCGGCGGCTGACCTGCTGTAGGGGTCGTGGGCGGATGGGACATCGGGGGGCAATAAACCGGGCTGGAGTGGCGTTTGCGCTTCTTGACTGACTACCATTAGCAGTCGACCCGGTCGAGTGCCAGTCTCAGGAGGAGCGAGTGCCCACCTACCAGTACGCCTGTACCGCTTGCGGGGAGCAGCTGGAGGCCGTTCAGAAGTTCTCTGACGACCCGCTCACGGAGTGCCCGGCCTGCCAGGGCAAGCTGCGCAAGGTGTTCTCCGCCGTCGGCATCGTGTTCAAGGGCTCCGGCTTCTACCGGACCGACAGCCGTTCGTCGAGCTCGTCGACGACCACGTCGACCACGACGACGCCGTCGAAGTCCGCCGACTCCGCCGGTTCGGGGAGCTCCAACGGCTCCGGCGATTCCGGGAAGAAGGAGACCGCCTCGACCAGCACGTCGACGAGCACCTCCTCGTCGGGATCGACCGCCGCCGCCTGAGGTCACTGAGGTCGTCCACAGGGGTCTGATGTTGTCCACAGGGGCCGCCGGGCCGCGCCGGAGGCACGGCGCCGTTCGCTAGGGTCGGCCCCATGGTCAATCGCGCAGACATCGGGGTCATCGGCGGATCCGGGCTCTACTCCCTGCTGGAGGACGCTCACGAGGTCGACGTGACGACGCCGTACGGCCCGCCCAGTGACTCGATCTCCGTGGGCCGCATCGGCGGCAGATCCGTCGCGTTCATCCCGCGGCACGGCCGCGGCCACACGTACCCTCCGCACCGCATCCCCTTCCGGGCGAACATGTGGGCCCTGCGGTCCCTCGGCGTCCGGCAGATTCTCGCGCCCAGCGCGGTCGGGTCCCTGCGCCCCGAGATCGGCCCGGGCGCCCTCGTGATCCCCGACCAGATCGTGGATCGCACCCAGGGACGCGAGCAGACCTTCTTCGACGCGGGCGCCGTCCACGTGTCGTTCGCCGACCCCTACTGCCCCTCGGGCCGGGCCGCCGCGACGGCCACGGCACGCGAGGCAGGCTGGGACACGGTCGACGGCGGCACGCTGGTCGTGATCCAGGGCCCCCGCTTCTCCACCCGCGCCGAGTCGCAGTGGTACGCGGGCGCGGGCTGGTCGATCATCGGCATGACCGGGCACCCCGAGGCCGTCCTCGCCCGTGAGCTGGCCCTCTGCTACACGACGCTCTCCCTCGTCACCGACCACGACGCCGGTGTCGAGGCGGGCGAGGGGGTCACCCACGACGAGGTGCTGGCCTTCTTCGCGGCCAACGTGGAGCGGATGCGCACGCTGGTCTCCCAGGTGGTCGAGGCCCTGCCGGAGGACCGAACCTGCCCCTGCGGCAACGCCCTCGACGGCATCAAGCTCCCGATCGATCTCCCCTGATGGTCAGGTCGTCGTGCGCGCCCTGAAACGGCTTCCCGTGCGCCGGCGCCGCGCGGTCGCCGCGATCCTCGCCGGGTTCGCGGCGGCGTGCGCACTGTCGGCCGTACGGGCGCCGCGGGGCGTGGAGGTCCTCGCCGCCGCCCGCGACCTCGCCGGAGGCAGGCTGGCCGCCTCCGACGTCGTGGTCGTACGGCTGCCGCCCGACGCCGTGCCCGCCGGGGCGTACGCGGCCGGCTCCCCGGTGACCGGCAGGGTGGTCGCGGGCCCGCTGCGCCGGGGTGAGCCGCTCACCGACGCGCGCCTCCTCGGCCCGGGCCTGTTCCGGTTCTCCGGGTCACCGGGGTCGGTCGCGACGCCGGTCCGGATCGCGGACCCCGGCGCCGCCCGCCTGCTGTCACCAGGAGATGTGATCGACGTCCTGGCCGCCTACGAGGACGGCCCCTTCGAGGCCCGGACGGTCGCCCAGGAAGTGCGGGTGATCGCCCGGCCGCCGGGCTCCACGGACGGCGGCGGACTGCTCGTGCTGGCCACGACTCCCGCCCAGGCCGCCGGGCTCGCCCAGGCCCAGGCGCAGGGCAGGCTCTCGGTGACCATCCACCCCCGCTAGGTTCACCCCGTCGCTAAGGCAGCAGCGAGCCGAGCTTGGGGTCGTACTCCCAGTGCCACGGCTCGAAGGGGCTGTGATAGGCCCAGTCGGGGTGGAACCAGCCGTACTTCTTGCCGTTGGCCTCAAGCCAGTTGAACTGGGCCGACCGGAAGCTCTGCACGCCGCCACAGAGGTCGACGGCGAGCCCGAGCCCGTGGTTGCTCTTGCCCGGAGTGGCCGCGAACCCGGGCCGCCGGTAGTAGACGGCCTGCTGCTCGCCGAGGCTGCGGTAGCTGTCGGAGATGCACATCGGCGTGCCGAAGCGCTTCTTGTAGGCGATGTTGAGGTCGGCGAAGGCGATCGCCGCGTCCGCGCGCAGGGTCTCCCCGCGCTGCGGGAGCGGGCACAGGATGTTCTTGGGGAGAAGTCCGTTCGGATACTGCTCCGCCTGGGCGATCCGGGTGGGATCGCAGCCGCCCGCGCCCTCCGTCCCCTGGCCGATCTTCACGCCCAGTTTGACCAGTGCCCTGGTCAGCGACCGGACCAGAGTCGTGGAGCGCTTGCGCTGGAGGGTGACCTGCGCGCTGAGCTGCGCCTCCTGGAGAAGGCTGGCCGCCCGCAGCTCCTGCGCCTCCTGCGCGAGCCGCTGCTGACCTTCAAGCAGCTTCGACGCCTCGCTGAGGACGGTGTTGTGCCCGGCGACCAGGTGCTGCATGTCGCTCATCCGGCGCAGGATGGCCGTGCCGTCCCCGCCGGCGATGAACGGGCTGAGGCCTCCGACCGAGGGGTCCTGGTAGAGCGACGCCGCCAGGTCGGACAACGGCTTGCGCAGCCTGTTGAGCTCGGCCGTTGCCTCCTGGAGGCGGGTGAGCTTGCCCGCGAGCTCCTTCTCCACGCCCGCGAACTTCTTCTGCCGCGCCACCAGCGCCCGGTTCGCGTCCTCGATCGACTTGTAGGCCTTCTGGGCCTCACGCCGCAGCTCCGTCAGGGACGTGGGCTCCTTGCCGCCCGTCCGCACGGCAGCGTCCGTACGGGCGCTCGCGCCGACGGTCGTACGCGCCGATGCCGCCGCGGCCGTAGAGGCACCGGTGAGCGAGGTCATCGCCGTGACGACCGCGATCAGCCCGGCCGACCGAGGAGATGACACGCCCGACTCCCCCGTTTGCGAACTCGTGACCTGGGTCAGGGACGCACGTTACTACAGCGTCCGGTGCGCCGGTGCCCTGGTTCGCCCAAGAGCTATCGACCGATCACGTCGCGTTTGCGCCTTTCCAGCTCATGCGCCTACTGTCCGCCGCCCTCCCGGCAGGCGTCCCAGAGCCACGTGCCCTCCCACTCCGGAGCACAGGCCGGGCGCTCCTCCCGGGGTTCCTCGATGGGCCGCCTCTTCTCCTTCTCCGGGGCACTCCGGGGGACGGCCTTCCAGACCCGCCGGACAACCGGCGCGGGAACAGCGGGAAGCCGCACCAGCCCCTCATAGCGACGCGCCGGCCCGTACGGTTCAGGCACCGGCGTCGGATCCAGCACCTTGTTTGCCGTCTGCGCGGCCCGGCCGGTGTCTACTCTTCGTGGCGCCTCGGCAGACAGCCCCAGCCCGGCGCTCCGTACGCCGCCGACAGGCTCGGCGAGCACACGCCGGGCCTCATCTGCCAGGCCGCTCCGCGTACGTTCCCTGTAGCCCGCGAGGTCGGCCACGAGCAAGCCCGAAGCCAGGATCCCCGGCGCGATCATCGCCGCGAGGAGCGTCATCGATCGCCGCCGCAGGGATCCGCGTCGTGTTACGGTCACAGCCAGCGACGGTAAGGGGCCTCCCTGGTGGGAGCGGCGGCGAGTTGCCATGCCTTTACCGCAGGTCGGCCGACCGCTAACCTACGACTTCTCCACCGCACCCCCGGGTGGAGGCGCGAGCGCCCCAACCTTTCGCTAGGCTTACTACCGCACACTTGCCTCCGTAGCTCAGGGGATAGAGCACCGCTCTCCTAAAGCGGGTGCCGCAGGTTCGAATCCTGCCGGGGGCACTCACCAAATCTTCGGCACAGGCGCCTGTCTCCGGCAGGCGCCTGTTCTCGTTTCCGGGAAGTTCTTCTGCCATCGCCGCGACTCCTTCGATCGTCTCGTGGTCCAGGGTGATTCGGATCAACGCCACCCCAAGGCGGGCGTCGTAGCGAATCTCCAGGCGGAAGGCCGTGAACAGCTCACGCTGGAGCTCTTCGGGCAGTTCAGCGAGCTTCGCCTGGAGCATGGGGATCTTGTGGAGCAGGCCGGTTTGGTGGTCACGAGCGGGCGGACTCGCCTCGGCATCGGCAAGCTCCTGCGACTTGGTCCGGCGCTCACCTTCAAGCTCGGTAAAGCGGGCCCGCAGACGTTGACAGAAAGCGTCGCCCGCGTCGCTGTCCTCAATCTGGGCGATCAGCCTGTCCTGCTTCCGCGTGATCTCGGTGATGCTCTTCTTCAGCGCACGACACCGAGACTCCCACTCCTCCTCCGCCTGGCGGCTGTTCTGCGGAAGGTCGGCGGCGAGAAGCTCATGCCGCTGGTGACCGAAGACGCGTCGTCGAAACAGATCATGAACTGCGTCAACAAGCAGGTCTTCGCGAACGCGGACAACCTTTGGGTGGCCAGGAAAACGGTCCTCCCGGCCGTGATGGTTACGGTCGGGCTGGCACACGTAGTAGGCGTCCTGGGCCTTGCGGCGCGTCTCGGTCTGGCCGAACATGCGCCGGTCACAAAGATCGCAATGGACGAAGGAACGCAGCAGGTACGTTCGGCGTGCCTGCGAGTGCCTGTTGAGCTGAGCACCGGAACGCGACGTGTTGCGCGTCCGGCCGACCTTCTGAGCGCTCTCGTAGATCTCCCGGGTGACCAGGGGCTCATGGGTCGGCTGCTCGGACCAGACCCAGGCGCTGGGAGGGTTCAGCATGCTGCGGTTCGTACCTCGGCGGCTGGTGGTCGCCTTCCGATTCCACACCATGTAACCGGTGTACTTCGGGTTGAGCAGGATCTCCCGGATCCCGGACCGAGACCAGGAATTACGTCCCCGGAAATTCGGGTTCAGCGACTCAGGCGGTGGATAGCGCTCATGGTCCGCGTTCAGCCGGTCGGCGATGTCGCCATATCCCAGCCGTTCCATCACCCGCCATACGAAGATCTGCGTGACGGCAGGGCCACGCAGCGGGTCGGGCACCAACCTGGTCTTGCTCTTGCCGTCCGCCGCCTTGGCCGGGACCGGATGTGGGACCTTCTCCGCCTGGTAGCCGTACGGAGGGCGCCCGATGTTCCAGCCCTGTTGGGTGTGGGTGCGGAGGCCGTCCCAGGACGCCTCCATCATCTGGACGGCGTACCACTCGGCGATGCCCTGCTTGACCCGGCGGGTGAGGATGGCCGTGGCGCGTTTGCCGTTGAGCGTGATCGGCTCGTCGGCCGCGAAGAGGGCGACCCCGAGTTGTTCGAGCTCGTGCTCGATCTTCGTCCCGTAGAACGTGCGGCGGGAGATCCGGTCGATGGACTCGCAAATGACCGCGTCGAACCGGCGGTTCGGCCGGGCGGCTTCGGCCAGCAGGTCCTGAATCCCGCCATCCCGAGGAATGGGAATCGTGAAGCGCTCGTGGGCGGTGCTGTGGCCGCGGTCTTCCAGGTTCTTGCGGCCCGATTCGATGTCGTAGAAGTGAGCAACGATCAGGGCGCCGGGCGGCAGTGCCGCCCGGCTGTTGCTGAGCTGACGAGGCAGAGAGAGCGTCGGGTCCTGTAGGTCCTCGGTCGAGGTTCGTCCGCACCAAGCGACACGTAGCCCATCGAAGGGGTCCTCGCGTGCCTTGCTCTCCCATCCGCCCACCAGCCTTACCCCCTTGCATCCTCAGCGGTCATCCAGAGCAGGATCTTGTAGATGGCACGCGCCTGGGTGGCCCGCAGTCCTCTTCCCTGCTCCCCGGCAAGCGTGACGACCTGATATTCGATCGTCAGTGGCTGCGGCTCTGCCGTCCCTGACCGTGCAGATGAACCCTCTGCTGCCGAGCGAGGCTCTTCATCCACAGTAATCAGAGGACCGGCTGCCCGACTCGCCCTTCCGGGCCCTGCAGGGTACGCCGCTGAGGCTGGTTCGGGAGGCTGTGAGCAGGCCCTTTGTGGCTGCCCGGTCACCTTCTCCTCCTGCCGGGAGTGCCTTCGTCTTGAGTGACGAGGAGCCGAGTTCGGGCGAGTTCGCAGTAGTCGGTATTGAGCTCGATGCCGACGAACCACCGCCCAATTTGCCGCGCGGCGATGCCGGTGGTGCCGCTGCCGGTGAACGGGTCCAGGACGGTGCCGCCGGGGCGGCAGCCGGCGGCAATCGCCGTCAGCGGGATGTCAATGGGGAACGCCGCGAAGTGCGCCGCCCGCAGTGGCCGGGTGGGAATCGACCACACGTCCCCTGGGTTCCTGCCGTTCGGGTGCGCGGCGGCATGCCGCTCACCCGTGGGCCGCATCGCCGTCCCGTGGCGCGGGCCAGCCGAGTCCTCCCCGTACTTGCCGCTCGGAGGCCAGGCCGTCGTGATGCTGTTCGGCTTGTTGCCCCCGGCTCGTGCCCGCCTGGAAATCGGGCGATCGCCGGTGTAGGGCTGACGGACCGGGTCGAGGTCGAACCAGTACCGCTGCTGTTTGACGAGCAGGAAGATCAGCTCGTACCGGTTGGACATCCGGTCCCGGACGGACTGCGGCATCGCATTGGGCTTCTGCCAGACGATGGCGTTGCGGAGGATCCAGCCGTCCTCCTGCAGGGCGAAGGCGACCCGCCACGGCATGCCGAGCAGGTTTTTCGGCGGCACGGCCAGCCGCGCTTTGGGCCGCACCTCCGGCTGGCGCGGGTTGTAGTCCTTGCCGCGGGCCCAGCCGTCGGAGTTGGCCGCGTAGCAGTCCCCGAGGTTCAGCCAGCAGGTGCCGTCGTCGGCGAGCACCCTTCGGGCCTCAGCGAAGGTGACCCGAAGGTTCTCCACGTACGCCTCCGGCGTGGGCTCCTGCCCGTACTGGCCCTCGCAGTAGTTCCGGAGGCCCCAGTACGGCGGACTCGTGACGATGCAGTCCACCGAGCCCTCATCCATCTCGGCCAGCACCGCACGCGCGTCCCCGTGGTAGATCGCCGCGTACTCGTCGCTCCAGTACGGCTCGCGCAGTTTCCTCATGCGCGACCTCCGGCGACCCGGATCTCCCACAGGACGCGGGCGCCCTCGTCGGTACGGCTGGTGTCCCATCCGAGTGGGCTGGGGACCAGCCGGAAGCCGGCCGCGCACAGGCTGGTGCCGGGCTCGTCGACACGGGTGTAGGCGATCAGGCGCCGGTAGCCCTCAGCCTGCGCGGCCCGCCAAGCGGCACCCAGCAGGGCCGAGCAGGCGTTGGGCGTGCCGTCAGTGGACAGGCAGACGACCTCGGCCGTGCTGCCGTCGTCGAAGGCCCAGAAAGCGGGCCTGTCGAGGAATGCGACGCCGACCAGGGTTGTGTCGCTGGTCTGGACACCGATGACGAACTCCGCTGCGGCTGGCGGGGCGAGGTAGCGGTGCGTCCAGGCGGTGAACGCCCTCGCGGTTTGAACCGCGACCGGCGAAATCAGCAGGCGCGGCTTTTCCGTTGTGGCTAGGCCGCCGCTGCCGGCGTTCTTCTGGATGCCATAACTTTTCTCCATTGATCTGTCGCGACACGTTTTCCGGATGCGGGCCGCCGAGGCCGTGAGCACGGCTCCGGTGGCGTGCTACCAGGCAAGCAGCAGGCTCAGAGTCTGCTCAGAAGCCGGGCGGCTAAGCTCAGAAGGTCGCTCGCAGAAGCCGTCGAGCTACTCAGAATGCCGAGGCTCTGAGAAATTCCTGAGCGACTACCCGGCTTTTCTCTGAGCCGTTTCTGAGGCGGCGCGTACACCGGTTTCGAGACCACGAACTCCTTCTCGACCCGGAGCACGACATGAGCGCGCATCGCCTCACCGAATCACCATTGGACACCGCGGAGACGTCATTCCGGTTGCTGACGACCGGCCCGGGCGCCCTGTCACTGGACTGCACGGCACTCGCCCCCGGTCTGCCCCGGGGAGCGGTCTGCCTTCGGGAGCTGCGCGTGCTGCTCACCAGCCGGACCGTCACTGACGAAGCGCGGGATGCCGTCTGGCGGGAGCTGGTCGCACGCTCCCGCCTGGCCAGTTCGACCTGGACGGTCGCGGCCGTCGGCATGGCCTTGCCGGCCCTGCGCACGATTGCGATATCGCTGACCCGCGACCTGGTCCGCGGGGACCCGGTGGACGTCGACATCGCGATCATGGCGGGCTTCCTACGGGCCCTGCACCGTGTGGACACCGGCCTGCCCCACATCCGTGCTCGGCTGTGCGAGGCGGCCCGCTTCGCGGGTGAGCGCACCCGCCGTCACATCGAGGCCACGGCCAAGCACCGCTGTGCGGCCAGCAAGCCGATGCCTCCCCCGCGTCCCTGGTACCACCCCGATCTTGTTCTGATCGACGCAGTGGCCCAAGGCGTACTCAGCGAGCTCGACGCCGAGTTGATCAGCCTAACGCGGCTTGAGGACGTGCCGCTGAGGGACCGCGGCCCGGTCAGCGGGCAGCAGAACCGCCGGGAGGTGCCACTGATCAACGTCCTGCGGCGGGAGGAATCCGACCCCGCCACCTTTCCCCTGACCACTTCTCCGATCCCAGGAGAAGCGCACTCGGCTTCCGCGCGGAGCCAGGGAACTCCGGATGCGCACACAGCAACCGACCCGAAGGGAGGCAGGGACACAACCCCTGGCTCCGCGCGGTTCTCTCCCAACCACCCCTCAGTCGTGGCCCGCTGTCACCGGGCCGCCCGGCAGCGGCACCCGGTACGGCACACCAGCGGCAGCCGTCCCTGCCGCAGGAGACCATCCTCGCGGGGGATCGCCGCCTGGGGCCTGGCCACTGCGGCAATCGCCATCCTCGTTATTGCCGCAGTGGCAACCGCCGCCTTCGCGGCTTCCCCGGTCGCCGCCGCTCCGTCGGATCTCAATGCGGTCTTCACGAACCTACGCAACTGGCTGATCGGCCTGCTGGCGACGCTGGCCACGCTGATGCTGACCATCGGCGGGCTTCGCTACCTCGTCGCCGGCGGTGATCCCGGCGAGGTCCAGAAGGCCAAAGCGGCGTTGAAGGCGGCAGCCTTCGGCTACGCGCTGGCCGTGCTGGCTCCGCTCTTCGTGAGCATCCTCAAGCGCGTCGTGGGGTGAGAGCGATGGCTTCCTCGTCCCGACCCAGGGTCACCGGCTCAGCCAACGTCAGTCGGCCCGACGCCTCGTTCCGCGCTGCCACGATTTCTCGGCCCGTTGCCGGTGCGGCAGTCGTTCGCCTCTCATTGCCACGCATGGCCGTGCTACTGGTCATCACGGCGGCCGTCGTCACGGTGTCGGTTGCCGCCATGGCGGCAACCGCGAGCGCCACTCCAGTGCCGTCTCCTTCGCCCTCACCGTCGCTGCCCGGACCAGTCGACATCCCGGTCGACAGTCCCGGATTCGGATTCGGCATCGGCGACTGGGTCAACGGCCAGATCAATTCCTGGTTCGCCAATCTGGTCGCGCTCGCGATCAAACCGCTGCTGGACGTGCTAGCCGCGACACTGCTGGCGACCCCGGACGTGTCCGGCAACGGCAGGGTCTTCGACCTGTGGAAAGCGACCGCGGCCATCGCGAACACCGGATTCGTCCTGCTGGCCACGATCGGTGCGATCGCCGCGATGGGGCATGAGACGGTCCAGACCCGATACGCGGTCAAAGAGGTCCTGCCGCGCCTGTTCGTCGCGGTCTTGGCCGTCAACGTCAGCTTCGGCATCTGCGGCAAGGCCATCGAACTTGCCAACACCCTGTCACACGCGCTGCTCGGCCAGGACTTCGATGAGAGGCGCGCTGCGGCGACCCTGCGCCTCCTGGTTGTCGTCCCCGGCCAGCAGGAGATCTTTTACATTCTGCTCGCGCTGGTCGCAGTCATTTTGCTGATCCTGTTGCTGATCGCGTTCGTCATGCGGGCCGCGCTGATAGTGCTGCTGGTGGTCGCCGCGCCGCTCGCCCTGGCCTGCCTCGCGCTGCCGTACACCGACGGGCTGGCCCGGTTCTGGTGGCGAGCCTTCACCGGGCTGTTGATCGTGCAGGTCGCCCAGTCGCTCACGCTGGTCATGGCGGTACGGATCTTCTTCAACCAGGACGGCCGTCTCCTGCTCGGGCTCATGCCGACCGGGCAGCTCGTCAACCTGGTCCTCGTCCTGTGCCTGTTGATCATCCTGGTACGCGTTCCGGGCTGGGTTTCCCGGCGCGTGTTCGCCCAAACCGCCGGCCGCGGCTCAACGGTCACGCGGATCGTCAAGTACGCCTTGGCCTACAAGCTCACCTCTCCGGTCATGAACGCTCTGCACCTCGGCAGAGGTGCACGTGGCGGCAGGGGTTCAGGCAGGGCCAAGGGTGCGACCTTCGCGATGGCGAGCAGGGCGCTGCCCGCGCTCGCCGCAGGTCCCGCCGGTACGGCTGCCGCCACCACAGCGACCACCGCCTCCGTGGCCAGGGGCGGTGCCGGCCAGGCCCACCACGCGCCCGGGGTGGCTCGCCGTCCCGGCAATCCTGGCAACTGGCAGCCCGGTCCGGTCAAGCATGCCCTGTCCGGTCCGCCTGGTCAGGGCAAGTACCGGACGCCGCTGCGGCCATCGGTCCCGATTCCCCCCACCACGCCGGTGTACGGCTACCCGCGCGACACCTACTACGCCAACGGCCCGGCAGGGCTGGTGCAGATGTACTGGCTCCGCACCCAATCCACTCCATCAGCCTCTGGGCGGCCAGTCCAAGCACCCGGTGCGTCGGCTCCCGGCGGATTCGACCGCCCCCAGAACCCTGGCCGTCGTGGGCCGCAGCGGCATGGCCGCCCGTCCGGGGGTGGTGACAACCGATGAGCTGGGTGCAGCCGGTACGCATCCCCGCCGATGTGGACCAGGAGGACCGGATCGTCGGCGGCTTCACCGCCCGTCAGGTGGCCATCCTCGGCGGCTCCGCGGGCCTGCTGTACGCCGCCTACATGCTCCTCGGAGAGCACGTGCCTCTGGTGATGTACGGCGTCGGGGCCCTACCGATCGCGCTGACCGGCATCCTGCTGGCGGTCGGACGGCGTGACGGTGTGAGTCTCGACCGATACGTGCTGGCCGCGCTCCGCCACCAGCGTTCTCGGAAGGATCTGGTCTCCGCATCGGAGAGCATTCCTTCGGCTCCCGCCTGGATAGCCGCCAGGTCCGTTCCCCGGCCAGCACCGCTGCGCCTTCCCGCGCGAGGGGTGGCCGATGACGGGCTCATCGATCTCGGGCCAGACGGAGTTGCCGCCATGGCGGAGGTGTCCACGATCAGCTTCGCCCTTCGGACATCGGACGAGCAGGACGCCCTCGTCTCGGGTTTCGGCCGCTGGCTCAACTCACTGTCCGGCCCGGTCCAGATCCTCATTCGTGCCGCGCCGGTGGACCTCAGCGAGACGATCAACAGCTTGGTGGACAACGCTCGCGCGCTTCCTCATCCCGCGCTGACGGCCGCCGCACACGAGCACACGGCCTTCCTCACCGGCCTTTCGGCCAGGCACGACCTGCTGCGCCGTCAAGTCCTGCTGGTCGTCCGGGAGCCCTGCGCCGAAGCGGGCGGCCGGGACGCGGCATCGGCCCGGGCGCTGCGCCGCCTGGAGGAGGCCGCCCGATTGCTGGCGGGCTGCGGACTCACCGTCCGCCCGCTGGACGCCCCGGCCACACGGGCGTTGCTCGCCTCCTGCTTCGACCCCGCCGGCCCGCTACCCACCGACCAACTCGCGACCCCGGACGAGGTCATCACGACAGGAGGACACCAGTGAAGCTGTTCCCGCACAAGCGCACGGCCCTCGCCACCAGGTTCGGGCCGGACGCGATCCAGGTCCGGCCGCGGGACCTTCGAGTAAGCGGCGGTCTGTGCGCCACCCTGGCCATCAGCGGATACCCGCGGGAGGTCACACCCGGCTGGCTGGAGCCATTGCTGACCTATCCCTGTCGCCTGGACGTGTCGCTTCATGTCGATCCGGTCCCGTCCCAGGTCGCCGCCGACCGGCTGCGCAAGCAGCTCGCGCGTCTGGAATCCGGGCTGCGCAGCGACCAGCAGCACGGCCGGCTTCTGGATCCCGGAGCGGAGGTCGCGGCAGAAGACGCTCAGGATCTCGCCTCCCGCATCGCGCGCGGTCAGGCCAAGTTGTTCCGCGTCTCGATCTATCTCACCGTCCACGCCGCCACCCAGGATGAGTTGGACGAGGCGTGCGCCCAGGTACGCGCACTGGCCGCGTCGCTGTTGCTGGATGCCCGGCAGGTCGCCTTCCGACAGCTTCAGGGCTGGGTGTCCTCGCTGCCGCTGGCCTTCGACAACCTGGCCATCAGCCGTACCTTCGACACCCCGGCGCTCGCGGCGGCGTTCCCGTTCACCAGCCCGGACCTGACCACCGAACTGGGACCGACCGCCGTCCTG
Organism: Microbispora sp. H10885; assembly: GCF_014161415.1. Classification (NCBI taxonomy): domain Bacteria; kingdom Bacillati; phylum Actinomycetota; class Actinomycetes; order Streptosporangiales; family Streptosporangiaceae; genus Microbispora; species Microbispora sp. H10885. The sequence goes on along the minus strand of NZ_JABBWY010000008.1, from coordinate 315,705 downwards.
TACGGCGCCAACGCTGCCAGCCCGTCCCTGGTTGCCTGGGACCGATTCGCCCAGCCCAACCACAACTCGGCCATCGTCGCCAGCAGCGGAGCCGGGAAGTCTTATCTGGCCAAGCTGGAAGCGCTGCGATCCCTCTACGCCGGGGTCGAGGTCGCGGTCATCGACCCCGAAGACGAATACGCCCGCCTGTGTACGGCCGTCGGTGGTGCCTACCTCCACCTGGGCGCGCCGAACGTCCGGCTCAACCCGTTCGACCTGCCCCTTGAGGGGTGGCGGGACGGGGACCCGCTGACCCGGCGGTCGCTTTTCCTGCACACGCTGGTCGCGGTCATGCTCGGCGGGCCGCTGGACCACGCCGGTAAGGCGGCACTCGATCGGGCGATCCTCGCCACCTACAAGCAGGCCGGGATCACCTTCGACCAGCGCACATGGAAGAAGCGCCCGCCCCTCATGAGCGATCTGGCAAACGCGCTTACCAGAGACGACGACCCCAAGGCCGCCGGGATAGCGGCAGGCCTCGCGCCGTACGTGACCGGCAGCCACCGCCAGCTCTTCGACGGACACACCACCACCCAGCCCGACTCCCACCTCGTCGTCTTCTCCCTCCGGGACCTGCCCGAGGAGCTCAAGGCCGTCGGCACCCTGCTCACCTTGGACGCCGTTTGGCGAAGGGTCTCCGACCCGCGCAACCGTCGCCCGCGCCTCGTCGTGGTCGACGAGGCATGGCTGCTCATGAAGGACCCCGAGGGCGCCAAGTTCCTGCTTCGGATGGCGAAGGCGGCCCGCAAACACTGGGCCGGGCTGTCGGTGGTCACCCAGGACGCTGCCGACCTGCTCGGCTCCGACATCGGACAGGCGATCATCGCCAACTCCGCCACCCAGATTCTGCTTCGGCAGGCTCCCCAGGCCATCGACGCGGTCAGCGACGCCTTCGGCCTGTCCGACGGCGAACGCCACCTCCTGCTCTCCGCCGAGCGCGGCTTCGGCCTGCTGGCAGCGAACTCCGGCGCGTCCCGCGTGGCCTTCCAGGTCCTGGCCAGCGAGCAGGAACACCGCCTGGTCACCTCCTCCCCTCAGGAACTCGCCGAGTACGCGGAGGACGACCTGTGAAGACGATGATTCAGGGTCCGCTGTACGATCCCGAAGCCTTCATCGATTGGCTGCTGGCCTGGGTAAACGGCCGCGTCTGGCAGCTCGCTCTCGCGCTCTCGGTCGCCGCGATCGTCCTCGAACTGCTCCACGTCCTGGTCGTACGGCTCCGCCACCGCGCCGCGACGAACGGCGCACGATGCGTGGAGATCTTCGCCCCGCCCACGGCGGACATGGCGGGTGCCGAGGCACTGTGGGGCAACCTACTCGGACTGCTGCGCCCGGCCTGGAAGCGCATCCTGTTCGGCCAGCCGCATCTGGCCTTCGAGTACGTCTTCGGCACCGGCGGAGTCCAGATCCGGATGTGGGTCCCCGGCAGAGTCCCTCAGCACCTGGTGGACCACGCGATCGAAGCCGCCTGGCCGTCCGCCCGCACCACAGTCGTGGAGGCCGCTCCGCCGATACCGCTCAGCGGGCAGGCCACGGGCGGGCACCTGGTGATCGCACGCAGTGAGCGGCTGCCGCTCCGGCACGACCATGATCACGACCCTCTCCGCGCCCTCCTCGGAGCCGCGGTGGGCATGCCTGGCTGGCAGCACGCCGCCGTACAGATCCTCGCCAGGCCCGCCACCGGTCGCCGTCTTTCCGGCGGTGCCGGCGGCATTCCCGTCTTCCTACTGCGAGCCGGACTCGACCTCTTCGCGCCGGGCCCGGCTCGCGCTCACCACCAGCCGAACCACGGGTTGCAGGATCACGCTGCCCGTCTGGAGCAGTACGCCGAGGCCCGCGCCATGAGGGACAAGGCCCTACAACCCCGATACGAGGTCGCCGTCCGCTACGCCGTCCAAGGCGACGAAGGCAAGGACCGGGCAGCGCGCAAGGCACGCCGCAAGATCGTCAAAGGTCGCGCGCATGCGATCGCTTCGGCGTCCGCTCTGTTCTCCGGACACAATCACCTGGAGCGGCGCCGCCTGCCGCTCCCCGCTCGCCATCTCGCCTCCCGTCGACTCAGACGCGGCTACCTCCTGTCGGTCTCCGAGCTGGCAGCACTCGCGCATCTGCCAATGGACCCTGCCGTACCCGGGCTGCAACGAGCCGGAGCGAACACGGTGGCTCCTTCACCGCAGGTCGCCCAGAACGGGAAGGTGCTCGGCCTGGCCGACGCCGGTCACGAGCGGCCGGTCGCTCTGCGTGTGATCGATTCCTGCCACCACGTGCACGTCCTCGGCCCGAACGGCACAGGCAAGAGCACGCTGCTGGCCCAGATGATCCTTTCCGACATCCAGGCCGGGCGCGGCGTCGCCGTCGTCGACGCGAAGGGCGACCTCGTCGCCGACCTGCTCGGTCTCATCCCCGAAGAAGCAGGCGAGCGCATTGCCCTGATCGACCCGGACGACCGCCAGCCCCGGCCAGCACTCAACGTGCTGAGCGGCCCGGACCTGGAAACCCTCGTGGACAACCTCGTCGGCATCTTCCACAAGATCTACGCCGATTCCTGGGGCCCACGCAGCGACGACATCCTGCGCGGCTGCGCCCTCACCCTCTCCCGCAACGGTGGGACTCTCGCCGACATCCCAGCGCTGCTCAGCGATCCCCTCTACCGCAAGCAGCTCACCGAACGCCTCAACGACCCCTTCCTGCTGGGGTTCTGGAACTGGTACGAGCGCTTGTCCGAGCAGGCCCAGGCACACGTCACCGCGCCCATCATGAACAAGCTGCGGGCGTTCCTGCTCCGTCCTTTCGTCCGGGACATCCTCGGCTCGGCCCAGTCCACCTTCGACGTCGGCGACGTCCTGGACGGCAAGATCCTGCTCGCCCGGCTGCCCAAAGGCGTGCTCGGCGACGACACCGCCCGCCTGCTCGGCTCGCTTCTGCTGGCCCAGGTCTGGCAGGCCGCCTCCCACCGCGCCCGGCTCGGCCGCAGCCGCGCGCCGTCCGCGCTGTACGTGGACGAGACGCAGAACTTCCTGAACCTCCCGCACGCCCTGTCGGACATGCTCGCCGAGGCCCGCGCCTACCGGCTGTCGATGGTGCTCGCCCACCAGCATCTGGCCCAGCTCCCCCGGGACCTGTGCCAGGCGATCAGCTCCGATGCCCGTAACAAGATCTACTTCTCGCTCTCGCCCGAGGATGCCCGCGAGGTCGAGCACCACTTCAGCCCGTACCTGTCCCGGCATGACCTCGCCAACCTCGGCGCCTTCCAGGCTGCCGCCCGCCTGGTCGTCCGCTCTGCCGAGACTCCACCTTTCACCTTGCGCACGCGACCGCTGCCCGCCCCCGACCCGGACCTGGCGCGACGCGTCCGCGCCGCCGCCGCCAAAGCCCACGGCCGGACCCCCGCCCAGCCCGAAGTGCTTCCGCACGACGACCCACGACAGCAGCCCAGAAACGGAGAGAACACGTGAACGAGCACTACACTCCCGGCGTGCTGGCCTCGCTCGCCACCCAGCTGACCAGCCGCGACCGGCACCTGCTGCGCCTGGTCTGGACCCACAAGGTCCTGACCGGCCACCAGATCACCCACATCGCTTTCGACAACCCGATCACCGCACGGCACCGCCTGGTCAGGCTGCACCGCATCGGCGTACTCGACCGTTTCCGGCCCAAGCCACCCGTCGGTTCCGCCCCCTGGCACTACGTGCTCGGCGAACCCGGCGCCGCCGTACTCGCCACTGAGGACGGCGTCGACCTGAGCGAGTTCGGCTACCGCCGCGACCGCGCCCTTGCCGTGGCCTACAGCCAGCGCCTCGCCCACACTGTCGGCGTCAACGACGTCTTCGCCCGCCTGTACGGCGCCGCCCGTCAGGCGCACGGGTGCCGCCTGGACATCTGGTGGCCAGAGGCGCGCTGTGCCGCCCAGTGGGGCAAGCACGTCCGCCCCGACGCCTACGGTAGGTGGACCGAGAACGGCCGCACCGTCGATTTCTTTCTCGAGTACGACACTGGCACCGAGACCCTCGACCGGGTGCTGGCCAAGCTGCACGGTTACGCCGCACTGGCGACGGCCACCGGAATCACAACCCCCGTCCTGTTCCTGACCGCCTCCAGGCGAAGGGAGACCAGCCTTCATGGCCGACTCCAGCTCCGCGCGGCTCAAACCGCGGTGCCGTGCGCGACGGCCGTCGCCGGGGCTGATCCGCAGGGCCCCATCTGGCTGCCCCATAACCGCCGAGAAGCACGCTTGCGCCTGGCCGAACTCGCTGAGCACTGGCCTCAGCCCGCAGCGGAGCGCCTTTGATCGAAGAAGCCGCATTGGCGAAGATCCTCGCTGCAGGCGCCAGCCTCGTGGCAGGGATTGCCCTCCTAATAGGACTGGCAGGAGGCGCGCGGTATGCGGCCATCTCGGCCAGCGCGGTCTGTAACTACCCCAGCCCCCCAGCGTCCGAGCTGAGATCGACGCAGCCCCGAGAAACACCGCCCGCGGCCGCCGGACTGTGCGCGGAACTATCGCCCGGAGAGATCCCGGCAGAGGCACGGGCTGGAGCGGAGCGCGGGATAATCGCCGTTCAGGCGGCGTTGCGCATGCGCGGCACCCCGTACTCCTGGGGAGGCGGCGGACCGGCCGGGCCGAGCTTCGGCATTGGTCGCGGTGCCGGAACGCGAGGGTTCGACTGCTCCGGCCTGGCCGAATACGCCTGGTCGAGAGCCGGGGCCCGGATCGGCGGCGACACCTCCGCGCAGTGGAACGCCGGAGTCCACGTGCCCAGAAGCCAGATAAGACCAGGAGATCTGATCTTCTTCGCCTCCAATCCGGCCAATCCCGCGACGATCCACCATGTCGGCATCGCGATCGACGGCACCCGCATAGTCCACGCGCCGTTCACCGGCAGCACCGTGCGCGTCGACACCTGGGCAGGCGTACCGAGCCGGGAGCGAGAATTCGCTGGAGCTGTCAGGCCCGCGTGACGTGAGTTTTCGCAGGTATGACCGTTTCTTCCGACTCAGACGGTATGCCGCTTTGCAACAGCAGACGTCCGGTCAGCTGCATGTGAATGGCATCAGCGGTTGTCTCTGAAGCAGTGTGCGTGCGCACTGGCTCCTCCGGAGGTATTAATCGTGGCGTCCGCCTGGGCGCTTTCGTCTACCCTGTCGCGAGAGCGTGTCTGTGGGGAGGAATTGGGCTAGTGAAGACGTTCGAAAGTGGCGACATTCCGCTGGCGGACCTACTCAATCAAGCACACCAGGGTGTACTGCAGTTACCCGATTTCCAACGCGGGTGGGTCTGGGACGACGACCACATCGTGAGTCTGCTGGCCTCGGTCTCTCGCTCGTTCCCGATCGGCACCGTGATGACGCTGGAGACGGGGAACGCTGACGTGCGATTCCAGCCTCGGCCACTCGAGGGAGTCCCGAGTTCGGCGGCGATGAGCGAACCGAAGTACCTGTTGCTCGACGGACAGCAGCGCACGACCTCGCTCTACCTGGCGCTCCGGTCCGGAGCACCGGTCCCGACCAGGGATAACCGGAAGAATGACATCGAGCGTTGGTACTTCGCCGACATCGATGCATGCATCGACCCGGACGCAGACCGAAATGACGCCATACTGTCGCTACCAGTTGACAAGCGACGGGTGAACGCCCGCGGCGACGTCGTACTCGACGCCTCCACGACCGAGATGCAGGTGCGGGCCGGCAAGGCCGGCCTCTTTCCGCTCGACATCGTGCTCGACTCGGCTGCCACCACCGACTGGCAGGTCGCCTATTTGATGGCGGGACCACCGCAGGAGCAGGTGATGATCTGGAAGAGATTCCAGGAGGCGCTGATCCTGCCGTTCCTCCATTACAGCGTTCCGCGGATCGCGCTTCATCAGAAGACGACCAAGGAGGCCGTCTGCCAGGTCTTCGAGAAGGTGAACACCGGCGGCGTCGAGCTGACGGTCTTTGAGCTGCTAACGGCTACGTACGCCGCGGAAAACTTCCGGTTGCGCGACGACTGGGAGAGCCGGCAGGCGACCTGGGTGGACGAGCCGCTGCTCGCAGATCTGGACGCCACGACCTTCTTGCAGATCGTCACGCTGCTCTGGACTCGTAGCCGCTGGGAGGAGCGTACTCGCGAACGTGTTCGCGGTGACCGCGTCCCGGCGGTGTCGGCCAAGCGCAGGGACATGCTGTCGCTTCCGCTGAGCGAGTACCGCCGCTGGGCCGGTGCCGTCACCAAGGCGCTGCAGGGGGTGGTGCGGTTCCTCCACGGTGAGCGCATCTTCCGGGCCCGCGACCTCCCGTACAGCACCCAGCTCGTTCCCTTGACGGCGATCCTCACGTTGCTTGGCGAAGCCGCGTTCACGCCGAAGCCGATCGCAAGGTTACGTCAGTGGTACTGGTGTGGGGTGTTCGGTGAGTTGTACGGCGGCACCACTGACACCCGCTTCGCCAACGACCTGCAGGACGTGCTCGCGTGGATTCAGGACGACGGCGAGGAACCGCGCACGGTCCGCGAGTCACAGTTCCAGGCTGAACGACTGCTGGGGTTGCGCACCCGCAACAGTGCTGCCTACAAGGGTCTCTACGCACTCATGATGAAGCGGGGCGGTCGCGACTTCCATACCGGTGAGACGATCGATGCGAAGGCGTACGCGGCCGACGCGATCGACATCCGCCACATCTTCCCGCAGAAGTGGTGCGCAGCGAACGGCATTGAAAGCGCGTATGCCAACTGCATCGTCAACAAGACCGCCATCGACGGGAAGACCTGGGGATACATGGGTGCGAGCGCGCCGAGCAAGTATCTGGCCGCGATCGAGACCGGTGTTCCGGTGGACCCGCAGGACCTGGATGCGATCCTCACCAGCCACGACATCGACCCGCTCGCACTTCGCCAGGACGACTTCAGCGCCGTCTTTGACGCGCGCTATGAACGGCTGATCCGCCAGATCGAGGATGCGACCGGCCGGCCGGTGAACCGCAGCGATGGTCAGGGCAGCCCGTTCGCCGGGCAACGCGGCGGGGCCGCGCTGGCACACGGCATCCAGTCGCTGATCAAGGCAGGTGAGAGCAAGGTCGTCGAGTTCAAGTCGACCGGCCGCAAGAACCTGAAGACCGGGCAGAAGGACTGGGCGATGGAGTGGGCGGTGATCAAGACGATCGCCGGCTTCATGAACGGTCACGGGGGGACTCTGCTCGTCGGTGTTCAGGACGACGGGTCGGTGCTGGGTCTGGAAGAGGATTTAACCGTCTTCTCCAAGAAAAACACCGACGGCTGGGAGCAGTGGCTGACCCAGCTGCTGATTCAGACCTTCGGGAAGGCCGTGACGGCCAACGTGACTGTCGCGTTCGGCACCATCGACGAACGCACGGTCGCCCGGATCGACGTCGCGCCGGCCTCAGGGCCGGTATATACAACCAGGACGAAGACCGGGGCGAAAGGAGCAGTGTTCCTTGTCCGGCTCAACAATACGACGCACGAGCTCGACGGGCCCGAGGCATCCAAGTATCAGCACGATCGATGGTTCAAATAGTCGTGAACCAGGTCATCCCGGACATGAAGCACGCGAACCATACGTGACTTCCACGGCGTCCGCGGGGCATCGAGCCAATCCCAGTGATGACACGCGGTAGGCCGTAGAATCGCGATGACCGATCTCAATCTGCCTTTGATCACAGAGTTGAAGTTGGTCGGAGGGCCGGTTCTTCGCGAGCCGGCCCTCACTCTTCTCCCAGACATCGCTGCAACAGCAGGAAGCCCGGCATCTCGCTCCTCGGCCGGATCCCAACCTCGAAAATCTCTGGCTCCTCGAAGACGGGCTCTCCGCTAGGGCGACGCGCGTAGGCGACTCGCCCGTAGTCGACGCCGTCACCTCGGTCGAAGCTCATCCACGTGATGGCTTCTTGCTCACCTTCCCGCAGAGGGTGATTGGAGACGGCTCGCACTGCGATCGTGCTCGGCGGCTTGAACACCCACACTTGCGGAACCGCCAGCACCCATCGAGCCGCGTCGATCTCAGCCGCCTTCTCAGCTGCCCTGGCCTCGAACGCCGCCGCAGTCGAGCTGTCGCGCAGGTAGTCGTAATCGCTCAGAGTCAGCTTCCGCGCGCCCTCAAGCGCGATGATCGCCGGGCACTCACGAGCCACGATGTTCTTCTCCAGACGCTCCACCACGTCGAACAGCAGATGCGCGGTCGCCTCGTTCATGTCGCCTCTGGCCCCCTCGCTCGCGGCGTTGACAGTCCACCAGGGTTTCAGAAACGGTCGTACGAGGGGCAGATCCCGGAGAAGCTCTATCGTTGCGGTGGCACCTCAGACGGCTGGTGGCCCCCAGCGCCTCGAAGACGCGGGCGCCAATCTGGTCCGCCGTGATGGCAGGTTTGCGAAACGGCTCACACCACGTGCCCTGCGGGCGCGAAGTGCTCGCTGCTCCGTCTCCCGAAGCCGTTTCTCACGCGAGCGTGGATTGCGGCGCCCGCTTTGGCCGACGCTCCGACGATCTTTGCTGGGTGTTGGCAGCCCTTGCATGTGGGAGCGCTTGGGGAACACGCAACCTCCTTCCGTTGAGTACGGCTCCTCGCCCCTTGCGGGACGGGGAGCCGTGTGAGTGTGATGTCAGACAGCTATGGCGAGCGGCTGATCCAGCACGGCGGCCAGCGTGCAGAGGGTGCCGCGGTCGAGATCGTCGATGCCGCCCGTCACCGCGCGGAGCATGTTTCGCTCAGCTCGCTCGGCGCCGCGTACGTTCTGCTCGTGGTGCGTGAAAGTGTTCACCGCCTGGACCACGCCCCAGGCCGTACCACGCCACGGAGCCACTCGGAGGTCGTGGTTCCAGAGCTTGGCCAGGGCGTCTCGCTTACTTTCCGCCATGGTGCGGCTGCGGCCTCGCTCTCGCGGCATCGGTGCGTGGGCGTCCAGGAATGCCTGCCACTGCCGCTCGGTGACCTCAACGCGGCACAGTTCGCGTACCGCCGTTGAGAATTCGTCGGCCAGTGCATACACGATGTGCAGCGCCTCGCGGGCCTCGGCGAGCCGGAACTTCGAATGCCGAGAGTGCTTGATCTTCACCTGCTGCCCGCGCTCGGCAAGGCCGGCAGCCATCGTGTTGTCACAGACGATGTTGGTCACCGCTCGCTTGAACGTCGTGGCCAGCGAGCCGTCAAAGGACGTCGCCCCGAACAGGTGGGGCCGGAACTCGACGCCTTCCGGCGTGATGACGTTCTCGGGCACCTCGACCGACACCCAGGCGACCGCTCCGCCCTTGAGTAGTCCGGCGGAGCCGATCGACAGGTCGGCGCCCAGGAGCCGGGCGACGGTGTTGATCAGCCATTCGACGTAGGGATGTGGCTCGTAGCCGTCGGAGAAGATGCCCATGACGTGGCCGTTGTCGCTGCGCAGGATGGCCTGCCGTCCGGGCACCTGGGCGAGCCCACCTCGCGGGTCTTCGACATATACCGGGCTGCTCAGCGCCTCCCAGCCGAACAGCCGCCGCTTGACGTCGTCCACAGGAATCGGGCCTGGATAGTGGTTCGGCTCCTCGCCCTGCATGCTCGCCCGATAATGCCAAGCCGTACCACGCCTCTCCGTGAAGCCGATCAAGGTGTTGGCGTTCAGCCACTCTAGAGACTCCTTGGACATGTTCCTTCTCCCCCTCGATGGAAATGAGAAAGGCACCGGCCGTAGCCGGTGCCCTCGATGCTGTCGATGCTGTTGGTAAGTCAGCTTTCCGGATTTGCCCGTCTGTCCAGCGTGAGCGCCGAAGCTCGGGCGAGGTCACGTGGAGCGGTGCTGTACGGCGTAGGCGATGCGTTCGGTCAGTTCACGATCGGCCGCGCGAATCTCAATCGCGCTCGTGGTGTCGCCGTACACGGTGAATGAGCCGGAAGCGCCGTCCAGGCGCCACCGGACGACGGTCTCTCGCTCGTTCTCAGTGAGCGAGGCTTCCGGCAGCAGCTCGACCAGGGTTTCGACGATCTCGGCCCGCGTGCCGTTCTCGGCCGCCCTCTTTGCCAGTCGCTCACGGCAGGCCAGCAGGTCTCGCCGGTAGTCGGGCAGTAGGCGGCGCTCGATCCTCTTCGCGACGAACTTCGCCCCTCGCGCCGCCGTCACCGTGATCTCATGCCGCCGCAGGCCAGGAAGCGTTCCTCTGCTGCCGCCGGGGTAGACACCGAGCACCCTGATCCGCCCCCGCTGATTCCAGATCGGATGCACGACGAGCCGGGCGCCAGCCGGTCCCGTCAGGTAGGCCGGATGACCGGGCCGCACCAGAGGGCTGAAGCCGTCCAGGTGCTCGGCGACCTCGATCACCAGTTCCTCAATCTCCCATTCGTTCACTCACGGACTCCTTTCGCGTTATTGATTGACGAGTGAAAGCGGGCCCGCCCAGAGCGCAGATTGAGCCAATCGAGCGTCATCACTTCGACCGAATAGACGCTCATTGCTGACATGTAAATACGGGGGCTGGTACGGCCCGAACGTCCGCCCCCAATGCCTTGACGCGCTGCAATCTGATTCGGCGCAGGCGTAAGAGGTTTAGCGGATTTGATTCCCCGAATCGGGACAGCGCCCGCCGATCGGGAATGGCTTTATGGCTACTCTTCGTTGCGCATGCGTTCTTGGTCGGCGCGGAATCGGTAGATATCCCGGCCTGGCTTGGCGCACTCTTGGCAGCGGCAGCCGTACCTGTGGATGTCGCTGATGTGGAAGAGCTGGATGCGGTCCTGCCACGGTGTGGGGTAGAGCGACTCGTCCAGTTCCACGTGCGCGCGTCCGCGCTGCTCGTTGACCTTGGTCACTGTAGCCGGGTAGTAAAAGGGCGATTGGTAAGACTCCGTCCACCACGGCCGCACTGGAATATGGAAGAAGGGGCGAACCAGGACGCGGTCACCGGGCTCCATCGCCGTCTGCCCCCTTCCACAACTCGAGGGCGCCCGCCGCGTCGTCGAGCTGCGGGCGGTCGGCGCCGCGTAGGTCTGCCAGTGTCCAGGCCACGCGCAGCAGCCAGGCAAGCCCGTCGGCCGTCACGAGCCCGGTGTTGGCCTCCGATCGGAGCAGTTCGGCGGCCTCCGGGGCGACGGGAAAGCGCGTGCGCAGGTCTGACGCGGGCACCTCGGCGTTGGTCCGCCACGGTGTCTCGGCCAGCCGGTGAGCCGCCCGTACCCGCGCTGCGAGCACCCGCGCGGCCACCGCCGCACTCGACTCACCCGCCCGCGCCCCGGAATCACCCCACTCGACAGGCGCGCGTACGGCGACCCGCGACAGCAGCAGGGCGAGGCGTGCCCGGTAACGGCGCCTGGCCTCCGGTGTGCAGGCACACTCTTCCCGCCCTTCTGGGCAGGGGCATGGGCGAGCGCCGAGAACCAGGGTGAACCGCGCCGGGTAACGGGCACTCCGGCCCAGCCCCGCGAGGTGGACCTGTCCGCTGTCCAGCGGCCGGCACAGCCCGTCCAGGACCGGGCGCACGAACTCCGGCGCATCGGCCAGATGCAGCACGCCGCGGTGAGCGAGCGAGACCGCACCGGGGCGGTTGCCCGCCACACTCCCGAAGATCGCTGCAGCCGTGGACGTGTGATGCGGCGCCGACAGCGGAGGCGCGAACCCGGGCGCCCGGTCGGAGTGTCCGGCCAACGAGTAGATCTCGGCGACCTCCCGGGCGGCCTCATGGTTCAGCGGCGGCAGGATGCTCGGAAGGCGTTCGGCGAGCATCGTGGCCGGGCCGTCGCCCGACAGGAACAGGTGGTGCCCGCCCGCCGCGCAGACCTCCAGCGCGCGGCGGGCCGCCGGGTTGCCGGGCACGTCGGCCAGGTCGACGGCGAATGACGATGACGGCGCAGGCTCCGGCTCCGGCTCCTGGTCGTGGTGGTCGCGGAGTACCCCGTGCCGGAGCTGGTCGACGACGTCGGCCAGCCGGGTTGCGGGCATCACCACGGCGCCGGGCACCCGCGCCGCCTCCCGCGCGCATTCGGCGGGGACGACGACTCTGCTGATTCCAGCCCGGACAGCGGCAGCCACCATCGGCAGGACGCCTCTGACCGGGCGTATCCCGCCGTCCAACGCCAGCTCACCAAGGAACACCCGCCCCATGATCCGCTGGGCCGGGATCACACCCGCGGCGGCCAGCACCGCTACGGCCAGCGCAAGATCGGCCGCCGCAGCGTAGCCAGGGATCACCGGTGACACACTCACCGTGATCCGCGCGTCCGGCCAGGCCGCTGCGCTGTTGAGGATCGCGGCCCGGATCCGGGCGCGGGCAGGCCAGACCGACAGCTCCGGCAGGCCAACCAGATGCACCTGCGCATCGCCTGGTGCGGCATCGGCCTCGACGTCGACCACGTGCGCGGTGATGCCGATCAGGGCGACCGCCCGGGTGGAGGCGTAGCCCATCCCGTTCACCAGCCCACCGGCAGCACCGGGCGGGTCCCGTCCGGGCACTGGGCGGCTTTATCGGCGATCTCGTCGGCCATGCCCGCGCAGTCCATCCCGGCGGCTGCCTCCGGCGGCAGCCCGCAGTCCAGGGCGGTGCGGATCAGGCCTGCCAGGCTGTAGCGGGGATCTGCTGACAGTGCCCGTTCCACGGCGACGCGCGCCAGCGGCCCGTCTCCGGTGCGGAGCGCGAGGAACGCCAGCAGCGCGGCCGGAGGGGCGGCGAAGTCCGGTTCCACCCTGCGGGTGAGTTGGGTCCACAGCCTGATGTGGGTGTCGTCGTCGTATCGGCCGATCAAGGTCATGGCCGCGTCGCGTACGAAGATCGCACTGAGCCGCACGCCGAGCCAGGCGACCTCGTCGGCGGAGAGCTCCTGACCGGCCTGGGTACGGTCCAGTGCGGTGGCAACGTGGTCGAGGCCCTCGTGATACCAGTCATGATCGCCCCCACCGGAGAGCAGACTGCGCGCCTGAGCACAGACCTCGCGCGTCGCGGCCCGCACCTGTTCCCGGTCCTGCCCTCCCACCGGGGCGAGCATGGCCGACAGTGCCGCGCGGTCAGGCTGGGCGACGTACCCGGCGAACACCGCCGCCGCCGCAGCCGGATTGGTCCCCGCGTCGTACGGCATGCCGTCCGGAGAACAGCAGTCGGGATCGGGGCACAGGTACGACCAGTAGCGGCCGTCCTCCACCCGCAAGGCGTCGATCGTGTCGATCCCCGCATCCGACAGGCAGCCGCGTACGGCGTCCATCACGGGTGTGACGTGCCACCCGGGCCCGTACCCGATCAGCATCGCCCGCTCGGCGCCGTTGCGGGTGAGCAACTCGGCGAAGCGCCGGGCCAGGCCGGGCGTGTCCTCGGAGTTGTCCGGCAGGTCGAACCGCATGCTGAACCGCAACCCTCGGGCCGCGCTGTCAGGGTCGGCGCTGGGTTCGAACGCCATCGCGACGATGCTGCGCTGCGGGTGGAACCCCAGCATGTAGGGCACGATCGCGATGAAGTCCGCCGGACGGCTCAGGCGTACCCTGTGATCCAGACCAGAGGTCATGAGTGTCCTCCTGAACATAAAGAAACCCCCGGCGCGGTCAGCCGAGGGCGATGGAATGAAGAAAGGCGGAGTCAGCAGCGTTCGATGCGGACGCCGCCGCGCGGCCCAAGGAAGATCCGCCGATCGGGGTAGTCGAGCCCGTCGGGCGAGCCGTACAGCGTGATTTCGCAGTCGTCACCCACGCATGGCGTGAGCACGTCGGCGGCCTCGCGGTGCATGAACGCGAAGTGCGAGCGCTGCCAATAGCCGTACCGGTGCCGATCGGCTAGCGTGCGCCGGGCATCGGCCAGGGAAGAGAACTCCTCCAGGTCATCCGGCTGCGGCGGGCCGTACCCGCTGCCGCCGGACCAGAGCCCGAACCAACGTCCCATGACCATGCCCCGCTTCAGGCGCGAGACGGGCAGCCGGGCGAGAGGTGGTCGCCGCCGCAGTAGCCGCACCACTCGTCCATGACGTAGATCGACAGCTCCTCGGCGTACCGGTCGCGCCACTCCAGCTGAACCCTGGTGTAGGAGTCGAAATAGTCGGCGTCGGTGTCGCCCGGTCGCAGGGTGAGATAGTGCAGGACCGTCCGGGCCGCATCGAGCAGCTCATCGGGCGTCAGAACCGCGCCGACACCCGAGCAGATGTCGGACGCGGCGAAGATCGTGCGGCGACGCCGAGACAGCCGGTAACGCCACCGGATCCGGCCCTCATCGGTGCGTCCGGCGGCCTCCACTTCCAACAGGTGGTCCGCGTCGATCTGCCACGCGGGCACCAGCCGGGAGCTGATGATCCACCCGGGTGGCAGGGTCAGGGCATGCGTCATCGCCATGGCGACTCCAAAAGGTTCAGAAAGGTGGAATGGCGGCCGTCAATACGAGCGACGGCGGCTCAGGTGATGCGGTCGTACGGTCGAGCTGACCGCGTGGATCTCGCAGTCCCGGAAGTCGAGGGCATCGACGAAGCAGCGTGAGCAGCGGATCAGCCGCACACACGCGCCGGATGCCCGGTTGGTGTGCGTGGCGTCGATCCACAAATGAGTCTTGGCCAGACAGCCCAGACAGGTGATCACCTCGGCCGCCTTGGGCATCGGCGTGAGCGCCACCGTTACCACGTACTCACGCCCACCGCCGGGATCAGCGGCGGGAACCAGAGTCGCGATGTCCGGGCGAACCTCACCCAACGCGGCCACGCGCATCACGCGGCCCCCGCCGCACACCGTCAGGTCTCCCACGGCCCAGCCCGGCGGGCCGGCGGAATTCACCTCCATACGATTGCCTCCCTTTTCGCGGCGCCTGTCCGGCGGCCTGTCGTACGGTCCGGCGGATGCGGGAATCAGGACGGCGGTTCACGTATGGCGGATACCGGCGTGTCCGGCGCTCTCGCGGCGCGAATTTCTCTCACTTAAATACGGGGGCCGGAACGGCCCGACCGTCCGCGCGCGGCAACATTTTCGCAGCATTGCCGCGCACGCCGCACCGACGGCCGACCGTTCCGGCCCCCGTGCCGCCCTGTGGCACGGCTACGTGAGCCACAGAACAACATGTGAGAACGAACATCGCGCCGGATGCGTCAGACGCGCACCGGCGGATTTCGTTCTCACTTAAATACGGTGACCGGAACGGCCCGACCGTCCGCGCACGGCGACGTTTTACCAACGTCACCGCGCACTATGCGAACGGTCAGGAACTCCGGCCTGTTGCCGTCCTACGGCTCAGCAACCAAGCCGCAGAACAGCACCGTAAGAGCGAACATCACACCGGACGCGGCAGACGCGCACCGGCGGATTTCGCTCTCACTTGAATACGGGACGTACAACAGCCCAAGCGTCCGTACTTGCCCGGCTACTTCGTGGCTCCGAAACGGGGTGCGGCGCATCCTGGGGGCATGGAAAAGGGCCTCAGAACGCTCTCTGAGGCCCTCTCAACGGGTTGCGTCAGTCCTCTACGCCGTTGGTTCCGCCGTGCACCATCGCGCTCCTGACGTCGTCAAGACGCTCCGACAGTTCGCGCCACTCCGCGCGTGCGGCATCCCGCACCCGGATCACGTTCCGGCGAGAGCCGTACGCGCCCCCGTAGCGCTTCTGAGCTACCTTGTTCAGGACCCCCGCACGGCCCAGATCATCGGCCTGACCCGCTACCTCCATCACATCCGTGATGGTTGGGAAGTCCTGACCATCCCCGAACGCCTGACGGAAGATGACGGCGCTGTTCTGCGCAGTGCAGAAAGCTACGGCCGCCCCTGTGACGTTCTCAGCCTGCGGCAATCCACGCATGAGTTGAGCGCCGGGTGTGGCGTCGACATCGCTCGGAGGAACATCGATGCGGTATCCGTTCCGCGCGGCGGCATCGCGAACCGCCCACCTCTGCAGGGTGGTCCGCGTGATTGCCATCTCGCCGCCATCGCGCCGGACGTAGACCCACGCGGGGGATTCTGCCGTGCCTTCAGGAGCCATACGGCAGGAAGCGATTATGTCTCGGATCCGCTGAGCGAAGAGAAGAAGGGCATCCTGCGTGACGTCATCCGACACGTCATCGGTACCGTACGGGGCGTGTCCCTGCTTGACTATTGTGGCGCTTCCGTCCATGCGCTTACGAGATCGCGTCGCGTCGACCGTTCGGCAATAGCCGCGTGCCAGCCGCCGGATTTCCGCCCAGTCTTCCGGCGTCACCCTTGCCATGTCTTCCGGTGTAAGCGTCTCCCCGGGGACGTTGGCGGGAACGCACTTTCCGGGAGCCCCGTTGGACATCTTCCGTCTCCGATCTCTTCGTGAGGAGCACGCTTTTCGCGCTCCTACTGCCTTTGATCGGTTCAATTCAACCCCAGAACGGCGCTCAGCTCAACGACATTCGGCGTTTCTTTACTGTATTTGATTAATGACGGGCCGACCGGACGAAGAATGTCCAGCTGGCGAGGAGTTTCCATTCCGGAGGAGAAGCCCGGGAATCGGCGACAGAACCGGCCGCAGATAAGATTCTAGCCAAATCAAGGCGGGATTAGATTGAGTCCCAGAAACAGAAGACGTTGAAAAATGCGCACTTCAGCGATCCTGAGATTCAACAGGAAAAACATAATTCATCTATCGACTCGCCGGCCCTCTGATAGCTGACGGTTGCCAGTCAGTCGGGTCGCCGAGTGGCTAGGGGTTTACCTCCCTGACCTGGGATTTCGTCACCCTGCCGTCAGCCACTCTCAATCGGCTGCCCATTGGCCTGTCATCGGTCATCCGAACGGTCACGACTTGAGTCGGCGCAGAGCGCTGTCGGTTTAGAATGGCAAGCCTCACGAGAAGCATCGGCCTGACCTCGCGAGGGACAGGAAACTGATGCATGAGCCACGCCACATCCGCATCCGTCATAGCCAGCGCACAGGCCCTGCGGGTCATACAGGCCGCAGACCTTAGGTCCAGGCCATGACCAGTTGGGTGTGCCGCTTGGGGAAGATTCGGCCTACCTCCGGTTTCGGCACTGCGGTCTCGGCAGGATAGAGGCTGAAGGTCGGCTCGTGGTGGTGGCGCCACTCGCGATCCCAGACCTTGATTTGCTCACGGAGCTGCTGGGCGAGTTCGGCGCCGCGGCAGCCATGTCCGTATACCCCAAGCTCATAGCCCGCGGCCACGGTCTCATCGGGGCGATGAACGTTGCGAATGGTGAGGTAGGCGAAGCTGTCGCGAGTAATGAGAGCTGGGCAGTACCAGCGTACGGCGGTCTGGACGAGATCGCGGTCACGTTCTGGGTCCTGCCAGATCATGCCGAACCTGTCCTCGACCGTGGCCAGCCACAAGTTTAGAGTGTTGAACGGCTCCCCTCTGCCGACCTCGACACCGGTCCACAACTCGGTGCGAGGTTCGACCAGCGCCCAGCCGAGCGCGTCGACGTCGAGGCCGGGGCCGCCTTCGATCGTCAGCTTGACGGCTCCATCGGCGAGGACGGCTTCTTGGTCCTTGTACGCCCCGGCCCCTTGCATGGGGATGAACCCGCACACGGTGGGGTCCAGGCCTCGGAGCCGGTCGCCGTCGCGGACGAAGGTGATGGACCTTGTGATGGTGGCGAAGCGTAGGGGGACCACCATTCGGCCTTCCGGGGCGAGGAGCCTCCCCCAGGGGCAGTCCCAGGCGCCGGCGGTCACGAGGATGGCGTCGAACGGGCCGTACTCGTTGGCAGCGTGCTCGGCGTCGCCGAGAACGACCTTGACCTGTGGATATCCGGTGTCGGCCAGGAAGCGGGCCGCCCGCTCGGTGACCCAGGGATCGATGTCCACAGTGACCACGAAGCCGTCGGGGCCAACAATTTCGGCGATGAGCGCGGCGTTGTAGCCGCCGGAGCCGATCTCCAGGACTCGCGTGCCGCGGGTCAGCCGGGCGGCCTCCAGCATCTCGGCTTGCAGCCAGGGCGCGCTGATGGAACTGGTCGCCTTGCCGTCAGGGTCGCGTTTGGTGACGACGACATCCCAGACGGAGTAGGCGGCGTCGAGCGGCGCTTCCGGCGCGAACCTTTCCCGCGGGACCTTCTCAAAGGCCGCGGCGACCTCGAGGGAGCGGATCGATCCGTGCTCCCTGAGCGCGGTGACCAGGTCGGCACGAAGGCGATCGGCGGACTTCGGTGAACGAGCGTCGGCGGACACTCGCCCGACGTTAGCGAAAGACCCCTGTATCCAGCTTGTCTCCCAGAGATGGCCACGAAATGGCGACGGTTCGGCGTATCGCTGCCATGCACGGCGCGTCACGGTAGAGCCCGGGCCGACATCGGTCCCCCGCCGAAGGGCGTCTCTCCTGCGAGGAGACGAGGGTGTCGCCCACAACCGCCGAGTTGGTCCGTGAGTGCGTTTTGGGAGAACTGGTCGACCGCGTCGACTTCGACCTCAGCGGCATGACCGCCCCTCAGTCAGTCGCCCGACAGTTGGTGCGCACGGCACTAACTGGCCGCACCAGCATGGATCAGATCGACGACGCGGTTCTCGTGGCCGATGAACTGGTCGGCAACGCCCTTCAGCACGGTTACGGCGTCGTCTCGATGACTCTGGACATCTACGAGCAAGGCGTCACAGTGAGCGTCCTCGATCGCGGAACTGACATCAGTGCCATCCCCACGGCTCCAACCGTGGACCAGGTTGGCAACGTCGAGAACGAGGGCGGTCGCGGTCTGTTCCTGGTCGCGCAGTTCGCGACTGCCTGGATGGTCCAGGCGGTTGAAGGGGGAAAAGCCGTCGTGGCCGTGTTCGACCTGACCGGCGGTGCCCAATGACACAGGCGTCTCACCTGCCGTCCGGCTACCTGCCTCGGCGTGACCTTCCCACCACTTGGGTGTGAACTGTGCAGCCGCCGAGCAGCGCAGTCGCGTTTGACCTACAGAACCTGCAGACGGAGCAGGAGAACCATGAGCGAGCAAAGCACCGCTGCCATCTCGGTACGGGAAACCGGCCTGATCGTCGCCGAACTGTTCGGCCCCACCTTCCAGGGCGAAGGGCCCAGCCTCGGCACGCGGGCAACCTTCCTTCGCCTCTCTCGATGCAACCTGACCTGTAGCGGACGGATGCCATGCGATACCCCCTACACCTGGGACGTCGTCCGATACGACCTGCGTAACGAGTCGTCCCGGCGCAGCGCCACCGAGGTGGGGGACGAACTGCTGCTTCTGAATACGCCACTCGTAGTGATCACCGGCGGGGAACCACTGATCCAGCAGAGGCAGCTCGTCCCGTTGGTGCGCCGCCTGGTCGAAGCCGGTCGGCGGGTGGAGTTCGAGACCAATGGCACCTTCGCGCCGCTCTCCGAGATCCTCCTCGACGGCGTCCGCTTCAACGTCTCGCCCAAGCTGTCGAACGCCGGCATGCCGGAGAGCATGCGCATCGTCCCTGAGGCGCTGACCGCCCTGGCCGAAAGCGGTCGCTCGGCCTTCAAGTTTGTCGCTACCGACAGGTCGGACCTGGACGAGATCGAGGATCTGGTGCAGCGCTACAGGCTGACTCCGGTGTACGTGATGCCGGAGGGCACGACCCCCGACGCGGTTATCTCCCGGGCCCGCGAGCTGGCCGACGACGTAATCGCCCGCGGCTGGTCGATGACCCAACGCCTTCACGTACTGCTGTGGGGTGACAAGCGAGGCCGCTGACCTTGCGGGTGAATCTTCTCCGACAGACCCGCAGGTCAGGGGCGCTCTCACGTCATTTCCGGAGAACCCACAACCAGCCGCTCACCTGGCTTGCGGTCCCCAGCCGCTCGTATCGCCGAAACTCACGTTCAGGGGGAGTCCATGGACTTCAGCTCGGTATCGCTCCCACCGGGCAAGCACACCATCGGCAGGTTGTTCGACTTTGAGGCCGGACACCGGCTTCCTAGCCTTGCGCGGGAGCACAAGTGCTCGCGGCAGCACGGGCACAGCTACGAGGTCGAGGTGATCCTCACCGCGGCGGCCCTGGAAGGCCCAGGCTTCGTCACCGACTTCGGGGACCTCGCGCCGTTCAGAAGGTTCCTGGACACCGAACTCGACCACCACAACCTGCACGAGATCATGCCCGTCGAGCCGACTTCTGAGCGTCTGGCTCAGTTCTTGGCCGGCTGGTTCATCCAGAACGTCGAGCCGGGCATCCCCGGCCGACTGGTCGCTGTCCAGGTCCGGGAGACGGAGCACAGCTGGGCTCGCTTCGACGTGGAGGAGCGATGAGCGCCCACCCCATGTTCAATTCCCCCACCATTGCAACCGAGGCGACGTCCATGACGAACGCCGTCTACGGTTCCGCGCCGGGTCAGAGTGCGGCCGTGCCGGCGCAGCCTGGCCCTGCAGCGCCGAGGCCAGTCGACACCAAGCGCGTCACCGAGCTGATCGGCCAGCTACTGGCCGCGCTGGGCGAGGACCCCGAGCGGGAGGGCCTAATCGACACGCCGGCCCGGGTCGCGTCCTGGTGGAGCTCATTCTTGACGCCCGAGCCCTGTGCCATGGTCACGTCCTTCACGGAGACCCGCCTCAGCGCTCAGCTCGTCGTGGTTAGCGGCATGAGCGTGTGGTCCCTGTGCGAGCATCACCTGCTGCCCATGAACCTGGAGGTCGCGATCGGTTACCTGCCGGACGGTGAGGTGATCGGGCTGTCGAAGTTCGGGCGGATCACTCAGCACTACGCCGGACGGCTTCAGGTGCAGGAGCGGTTCACCCGGCAGGTCGCCGACGAGATCGCCCGCGTGGTCGGCGGCAAGGATGTGGCGGTCGCCGTCCGCGGAACCCACTTGTGCATGAGTATGCGAGGGGTGCGGATGGAAGCCGCCCGCACCACCACCCTGCAGGTCGGCGGCCTTTTCAAGCACGATCCGGTCCTCTCCCAGCAATTCCTCACCATCACCGCGGGGCAGCGGGGAGCGGTGTGATGGCCAAAACCATCGACTTTTCGGTGATTGCGCCGCCCGAATACTTGGAGATGTTCGTCGCCCAGGAGCCGGCCCGCGTGCACCACGTGGCCGCCCAGCGCCTCTTGTCCGACTCCACCTATCGGGCGTTCTTCCGTCGGGAGGCCGAACGTGGCGCGGAGATCATCGTCGACAATGGCGTCTTCGATCTCGGCCACGCTCTGCCGGCCGCCGATCTGGTTGCGGCTGCTTGCGCCGTCGGCGCCCGCGAGATCATCCTTCCGGACGTCATGCGGGACGGAGCCGCGACTATCAAGGCCAGCGACGAGGCCGCTCGTGAGATCCGCGATATGAGCGATGAGTTCCGCCTGTGCGCAGTACTGCACGCAGCGGACGACGAGGAGTGGCTGCGCTGCTACGACCACTTCGTCTCCAGCGACTACGTCGGCGCGATCGCACTGCCCGCTTCCCGGCATCCTGCTCCCGAGGAGCAGCTGTGCCGTACGCGGTGGACAGCCACCCGCTACCTGGAGGACCGTGGCATGGTCGACGAGCGGATCGTCTACCGGCTGCTGGGCCTCGGCCGAACCGGACATCTGGAGCTGGTCGAACAGCGCGAGCATGAGTGGATTGCCTCCGTCGACGGCGCCGCCCCAGTCGTGCTCGGCGCGCTGGGCATCGCGATGCTCCTCGACGGGCCGTATGAGAAGCCCAAGACTCCGCGCATCGAACACCTCGGGCCGATCCCGGAGGAGCGGTTCGACCTGATCCGGCGGAACATCGCCGTCGTCCGATCGGCAGCGGGCAGCAGTGTGCGGATCCCGGAGGCTCGCTCATGAGCCTCGCGCCCGACCAGATGCTCGCCAGCAGCACCAGTGCGGTTCTGCCTGCGGCGCCGATCGAGGTGGACGGGCACACAATGAGCCCGGGCCGCCTGCTGCGTTACCTGCATATCAAGGTCCACCACCTCATTCAGGAACAGCCCTGGGACAGCATCCGGGTCATTGGCGGATATGACCGCCGAGCGGAGATCTCCCGGTACGAGAAGGACGGCAAGCTCTTCAACTGGGAGCGCCCCACGGCAGAGGCCGACGGCCGAGACCTGCTGGTCAAGGCGTTCCCCGGCACCGACTACGTCCACCACTACGGGCTGATCATCGCGACGTACCTCGCGATGACCGGTCGTCCCACTGACAACGTCACCTACCAACTGCCCGGCCCAGCTCTGTGCCGCGCGGCCGTCGAGCAGCTCAACCTCGGGCTCGATGGCGACCTGGTCATCGTCGGCTGGGCGCTGGAGCATCTGGCACCTGCCGACGCGGTATGGACGCGCGGGCCGGGCTATGCCTGGCACCGGGCCACGATGCACGGCCGTCGTGTGGTCTACCTCGGCTTTCGGCACAGTATCTGGGGCGACGTTGCCGGCCGCGTGGTCCACCGACTGGCCGAGCTCGGGGCCAGCGACGTTGTCTACGTGGGCAAGGTCGGCGCTCTGGCACCCCAGATCGAGCCCAACACGATGCTCGCGACCGGCAATGCCAGCCTCGTCGACGGTGAGCTCGTCACGTGGAACGACTTCTTCGGCGACTTCGCCGTCGCCCAGCCCGGTGTGCACACGGGCCTCCACGTGACCTCCCCATCGATCCTGCTGGAGAACCGCGACTGGCTGGCCAGGCACGCCGAGCACGCCTTTGTGGATCCCGAGATCGGCTCGATGGGGGCGGCTGCGCGCAACGCGGGGATCGGCTTCGGCTACCTCCACGTCATCTCCAACAACCTCGCCCGCCACTACCCCGCGGACCTGTCGAATGAACGTCACGGTGACGTCATCCAGCGGCGCGCCCTCTTGGTCGGCCGCATTCGCGACATCCTCACGAACCGGCTGGCAGCCCGCCTCATCTGAAACGAAGGGATACGACCATGACGGTCGCAGCACACCCTGCCACCCACAGGGCCGCCCGCGGGCGGCAGATCACGGTTACCGGCATCGACGGGGCGGGCAAGTCCACTCTCGCCGCTCGCCTGCACCTTGCCCTGCTCGACGCCGGCCACCCGGCCATCCTTGTCGGCAAGCACACCACCGACGTCCTCATGGACCCTGATCTATCCGCCTATCTGGACCGGCTCAACGAACTCGTCTACCGCCGCGACGTGCGGGTCGCCCAGGCCTGCGGCGACCACTACTGGCTGCTGGCGCTGGCTGCCTGGTATTCCCTCCAGGACAAGCTCGTTATCCAGCCCGCGCTGGCCGCCGGTACCCACGTCATTCTCGACAACGCGCACCACAAGATCCTCGCGCGCTACGCGGTCAACCCGGCCGTCCCCACCCACCTTGCCGAGCAGGTATTCGCCCACCTCACCGAACCCGATCTTGTGATCTTTCTGCGCATCGGCGCCCACGAAGCCCTGCGGCGCAAGGGCGAGTTCACCTCGCTGGAAACCGGCCACTCCGGCAGCGGCGACGAGGACTTCATCCGCTACCAGGACACCGTCCTGGCCCAACTGAACGAACAGGAACAACGCGGCAACTGGCTGTCCCTGGACGTCACCGACATGGACCGCGACACCGTGTTCAAGACCGTCGCCGACGCCCTTGCCGGCCGCCTCAAGCTCGCCATCTGAACCACGCTCACCCCACGACGAGGAACACATCGTGCCAGTGCCTCTGTTCGAAGCCGCCGAGTACGTGTGCCACGGCGTCACCTGGGCGACCAGCGATCCCCGGCTGCTGCTCGCTCCGCTCCCCGGTGGGCCGCTGGCGTACGCCGAGTTCATGGGCCAGCGCCTCGGCTTCCGAGTGACCGACGCCGGCCGTTGGTGCACGGGTCGGTACCAGTTCGCCCACTCCGTCCGTGTGGAGGCCCTTGCCTGCCCCCACCGCGCGCCCGCGGAGCAGAGCGGGCAGTGCGCCCGGTGCGCTCGGCAGGACGATTTCCGCTTCGCCCACCAGTTCCATCAGGGCGGCCACGCCCCCGAGGCGCTCGTCCGCTACATGGCCCAGCCGCATTGGCTGTACCTAGCGACCTTCGCCGACGGAGCGACCAAGGTCGGCACCGCCGCCGAGCCACGCAAGCGCTCCCGCCTCGACGAACAGGGCGCACTTTTCGCTACCTACGTGACCAAGAGCCCCGACGGCCGCGCGGTTCGGTATCTCGAAGACGCACTCGCCCGCCGCCTGCAACTGCCGCAGACCGTACGGACCGCGGCCAAGCTCCAGTCCCTGACCGGCCTGATCGACCTGGCTGCCGCCCGCACTGCCCATGAGGAGCATGTCGCGCACGCCGCCGACGCGCTCACTGATATGAACGCTCCGCTGGTGCTGGAGGCATGGACCCCGCCAGCCGAAGGGGACCTCCTTCGCACGGGCAGGACTAAGCGGGCGCTCTATCCGTACGACCTACGGAAAGGTGAGCACGGCTTCGCCACCGTCTCCTGCATCGGTTCACAGATCCTCGCCGTCCTCGACCGAGACGAGGAGATGCACTACGTCCTCGACCTCGGCGCGCTCACCGGCCGCCGCATCGTCCTCGGCCCGTTCTCCTCCCCGAGTGCCGCGGTCCAGGCTTTCCTGTTCTGAACCTCAGCCCTGCGACCGAGCGCGACTCTTCTCCCCAAAGCGAGGTACAGCATGGCACCCCAGGACGCCCTTCTCGGCTGGGACGAAGACACCACCGCGGAGGCGTACGCCGCCTTCACCCGCGACTTCCCCATGTACGGCGCTACCAGCCGCGACCTGGCCCGGCGCGCAGGCCTCTACGTCAGCCGCCTGGTGGTCGACCTGTGCGGCGGAGCCGGCGCCACTGCCGAGGCGGTCCTCGCCCTGGTCCCAGCCGAGGCCCGGGTCATCTCCCTGGACAACGCCGCCGCCATGCAGCGAGTTGGTCGACGTACCGTGACCGACCCGCGCCTGTCATGGGTCACCGCCCAGGCCGAGGAGCTCGCTGAGCACGTCCCCCGCATGGTCGACGCCGTGGTGTGTAACTCGGCGATCTGGAAGACCGACGTCCCGGCCGTGTTCACCGCGGTTCGGAGCGTTCTGCGGCCCGGCGGCCGGTTCGTGTTCAACGTCGGCGGTGGCTTCGCGGGAGTCGCCCACCCGGACGAGAAGACCGCGCACACTGGCCCCTCGCTCACCACACTGATCCACCAGATCACCGTCCGCGAGTACGGCCACACGCCGCCCCTAGCCATGGAGGCACAACCCAAGCTGTCACTGGAGGCCGCCACCGAGCACCTAGCCGCCGCAGGGCTGACCGTCCTGGACACCGAGGTCACCGCTCAGCACAGCACCATGGCGGAGAAGAAGGCATGGCTCTCGATCCCGATCTTCGCCCGGCCCGTCGGCGACTTCACCCACGAGCAGCGCCTGGAGATCCTGGACAAGGCGTATGCCCTGACCACCCCCGAAGCTCCGATCGTGACGAGTTGGCTCGTCGTCGTCGCCCAACGGCCTGGGGAGAAGCCATGACCGCACTGGCTTTCCCCGACACACTTTGCGACCGCACAAGCGTCGGGGTGCTCATCTCCTCGCCGGCCGGACTCCTGATGTTCGAACGGGGGACGCCACCCCCCGGTATCGCCCCCGTTGCCGGTCACATCGACCAGCACGGCAGCCCCGAGCAGGCCGCGATCGCGGAGGTCGCCGAAGAAGTAGGCATGGCAGTCACCCACCTCGACCTGCTGCTGACCGCATGGCGGCTCAACCGGTGCCGTCGCTCGATCAGCGGCGAAGTCGGCCACCGCTGGTGGATCTACCAGGCTCAGACAACCGGTCCACTCCGCCCGTCCGCTCGAGAGGTACGCGCTCCCCGATGGATACACCCTGATCAGCTCCAGCGGTACGCGCAACGCACCGCTGCCTACGCCACCGGGCATATCAGCGAACCGGAGTTCAGGGAGCAACCTGGGCTGACGCCGGTATGGGCCCGCTTCCTGCACGACCTTCGGCTTCTGACGCTGCCATACGACGTCCTCGCCCAGATCGACAAGATCATCTGATGGGTGGTCCGCGACGGGGCTCAGCCCACCTCGCCCAGGTGCTCGGCCGCCAGGCTGCGCACGTGCGTCTGGATACGGTCGCGATCCTCGGGGAAGACGCTCTCCCACTCGTCGCCGAGTTGGAACCACTTCGGCGGCTGGCCGCTCTGTCCGTGGAGCGGGACATCACGGTCGATGATCGCGGCATACGACAGGCCCAGCGTCGGCGACCAGTCCGCACGGTAGGAACGTACGGATACCGCCGCCGGAACTGGCAGCAGCTCAGCCCGCAGACCGGTCTCCTCAGCGAGTTCGCGGGACGCGGCGGCTCGTGGTGTCTCACCTGGCTCGACCTTGCCTCCGGGCGGCACCCAACCGCGCCAGCGATGCCTCACAAGCAGGACGTGCTTGCAGGTGGGGTCGGTCACCCAGACCTCCGCCGCCAGCGGCTCCATTGGCCTTTGACGGGCCCGATCCAGCCAGGCCCGAGCGTCGTCGAACTCCAGTACAGCGAGGCGAGCATCAGCGATCGCCGCGTCCAAGGTCACTTGTCCAGGCACACCGTGAGTCACCCGCCACACCCTATGCCGCCACCCGGCTCGGTCCGTGGATGCGGCCGGATGACCCTCCGGGCGCGCACCGTGTAGGCAGCGAGCGGAAACCAGAGCGACGACATGGAGAGGCACGCTGACGTGCCCGCTCCTGGAGGAGGTACCAGCCATGGACAATGACGCGCAGCCGCGAGGCACCTGGGTCGTCCTGGGAGGAGTCCATCTGCTGAATGGGATCGCGCCCCGCCGCCCGGACGAACCGATCGTCCTGGTCCGGGTGCCTTCGCAGGAGGTCTGCGTCCCGAGCATCACGGTAGTCGTGAGGTGGGACGCGCTTGGTATGTGCCAGGTCACCGCCCTGACCGCAGAAAGCACCCCGCTCGGAGGCGGCCTGATTGAGGGCAGTGCCCTGCTGCCCGACGCCATGGCCGGCGCGGCCCTGCGCGAGATGATCGGCGAGGCCTCCGATCCTGGTCTGGTACCGCTGTGCTACCTGGCCGAACACCCTGACGGATACCACGCGTACGCGCAGATCCGGTTCCACCCCGAGGACGCCTGCTTCGTCCGCGTCACTCGCGAGCCGGTCGGCGGAGGCTCGGTGGAAGCGCTGCGCTGGCTGGACCCGATGCTGGCCGCACACAGGACGTCGGCGCTCCGGCTCAACAACCACCTGAGGTACTTCCACACCCACTTCGCGGGCACAGAACTGGAGTACAAGTACAACCTGGCGCCGGGCACGGACATCTGGGCGGCCTCGATGGAGCTGCTGAAGGCCCTCCGTTACGGCGAGCTGCCCGACTGCCGGCCGGAGTACCGCGACGAATTCCAGATCTACTCCTTCGAGAACCATCTTTTCGAGGTCACAGCCCCCGACGCAGAACGCGGCTACGCGTCTTTCATCCCCACCGTCGAGGGGAAGCACGTGCTGAAGCGCAAGTGGTATGCGGAGGACACCTTCGCACGCCGCGAGCAGCTGTACACCGACATCGAGGTCGCTCCAGACGGCTTCGGAGAGTACCTGCGCTCAGGACTCGGCCTCCAGGTGCGGGCTATGCCGCCCTTCCGGCGCGTCCGCTACGACGTCCAGTGCGAGTCGATGCGCACCGGGCACGTCTATGGCATCTTCTTCGATCACTGCTCCCTTATGGCGGCACCCGAGGTGGTCCTGTCGCAGTGTGAGCTGGAGTACCGGCGCTCGCGGAGCCTTCTGGAGCATGACGAACATGAGGTACTGCGGGAGATGGAACGCATCGACCGCTGGCTCTCGGACCACCTTTCGACAAGCGGCTTGGCAGAGCAGCGCACCTTCTACTCCAAGCTCAGCTTCTTACGCGACACCGTCGCCGCCCGACCTGAGCTGGCCCCTAAATCAACAATGACCCGCTGAGCCACCTGCAAATTGCGCCGTTGAAGGAAGTGTGAGTTTATGGGCGACGGACATCACGGATGGCTGCCGCCCGCGCAGGACCTTGACGACCCCGACGTCCTCATGCGCGCGATCGAGCTGGCGCTCGACCTGATCGAGGACGCCCCCGCCACGCCGATCGCCCGGTCCGCGCTCTTCGCGATGACGCTGCGCTGGCTGACCGTCGTGGATCTGATCGTGAGTCCCCACCGTTTGCCGGGGCTCAGTCGAGGCCCGGCCTGCAAATACGTGGCTCTCAGCCAGCGTGGCCGAACTCCTCGCGGACCTCGCGAATCACTTTCTCGGCATTGCTGTCGACCGCAGCTTGCTGCACCAAGGCGCGCCGGAGCTCGGCTTCCTTCTCGTTGAGGTTCTCCAGGATTCGCGCGGCCTCTTGCGCGACGTCGATGCGTCGGTTGCGCAGCGCCTGCTCCAGGGTGTCCTGGGCCTGCTTTCTGATTCGGAACCCCTCGGGGTCGCGCAGCATGGCCTCTCCAGATGCGGCCACCGTCTTCGACTCTTCCAGGAGTTGCTGCAGCCGGGTGAGGTCCGGCATGTTCGAGTTAGTCACGTTGGTGACCATAGCCGCCGCCCCCGACAATCTGTCCTGCTTCGGGCACAGGGACCGGCGGGGCGGCCGTAGCCGCAGGCAACCCGCCGGCTCAGACCCACCGAGATGGGACCTGCCTCCACCGTACGGCCGCGGCCGGCGCCGGCCTACTGATGGACGCCGAGTAGCCGGCCTACTGATGGACGCCGAGTAGTCGGTCGGCAAGCTGGAGCAGTCCTTCGGCCATGATCAGAAGCTCGGCCGCCCTCAGGGCGGTCTTACTTCCTTCCACCCAGGCATGCGCCATCTTGACCTCGGGGACCGTCGGCATCGGGGGCTTTTTGAGGGCCACGATGGGGAGGGCGAAGTCTTCTTCGGACGCGATGCCGATGGGGTAGATGGTCTGGACGGAGAGGCTGCCTGTTGTTGTTCCACTGCCGGTGGCGCTGAGCTGAAGCGTGCCTGGCTGCGCCTGAAGCTCTTCGAGGAGGTTGACGGTCGCGTCGGCAACGGCCTGGATCTTGCGGAAGACGGCCAGCACTTCGGCCGGTACCTCGATCGGGTCGCTCACGGAAATCCCCTCCCAAGCTGCAAACCTCCTGGTACAACGGCCGAGCCGAAGCCGAGAAGGTCAGGAAGGCGTACGAGAAGCTACGCAAGGCTCGCACCGAGATGCGCGAGCTTCAGAGCTGACCAGGCACCTCCTAGCTGGAGGTTGCCCGGCATTCGTGGCAGGTGTTGCCCGTTTGCACAGGAACCTCCCCCCTGCCCACGGGGGGCACTACGATCTGGAATCTGTGGCGGAATTACGAGAGCCAACCCCATGGAAGGAGTCTGCTATGCGCTTGACAAAGGAAGTGATCCAGCAATTACTGGACCAGAATGAGGGCTTCGTAACGGAGACCACCAACCGCCAAAAGAACATCACGGAACATAGGACGTATAGAATTTCGAGTGGACAGTTATATATTCGTTCGTACGGCAAGACTTCGTGGGCAGACAGTCGCTTTGATAGTGAATACCCAGCCGACGAAGGGCAAACAAGAAGGTTTCTAAGGAACTATCTGGGTTCCTTGAACACCGTCGGGCTGGAGTGAGTGCGCTCACGTACCCCCGAGCGACTCCGGGCTCGGTCTCGATGAGGATGCCGCGGCTGACCAGGCGCTTGAGCGCGCTCGACGTCCCCATAGCATCGCCGTCGATGACTTCCACAGGCCGCTTGGAATCGAGTCTGGTCGACACTCATTGGAGGCGACACGATGGTGGGAGCGGCCCGAGACCCGAGGCACTTGAAGAACGCGGCCGCAGAGGTGGGGGGCAAAGCCTCCATTGGAGCAGCAGGTGTGGCGGTCGTGGGGACTGTGCGGGTGTTGGCGCGCTGCGTCGCCCTTGCCTGCGAAGAGCGCGGCGAAGAGGAGTGAGCGAGCGCCGACCGTCAGCCGGGTGGGGTCTCGGGTTGAACTGGACAAGTGAGTCTCTCCCGCTGGGTGTGCCTCGACGGGCTCGACCCAACTCAGCGATCGCCGCACGCCCCGCGGATACACCCTCAACTGCGAAGAACCCCGAAAGTGAGCAGCGGGACGTCGAACAGGTTCGGCTGCCGGGGGCGGGTCAGGGGGGGATCCGTGATCTCCACGATGACGAGCTCGGCGATGAACTGCACCTGAGCAGCAAGCAGGTGGCTGGTTCGTCCGTCGGCGGAGTCGGCTTTCAGCCCGGCGGTGACATGGATGTGCGGCGCCAGGCAGTCCCTGTCGGTATCCCAGGCCAGCGTTCCGCCGCCGAGCACCTCGAGCGTCTTCACTTCGATGTGATCCCACAGTGGGGCCTCGGGATGCTGCAGAGGGCCGCAGGTACCGACCAGCTTGGCGGAGCCGAACCCTCCGATGAAGGTGGGGATGTAGCCGGCGCGGATCTCGTGCTCGGCGCAGAGCTTCTCCAGTGAGGTGAAGAAGTCTTCCCCGTGGTCGATGGCGAAGATGAACTCCCGGCCTCGGCTGAACTGGGTGGCGCGCATGCGGATCTCCTGCTCGTAAGTGTGATCAGCAGCGTTCGGCGAACGCGGTCTCGACCGTCGCGCGATCGGCTCCTGCCCGCAACTGGGCCATGAGCAGCAGCCGCGCCTTATACGGATCCAGCGGGCCGGCGCTGATCAGTCCACGGGCCAGCAGGTCGCTCTCGGAGCCGGGGAAGGCGTAGGTACTGGAGAGGACGCTGCCTGCACCGGTCCGGGAGGCAAGCACCACCGGAATGCGCTCGGCCAGCCGCTGGCAAGGCTCGACCCAGGTCTGCGGTACGTGGCCGGCACCGAACGCCGCGATAACCGCACCATCCGCGCGGCCCGCGAGGCCGTCGAGCACTGAGCTGTCGCCCCCTAGGGTCGTGTGTACGATCTCGACGGTGGCCGGCCGTACCGGCGGCGGCACTGCGCGGTGACGTTCGGGTGTGAAGTGCAGCCGCGAAACCCCTTCGATCACGTGTCCGATAGGACCGGCGCCCGGTGAGGCAAAGGCGGCGATGCTGGTGGAGTGGACCTTCCGGACGTGGCGTGCCGCGTGAACCTCATCGGCGAACACCACGAGTGCTCCCAGGCCGCGGGCATCGGTGCTGGCGGCGGTGCGCACCGCCGCCAGCAGGTTTGCCGGCCCGTCGGCCCCCGGCATGGCGGCGTTGCGCATTGCCCCGGTTAGCACGAGGGGCGCGTCGGCGTCGTAGAGAAGATCCAGCAGGAAGGCGGTCTCTTCCAGGGTGTCGGTTCCCTGTGTGACGACGAAGCCGTCCGAGCCGGTGGCCCCAGCTTTGCGAAGTCGCTCGGCAAGCTCGGCGATGTCGTCCACGGTGAGCGACGCGCCCGGGACCCGGCGGAAGTCCTCAACGCTGATCGCGGCCCCTTCACCCAGACCGGGCACCGCGGCGACAAGGTCGGCTCCGGTCAGGCGTGGCGTCACCCCGCCGGTCTCACCGGAGGTTTTGGTCATCGCGATGGTGCCGCCGAGGGTGACCACCAGGATGCGGCTCTTGTCTGGCACAGGGTGCCTTTCTATGGGAGGGGCCGACTGCTGGACAGGGTCAGCCTTGCGGGCCTAACCATCGGGGGCAAGGCTTCCAAGAAAGCGCAGCACCTCATCAAGGGCGTCGATGCTGATCAGTCTGCTGCGCGGCCTCACCACGTTGGCAAAGCCGCAATCACCCAGGTCATTGCACCGATTGGTGACCCATTTCCAGTCCAGGTCGAGATAACCGGCCAGAGCGCGCAGCCTCGTCTCGGGGTCGGGGCCCTGCAGGATGCTCTGCTCGGCAGCGTCCCTGACGGCCTCGTGGTAGCTACGCAGGTCAGCCCGTCCAGTGGTGATGTCCGCCACCCAAAGCGCTTCGGTACGCACCCAGTTCGCCACGATCGCGCGCTCGCCGGGCACCAGCGCGAACCCGTCAACCGCGGAGTACTCGGGGTGCGTCGTGACCTGGACGCGGATGCCGTACATCTCCATTAGCGCGATAGCCAGAAACAGCAGCACGCGCTCGTAGCGGCCGGTGCGGGCGATTTCGTTCTCCGGGATGCAGAACGTCCGCGCCAGTGAGTTGGCCGCGCCACCGAACCGCTGCCGAAGGCCGCGCAGGTAGGCGATCTTATGCCGGAAGAACAGCCAAGCAGCCGCCTCCTCACCCGTCTGCTCTCTGGTCCAGAACAGCGGCGGTTCCGGCGCTCCATCGAGATGACGTTGGATGTGCTGCGCGCAGAACGAGGAGCCGAGCCATCTCGCCCCGACCGACGTGAGCAGAGGCAGGGTCATTCGGCTGGGTGCCGAGCGTGGGAGCTGCAGATAGGTCTTGAGCACCTGCTGCTCTTCATCCAGAACCCGGTCGTCTGCAAGGAGCGCGTCGTCGAGCTGCACCAAGGACCACAGAATGCCGTACGAAAGGTCGTCCAGCTCGTGGGCAGCGGGGACCGCAAGTCCTTCATCCTGTGGGGTGAAGGCGGCCAGATTCTTGCGGGCGTTCACGGAGTCGATTACGTAAAGACGCAGGTCGTCGCCTTGCTCCTCCACCCCGACGACCAGGCCACGCCGAGCCTGCCGGAGGAACCTCGCAAGGGCTCCAGGGTTCGGAGGATGAAGAGTCACCTCGTCATCGCGCCGTACCGCCGGGAGGAAGTGGACAGCGGAGGTGGTGCCGTCCAGGACCTTGCGGCCCGCCAGTTCCCAAGAGTCCGCGACATCATCTGCTGCGGACAGGAACAGCCGCGACGTGGGCCATCTCTGGCCAATTTTCATGGACGCCCGTAGGCCACCGCGGTCGTGGACCGTCTTTCGGGCTTCGAGGACATCAGGCGCCGGCGCGAACAGCTCCGTCCGGGGAAACCCCAGGAGACGCTCCAGCACCCGCGCCGCGTCCTTCTGCGGGCGCCCGTACCAGTCGCCGGTGAACCAACGGTCGAAGGTGCGCCGAGCCACCGTGACGCTTGCAAGCCGAGGATCACGAGTCTCCTTGGCGAGCGCCCGTGCCGCCTCCTCGAAGTGGTCGCAGAACACCACCCAGTTGTCCCAGTGGCGCTCCTGGACCAGGAGGCGGAACAACGTGGGGCGGGGCATCGCGTCAGTCCTCCCGAGTCGAACGTCGGACAGGTGTCCAGCGGCGCAAGAGCGGCAGGTGCCAGATGGAGCAACGGGCTCCCCGCCCGCTGTGCCCCCGGGCCAGGATCCTCCCTCCATCCGGGGTTAGCAACATGGTCGAGCAAATTGCTCAATAGATGGTTGTATCGACTCGTGGAGAGCCGTCACACTGGCCCCCGTGCCGGAAATGAAGCAACCGCCATGGTCGCTGCTCGTCAGTGAGGTCGGGCTTCGCTTCGAAGAATTGCGCGAGCGCCGCAACATGACGCAAGGCGATGTCGCCGAGCACCCAGTGCTACGCGAACGCGGCATAAGGATCGACAAGAGCGGACTGAGCAGGCTGGAGCGAGGTCGACGACGCCGGGTCTCGCGCGAGCTGGCCGAGGCTCTGTTGGACTGCTATCAAGCCGACGCCACCGAACGCTCCGAGATCCTGCAGCTTGTGAACGCGGACACAATGCCGACCGGCCGACCACGGCCTGCGCTGTGGCGGCGCAACGAGGCGCTGCTTGGCCCCATGCAGTTCGAAGGTTTTCTGAAGATGGAGCGTCGGGCCGCCGCACTCTTCAACTACGAGAGGACTCTCATTCCGGGACTCCTCCAGACTCCGGACTACGCCCGGATTGTGATCGCTGGTATGCGTCCCGAACTGAGGCCCGCGGAGGTCAGAGCCCTCGTAGACGTTCGCATGGACCGGCAGCAGCAGATGTCGGACGGCGCACTCAAGGACTTCCGCGCTCTCATCGACGAGGGCGCGCTCCGCCCCATCGTCGGAGATCAGGCGGTGACTCAGACACAGCTGGAGCGACTGCTCGCCGAATCCGAGCGACCCCGAAACGCAATCCGGGTCCTGCCGGACTCGACCGGATGCCACCCCGGGATGGCGGGCCCCTTCGTGCTCATGCACTTCCCCGAAGCCGCCCGTGCCGTCGCGTGGGTGGAGACCATGGCCAGTTCGGTGTACTTCGACGACGAGGCGGACGTCGGGCGCTACACCCAGGTCTTCACCGATTTGTGGGAGCGGGCGCTCAGCCCCGACGATACACGTGCACTTCTCAAGGAAAAGATCAAGGAGCTACAGCAGTGACACCGCGCAAGCCGCACCCGTCTTCTTTCGACCTGACCAATGTCGAGTGGGCGGTGTCCCGGCACAGCGGAGGTGGTGGAAACTGCGTTCGCGTTGCCGTCGTAGATGGCTACGTCCTGCTCGGCGACTCCCAGACTCCCAACCGTGAGCCCCATGTCTTCACGCCCGCCGAAGCCAAGGCGTGGCTGCTGGGGGCGAAAGAGGGAGACTTCGACTTCCTTCTCAACCTTTAGAGAGTCGTGCCAGCGAGGTCGCCCACCGCGCGCGGCCTTCCGTTGTATGAGTGACCACCACGCCGGAACCTCTTTCCGGCCCTCATTTAGAATCGGCCGCGCAGGTCGTGACCGGTGCTGCCGCCGCGAGATCTGAATCTCAAGGACGCCGCGGGCTCGCACGAGCGTATGTGACGTTGTCACCTTCCCATCACTGTTCCGTCTGCCGAGAAGGTGACATGGTCGGATTTGCCGATCTTGGCATGACGAGTACGACGTTCATCGCGACAGCGACTGATCATCGGAGGCGGCGTGCACAACCTCGAGGCATCCGGGCGGCACAAGGCTGTCCTCGGAATGATTCATTTGCAGCCCCTGCCGGGGACACCGTTTCATCGCGAGGGCAGCTTCGAGCAGATCCTCGACGACGCTGTCGCTTCGGCTCGTGCACTGGACGAGGGCGGTGCGGACGGGTGTCTGATCCAGACCGTGGACCGTGTCTACAGCACCGGCGAGCAGTCCGATCCGGCGCGGATCGCGGCGATGAGCGTCATCACTCGCGCCGTCGCGCAGGTCACCCGTCGTGAGTTCCATGTCGGGGTGCAGCTCATGCGCAACGCGGTGCAGGCGTCGCTGGCTGTGGCGAAGGTCGCCGGTGGCTCCTTCGTACGCGCGGGCGCCTTGGTGGGCGCAACTCTGACGACGCACGGCATGGTCGAGGCCGATCCCCTGTCCGTGATGGAGTACCGCAAAAAGATTGACGCCTGGAACGTCGGCATCATCGCCGAGGTGGAGTCGATGCACTACACCTGGTTCGGCGGCGGCAAGACCGTCGGGCAGGTGGCGAAGGCGGCCCGGCAGGTCGGTGCGGACGCCGTCTCCCTGTGTCATGAGGATGAGGCGATCGTGTTGGAGATGATCGCTGCGGTCCGCGCCGCAACGCCGGATCTGCCGATCATCCTGGCCGGCCACACCAACCATGACAACGCCGCTCGGCTGCTGAGCGCGGCGGACGGTGCCTTCGTCGGGACCTGCCTGGAGCGCGGCGGCTGGGGCGGGCTCATCGATGTCGGGAAGGTCAAAGCGTACGTAGAGGTCATGCGCGGGCTGCAGCCGTGAGGGCGGCGGCGCAGGCTATGCCCCGCGATTGACGAGACGGAAGGCGGACCACCGTGCATCACCCCTACACGCTGGAGGAGATGCTGGCTCAAGGCGACGCTCTGGCCGCAGACCTCCGCACTCTGATCGGCCCCACTGCCGAGCAGGTGGAGATGCTGCTGGACGACGCCCGTTGGGTGACGGCGTCCGGCATCTACCTGACGGGGGACGGCGACTCCTTCCACGCCTCGCTCTCCTCGGAGTTGGCCTTCGAGTCGCTGGCCGATGTCCCCTGCGAGCCGTTGAGCGCGCTTCGGCTTCTTCGGTACGGCGCGGCTTGGGACCGTCCTCCTGCCCTTCCCACGGGGACAGTCGTGATCGCCACGTCAGCCTCGGGCCGTACTGAACGGGTCCTGCAAACACTGGAGCGGGTCCGCGACCATGGAGCACTGACCCTGGCCATCACCACCACTCCCGGCAGCGCGATCACTCGTGCCGCTGATCATGCGCTCGTGCTGCCGCTGACCGGCGCCAATCCGTCGCCAGGGATTCGGACCTACCAGGCGAGCCTGCTGGGGATGGCCATGACCGCCATCGGCCTGGGCCACCGTCGGGACCGAAACTCGGCGGCGGAAGCCGAGCAGTTGCGCAGTGAGTTGCTCGCCGCAGCCGACTCCATTGAAGTCACTGCGACGGTGGCCAGGGAGCGATGCGAACAGCTCGCAGCGCGGATCGCCCACGCGCCCGTCATGATCATGCTCGGCAGCGGTCCTGGGTACGGCACCGCACAGTTTGCCGCGGCGAAGGTCGTCGAGGCGGCCGGAGTGTTCGCTGCCGGTCAGGATCTGGAGGAATGGGAACACGTCGAGGCCCTGGCCCGCCCACGGGACTTGCCCACCTTCGTGATCGCGCCTCCGGGCCGCAGCCACGACCGCGCACACGCGGTTCTCGACAGAGCCCGCTCCTTCGGCAGGACCGTCATCGCAGTAGCCGACGCCGCCGATGACGAGCTGGCCAAGGCGGCTGACGAGGTACTGCCGGTACACGGCGAGGTACGCGAGGAATTCTCCCCGCTGCTGTATCACGTCTTCGCGGGATACCTTGCCTGCTTCGTGGCCAGGCGGCTGGGACGACTCCCCTTCGAGACCAATCGTCAAGCGTGATTTCGCGAGTTCGTCCGCTACTTAGGTCATATGGTGTGCGATCAGTGGCGGTTCGCGAAGGTACAGCCCGTCGGGTGGACGTGCACGGCGGCCTACGCAGCGGCGGCCGTAGCCGGCCGCTATAGGACACCGAGGCGGTCCGAGCGGCCGCGCACGTGATCTCGCCAGTGTGTCTATCCGCATTCAGAAGAGTTCGTCCTGGATGCCTTCGATGGCGGGCAGCCGCTTGGGCGGCAGGCCGGCGACCGTGTCCATGGCGTGCAGGCTGGCCCAGCGGCCCGCCGTGGCGTTCTCGGCGAGGATGCGTTGCAGCACCTGGATGGTGACCCTTACATCCGGCATCGCCCGGTGCCGATCGGCGGGGACCGGGATGCGCAGGTAACGCGTCAACGCATCCAGCCCGTGCGAGGGCAACTCGGGGTAGACGGTGCGGGCCAGGCGGACGGTGTCCAGCAGTGGGGTGGCCGCCAGGGCTGGGCAGTGCGCCGCGTGGTGGGCGATCAGTGTGGCTTCGGTGCCGGCGCCGTGAGCGACCAGCCGGTACGGCGGCGCGTCCAGCAGGGCATCCAGGGTGGCCATGACGTGCTCGGGCCCAGCCACTCGGGCCAGCATCGCTGCCGTGATGCCGGTCTGGCGCGTGTCGAAGGCGGTGACCGGCACGTCCGCGGGCGGCCGGATCAGCGACTCAAACCGCCAGGTCTCCTGTAGTTCGCCGTCCGCGGGGACCAGTGCCACGGCCGCGACCTCGATCGGCACCGGCGATCGCCCCGCCGGGGTGAGCCCTTCGAAGTCGATGACCACGAAAGTGTGGCGGGCGAAGTCCGAATCAGCGGCCAGCTCCATGCCCGGGCGTGGCGTCAGTTGGTAGGTGGGCTCCATGCCAGAGTCTCTTTTCCGATGGTCTACACGCGGGCCTGTTGCCCTTGGTGGCGTTACAGCAAGCGCTGTGGCTGCCTGCCAGTCCGACGGCACGGCGCGTACGAGACGACCAAGAGGGCTCCAAGCGGTGCGGATCGGGTCCGCCGCCGCGATGGCGGGCATCATCGCCGATCGAGGCGGTCGTCGTCGTGAGGAGGCGTTGTCACTGGTTGGTCTGCGCTGGAGTCAGGCGAGCTTGGCGCAGCACCTGCCGCACCGACGCTTCCAGCGGGCTGTCTTCGCCGATGACCGTCTCGCACCCGTCCGGGAGCAGGTCGCGCTCGCGGTACCACTCCCGCATCTGGTCTGGGGTGAACTCCGACCGCTGGGGGCGGCTGTCATGCCGCCGGAGCGTCTCGGGAAAGGACACGTCCAGGTAGAAGAAGGCGCTGGTCCCGGTGTGGTCACGGCGTAGGGACTGCAGCATCGCCCCGTACCGGCTGGCGGTGAGGATGCCTTCGAGCAGGACGTGATACCCGTGATCGAGGGAGTACCGGACGATCGTGTCGATAAGGCCGATGTTCACACCGCCGTCCACGTCCCGTTCTCGCAGCAGTTCCCGCCGTACGACGTCCTGGCCGACCAGCGCCAGGCCACGGCCATAGGCAGCCCGCACGGCCCGGGCGACGCTGGTCTTCCCAGAGCCGGAGTTCCCGCGGAGAACGATCAAACGGGTATCGAGAGAGCCGGTACGCACCGGCTCAGGGTACGAACAGTCCGTGGGCGACACGCCGGCTTTCCCTGCTGGTGACGTCCCGCCCAGTGGTGTACGAGCTGCCTCCACGTGAGATTTGGAAATACCCCGGCGCCAGGCCGTGCGCGGATCGTAGTGTCGGAGCCGTCATGAGCGGCTCCGCGTCATACCTGGCCTTCGTCGCCTCCGTACCCCGCCTTCGTGCTGCGGCAGGCGCATTGCTCCGAGACAACGAGGGGCGGGTGCTTGTCGTGCACCCGGTTTACAAGGACGAATGGGACATCCCCGGCGGGATGGTCGAGGCAGGGGAGTCCCCCGTCAGTGCTCTGCTCCGTGAACTACAGGAGGAGCTGGGCATCGCACCGCCGGTGGGGCAGCTCGCATGTGTCGACTGGGTGCCACCGGCACCGCCCTGGGACGCCGGGCTGATGTTCGTCTTCAACGCAGGCGTGCTCACTGACTCCCAAATTGCGGCGCTCCGCCTGCAGCCCGAGGAGCTCGACGAATACGTATTCGCTCCTCCCGCGGACTTGGACAAGCTCTTGCCGCCAGGCCTGGCGAGGAGGATGACCGCGGCGATCTTGGCGGCAGACGCCGGCCAGACTGCTTACCTGGAGGACGGCCTCATCCGCCTGCTCCCGTAGCCGGATCCATGCGCGGGCTCGTAGGTTAGCGCCGCCGTCGCGGTCGGCAAGCGCCACAGCCAGTACCTCGTGGGCCAGCGGGCGCAGTAAGTAGCCGCTACGGACAGCGATGGCCGGACTGTTGGCGAGCAGGTAACCGCCGTCATTGGCGGTTTATACCTTGCCGCCTTCAAGGCTGCGGTTCGAGACGTTCACGGAACTCCTGAGCACATTTAGGGCGCTCTAGAAACAAGCGCCCATCAGGCGGAGAATCACTTAATTTTGGCGGTTTGGGCTCCACCTCTCACACCACAAGAGGGCAGCCACCATAAGAGCTTAGCCGGTTGATAAATCGCGGGTAATGATTGAATGACCAGACCGTTAGGCGCCACGGTTGGGCCACTACTCTAATCTGGCGACTGCTTGTAGTGGACCAATTTCTACGGTGAAGGTGCTGGCCGGTGAGGGTTGTTTCGCGATGCCCAAAACGAGCCTTGCCCTTGGTGGCGATGTTCGTCGTCACGGCAAGCGCTGTGACTGCCTGCCAGTCCAGCAGCACCGCTCCAGAACCAACCCTCACCATGACGCCGCCCTCGCCCACTCGGACGGCCACCACGAGCGAGGATGCCGTCCTTGCCGTATACCGCAACCTCTACCCCGCCGGCCAACGCGCCGAGCGGGCTTACCCAGCAGAGCGCAAGGCGATCCTTGAACAGGTAGCCACCCAGCCTCTCCTGAGCCGGATGTTGCGAGGAATCGCTGCGCTCCGCGCCACTCACCGGGTGACATGGGGAAATCCCGAACATCACCCGTTCGACGTACGGATCGAGAGAGATCGCGCCACCCTCCACGACTGCCAAGATGCCCGGAAAGGCGGTCAGGCAGACGATCGGACAGGAAAGCGCCTCACGCATGGAACGAGTCGCATTCATCTTGTCGCCACCCTCGCGAAGAGCGCGGATGGCGCCTGGCGAGTGTCGAAGGTAGAGCAGGTGAAAGAGCCTTGTTCGCCTACGGCATGACTTATGTCCTGATCGCCGGACTTGCCATTGCCCCACTCGGAGACGGGGACGGAGATGGCGTCGGCGTGTCGAGTGACTACACGGGCTACATCATTTCGGCCAAGCGCCTGCCCCGTCCCGGGTCAGCGACTCCGACGGGCAAGGGATCGAAGGTCAGATGTTCTTACCAGCCGTGGTTCGCTGATGGGCGGGAGAACGGTGGTCTGGAGTTCGTCGATCCGGGCAGCAACCTGAGCAGCGAGCCGACCGGCAAGGGCGCCTATTACCTGGTCGAGTGCTCCGATGGCTACCGAGACGTCGTCTGGCTGAAAAAGCGGCGCGATGAGGTCACCCCGGAGCAGCTCGCTCGTCGAGCGTACAAACTGATCCCGATCACGCCGCCGACGGTGCTCACCGCTCCGCCACGCGAACAGAACGGGCTGGTCGGGCTCCCGCAGTGGTTCTTCCTAGCCGACGGGCAGTGGGCGCCCAAGTCCAAGAGACTGCACATCGGCACGGTCTGGGCCGCGGCCACTGCCACTCCCGAGCGGATGACCATCAGTACCGGCGACGGCCAGACGCTCACCTGCGACGGGCCCGGAACCGCGTACGACACCACTCGGCCTGCCGACCAGCAGAACTCCACCTGTTCGCACACGTACCAGCATCCGGCAAGCGCCTATCGGGTGACCGTGTCAGTGACCTGGAGCGGCACCTGGCGCGGCTCGGGTGGCACAGGCGGCACTCTGCCGCCCATCACGAAGTCGGTCACCTTCCCGATCCGCGTCATCGAAGCCCAGGCTCTCGTCACGAAGGGATAGCCCTATGCTCCAGCGCTCCACGCCGAGCAGGGAAGCGAGCCGGGCCACACACGTGCGCCCGCTACCGAGCAGGCGCAGCCCGGTGATGCTCGTGGTGAGCATCGCGCTGACCGCTCTCGGCGCGCTGATCGCCTGGCAGGTGTACGGCAGTGCCGGGCACCGGACGCCGGTCCTCGTCATGGCACGCGACGTTCCCCTCGGCCAGCAGTTGCAAGCACAGGACCTTCGGACGGTCGCGCTCGGCCTGGACTCGGGAGTACGGGCCGTGGAGGCTACCGACAAGAGCGCGGTCATCGGCAGACGCGCCGCTGTGGACCTGAAGGCCGGCAGCCTGCTGGCACCCACGCACCTGACCGGGACGCTCGTTCCGGCACCGGGACAGGTCGTCGTGCCGGTGGCGCTCAAGCCCAGCCAACTGCCTGCCAGGGGAATCCAGCCCGGTGATCGCGTCGTGGCCGCCGCCGTGGCGCCCGCCATCTCGAACGGGCAGGGCGCCCCGGCCGATCACCAGGCTCGGGTCGACCGCGTCGGCGAGCCCGACGCTGACGGACTCATCGTGATCGACCTCGTCGTCCCGGCCAGCGAGGGCAGTGCGCTGGCCCGTCAGGCTGCGGACGGGAAGATCGCGCTCATCCTCCAGTCGCGGGCGAGGTGAACATAGATGCTGACCGTCTTGTGCTCGGGCGGCCACAGTCCGGGCGTCACGACGACCGGACTGGCTCTCACGCTGGCCTGGCCGCGTGAGGTTCTGTTCGCCGAGTGCGATCCTGCTGGTGGCAGCGTCCTGTCCGGATATCTGGTCGGCCAACCGCAGGAACGCGGCCTGGGCGAGTGGGCGGTCCAACTCCGCCGCGGCGCCGACCCCGGCGCCACACTTCGCGAGCAGCTCTTGCATCTGGCCGGGACCGTATCCCGCCGGATCCTGCCAGGCCTCGCCGACCCTGCTCAGGTGGCCTCGGTCCGGCAACTCTGGGTGGACATCACCAAGACCTTCACCGCGACGCCCGGGGATGTGATCGCCGACGTCGGACGCGTCGGCGGCTCGGACACGCCTACCCCGCTGCTCGTCGACGCGGACCAGGTGCTCGTGGTCGCTCGTCCCACGCTGGTGGACCTGTCCGCGCTGGCTCCCCGCCTCACTGATATTCGAGCCCTGCGCGGTCGTCGGTCCGCTGCGCGGGCTCTGCTCGTCGGGGCCGGGCCGTACGGCCGCAAGGAGGTGGCGAAGACGCTCGGCGTGGAGGTGGTCGACCACCTTCCCCACGATCCGCGGGCCGCCACGGTGTTGTCGCATGGCATCGGCAACGAGCGATACGTCCCCCGTTCTCCACTGATTCGGGCCGCTCGTTCGCTGGCCGATCACCTCTGTGAGGAACCGGCACGTACCGGGGTGACAGTCTCGTGAGCTTCGACGTTCAGCAGGCGGTGCGCGAGGTCCTGCCCACGGTCACGCAAGCGCTTGATGCCGCAGCGGTCACCGGGGACGAGGCCGTACGCGAGTACGCGAGAGCAGTCATCACCGACCTGGTCCGCGAGCACGTGGACAGCAGAGCGCTGGCCGGCAGGGATGCGCCGACGCTGCAGGAGGAGCGCCGACTCGCGGAAGCGGTCTACAACGAGATCTTCGCGCTGGGGCGTCTGCAGCCGTTCGTCGACGACCCCGAGGTGGAGAACATCGACGTCAACGGCTGTGACCAGGTGTGGATCACCTACCGGGACGGCCGTAAGGCGCTCGGACCACCGATTGCCGACAGTGATGAGGAGCTGGTGAGCAACGTCCGCCGGTGGGCCGCCTACCAGGGACAGACCGCCCGGGATTTCTCGATCGCCCGGCCGCGTCTTCATCTGTCCGTCGGTCACCGGACCCGCATCGCCGCGCTGATGGGAGTCACGCCACGGCCGTGCCTGTCCATCCGTAGACACGGCCTGCTCGAGGCCGATCTGGACGACCTGTTGGTGAACGGCACCGTGGACAAGGGGCTTCGCGCGTTTCTCGCCGCCGCCGTACGTGCCCACAAGGACATCGTGATCACGGGTGGGATGGGTGACGGCAAGACCACCTTCGCCCGGGCGCTGGCCGCCGAGATCGACCCGGACGAGCGGATCGCCACGGTGGAGAAGGAGTACGAGCTCTTCCTCCACCTGCAGGCCGACCGGCACCGAGATGTGCTCGCGATGGAGGCCCGGGAGGGCAACACCGAAGGCTTGGGCGCGATCACGATGCGCCAGCTCATCGAGGACGCGCTTCGGTTCAACGCACGCCGGATCATCGTTGGCGAGGTCCGCGGCGACGAGCTGGTGCCGATGCTGGAGGCGATGAACACCGGCGGCTCTGGCTCCATCTGCACCATGCACGCCGACTCGGCCAACCAGGTGTTCGCCCGGATGCTGATCCTCGCCGGCTCCGGTGGCCTTTCCATCGCGCCGGACACGCTTTTCCGCACGATCGGCATGGCCGTGGACTTCGTCGTCCACCTGCGACACGAACTCCGTCACGACATCGACGGCTTGGTCAACCGCCGCTACGTCGCCGCGGTGAACGAGGTGCTCCCGCCGGGAGAGGGACTCGAACCGGCGGTCAACCACGTCTACGTCCCGGGGCCGGACGGCCGTGCCGTACCGAACACGATCCCGCAATGCATGGAGGAACTGGTGGCGGCGGGGTTCGATCCGGACCTGTTCGCGCCTCGGGGCTGGGATCGAGGGTACGCATGACCGGCTGGCTCGCCGCGCTGGCCGGCGCGGCGCTCGTCGCGGGACCTCTGCTCGCCATCGTGGGAATGCGCCGAGCCCCGGTACGGCCTCCGCACCCGGTACGGCGCCTGCCACGGATACCGGCCATT
This sequence comes from Microbispora sp. H10885, assembly GCF_014161415.1. Lineage (NCBI taxonomy): Bacteria > Bacillati > Actinomycetota > Actinomycetes > Streptosporangiales > Streptosporangiaceae > Microbispora > Microbispora sp. H10885. The sequence goes on along the minus strand of NZ_JABBWY010000008.1, from coordinate 272,353 downwards.
CCTACGACCGTGGTTGCGGGAGTTCTCGTGCTGACATGGTGGCTGACGGGGTGGCCGGTCGCCGCCCTTGGGGCCGCCGCGGGCGCTGTGACGCTGCCGCGGATGCTAAGCGCCAGCGGCAGCGGGCGGCGGATCGAGCGCCTGGAGGCGCTTCAGACGTGGACCCGTCATCTGGCCGACGTGCTGGGCGGCAGCGCGGGCATCGAGGAGGCGTTGCAGTCCAGCGCGGACAACCCGCCGCCGGCGATCGCCGCCGAGGTGCGGGCGCTGGCACGGCGGCTCGCCTATCGCACCCCGACCGAGCAGGCCTTGCGGGCGTTCGCCGATGACCTGAACGACCCGACCGGGGATGTGATCGCCGCAGCGCTGATCCTGGCCTGCCGCGCCCGCGGCAAGGGACTGCGAGAGGTGCTCCAGGGCCTTGCCCGTACGGTGGCCAAGGACGTGGCCGCACGGCGCGAGATCGACGCCGAGCGCGCCACCCATCGCACGACCGCCCGATGGGTCATCGGCGCGCTGCTCGGATACACCGCCTTCGCGCTGGTCAACCAGGCCTATGTTGCCCCATTCGGAACGGTCGGCGGCCAGCTCATTCTCGGCGTCGTGATCGCGTTGTACGCGGGTGCCTTCATGTGGCTGCACCGCCTGACCAGAGCGCCGAAGGGACATCGCTTCCTCAACCCGGCAGGTGATCCATCGTGATAGCGCTGGTTCTGACCTGCGGCGCATTGATCGGCCTCGGCGGAGCCCTCGCCATCGTGGCGGTCTTCCCCGCTCCGCCCGCGCTCGCACCGGCGATGGAACGGCTCAGGCCGGGTGGGAGCCGCAGCGAGCCGGACGGGGACTGGCGGTCGCGCATGGCGCGAAGACTGTCCGGAACGGTAATCGCCGCGCGGCTCCCGCAGGCGGATTTGGCAGTGCTCGGCAAGACGGCCGATGACTACCTCACCCAGAAGGGCGCGGTGATCGGACTCGGGGCGGCCGGTCCGGTCGTCTTCTGGGCGTGGTGCGCACTGCTCGGCGTCGCCCTTCCCTGGCCGGTCTCCTGGGGAGCATGCCTGGCCTTCGCCGTCGCGGCGTTCTTCGCCCCCGACGCCTCGATACGCGGCCAGGCCGCTGAGGCGCGGGCGGCATTCCGGCAGGCCATCGTGGCGTACCTGGATCTGGTGGCGCTCGCTCGCGCGGCAGGATCGGGGCCGGCCGAGGCGCTGGAGTCGGCCGCCAGGGTCGGCGGAGGGTGGACCTTCCAGCGGTTGTGCCTTGCGCTGGACCCCACACGGCGGGCCACCGCGAGCGCATGGGATGAGCTCACCCGGCTGTCCGAGGAGATCCGCGTTCCCGAGCTCGCCGACCTGGCCGCCATCGCCCGGCTCGCCGGAACTCACGGCGCCGGCATCCTCGACACCCTCATGGCCAAGGCCCAGTCCCTGCGCGAGGTCGAACTGTCGGCCGAGGTGTCCAAGGCCAAGTCCCGTACCGAGACCATGACCGTCCCGATGGCCCTGTCGGTCCTCGGGTTCCTGCTGCTGCTCGGCTATCCCGCCTTCGCGCGAATGACCGGCGGCTGACCCTTTCGGAGGTACCCACCGATGATCTACAGAGCCATGCTCGCGCTGGCCGTGCAGCTGGAGCGGATGTCGCTGGTTGTCAACCGGTACGCGCAGCGGCGCGGCGCGAACCCTGAACACGGTGGTTCGACGGTTGAATGGGTGATCATCGCAGCCGTGGTGTTCCTGTTGGCCATCGCCGTAGGCGCGAAGATCACGTCCGTCGTCAACGAACAGCTCGCCAAGATCAAATGAACGGGCGTGAGCGAGGATCGGCGACGCTGGAGGCCGCGCTGGTCTATCCCGCGCTCCTCCTGCTGGTCCTGCTCGCAATCAACGCCGCGCTGTGGTTTCACGCCCGGAACCTCGCGTTGGCGGCGGCTCAGGAAGGACTGCGAGCCGGGCGCGCGTACGGCTCCAGTCTTTCCGCTGGGCAAGCGACAGCCGAACGCTTCATACGGCAGGTCGGCGGGTCGTTCCTCACCTCCGCGAAGGTCAGCGTCGAGCGCACCGCGGACAGCCTCAGCGTGGCGGTCAGCGGCCAGGCGATCAGCCTGATTCCACTGTTGCCCCTCGATGTCGAGCAGGTCGCCCGGGCCCCGGTGGAGAAGTGGACATCCGAATGACGGACCTGCGTGAGCGCGGCTCGATGGCCTTGGAGACGGCGATCATCGCGCCCGCTCTGGTTGCTGTGCTGCTGATGGTGGTCGGACTGGGCCGCGTCACGCTCGCCCACGGTGCCATCGACGCCGCGGCGCGGGACGCGGCCCGGCAGGCTTCCATCGCCCGCGATCCAGCCGCGGCACGATCGGCCGCTCTGTCCAGTGCGCGGGCGGCGCTCGATCGTGAAGGGCTGGCGTGCTTGCCGTCGGTGACCGTCGATACGACAGGGTTCTCCACTCCGCTGGGGGTGCCTGCTGTCGTGGTCGCTCGTGTCGCTTGTGACGTGGACCTGGCCGACCTCGCCGTACCCGGAGTTCCCGGATCCAAGCGCCTGACCAGCAGCTTCAGCAGTCCGATCGACCCGCACCGCGCAAGGAGCGGACAGCCGTGACCCGGACCAAGGAGCGAGGCTCCGTCACCGCGTTCACTGCGGTGCTCGGCCTGGCGCTGCTGATCTGCGCCGGACTCGTCGTGGACGGCGGAGCCAAGATTCAGGCATACCGCGAGGCGTACGCCGTGGCCGAGGAGGCCGCTCGCGCCGGAGCTGGACAGGTGGACATCGACCACGCCTACGCCAGCGGCCGATTCGAAATCGACACTTCCAAGGCGTTGGCCGCCGCCCGGGCCTACCTGTCCTCCAGCGGGCACTCGGGCAACGCCTCTCTATCCGGCAACCGCACGGTCCAGGTGACCGTCACGGTGTCCCGGCCGACCATGCTGATCTCCCTGATCGGGATCGGCAGCGTGACCGCCACAGCCAGCGCCTCAGCGCGCATGTTCCAGGGCATCGAGCAAGGACGATCATGACGATGTACGGGCTGCGTCACCCCATCCTCGCCAAGGCAGCGGCGATCGCAGTGCTTACTGGGCTGCTCGCCGGAATCCCCGCCATCCTGCTGACCTTCTTCTGGCCGGTGGACCTGCCCACTCTCGACGACCTGGCCACACCCGCCGAACCCGTTGTGATCAAGACGCTCCTGCTCGCGACCGTATGGACGTGCTGGGCCCTGTTCGCCGGGGCCGTGATCGCCGAGTTGGTGGCAACGGCCCGCGCCAAGCGCGGGAGGGTACGCATGCCGTTCCAGCGACTGGCGGCCTACCTGATCACCACGATCACCGTGGCGACCACAGCTCCGGTTGCCGCATCCCGCGGAACCATCCCGGCGGCAGCGGCGGCAGTCACACCAGTGGCCTTGCCCTCGCATCACTTGACGGCGGCCGAGCCGAAGACGTCTGAGCCGGCCAAGCCGTACGCGACCTACGTGGTCCAGCCGAGAGACACGCTCTGGTCGATTGCCGACAAGCAACTCGGAGACCCGATGCGCTACCGGGAGATCGTCGCGCTGAACCAGGGACGCACCTTGGACGACGGGCAGACCTTCACCCGAGGAGACTGGCTGAGACCCGGATGGACCCTACGTCTGCCCGGTGACGCCGCCAGGAAGGAACGTCGCTCATCCCAACGCACCCATACCGTCAGGCCGGGCGAGAGTCTGTGGGAGATCGCCGAACAGCACCTCGGCGATGGCAGGCGATACAAAGAGATCTTCAGGCTGAACAGAGATCGGCCGCAGCCGGGCGGCGCCCGGCTGACCGATCCTGACGTGCTGGAATCCGGATGGCACCTCGTCCTGCCCGAACGCGAACAGAACGCCAGGAAGGCCGATCCGACCCACCACCGAGCCCCTTCGCCTCTTCCCACGACTACGTCGGCAACGCGGCCCGCTCACCACGATGACGTCTCACCTCGTCCCACGGCGGACTTCTCGCCGCAGCCAAGGAGATCGGCAGTCTGTTCCAGCGTGGTTGTGCTGCCCGAAGGCGGGATTATGGCGATCTCCTTCGCCGCCGGCGTGGCCGTCGCGCTCGCCTCCGCCCGGCTCCGCCATCGGCGACGCCTACCCGTCCCGGCCGTCGACGAGCCGCTCAGCGTGCCTGCTCCCGAACCGCAGGCGCCCGCCGTACGAGCGCTGGAACAGTCACACCGCCGCAGCTTCGCCGAATCAGAAGATGGACCACCGGACGACTTCGAACTGGTCACCTCCGCGTTCTCCATCGACCCGCCGCTCATGCTCAAAGCCGGGATCCGCGGCGAGGATCCGGTCTCCCTGGAGCTGTCCGGACTGAACCTGGCGTTGACTGGTCCGGGAGCCGAAGACTGCGTACGAGCGATCGTGCTCGGCCTCCTCACTCAGGCCGACCAGCACCGCGCCGAGATCGTCATCCCCTCCCAGGACGCCGTACGGTGGTTCGGCGAGACCATCACCACGCTGACCGGCCACCTGCCGGGCCTCCGGCTGATCGCCACTTTGGACGAAGCCGTCGACCACCTGGAGGAACAGTTCGTCGCCCGCCGCCGCATCCTCCGCGACCACGACACCGACGACATCCCCCAGCTCCGCGAGGCTGAGCCCGGCGAGCCGCTGCCCGCGCTGCTGTTGACCGCCTGCGCTGCGGACGGCCACGCGTACCTGGACACCCTCATGAGCTTGGGGTCCACCTTCGGCGTCGGGTCCGTCCTGATAGGGCGATCGCCGTCCGGAACCACCTGCGAGGTCGACCAGGAACATCGAGTAGCCGAGGCGACCGGCACCCTGGAGAAGGAACTCCGCGACGTCACGCTGTTCCACATGCCGGCCAATGCGGCGGCGACAGTGCTCCACACACTCGCCGTGGGGAACGGCATGCCGGGCGAGCCAAACGAGAAGCCGGCTGAACTCGAGGTCCCGCCACCCAGCACCGCACTCCAACCGGTCCGGTTCGCCATCCTCGGCGCACCGGTCATCGAGGTGAACGGCACGCCGGTGGACATCTCCGGCCGCGCCAAAGCATTTGAGCTGTTCGTCCTGCTGGCCGTCCACCCCAAGGGCCTGGATCGCGAGGAGATCTGCGAGCATCTCTGGCCGGATCTGGAGGAAACGCTGGCCGGGTACCGCTTCCACGCCGCGCTCAAGGACCTGCGCGCCGCGCTGCGCGGAGCCTCCGGCGTGGGCGAGAAGGAAGCCAGCTTCGTCGAACGAAGCGGCAAGACGTACCGCATCGAGGCGCAGCGCGTCGACGTGGACCTGTGGGCCTTCCACCGCGCGCTCGCCGACACGCGTACCGCCGCGGACGACGAGGCCAAGACAGCCGCGCTGGAAGCGATAGCGAGCCTGTGCCGGGGACGCCTGTGCCAGGGCCTCAAGTACGACTGGCTCGATCAGGACCACCGCTGGCCGCTGACCGTGGCCAGTGTGAAGGCCCTCCTTCAGCTCGGAGTGCTTCACAAACGCGCAGGGCGGAACGAGCGCGCGTTGGAGGTTTACGACCAGGCGTGCGCTCTCGACCCGGACATGGAGAGCGCAGCCAGGTCGGCCATCCGGCTCCTGATCGACCTCGGCCGCGCTGACGAAGCCCGCATGCGCGCTCGCCATCTGAAGGCCCGCCTCGATGCCCTCGGGGTGGCGTGCTCCTCCGAAACCCAAGCCCTTCTGGACCGGATGAATACCGCTCCGAAGCCGCCGGTCAGGCTTCAGACCCCACGGGCTTAGGGTTCGCTGTCGGTCGCGCCGGATCAGAGGGCCTTCCACCTGCGCGTGCTGTCTCCTGTCATGAGGGAGGACAGTCGGTTGAAGAGTTCAGCGCGGGCGGCGGGGTTGTGTTCGGCGCCGCGGATGAAGGCGCTCAGGCTACGAACCTCGCGAATCTGTGCCAGCAGGTTCAGGTCGCCGTCCTCCACTGGTTCGGTTCCGTAGGCCGTACAGAAGTCGTGCCATAAGGAGTGCGGGTAGCCGAAGCGGCGGGGGCGCAGGTAGATGGGCATGAAGTCGTATGCGGGCGGGCCGACGCCGACGGAGTCCCAGTCGATGAGCACCCAGCCGCCTTCGTGATGAGGGAGCAGGTTGTTGGTGTGGGCGTCTCCGTGCACGATTCCCCATGGCAGCGTGGCCGCGAGCCGCGCGAAGCCCTCCTCCAACTCCACGCAACGCGCGACCAGCCAGTCCCGCTCGCTCTCAGACAGGACGGTGGACGCCCTCGCCTCGGCCGCGGTGCTCCCCACAGGGCGAATGGAGGGAAGCGGCAACGGAGGCAGCGGATAACGGTGCAGCACGCGCAGCAGGCCGGCGAGGTGAGTGACGTCGGCCGACCGTCCGTCGAGGGGCGGCAGGTACTCCCAGAAGGTCGCCAAGTGGGTGCCGACGATCACGGGCTGGGTCACGTCGAGCGGCCTTAGCGTGGGAAAGCCCTTCTCGGCGAGCCAGGCAGCGGTCTGGACGGCGATGCGCATGCGTTCCAGCGCCGAGGCGTTGCGGACGCGCGCGACGGCGTTCTCCCGGGGCAAGTGGTAGATCGCGTTGGCGTGAACGCGCAGCAGCCGAGCACCATCACAATCGAGCCCGGCCTGTCGACAGGCGTCTACCAGGGCAGTCCTGTAGGGAGCGTCGACCGGCTGCGTACTCATCGTGAGAGTTGGCGCTCCCCGTGTTGTCCGGCTCACCAGACGGCATTTCGTCGTCTGGTCCCCGGAGCTCTACGCAACTCCGGCCAATTCATCATGCACGCGTTCATTGAACGCGACAACGCGAGGCTCCTTGGCCGGTAGCGATCGGCGGAAGCTCCGAAACCGGCTGCGGACCCGGGTGGAGGCGATGGTTCCAGCGGTGGGAAGGGCCTGCTCCGCGACGGCCAAGGCGGCGTCGAGGTCGCCGGTCTTGAGATGGGCTGCAGCCAGGTTGAGCTGGCAGAACAGCCTGTCGCGGGCGCGGTCGGTGCTCTTGCCAGTGAGCGCTGCGTCGAGGTGGGGCAGCGCGGCGGTGGTGTCGCCGATCACGACCAGCGAGTGCGCTACCTCCGCCGCGAGTTCGGGCGGGTCAAAGTAGCCGATCCAGGCAGGCTCACCGCCGGGTTCGCCGGCGTCGAGTTCACGTTCGGCGGCGAGGAGGGCCTGGCGGCAGGCCGTGGCCGCGTGAGCGTCGCCTCTCTCGTACAGCCGAGCGCACGCCCGAGCCTCTGCGGCGTAGGCGAGTGCGCGTACGGCCGGCGTCGTGGCGGACAGAGCGACGTCGTCATGGGCGGCACGCGCGAGGTAGAGGGCCTCGTCGGCATGGTCGCGGTTGAGCGCCTGCTGGCTGAGTCGTACCAGCACGAACGCGTCGAAGCCCCGCGACTCCACGCCGGACGCCTTTGCCAGGCGCAACGCCTGGATGTAGTAGCGCTGGGCCAGGCCGTGCCGTTCGAGGTCGTAGGCCATCCATCCGGCCAGTTGCAGCATCTCGGCCGCTACGGCGAACAGGCTGCAGCCCACGGCATCGGTGTAGCTGCCGCGCAGCAGAGGGGCCACGTGATCGTGCAGGTAGGTTGTCACCGCGCTGCGTACCAGCCCGCCTCCTCGGGCGTGGTCGAGCCCGGAGAACCATGCGCACGTCTCACGAATCTGGGCAACCTGGCGGTGAGTCACATCCCGGCTTTCCGTCTGCCTGCCGGTCACCGAGTCGACCAGACCGTACCGCCAGCCGGTGATGGCCTCGGAAACAGCTGGAGGGGCGAAGTCCAACGCCGCCAAGGCCCGAGCGCGTGCATGGTCCACCTCGCATGCCAGCAGCTCGGCGACGCATTCAACGGTGACAGGAAGAGACCGCTCGTACCGCAGGGCGAGATCGGAGACCGCCGGGGCGAAGGCCACTGGCCACACGTCGTTCAGCGTGAGCGGCCGACCCAGGCGAGCGGCGAGCACGGCCACGATGACGCGGCCCACCGCCAGGTCTGGCACGGTCGTCCCGGACAGGTAGCGCCCGATGCTCACCCGGCTCACGCTCACCCCCGACTCCCGGGCGAGCGGATGGGCGTTGACCGCCGCGGCGAAGCTTTCGTGCTTTCCGAAGCTGGCCTCCGCGTATAGGCGCGCGAGTCCGATCATTTCGTCCTTCCCTTCGTCAGGAGGAGGACAACGGGGCCCGCAGGATAACAGGCTGCAATCGCCCCATCACTGCCATGTTCACCAATGAACGCGCCGAACTCCCTGAACTTGCAGCGGACGCGAAATTCCTGGTCAGGAGGCTGCGGATGAGATTTCCTTGGGCCTCGGCCACCGAGCGGGACCGCGGTTGGCCCTTCATTCCGAGGAGACAGCAATGACCCCTGGCTGGTGCCAGCGCGCCTTTCGCGGCGAGGCGCGCCAACTCCAGGAGGTACGCCGGTATGTCGGCGGCCTGCTGGCCGACTGCCCGGACCGCGACGCCGTCATCACCTGCGTGGCCGAGCTGGCCTCGAACGCCATCATGCACACCCGCTCCGGAAACGGCGGCACCTTCGTTGTCCACGTGCAGCGCAGCACCAACGCACTGCGCATCGCCGTGGCGGACGCAGGAGCCGCGACGCAGCCGGCCATCCGCATTGCCGAGACCGAGAACCTCCTTGAGGGCGGCCGCGGCCTCGCGATCGTGGCGGCGCTCAGCGAGCAGATGGGTGTCGACGGGGACGCGCGAGGCCGGACCGTGTGGGCCGAGTTCCGCTGGCCAGAGCAGCAGTCCGTCACCCGGACGTCACCGGAGGCCGAGCCCGCCCGAGCCCTCGTCGAGCTGGGAACGAAGTTCGGTGCCTGGGTCTGCTGGTTCGGCAACCAGACACGTCAATGGTGGGCCATGCCCCGGATGGCCAAGCCGCTTCTGATCTCCGCTTCGTCTGCACACGATCTCGCACGCCGAATCGCCGCCCTGGAGCAGAGCGGCGCATAGACCGCCGCGTGGCCGGAGAATCGTCCACCCCCGGGACGTACCCCCGACTCCGGCCACGCGGCTCCAACCGTGCGCGGGGCTCAGTGTCAACGTCGCTCGAATGTGGGATCAGGCACACTTTCCGTGATCGGACCCGGGCTGAGCTGATCACGGTTCAGGCGTTCTAGCCAGTAGCTCGACTCCCAGCGGCGACGATCTGCGGCGTGTTGATCAGTGGGATGGTCGCGGCGTTGTTCCCCCACCTGGCTCGTGTGTGCATTGACCAGGTGTTCCGTGCAGGAACGACGGTGCGGATCCGGGCCAGAACCGGCACCGTGGAGGCGGCGTGCCCGGACTGCGGGGTTCGGTCGCGGCGCAGGCACAGTCACTATGAGCGGCGGTTGTCCGACACCGCAGTCGGCGGTCAGGAACTGCTCATCCACCTGCGGGTACACCGATTCTTCTGCCGTAATACCACCTGCGTGAGGGCGACGTTCGTTGAACAGATTCCTGGCCTGACGGTGCGATACGGCCGCCGCAGCATCCCGGCGGGCAAGGTGTTGGCGGCGATTGCGCTGGCGCTGGGCGGTCGCGCCGGGGCCCGGCTTACCCAGCGCCTGGCCACCTCAGTGAGCCGGACGACGCTGGTCAGATTGATCCGCGGCCTGCCCGAGCCGCCCCTCCTGGCGGGCCCGCGGGTGCTCGGCGTGGACGACTTCGCCTACCGGCGGGGCCACTCCTACGGCACCATCCTGATCGACGTCTCCACCAGCAGGGTGGTCGACGTGCTGCCCGACCGGACGGCCGAGACCCTCGCGGCCTGGTTACAGGCTCACCCCGGCGTCGAGATCGTGTGCCGGGACCGGGCCAGCGCCTATGCCGAGGGCGTGGCCCGCGGCGCACCGCAGGCGATCCAGGTGGCAGATCGCTGACACCTGTGGAGGAACCTCGGCGAGGCCGTCGAACGCACTCTTACCCGGCACCGCCATCACCTGCCGTCCCTGATCCCCACGTTCACCGCTCAGCCCGCACCTGCTCCGCCTGCGCAGGCGCCCACCCCACCGCGGTCGCCCGCCGACCGGGACGATCGGATCGCCGTCCGCACCCGGGAACGGCATGCCGTCGTTCACGCTCTGCTGAAGCAAGGCCACGGCATCCGGGAGATCGCCCGGCGGCTGAACCTCGGCCGCAACACCGTCCGGCGTTTCGCCCGCGCCGGCAGCCCCGAAGACTTGCTCGTGCACATCGGCACCGGCCAACGCCCCAAGGCATTGGACACTTATGACGGCTACCTGCGCAAACGGTGGGCGCAAGGATGCACCAACGCCGAACTCCTCTGCCGTGAACTGCGGAATGTCGGTTACCGCGGCAGCAGCACCGCCGTCCGCCAATACGTCCGCCCCTGGCGAAGGGGCCTGCCACCCACCCCGGCTTCGCTCCGACCGCCCACGGTCCGCCAAGCCACCGGCTGGTTCCTGCGCAACCCCGCCCGCCTCGAACCCGGCGAGCAACGCCAGTTCGACACACTCACCGCCTTGTCTCCCCAGCTGGCAGCGCTCCGGGTTCACGTGCGTGAGTTCGCCGAAATGATGATGAACCGCCGCGGCCGGGACCTGGAGGCATGGATCAACGCGGTACTCCACGACGACCTGCCTGACCTGCACTCCTTCGTCACCGGGGTACGCCGCGACCAAGACGCCGTCACCGCCGGCCTCACCCTGCCCTACAACTCCGGACCCGTCGAAGGGCACGTCAACCGGACCAAAATGCTCAAGCGGCAGATGTACGGCCGGGCCAATCCCGATCTCCTGCGCAAACGCCTCCTGCTGGCCGACTGACCAGGGTCCACTTCACGGAAAGTGTGCCTGATCCAGTATTGGAGCGCCGCCGTCCCTCAGCTCCCTGGGTCGCCAGAACGCGAGCTATTCGGGTGCTGGTGAGCCGTTCCTGCTGCTGTTTCTCGCCGATCAGTTAGTCGGCCAGCTCCTGGCCTCGAGCGTTGGCGGAATAAGCCATTCCGCGCCGACCTCCCCTTCAGCAGGCGGAGGGCATCTGCTCCGGTGAGGACGTTTGATTCCGGTGGTCAGTGGACGTCCCCGAGCTGGAGGCGAGCTGGTTCGGCCAAGGCGGCACGTGCCCCGTCGAAGTCGGCGAGTCGGGCTGCGACCGTCGCTACCGCCAGCCGTTCCGGCAGAACAGCGGCGAACTTCAGACCGCTGACGGCTCGTCGATCGACGTCTGGCAACACCAGGAGTTCGCCGTTACCCGCACTTTCACGAGCCTCGTGCCAAGAGGCGAACGTCAAGTCTTCGCGCAGCCGTACATAGAAGTCGGTCGGTCGCTGCACAGGATCGGCGACCGAGGGCAGCGTGGCTGCCAACGTCGCATTGGCTCGGTAGCCGGCCCAGGTCCACCATCGAACGTCATCGCCTGCGCGAGTTACAAGCGTCCCGCCAGGATGCACGATGCTCGGTGCCTCATCCTCTCGCCATTCGGCAAGACAGCCCTGTGCCCGGCGGGTAAGTGACACCGGTGGGTCATCGCCGAGCAGCACATCGCGCATAGCACGGGTGAGCTCAAACGACAGGCCAGAGATCCCTCCGCTGGTCCACTTGGCGATGCCGCCGCTGTCGGCCGGTTCGACGAAGACCCTCTTGCGGATCCAGTCGATGAAGTTCACTCGCCAACTCCGGCCACCCAGGAGCAGGAGGCGCGGCCCTTCCCGGTGCTCGGTCAGCACCGAAGTGTCGGTCTGCCCGATCTCTTGTCGGCCCGCCAGGACGGTGAACTGCGGCGGCGCGGTGAACGATGCGGTCAGCTCAATGAAATGCCGTCGCCCGAAGCGTCGCTCGGCCTCGGGCCCAATGAACAGAAGCCCGCTGTCTTCGTTGAGGTACCCCTCGCTGACCAGGTGGCGCAGAATAGGGGCAGCAGAGCGGTCGAAGGGTGCCAGCCCGTTCCACTCCTCGGCCCACACCTGATCACCGATCTTTAGCTGCTGGAGCGTAACCGCCAACAGTTGTTGCGCGACCAGGTGACGCGGTTCCGGCGGCGGAATCACCGGTTCCACCCAGCCGCGCCCCCACAGCAGCAACAGACCGGCGGCCTGGAGCAGAGTGTCCTTCCGCGTCGCGAGGAACAAGCAGTTACGCACGCTGTCCGCCCGCCGCCCGGTTCGCCCGATCCGCTGGAGGAACGACGCGACCGTGCTCGGAGAGTCGATCTGGATCACTCGGTCCAGGTCTCCGACATCGATGCCGAGTTCGAGGGTGGAAGTGGACACGATGACGCAGTCACGGGCCTCGGCGAATGCCCGCTCCGATCGAGCCCGTTCCTCCGCTGATAGAGAGGCGTGCGATAGAAAGACCGTTACCTCACGGGCGCGCAGCGCGGCCCCCAGTTGTTCCACCTGCCGGCGCGAGTCGCAGAACACCAGCCGTTTCTCGCCTCGATGCAGTGTCGCGATCAGTTTCGCGGCGTTGCCGAGCGAGCCCACGTAGTCCAGTTCGACTTCGCCGGCTGGGCGTGATGCCTCAGCCGGTGGCGTCGGGTTCGGGGCGACCACCCGACCGTTCCGCTTGCCCGCCCGGGCCCCCTGCAGCCAGCTGAGCAGGTGTTCCGGATTGCCGACGGTCGCCGACAGCCCGATCCGCTGGATAGGTTGCCCGGTCACCCGCTCCAGCCGTTCCAGTACGGCCAGCAGGTGCCACCCGCGGTCGTCGCCGGCGAAGGCATGTACCTCGTCCACGATCACCGCCCGTACCTGTCCCAGCAGGTGCGAGTGATCAGTTTTCACCCCGATCAGCATCGCCTCCAGCGACTCCGGGGTGGTGAGCAGAATATCCGGTGGATCAAGACGGATCCGGCGCCGCTGCGATTCACGAACGTCGCCATGCCAGAGCGCGGCCCGCCGCCCAACCCACTGGGCGTAGGAGTCAACTCGTGGAGCCAGATTGTTGAGGAGCGCCTTCAGCGGGCACAGGTACAGCGCCGAAACCCCGGTCCAACGCTTCCGGGTCATCGCGGACAGCATCGGAAAGCACGCCGCTTCCGTCTTGCCCCCAGCGGTGGGGGCGAGCAGCACCGCGTCGTCACCGTCCATCAGTGGTTCGATCGCCGCCCGCTGCAGTTCACGCAGGTCCGGCCAGCCGAGAGTGTTGACGATGTGATGCAACACAACTGGATCGAGCCGATCCAGCGGGTCCGCCATCACAGGTCCAGGTCGATGTCGTCGGCAGAGGCGGCGAGGTTTCGTTCGACGTCGGTGAGCTCGCCACTGGTCACGGTCAGCCGATAGTGCTGGCGCGGGTCGAAGTCCTCGAACTGGTCGATTCGGTCGAGTACGTCGCCAACGAGCTTCTTCAGGAACAATCGGGGCGCCACTCCGACCTTGCCGCCGAGCGCCCCGCCAACCGCTCGCGCCAAGTCGGCGATGTACGCGTCGTCAGCGAGAATTTTGACCCGCTCAGAAGATCCGATGGCATACAGATCGCGAATGGTCGCCCCGAGGTCGACCAGCGACTCAAGCGTGAATCCGGGGAGCCGGAGCTGGACCGCACGCGGGTTGTCGAAGCGCGGATCCGTCGTGAAGTCGGTCGCGAGACGCTGAGCCAGCGGGGCGAGACGCTGCACGCCATGCTGGGAGTCGAAGAACACCGGGGTTCCAGTGATCACGAGATACAGGCCGGGGAAACGGCCGGAGTGCACTTCGTCGATGAGCTGACGCAGCGCGTTAAGCGCCTTGTCACGGGCGTCGGAACGCACCCGCTGCAGGGTCTCGACCTCGTCCAGCACGACGAAGAGCCCGGGATGGCCGGTGTCGCGCAACACGGTCAGCAGCCCTTGCAGGAATCCGAGCGCCCCGAAGTGATCAAGGTCTCCGCGTACCCCAGCTGCCCGGCGAGCGGCGGCGGCCACGTGCGGCTGTCCACCGAGCCAGGCCAGCACAGCGGCAGCGGTCGCCTCGTCCCCGCCCACCAACGCGTTCCGATAGCCACGCAATGCCGTGGCGAAGGACGGTGCGTGTCGAGACACCTCAGCCAACCGGGCGACCAGCAGCTTCTCCACCTCGGAGGGGAGCTCCTCCTCGCTGGCTCCAGCAGCCAGGGCGTCCTCTTCCAGTGCGTAGAACCACGCGTCCACCACCGGCCGCAGCGCGCTCGGCGGGAAGCTGGCGGTGGTGAGCCGCTCGGTCAGCCTCCGGTAGACGGTCTCCAGCTTGTGCAGCGGGGTCTCGGTCTCGGAGATCTGGATCTCCGAGACGGCGAAGTTCCGCCGCTTGGCACGTTCCCCCAGCCAGCGCGTAAAAAATGTCTTGCCCGAGCCGTACTCTCCCCGAACAGCCTTGAACACTGATGCCCCGGAGGCGACGGCCTCCAACTCTGCGTCGAGCGCCGTCTCGAAGCGATCCAGGCCGGTGGCGAGCAGGTCAAGACCGCTCTCGGGTACAGCTCCGCGCCGCAGCGCGTCGATCACCGCACGCCGTCGCGTCGCGCTGACCTGTGACGACCGAACATTACCCACGCCCATCAGTGTCCCAGCTCGAACTGATCCCGGAGCAGGCCGGTGTTCAGCCGTAGCGTCCTCCCGTCGGGCAGGGTCTCCAAAACTTGTACGCCGTCGTAGTTCAGGAGCTGGCGCAGCACCGCGGCGAAGCCGTCGGCGCGGGCGGCTGGGTAACCGATCCGCTGCGCGAGCGCGGTAACGGGAAGCGTGCCGGTGTCGAGCAGAGCACGCATGGCCGTTTCGACTTTGTCCATGGGGGGCTTGCGTGCCAGCAGGTTAACCTGCTCCTTGAAGATCACCGAGGCGAGCAGCGCGTCAACGAGGGCATCACCGGCCGACTGCACCGGAGGGGCGGCCTGCCGGGTCAGGTCCATCTCGAACAGCGCTTCGCTTGCGGCCGGTTGCGACTTCACCCGCTTGGACGATTTAGCCGGCTTCTTGGGTTCTGTGGCCACCGGCCGTAGCGGTTCGGCCTGGAGCGACCACCACTTTGGGCGCTGGTCGCCGAGTTCGCGCCACCCTTTCGGAGGCTCGGCACCGAACGGCAGGAATGCCAGGACTGGAATGGCGAACTCAGCGAGCGAGGCACCACCGTGGTAGCCGGCCTTCTGCGCGGTGTACCGAGAATCTGCGTCCCACAGCGCCACGATCTCGCCACCGGGTTCCGGCCACACCACCCGTGGACCAGACAGCGCGATCTCAGTCTCCGCCAGCGGCCCCCCGGGCGTCCGATGGCGGGCGGAGCCAAAGCCCTCGCCGTCGATCTTCATCCCGTGGCGGTCCACGACATGTCCGTGGTCGCTGGTGATGATCACCGTCATTCCCTGCTCTGCGCCGATCCGCAGCAGTTCTCGCAGCTTGCCGATCTGATCGAGCCGCCAGGCTCCGTCGCCCAGCTTCTGTTCCTTGGCGAGCCGGTCGTCAATGGTGTTCAGCACGACCGCGACATGGGTGTGCTGATCGGTGAGAGCAGCGGTCAGTTCAGGTCCGAACGAATCGCCGACCGTTTCGCCACGCAGGTCGTCCTTGTGAAAAACTGCGGCCGGAGCCCCACCCCAGAACCGGTGAGCGGGGAACATTCGTTTCTCGTCGGTCTGGTTCCCCTTCGTGAGCTTGCCCGCGAACAACGATGTGCGCGACACAGCGGTCAACGTGGGCAGCGCCGCAGCCATGGCACGGCGTCGCGGCTGACCCTCCGCATTGGACACCGGGTCGTATTCAGCCCACTGCCTGCGCAATTCCTCGCCGAGTTCGGCGGCGATCGCGGCGCTCATGCCGTCCAAGACCAGAAGCAGCACCCGGCGCGCCGCCTTGGGTGCCACCAGTGGGCGGACCACCCGGCTCAAAAATGTCTCGACCGTCAACATGGAGCCGGGGTCGGTGCCCGCCGCGGTCCACCCGGCCAGTGTCGTGGCGAACGACCGGTCGATCTTTTTCCTCTGCTCGCGAGCACGAGCGCCCAGCGTGTCGTAGGCGGCCTTCAGCACCGGTTCAGGGTCGCCTCCTGACTCGATGTGCTCTAGAGCCTGATCCACCCAGCCCGTTTCGGCAACGTGTCGCTGAACGGCCGCCGCGACCGTCTCGACTTCGATAACCGGATCGGTCGCTAGCCACTGGGCCAGCCGCTGTCCCATTCGAGCACGCTCGATCCGCACTCGGGCGTCCGGATCCACGGCCAGTTGGTGGGCGTCCAGCGCCCGAACGGCCTTCGCGATCACCTGCGGCTCTCCGGTAGCCAGGGCTTGCCCCGCCGCGACAAAGCGCGCTTTCAGCCCAGCGGCCAACACGGGGCTGGCCGCCGCTTCGGCTTCGGCGCCAAACTGCCGTGCAAGCGCCTCCGCCCGGTCCAGCACCATGCTGGTGATCCGCCGTGCTTCGCGCGCCGTTTTCTCATCTGCGTCGGTACGGCTCACGCCCAGCAGCACCATCACGAACTCCTCGCAGGCCCGCGCGAACGCGGCCACCAGCCCGTCCAGGGCCTCGCCCACTGCGGGTGGCTGTTCGCCAAGCCACCGTTCGACCCGCCCCCTCGCCCGGTAGGTCTGCGTGTCGGCCTCGGCATGCTGCCACAGGGCCGCACATACCAGCCCGTACGGCACCGCATCGGCTCCGTGCTCGGCCGCCACCAGCGCCATGAGCGTCTTCCCTGCTGCTCCCGCCTGGTCCTCCTCTCCGAGGAAGGCCGCCAGCCCTTCGCGCTCCGGCCCTCGCAAGGCGAGTAGCCGCTCCGGCCCCCCCGGACTGATCGACCATGACAGCAGGGCATAGATGTCCAGGTTGTCGCCGAGTACCTGGTCATGGTCAGTGTCGTAGCGTCCGAGCCGGAGCCGCCGGAGCGTGAGTTCGGCGAGCGCCGCCCGTCGGGACAGCAGGCCCCCAGCCAGCGGAGGCCAGCCCCCTGGCGGGGTGGCGTCAAGAAGCGCTTCGGCCGCCCAGTTGATGTCCCGCAGCCGGGGATCGATCTGCTCGGCCCCGAACGCCTCGCGCACGACGTTCCAGCTGTCGACGGTCTCGATGCGTTGTTTGTGCACGCGGGCGAGGATCGCCGGATCCAGCTCGGGTTGTTCACGATCGGTTAGCACGACCAGAACCGCGGGCGCGTCGTCACCTGTTTTCAGATGCGCGAGCACCAGTTCGTGTACGGCCAGCGGAGAGGAAGCGGTCGCGACCTGAACTCGTTGACCGGAGCCCCAGACTATCTCGCCGGGGCCATCCCACTGGGGTGTGGAGCGCAGTAAGACGACACGCCGTCGTCCCTCACCCGTCAACGAGGAGGCCAGAGACGACTGCGACGTCAGGTATTGGGTGACGGTCGTAGTGTTCAGCCGTACCGTTCCCGGGGTGGCGCCCGCGGTGCTCATCAATCCACGACCTGCCAGCTGATCTCGATGGTGGCTCCAGGCCGCTGGGCCGCGAGATCCGACAGTTCGGCCTGCAGGTCAGCGGCGGCTCTGGCGGCTGTCGTCCTGCGCCGACCACTCGACCGGCGCACTGGGTTGTCCACCGGCACCCGCGGGTCGCTGGTGACCGTGGTCAGGTCCACGTTCCCGGGTCCGGGAGAGGGCGGAGTGGGGGTGGGCGAAGGCGGCGTGGGCTGCCGATCCTGCTGGTTGCGCTTGATCAGCGCGGTGACCTCACGACGAGTATGGTCCAGTGCTTCGACCAGGTCAGCCGTTCGCTGGTCAGCACCGGCCACCCCACGCAGCGACTCCAGCAGGGCTTGGCCCTCGGCGCCCTGCCCCGACGCGAGGTCCAGTGTGTCCCATGCGGCCCCGACCAGAGCCTGGGCAACGGCATTGGCCTTCTTGATGGACGTGCCGTACCGGTCCGGACTCACGGGGTCGAGGTCGAAACGGGCCAGCGTCTCGATGGTCTTCTTCGCCGAGGACGCCCCGGCGCCTGCCTGCCCGGTAGCCACAAGCGCCTTGAGCAACTCGAGGGAGCGGCGGGCGATGACGAGCCGTCCGCTCTCGTCTGTTTCATCCAAGCCGAGGAACGCGGTGTGGTGCTCCAACTGCTCAACCAGCCTGGCCGCCGTCTCCTGGTATTGGCGCGCGGCAGTGAGGATCTGCCGGGCGAACTGGTGCACCATCCGGCCACGCCGGAGCGTCGGTGCCTTGTCACCGAAGATAGTCTCGTATCGCTCCCGCGCGGTGTTCCAGTCATGCTCGCTGGGCAGCGGCTGGCTGCGCAGCGCGTCTCCTGGCTTGATCTGCGCCAGTTCGGGAGCGGGGTCGAGCGGAACTCCACCGCGTACCCAAACCCGGTCGTCCATCTCGGCGAAGGAGGCGGCGATCAGGTTGGCCAGGAACGGCTCCAGGCCACGCTTGTCCGGCTTATCCATCCAGTCGATCAGGTGAATCAGGCTCAGATCCCCGGTGATGCCCTCGGTCTGCGCCATACGCCGGAAATGGTCAGCCCAGCGGTGGGACAGCTCGAAGTACGCCTCCTTCTGCTGTCCGAGCCCGAGGGGCCCTGCAACCCGCTCCATCAGCTTGCGGTCCTTCAGCGGCACTTCCACACGCCCGTCCCGCGCCTCCGCAGCGGCCCGTACGTGCGTGAAGACCGTCTTGGCGTCGCTCGACTTCACCGCGACCCTGCTGCCGTCCGGGTCGAGATTCGGATGCTCCGGGAATTGGGCAGCCAGCAGCTTGCCGGCGACCGCCCGGATGGCCTCATGCATCGACTGCCCGAACGAAAGGGTCAGATCGCCAACGTCTCGTAACGACACAAGGTGGTCGTCGAAGCCCACTTCGACATCGGCTTCCGTCTGCTTGGCCAAACCGTACGCCTGCTTGAAGGCCCCCTTCACATGCTTGAGCAGCGCCAGCTTCTGGCTCTCCAGCAGCCCCTTCGCCCGGGCCCGGTTGTCCGGGCTAAGGTGTGCCGCGTACTGCGTGGCGAACCGGTTGTCATCCGAGAGTGCCTTGTCGATGATCACGAGCCGTTTGAAGTCATCCAGCCGTTGGGCGGACAGGTGCGTCGGCACCCAGGCGACCGTCCGGGTGCGTTCGCGTTGCCGCTCGCCCAGGGCACGCAGGCGGTTGACGTCATCGACCGGACCGTAGTCGTTCTCGTCGAAAGGCAGGTCGATGATGATCCGCCACTGGCCATCGATCTGCGGCTGCAGATCATGGTCAAGCAGTTCGTCCTCGTCCGCGATGTTCCCGAAGATCACCTCAACTGAGCGGTTGGAACCACGCCACACGAAGCGCAGCTCGTCGGCACCGAGCCGGCCGTCGGGGTGGTCGACACCCAGTTCCTCGATGAGTAGCTTCTTGGCGAGCGCGATCCGGTTGCCGGGGTTGTTGTTGACGGCGGCGTTGGCGATGACCGTGTCGACGTCGATGCCCGCGAGCTCCAGCCGCACCCCCGCGTTGGCGCCGGCGCCAGTCTCCTTGATCTCTGGGAAGCGAGCGGCCCATTCGGCCACCTTGTTCTTGATGATGCCGACCTCGCTGCCCGGGATCGGCGCCGTCACCGAGCCGTAGTTGAGCGCGCCGAGGCGGCGGATTGTCAGGTCGCTGAGCGCGGGGACGCTGGGAGCGAGCGCGGACAGCAGCAGGGTGCACACGAGCTGGTTGTCGCCGACGAACACCTTGCAGCGCTGGGCGAGCTGCGGGTCGGTGATGGTCTCGGGCCGGTGCAGGTATTGCTCGACCTCGTCCTCGGTGACGCCCGCGGAGGTCAGCAGGTAGGGCCGCAGCTTGGTCTTGTACAGCTTGTCGGCGGCCTCAAAGACCACCTTCAGGCTGTCGACGAACGGCTTGTCGCCGCCATCGGCGATAACCGGGTACAGCTCGCCCACCGGGATGAGCTGCCCCAGTCGCAGGTCGTCGCGATGGTCGGCGAGCAGCTGGCCCATCAGCTTCAGACCGGTGCGAGAGCGCTGCAGGGCCGAGGAGATATGGACCAAGGTGTCCATGAAGGCGGGCGAGAACGGGTAGGTCAGGCGGAACGATTCCTCGTCCGCCCCTGTCGTCCCCTGCTCGGACCCCAGCAGTGTGTCCCACACCTGCAGGCCGACCTTCTTGGTCTGCGCGAAAGCCTCGTCGATCAGCGCCGCCTTACCCTCCTTAGGCTTGAGCAGGCGAGCGTGGGCAATCTGCGGAAGATTGCGGTCTTCTAAGGTGATCTTGTCGAAGCGTCCGGAGGCCAGGTTCAGCGTGTCCTGGATCGACGCCTCCGCGGCACCGGCGTCCAGTTCTTCGCCGACCAGTTCCCGCAGGTCCCGCTGGCGCGCAATGAACGACACCACGGGGATCGCGCGCCGGGCGTCTCCGCCTTCCACAAAGTTAGTAATTTTGCTGGCTTCGCGGGCCACGAACTTCTGGTCATGGATGAGCGTCGCCAGCCAGAGGATCAGCTCGTCCAGGAACAGGATCAGACCGTCGTAGCCGAGGGACTTGGCGTGCTGAGCGATCACGGACAGACCGGCATCAAGCGAGATGAAGCCGTGCTCATCCTCGGCCGCCTTCTGCGCGAACCCCGGCAGCAGGCTCGTGCTCGCGTCCTGCACCAGCTTGGCCCGCAGCTCCGCCGGGGTGGTCGGGTGCACCAGGTTCAGCGCCTCGCCGCCGTCGTGCGACTCCTCCGCAGCGAGCGCCTGGTCGAGTAATTCGGGTGTCCAGGCGAACGACTCTCCCCACTCGTCGTCCTCACCGTCGTCGCCACCGAGGCCGCTGATGACCGCGGTGTCTCCCATCCGAGCGCGCATCGCGCGAATGTCGGTGAACAGCGCGTCGGTCCGGTAGACCTGGGGCGTCGGAGCCTCGGGGTGCAGCTTCTTGATATGGCTGACGTAGCCGCCCAGCACCCTTTGCTCCATGGCCTTCGCGCCGAGCATGTGGTACGGCACGAGCAGGAACTTCTTGCCGTCGCTGACCAGCCACTCGTGCTTGGTCAGCACCTTGTCGAATTCCCCCATGGCGCGCGCCGTCCGGTTGCCGCTGAGCAGCGCGTACAGCACGGCCATGAAGTGCGACTTACCCGAGCCGAACGATCCATGCAGGTAGGCCGCCTTCGACGTGTGCCCGTCGAGCGCCGACTTGATCAGCCCGAGTGCTTCGTCGAAGTTCTCCAGCAGTCGCTCGGTGACCACGTAGTCCTTGAGCGCGTGCTCGGCACCCTCGGGAGTTACCGCCTCGGCAAGACGCAGCACGAAGTCGGAGGTGGATATCGACTCCTTGATGTCGATGACGTCGCGGAGTAACGGCTGCTGTGCCATGGGTAGGTCGCTCTCCCTCGTCTACTTCTTCTTCGTACGGCTGCCGCGGACCGGCTTGGCCGGCATCCACTTGCGCAGGTCGTCGTCGGTCAGCCCGTGCTCACCCTGGATCTGCTGGCGGTAGGCCGCGAAGAAATCTGCCGGAGAGCCGCTGTACATGATGTCGAACTCGTTGTGCCACTGGTAGAGCCATGGCTGGAGTTCGAGCAGGCCGGCCAGGAACGGGGTGATCTCCTCGGTGGACAGGGCGTGGTTGGTGAAGTACGTGGCCAGCGCCTGTGCCTGCTCCCGATGGTCCCAGCCCGCCCAGCCGTACAAGTCGGGGGTCTGAGTGTTGACCATTCCGTAGGAGATGAACCGTTCCTTCGGCACATCCAGCTTGCCGCGCGCGGACCAGTAGGAGCCGCGCAGGAAGTCGGCCGAGGTGTACTTCGGCGGCACCGGGATCGAATCCCGGATCTGCCGCTTGGTCTTAACCTGCGGGTCGTTGGAGAACTCGGGCGCGGCGTCCTCCTGACGCTGCAGATCCCAGACCTCTTCCCAGTCGGCGCGCTTCTTCAGCCCGCTCGACTTGTAGCGAAGCGCGGCCAGAAACGGAACGTGCTCCTCTGCGACCAGGTCGGAGACCACTGCCATCAGTTCCTGGCGCGGGGCATAGAGCGCGGCAACGGAGACGAAGTCCTCATTGCGGGAAAGCACGTCGACCAGACGGGCGAGCGTGACAATGGCGGGCTGCCCATTCTCGTCATACCAGTGCTCACGCGCCTCCAAGCGGTCCAGTAACCAGGAGCTCAGCGCCTTCTCCTGAAGGGCGTCCCAGCCTTCGGTCGCCCACCGCCGCTTGTAGTCTGGCCGCTCTATCATCCCAATCGCCCGCGACGACTCTATGGCGTTGATCCGCCTTTGGACGATCTGCTTGTACGGCTCCGCCCAGTGTTCCGGAACTTCGGTGATGGGCGTGGAGTTGTGGCGCTTAAACCACTCGCCGGACGCCTCCCCCTTGACCACCCGGCGTGCAAGCACGATCTCGAATGCCCGTTCCCCAAGCACCAGCTCAGGCACGTCGCTCTCTGGCGCGCGCAAGTCCTCGGGACAGAGGTTGTAGAGCGAGTAGACCTGCCAGTCCAACTCATCCTGCAGCGCGATCATCCGTGCTTGGATCGACTCCCACTCGGCCTTAGCCTCACGGAGGGCCGGAGCGGTCGGAGTTCCGGCACCCGCTACTGCAAAGGGGCTGGTAGCGGCGAACTGCTGAGCGAGAGCATCCAGCTCAGTAGCGATAACGGTGGGATAGACCGCTGGGAGAGGGAAGTCCTCCAACTTGGTGCCGGTGAACTCAAATCGGTGCTCCCAGAACTCGTCTGAGATGCCACCACCGATGCCACCATTGCCCTTGGACTGGCTCACCATCTTGAGCCAGAAGCAGGCGGTGGAGCTATTGAGCAACCCGAGCAGGCGCAGATGCTCCTCCTCGCTTGCGTCCTTCCGCAACTTGATGATTGGCGCGTGGCGATTGAAAAAACGACCCCCACGATCAAGGACAAAATGATTATGCGTTGAGACGCAGGCGAAAGTGATCGAGAAGGCGCTGCGCAGCTTTTTACTGGTGAGCCGCCCGTATTCGGACCAGCGAAGACCAGCTTGCACCTTGGTCTTTCCACCAAACAAAACTCCACGTGCCAAGTCAGTCCGACCTGGCCACATGTAGCGCAGCAGCTGAGGCTCCGCTTCAACGTCGATAGGTTGGAGTTCCGAGTCGTAAGGAAAGATGGCGAGACTCAGATCAACTTCGAGCCAGTCACGTAGATTGTCGCCGGTAACAAATCCGCGCGTAAACTTCTCAGGTATGCGATGACGGCGCGAGCTTCGAGCAGGGAGCACGTAGAGATCGTCATTGAGAGTAAACCCGGCAATACCTACCGAATCGGCCACATCGCCGACTCGCGACAGCGCTCCGTCAGTGATCGCTTCAATCATCTCTAGCCCACCATCGGCCAAAATCCACGGCTGTTTTCCGAAGTACCGTTCTCGGGCCAGATCGTCCACGGAGACCCAGGGGCTGATCGAACCAGGCTTATCAATCTGCTCAACGATGGCTCGCCAGACCAGCCCTTCTTCAGCCTTCGTCGGCGCTGAGGGCTCACCTTGGACGCCTCTGACCGTGCGTACAGTGTCTCCTCGCATACGGCCGGACCGCGGAGTACCGACAAGAATAACCGTGGGAGTACCATGCCCAGGAATGTATGCGCCCGAGGTGTCAATGACCTGGGTCAGTTCCACCTTGTGCGCGAAGAAGTCGTCGATCAGCTTTGCGCCGAACTCACGCTTCATGAACGAGTTCGCCGTGATCTGTCCGACCATGCCGTATCCGCGCCCATCGGCGTCGCCTCGCTTGGCGAGCTCAAAGAATCTTTGCGCGAACGGTACCGACAATGCATACTTGCCTGAGCACGCGCTGTACAGCTCCCGGTACAGCTCGTTGAGCTTCTTGTCCTTGACGGTGGGGTATGGCGGGTTGCCCACGACCACGTGATAGCGGCCCAGCTCCAGGATGCGCGGGTGCTCGTGCACGTCCTCGGTCGCGTACGCGAATTCGGCGAGCGGATCGCCCGGCACCTCGTCACCCAGAGTCAGCGCGAGTTGCCGAGCCTTGATCAGCGAGTCTCCGACCGCCAGGTGAATCGGCCAGTCGTACTTAGCGGCCTCTTTCATCGTCCGCATCCCGGCAACGGCCATCGCTGCGACCAGCAGCCGGAACCGTGCGATGGCGACCGCGAATGGGTTGATGTCCACCCCGTGGACCGAGTCGAGTGCCGCCCGCACCTGCTCATGCCGGTCGCGCCCAGGCTGGCGCTCGCCGTACAACCGTATAAGGCGACGGAAGGCTCCCAGCACGAAGTGGCCGGACCCGCAGGTCGGGTCGATCATCTTCAGATCTTCGTACCCGAACTCCCGGATCGCCGGGTCCATGGTCCGGTTAAGGATGAACTCCTCGACGAACTCGGGGGTCTGGAGGAGCGCATAGGTCTTCCGTGCGTCCTCGGACATCCACTGGTACAGGTCGCCGAGGAATCGTGTGTCCCAGCCCTCGGTGCCGTCCTCGTTCAGCGGATCGGTGAAATCGTGGACCAGCTCGCCCGCCTCGTCTCGCTCGCGCCAGAACTCGACCAGTTCCCGTGCCCCATCGTGCGACAGCGGGATCTGGAACAGTGGGTTGTGCCGATGGTTGAACAGCAGTTCACCCGCCTGCCCCTCACCCAGTTCGGCAAAGGACCGCTCCAACCATCCGCGATAGGTCGGGTTGGGGTCCTCCTCGACGTATGCCTCATACCGGACCTGTGCTAGGTCACGCCGCTCGGTGTCGGGTGCCGTCAGGTACGGCTCGGGGATCAGCCGGTTGTCCTCGCAGAAGCGCACGAACACCGTGCCCAGCACCCACGCCACCGCGACCTGCGTCACCCGCTCGTCCAGCCAGGAGCCCCAGGTCGCAGCCGTCCGCCCAAGCTTCCGGGCCTCGTCGTATTCGGCCCGCAGCCGCGACCCGACCTCCGACACGGCCTTGACCTGCCTGCCGAGGTCGGCCTCAGCCGCCTTGACCTGGTCCTTTAGGTCTTCCCGCAGCCGCTCGCTGTCGATCACTTGGCGTCTCCTGATCGCATCGTCTTTACGTGCTCGCCGCCTCGGTGGGTGTTCCGCACCCACGAGTCAGGCAGCTCAATCCACTCACCCAGCCCGGCCTGATACGGCACGGCCACCGTGCCGAGCCTCGGCTCCCGCGCAGCATCGCTCTGCGGACACAACAGCCACAAGCCCCGCCGGCCCAGGCGAGCCGCGGCCGCCAACCGGTCCAGGACGCCCATCGCGTCGTACCGGGCGAACGCTCCGGCGTCCGTCAGCAGTACCGGCCCGGACCCATCGTCGAGCTGGTCCTTGATCTGCGGTTCGATCCGGCCCCAGGCCGTGCGGGCGTATTCGGCGAACTTCAGCGCCGCCTTCGTGCCAGGCTCAGCGGCATCGGCTCGCAGGATCGTCTCCCACGTCGGCTTGGTTCCCGGCGGCACCAAATCGTGCATGACCTCAAGGAACAGCTCCGTCACCGAGGTGACCTCGGCTCCGAACCTGTCACCTGTGAGTTCGGCCACCGCCACCTGGCTCAGTCCGGCCCGCACGGTGAGGGCCCGGAACCCGTCCCGCCGCGACGACATGGTGAGCCGTTCCTCCGCGCGCACCGCACTCGCGAGCTGCGGATCGTCGGCGTACCGGTCGGCAGCGCTCAGTCGCGTCGCCAGCCGCCAGGCACCGACCGACAGGTAGCTGGAAGCCTGGTCCATGCGGGTAGGCAGATAGCGGGTCGTCCTCGTGTCCTCACGGGTGGACAGCGTGAGCTCGAACCCCGCCTCACGCAGAGCCTTGGTCAGCAGACCTCCGGTGGGCAGGTCCGGCTGCCCCTGGTAGGTGATCTCCGGGAACCGCGCGAGCACCCGCTCATGGACATCAGCCACAGTCAGGCCAGGCTGGCGCTCCTCGGGCACGCCCGGGATGAGGCGGACCAGTCCCGCCTGCGTAAGCCGCAGCGCTCGCACCAGTGGCAGATCACGGGGATAGATCTCCAGCCGAGGTGTGACAGCTGCGTTCCGTGACGCGGCGGCGGCCAGAGCGACCATGCGGCGCTCATCCCATTCGACAGTGCCGGGCGGCGGGGTGATCGCGCCGAGCTCGCTCAGCACGATGGTCGCTGTCGGCAGCGTGTCGAGCTTGGCCAGCCGGTCGGCGACCTTGCCCAGCCGCTGGGCGTAGTCGAGCAGGCCGGGGGCGGAAGGGGTGTCGGGATCGTCGTTGTCCCCGACCTCCAGGGCCAGGAGGCCCGCGCCCATTGCCTCGTGCGTGGCATCGCGGTTGGGCAGGTGCTGAAACTGACTGCTAGCCGGATCGAGCTGCTCGATCTCGACCACGGCCCGGACTGCCGCCAGCGCCAGCGCCCTGCGACGCTCGCGCCCCTGCAGGCGCGTGCCCCGCCGTACCGCCAGCGTGTCGGCGATCTCAGCGGCGGAGGCGACCCGTCCCAGCCCGGCCAGCAGTTCAAGGATCTCTTCCCGCAGCGCGGCGACAACCGGGAGCTTCTGCCACCGCAGGCGCTGGGTCTTCAGCATCTGCGGAATTCGGCCGGCGCTGAGCCCCAGCGCCTCCGCGACGTCCTTCTGCTTGGGCCACACACCGATGTGCCCGGGCAGTTGGCCGTGTTCGTTGGGCAGGCGCAGCAGCAGCCGCACCATCTCCACCTCGTTGCCGTTCGACCCGTTCTTCTTCAGTTGGGGCACGAACAGCGTGGCCAGGGTGTCGAGGCTGACCGAGCGCAGGGTGCGCTGGGGCAGCATGTCGGCGTTCTCGCCCGTGGCCAGGGTGCTCACGACGGAGGCCTCTACAGCGCTGAGCTGTTTCAGCTCCTCGTCGGCCTTCCGGCGCCCCTCCGGGCTGAGCGGGGAGATCGGGATCAGGCGCAGCCGCTCGCCCCACTCACGCTGACGGCGCTGGATCTCGTTGCGGGTCTTCGCGCCCAAGCCGGGAGCGTTGACCAGGTTGCGCTGGCTGAAGTCGAGCAGCCCTCCCACCGTGGTGACGCCCAAGCCGTACAGGAAGGACTCGGCGGCCGGGGTGAGGCCCGCGGCTGATAGGTGTGTGTCGCGGGTGGCTTCGGCGGCGAGCCGATCGCGCTGCTGCTCGGCGGACTCCGGCTCGGCGTCGGCGATCGACGGGGCAGGGGCGTCATCGGACGAAGGATGCCGGGAGATCCGAGGCACGGATGGCGTGGTCTCCGCCATGTCCAGGAAAATCTTCTTCCAGGCGTCCCGCATCGGCTTGAGCTCCGCGAATCGCTGTGCGACATCACGGTGCAGGGCCTTCCGGAAGAAGGCAGCCAACCCGTCGCGGATCGCGGGGTCGAAGGCGTCCACGGCGATCGACGGGAACGGATGATCCTTCGCGTCGGTCTGGCGGGCGGAGACCTTGCCATCACCCCACTGCGGTAGCTCGCCCGAAGCCATCTCATGCAGGGTCACGGCGACGGCATAGCGCTCAGCATGAGCGTCGTAAACCGAACGGGTCAGCGTCCCGATGAACGGGTCGAGATAGCCATCCGTGCCCGCGTCGGTCTCCTGCACCGGATACCCGGCCAGCGAGAAGTCGATCATCACCAGCTCACGGGTGCGATTGGGACGCACCCGGATCGCGATGTTGTCCGGCTTGATGTCACGGTGCCAGACGCCTTCGCCCTCCAGGAAGTCGACCGCGCCGAACAGGTAGTCGCCGTAGGCCTCCAGCTGGTCGACCTGGAGGCGACCACCCTCGCGGAGCTGCCGCGCCACGGTCTCCTCGCGCCGGCGGCCCACACCGCCCGGCTCCATCGCGGCATCGGGGTCGCGCTCGTCGCCGACGTACTCCAGAGCCAACGTTGTGCGGCCACCGATGATTAATGGCTCGGGCTCCACGAGCCGGATGATCCGCGAGTCGGGCCGTAGCCGTCCCAGCACCTCAGCCTCGCGGACCAGGACGTCACCGCGGTTGTCGGACAGGGCCACCTTCAGTACAGCGAAGCCGCCTCGTGCCTTAGCCAGCAGATCGCGTACGAGAAAGGCCCGGCTGGTCGAACCGGTGCCCAACCTCCGCCGGACTTCCCAGCGGCCAGCCAGGACATCACCTGCGACGGCCTCCAGCGGGTCCTTCTCCGGCGCCTGGGTGTGGAGATCAGCCTCAGCCGTACCTGGCTCGGGTGCGGTTAGCGAGTCCTCAACGCACTCCAGCATTTCCAGGAACTCGTCGACGGACGAGAGCCGCTGGGCGGGCCGGTAGGCGGTGGCGGCCTGCACCAGCTCATCAATGTCCTGTGAGAGGCCGTCCACCAGGGCGCTGGGCCGCAGCCCCTCCCCCGCCTCCAACCGGGCCAGCAGCTCGGCCTGGCTCGCTG
Organism: Microbispora sp. H10885; assembly: GCF_014161415.1. Taxonomy (NCBI): domain Bacteria; kingdom Bacillati; phylum Actinomycetota; class Actinomycetes; order Streptosporangiales; family Streptosporangiaceae; genus Microbispora; species Microbispora sp. H10885. The sequence goes on along the minus strand of NZ_JABBWY010000008.1, from coordinate 244,258 downwards.
CTGGAGGCTGGCCCGTAGCCAGCAGATACGTGATAACGCCAAGCCCGTACACATCAAGAGCGATCGGGTCGGCGTTGAGCGCGGTCAGTTCGGGGGCGAGGTAGGGATCGGAGCCCTCGGCCAGGTGGATCGCCGACAGCGCGGTCGGGGCGAACCTTGTCATGCCCTGCGACTGGCCGCTGCTGCGGTGGGTGGCGATGTGCCAATCGGAGATCTGCAGGCTCGGGGAGAGCCAGGCGGCCTCCTCGCCGACGGTCTGGCCTTCAGGGCCCCGATTGCGGGGGATCACGTGGATCGAGCGCGCAGCCAGGGCGCGGTGGTGGATGCGGCTGGAGTGCGCAGAGCGCATGGTCTCGGCGAGCTGCCGGACCAGAGCCATCCGGCCGAGAATGTCGAGCTTGTCGCCGTACTGAACCAGGTATTCGTCCAGGCGCAGAGTGTGCGGGTGATAGTCGAAGATCAATGCGGGGCCGGCCGAGTGCCCTGAGGGGTCGTACTGCTTCAGCTGGACGACCCCGGGGTGGCGGAAGCGTCGCAGGATGGCGGCCTCGCGCCGGGCGGCGTTCTCCACCGACTGCCGGATGGAGGCGTCCGAGCCGCGCTCGCGCAGGTAGATGCGGACGCGTGCCAGCTCGGGGAGCTCGCTGTGGCGGGCCAAATAGTCGGCCCAGGTCGGGCCGGTGTCGAAGGACTTGCGTTCGAGTAGGTAGGGGCCGACCTTGTATTCGGCATCGCTGCGGCGGATGCCGATCTGCTCCAGGGCGGACTTGATTTCCCTGGAATCGGTGGGGGTGATCCGTCGCCGGTCGTCCCGGGCAGGCTCCAGTAGCATCTTTACGAGCTCGCTGATCGTGAAGACGCCGTTCTGGTCGTTCGGAGACAACCGTACGCGGAGGGATGAGTCGGTGAAGCAGACTGCTGCACCGACCCAGATGCGCTTGCCGAGCCTCCCCAGCAGCCCGGCAAGCTCCTTTGCCTTCTTGTCGGTCAAGTGCAGAGGATTGCCATGCGGAACACGGCGACCACTCGGGCTCGTCTGCACCCACGTGCCGTTCTCGGTGGCGACGCTGCCGTGCCAGTCCTTCAGCTCGATCAGGTAAACGCCACCGGGGGCGACGACCAGCAGGTCGACCTCCCGCACGTGTCCGGCCTGTGCGGTGAAGGTGAAGTTCGACCACGCCCGCCAGGGTTCGGAGTCGGGCAGCTTCTCGCGGATGGCCTCCAGGCCACGACGCTCATGATCGAACTCAGACTCGGTGACTGTGGTCCACCGGCCTTCGAGCATGCGTCAACTCCGCCTGTTGATGTTCTTCCTGGCCGGCCGCTGGCCTGAGGCCGGATCTTTGGGTCAAAGCTTATCGGCGAGGTGTGACCCCGGATAGGAGCTCAAGAAGTCACCTCCTCTGGCGTTTGCGGGCGCCTGCTCCATCGTGGCGCAGTAGACGGTGATGGCAAGGGCTTCCTCGGTGCCGGGCTCCCGACAGAGCGAGAGGCGGCCACTGCTGTGCTGATCCCTTCGTGGTCGGTCAGGTTCAGGCGGGCAGCTCGGATATCGAGGAGCCGGTCCTCGAGGGCGGTGATCCTCGCTGCCTACCAGCAAAGATCACGCCAGCTCGGGCCACGCTCTCCGACCTGCAGAAACAGGATGAAATCAGCTCAATGACAAGAGATCAGCACCCGACCAAACCAACTGAATCGACAACCCTAACTGTCAATGACAACTACGATTGTCGCCATGACTGCCGAGAGTGTTTGGCCTGCCGGTCCTATGTACACCGAACCGAGCGAGTAACTAATCGACGAACTCACCGACGCCATCGAGGAGCTGGCGTACGAGTTCGCTCGCGACCTGGCCATCCCGATCGAAGGGCTGCCGGAGCCCGGACGTATCCGTACCGCCGAGCAGGTCGTTGCGATATCGCGGCAGAGGGAACTGGCGATACTGCGGGTACTGCGTGAGGTCGGCCCGGCCGCCGAGCGAATTGCCAGCCGGGTGGCGAAGATGGCCGGGCGGCGGGGTGTCACCTACCCACAGCTGGGCCAAGCATGGGGGATCACCCGACAGGCCGCCCGCACCCGGTGGCCCGGCGTCGTCAAGGCTAGCGACCAGCGGCCCCCGGTCTCAGTGAAGGTGGCCGGCGGCACTGCGAACATCTACTGGGAGCCGGAGGACGACGGTTGGTGCTGGAGCGCCAACGCGGCGAACGGCGAGCACCAGACCGAGGGGGGGTGCGCAAGCTCTGAGGAGGCGGCCGCACACGCTGGCGCCTTCCTGGTCGCCAACGCGCTATAGCCTGACCGACTGCGGCAGCCGACCGGTACTGGTCGGCTGCCACTTCGTTCACAGCCATGACGACAGCTCAGTACCTCAGGTTCGGATCGCACCGACGTCGAGGCCGCGCTCCGCCTGCGATAGCTCAAACTGCCCGCAAGCGGTCGATGTGTCGCTTCTGCTGCTTCTCATCCTGCTTGATATGCACGCTGACGAACACGCGTCCACCGTCCGGCTTGTAGTAGATGCGGCCAAGTCGCTGGCTTCCGGCAATGCCGGTCGCCAACTTGCTGACCTCGAACCAGCCAGGCATTCCTTCCAAGTCCTTCCCGACAAGTTGCCCGGCGTCAATCTCGGCGAGAGCACGCATAATCGATGACGGCGACTCCAAGTTCGCGATGACATCGACCGCGTCTAGGATGAAGTCCAACCGGGAGAACGCGATCGGCAGGAACTCAGCCACGCCGCCGCGCCGCGGACGGTTTGCAGTGGCAGCCCGAAGGCGCTCCATCTCAAGTGCTTCGAGTTCGGCAACGCGGTCGACCAGCGCTCCGACCTGATCGGCAAGATCGTCGGCGCGGCTGCGCTGCTCCTCGGCTTCAAGTTCCGACGAACTCGCGCGGTCGAGGAGCGTAGCGTTCTCGGCCAGTGCCAGTTCACGCAGTTCCTCGGCGTCAGCCAGGCTCCTAACGAGCTCGGCAGTGTCAGGGCCGCTGCCTACGTTCTCACGGAGGGCTGCGAGCTGACTTTGAAGATCAGATCGTCGGCGCTCCGCCAGCGCCAAGGCTTCTCGGTGACCGCGTTCATTGGCCTCCGCCGACGCAACCGCACCCTGCAGGTGTGCGACTTCTCGTTCTGCAGCCTCGGCCCGTTGATTCAGCGCGTAGAGCTGATCCAGGAGTTCCTCAATACGGGCCTCCGCGTCTGCGAGGCGCGCCGCTGTCGGATCGACCGGCGCCGTTACTGGTGCAGCAACTGCTGGAGGCGAGATGACGGCGCCGACGAGGGCCAATGCTTCGCCCCTGCTGCCCTTGAACCGAAGGCGAGCGAACCAGTCGTAGAAGTTCCCGTTGTCGGCTGGGCGATGGCTGACGTCCCAGCGCTGAACACTTAGGTCTGCCGCTTCCAGTGCACCCACGAGTTGGCTCGCGACCCGTTCTGGGGCGTTGAAGACGACGTAGTGGCCGTATTGGTTCGATTCGAGATACCAGTCGATGTCGAAGCCCTTGGTGACGGCATCAACGTCGTCGGATGTCGGTGCGTAGGGGATATCGGCACCGGCGAAGAGGAAGCGATCGCAGTCTGCGATCTCCCAACTCGGCTCGCTGAGGTCAATGACATCGCCGACGTGCAGGGCATATACCGAGCCCGCATAGGCGACACCCGCATAGCCGTTCGGCGTGAGGCGAACTGGCCTGCGGATAGCAGCCTCGACCTCCATGCCCCGGTCTAGGACTCTAACGGCCGTCTTCACCCTGGCCATGTCAGGGCGTCCCGCAACGGCACTCCGGGTCACCCCACGGGCGCTTACAGACGGCACAGGGTTGGTAGTACAGATGTTCAAGCAGTTGAGCTTGGGTGGCACCGTCTCGCACGTGGCGCGCGAACGCTGATGGCTTGTGGAGGTAGAGCACGTCGCCTGGCACCGCGGCCTGGTCCTGACTCTGGCTCACGTTTGCGCGTACGACGAGTCCGGACGCCGGGACAGCGTCGGTTTCATCTTCTCCTTTTGGGTCACCATCACCACCGGCGACAACGCCGTCTGGAAGTCCTAGCCCGAACTCAAGGTCGTAGTAGGACGCCTTCGCGCGATCGTTCGCCTGACTCGATGACGCTTCGATCGACAAGATCAAGTCATCGTCGAGAACGACCTCAAGTTCAAGTCGTTCATGTAATGGAGGTGCCGTGTGATCGACCTTGATCGCAACGATTCCCAACGAAGTTCGCCGCTCGCTGGCCTGGGGGTGCGCTGAGAGAGCCGTCGGAGTCACGATCGGGAACTTGGCGATGCCGTCGGTCGGGTCGGCACAGAAGAGATGCACCCGGTCATGCTTCGCCTCGCCACCCAGCGGCATCTCGGTTCCGGCTGTCAACAACGGCATCCGCGAGCCCCGCGCCAGCTCCAACTCGATGGGTTTGGCAAGACGCAGCCTCTGACGGTCGTGGGCAATCCAGGCGGCGCCTTGTGAGATCAGTGTCGCGCTGTTGGCGGGAACCTCGACCCGATCCGGGCCGAACATCTCGTAGAGCCTGCTTCGGATGGCGGGCATCGCCGCCATACCGCCCACGACGACACACAGTGCGACCTGGCCCGGTGCCATCGAGAGGCTATCGAGCAGAGACTCGATCTCGTTGATTCCCGCGGTCACGAGAGGCCTCGTGATCTCTTCCAGTTCCTGTCGGATGAGCTGGTACTGCAACGTCGCACCGGACTGGAAGTAGCTGGGTCGGTAGAAAGTGACGTCCACCCGGTCAGCGGACAGTTCGATCTTGTTACGTTCAGCGTCTTGAAGGAGTCGGAGTTTGGCTTCCGGGATTGCCAAGTCATCGTCTTCGATGTCTTCTCGAGCACGGAAGCGCTTCACGACCTCGTCGCGGATGACTTTGTCGAACTCGTCGCCGCCGACCTGGTCCGATCCGCCGTTGCGCAACTGCCGGATCTGGGAGTCGTCGACGCGACACAACGTGAGGTCCAGGGTTCCGCCGCCCCAGTCCACGACGAGCACATTCCGTCTCGCGAGGCGTCGAGCCATCTCCTCGGGGTCTCGGGACCCACGGATGAATCCGTATAGGGCTGCCAGAGGTTCGTGTACGAACTGGGCGATGCCCATTCCCGCGCTGGCGAACGCCTCTCGAAGTGCTGCACGGCGTACGCCGTTCATTGTAACGGGGATCGTGACGACGGCGTTATCGAGAGCGCCGAGGACGTTCCGTTGGGGGCTCCGCAATGATTCGGACCGGACGTGGCGGACGACGTCGGCGACGATGTCGATCGGGCTCCTATCAACTCCACCGACCGCCACTGCTTCTTCGCCGAGCAGGAACTTAGGCGACTTGACGGTGTTTCCGTGGACGCCGATGCCGGCAGCTCCGAGTGCGTCTTTTGCTTCGCGTCCTACGACGACTTGCTCGCCCTCGTATCGAACGATCGACGGATGCGGTCGACCGGTCTCGACATCCATGACATCGATGACACGGTCGCCCACGACGACGGAGATGAGGCTGTTGGTCGTGCCAAAGTCGAACCCGACAATCATGCGAGTCCTCCAGCAGCGTCTTTCAGTTGTTCCACTTCACGCGTAAGTGCCAGGAGAGACCGGTCCAGGAACTCTTCGGCAACGCTCGGGGCGCCGTTTCGCAATGCGTGGAGTCCATCGGTCAGCAGGTCGATCTCGCCGCTCAACCGTCGAATAATCCTCGTCCTGAGGGTCTCGTAGTCGTCGGCCATGTGACTCTTGTCGACGACACGGTTGTCGCGTTCCGCGGCGAGCTCCTTCTGCAGACGGACGATGTCGGCGGAGAATGCCTCGGCTCGGGCTGTTGCCGCCTGCTCGCTGGCCGTTGCGGCCTGCAGCTCCTCGATGAGCCTGGACTCCCGGTTTGCCGCGGTGTCGACCGCCCGCTCCAGTTCGGCGATATGACGATCGCGGCGAGCGATCCGGGCGATGTAGTTGGCTGCCACAAGCCCGAGCACATCGAGGTCACGGCTGGAGCCGATCGTGCCGACTGCACGTTCCAGGCTGGCCGCCTCAGGAACCTCGTGTTTCCACGACGAGTCGTTCGACTCGTCAATGTACCGGTCCAAGTTCCAATCACGCTGAACTGCGCGAAGAAGGCCGTAGGAGGCGACGGCGTTCTTGACTAGGCGCTCGCTGTCCGCTGCCTTGAACTGGTCGGCCGCAAGGCCCAGTTTCTCTGCGTCGACCTTGCCGGCCTCATATCGCACATGCTGAGGCGAGAGCTGTGGTTCCCGCGTGGGGTCGAGCAACTGATCCGTCCAGACCCGGAACACCGGGTTGTTGGACATTGCCACGATTGAGAGGTCGACCAGCCGACGCAACACGCGTGCAAGGTCGCCATCCTCGGCGCGTTTGAGATCGACACCCTGGCGTGCCACGTATTGAAGCAGCTTGAACGGGGTCGCCAAGGTCGGGTCTGTCGGCGAAAGGGAAGCGATGAGAGCGCCCTGAGCCGTGATGCTCTCATCGGTAATCGGGAGCTTCTTGAGCGACTCCTTGGAGAACTCAAGCAGCCGAGCGTTGGACTCATAGGCAAGCTTCAGCAAGTCCTCGACGGAGTCCACCTGTGGCTTGGGCTTGCGAGAAGCATGCTTCTTGGGCTGCACGCCCTTGCCCTCCTCACCCGACGGGGTGTGCGGCTGAGTCTGCTCGACGGCCTCCTCCGTTGAATCGACGGCTGACGGCGGGGTTGCGGCCGCAGGTGCTGCCGGCTCGACAGCGGCATGCTGATTTTCCTCGTTCAACTTCCTACCTCTTGCATTCGAGCGCGGAATCCGGTGTACCACGCGTCAGTGCCTCTGGAGTGCCGGAGCGCCTCGCTGTGCTTGCTTGCTTCCTTGACGTCACCTGCAGCGAGCAGGGCTTCAGATGCAATAAGGCGGACCTTGAACTGATCCGCCGGTCGCAACTCGTTTAACGCCGGGAGCAGGTGGTGAAGCGGTTCGAGCTCAGACCCGTCAACTGCCATTGCGCTGACATTGAGCAGCTCCTCCGTGACCGAGTCACTGAGAGCCTCGTCGAAACTGCCGTGCGTCCGATCGATCAAGCTGGCCGTGGCAAACGGGGCTCCCTCGATCATTGAGCGGAACCGTGCCGCGACGTCAGAGACACGGTGACTGTTCGTCTTGCGCACTGCCAGACCGAACTGGTTGTAATGAAAGGCGACGAGACCGCAGATCGCTTCGGCAGGTGGACGGTCGAATGCGCCGAGGATCGAGACAGCGCTGTTGTAACGCTGCTCGTACAGCAGCGCTCCGGTCGCATCCGCCGGTCCCGCGCGGTCTTGGCTCGCCTCGCGGTGAAGGACGCCGTACAGGTAGCTCGCGAGTCCTTCTCGGTAACGGCGTGCAGTCTCGCCTCGACCTGCCCTCATGATGAAGGCGTCGATCGTCTGGAGGCTCAGTTCGCGGTTCGAGATGAGCTTGTCGAGCGCTTGGTCGACCAACCGGAGATCCTCTTCCTCGGCAAGGCAGAAGTCGAACTCAAACGTTCGCTCCAGTGGACCGTTGCGCACCGTGACCGTCTGCACGCCGCTCTTCGTGCTGGCAAGGAAGTGGGCCGCCTGGTCCGCTGTCGAGGGCTGTCCGTTGACGCTGATCGACACGACATCCGAAGCACGCCAGTCGGAAGGCGTACTGAGCGCGGTAACCAAGAGGCGGGTTCGCCCGCACTCTCGCCCCTTGAAAACGAGAATCGGCCGCTTGATCGCGTGCCCGTCGAACTGGTGCGCGCGCCGATCCCGCTCGGAGGAAAAGATCAGGCCACATTCGTGACAGGGAAACGTAGGGGCCTTGGGCGGCGACGGCTTCCAGTCAGGATCCTCACCGCTGGGCTCGTGGAACTCCATGTATCCGGTGTGCCAAAACCCCACAAAGGCCCCCTTCTCACGTACGAACAGTCGTGAACTGGTGCACAAATAAGGCTAGTGGTCCGCCACGCAACCTTGGCCGGATAACTGGTCCAGCTTCTAATCGGCGCACTAGCGGCGAAGTTCGTCTTGGGCTCCGCTCGGGCGTTACACCAGCGCGCGTAGGCCCGATCGCCACCTTTGCTCGTCATGACTGCGGTGGTCGCTGCCCTTCAGCGCGTAGTAGCGCAGCGCGGCGAAATCGGACTTGACCAGTTCAACCAGGAGCCGTAGGTCGGCAGGAACACCAGTTCAAGGTTCTTGTCGGTAGCCCAGGCGCAGACCTAGGGGTGCTTATGGGGCGAGTAGTCGGATCTGCAAGCGCAAGCGCGGTAGTACAGCCTGCCAGTGGCCAGATCGAGCGCGGAGATCATTTGCATCACGCCGTTGTAACGGTTGTAGGTGGCACGCAACCGGGCCGGCGAACCCGCCGGGCGCAGCGCTTGCCCGTGCGGGGCATCAGGTTCAACGGCCCCGAACTCTTCAAGACAGATCACCCGCCCATCGGCGGCAGGGCGACCGTAGAGATCCAGGACGCGCTGCATCTTGGTGATGAAGGGGGATCCCCCATAGACCGGTAGGGAGGCGTAGGCGCCCTGGACCGCGATCGCCCTACAGCACACCGAGTCCGCGAACGACGGCCTTACTGACTCGGACGGCTCCAGGCACTGCAGGGGCGCGCTCTAATAGTGCCCTCTTACGGGCCGCCTGCCAGGGCGGCCACTGAGCGCAGGGGAAGTCGCAGGCGTGTAGGAAGAGCTCCAGTGTCTCCGCGCCGGGCCGGCTTCTAGTCAGCATGTTGCTGATAGTGCTCTTGGGCAACCGGTCCGGTCGCGCTGCCTTCTCCAGATCCGCATACGAGAGGCCCCGCGCCTCGCGCAGGCCATCCGGTGCCGCCGCCAGCTCGGCCGAACTGCGTACGGCATCCAGATCTGGCTGCTCCCGCCGCCCTCGCAAGCTGCCCCATCTTCAAGCTGCTGGATTACGGATTGCTGTTTACGCGAGCGCGGTTCATGCGTTCGATCCAGCGTCCGCCCGATATTCGTTTCCCCCGCGCCTGGGGTAGCTGAGATTCAACGCCGCACTGATGAACTGCGACAGAGCGGTCAGGACTACAGAGGGGGCAGTAGCCTAGAGAAAAACTGTTGGGTAAGGGTATCGGCGGAATACAAAACAGTACCCATCATGCCGCGGGTGAGAAGCACCTTGTATGTGTTGCGGATCAGCCGATCGGCCTCTTCATCGCTGACAGACCTTTTCAGCAATGCGGGGTCCTTGCTGGCAGCGCGTACGGTCGTCAGGCGGCCGTCCCGGTATACGAGGTCGGGGCCGAAGATGACGCCGTTCCAGTCGTACTCGAAGCCCTGGGCAGTGTACACAGAGCCGACCTGGTCGAATCCGCCGGGCATGGCGGCCCACAGCGCGCTGGGAGGGGCGCTGCTGACCGGGCGATCGCCCTTGACATTCCAAGGTTTGGACCAACCATCTATCCGTACGTCGGCGACAAGGGTGTCATCACCGGGGTCGCTCCAGCGCCAGCAGAAGCCCGCGGTCATCCGAGCCGAGTAGCCGTCATCCAGTTTGCCGCGCAGCAGCCCTTCCAGCTCGTATGGCGACTCGGCTAGAAGCACCTCGAAGTGGTCGTCGCCGATCCAGTGCTCGGGGTCGCCGCCGTCCAAGCCGAGCAGGCGCAATACCCACTCCTCGTACGTGCGGCTGCCGCCGCAGCGGAACTGGCCGTCCAGATCCACCTGGTGGACGGCCAGACCGCGGGCTTGTGCGTGCGCCCTGATGTCGGCGACGGTCCCGGTCTCGCCCGGCCGTACCACCTGGTGTTCGTCGAGGAGGAAGACGGGGACGCGGGCGGCGCTCATCAGCTCGTCGAGCTGGGACCGTCCCGTCCGTTCGGCGGCCCTGGTGAAGCGATTGGCCGAGGTCTCGCGGATCCGGTGGGCCTCGTCGCAGATCAGCACGTCGAGGCTGTTCGGCTTGGCGGTCATGAAGTTGTTGAAGTACTTGAACATCGCCTTCGTGCGGGTGGATCCCCTGGCCACGTGGCGGCGCATGGTCTCGGTGAAGGAGCGCGATCCGGTGGCGTGGTGTGCCGGATGGCCGCGCTCGGCGAGTTCGCCGAGCAGAGACAGGGCGATGACGCTCTTGCCCGAGCCGGGACCGCCGGTGACGATGACGACTTCCTTGGAGTCGGCCGCCCTGGCCTTCTCCGCCGCGTGCAGCACGATCTCGTACGCCAGGCGCTGCTGGTCCAGCAGGACGAACTGGTCCCGGTGCTTGATCTCGGCCGCGGCCACCTTCAGCAGTTGCTTGGACGGCCGGATCGCCGACGCCAGCAGCCTGTCGGCGGCGTGCGCACCGGGTTCGGGCGCGAACTGCGCACACAGGTAGTCGATGAACTGACCACGACGGCTCTGGCTGAACAGACGGGTCCGCTCGTCGTCCACAAGGTTGTAGAGGTCGTGGATGTCCAGGTCGTTCGCGTTGTGCAGGTAGGCGACGCCGCGGACGGCATCGCGGCGGTGCTCCAGAACGTCTATGGAGTCCGCCAGGTAGTCGCAGTAGCCACGGACCTCAAGCAAAGGGTGGAGTTTGGGGTCGCCTGTACCTGAGACCAGGACGAGATCAGCGTTGTCCTCGTACAACTCAGCATGAGCCCACTGCTTCAGCTGGACGATCACGTAGGCGTCGTTGCCGGTACGCCTGTCGACCCCAGACAGAACTACGTCCGCGCACTTGTTCGTCAACGGAAGCCGATAATGAACAAGGACTTCGATATCTCCGAGACCCGCTGCAATCATGTCCCGTGCAAGATTCGTAACGCTATCGGGCCATGACTCATCGTTGTAAGACGACGCTCGCACGGTTCGGGCAGACCCCTGATGGTGCGCCATGCAAGCATCCATACCGGAACCATTTTTCGACATGGTGGCCAATTTTTTCGCAGGATAGCGAACCATGGTCGAACGAATGGTGAACATTTTTTCCTTTTTACTGCTCAGGGAATCATCGACCTGCATGGTGGCAGTAGGCGACATCTCACCTTGTCGGGCGATGTTGCTCACAGACATTCTGAAGCTAACTCATCTATCCACTCTAGAAACCCTGTGAGCTGCTTGGAGTCGGCATCTTCCCAGAGCTTGTCGGCACGGTAATGGGCGTACTTATTTCTTATCTGCCTCAGAGTTGCCAATTCAGTTATGAAGACCTCCGAGTCAATTTTCCATCCGAGTTTGACCCAGCTCTCGTCCCGAGAGAACGCACGCTCGACATCGCAGAGGACAAGCTCGTGAGCAGTATGAATGCGTGCTTTTCCTGTGGCCTGTCGCAGTTCGTTGACCGATGGATAGATGTGGCTGAGTATCTTGCGGAGCCGAAGCTCAATCTCTCCGATCAACAGATACGGACCGGTCAATTTCTGGCGAGCCTCGTGGACGTCGGAGAGGGTGACGACTCCGCTGATTACTCCAGCTGTATCACGAACGAAGACGAAGCGGTGCCGGCTATCGGGTGGGAATGCCTTCCGGACTTCTTCGTCTACTGCGACCGCTGCTGCCGGCCGAGTGATACCAGCGAGCGTAGGCGTACGGCCTGAGACATCCGCAGATAGTACGCTCTCCTGAGTAACGGCCCCGATGAGAGTTGACGGGTCGGCGAGTACGGGAAGTTGCCTGTACTTATACCGAGCGAAGAGTGTCTTAACGCGCTTCGCAGTATCGGTCGGGGAGACGCTGAGGAGGTTACTGAGATGAGAGCTGGGGAGGTGCTCGATACGTAGCGTTACGTCGAGATTGCCGCTCAACGGCAGCATTGGCTACTCCTACGGGTGGGAGCTTCCCTAGACCACTCAAGTGGCGGGAGCTCGGCGGGCCGTATGTGTTACGGGACACCCTAGCGGACATGATCGCACTTTGGTGAGAGTTTCTTGGCGATCGTGATCAGAGGAAGAGTAGTCGCCTGCCGACCTGCTGCAGCGGGGCTTTCCCACCACACGCCCAACCAGCACGGGGTGGCGGACTTCCTTCACAAACGTGATGACGCGGGCCGCGACGTGCAGTAACGTCGCGTCCCTTGTTGATTTTCTCCGGTGGTGGTCTTGAGGGTGGCGATGCAAGGTCATCGGCGGCACATCCAGACCCATCTAAGGTCCGCGAGTGGAACGATGCGCCGATCTCGATGGTGACCACCGAGTTTGGCAGCAGCTTGGCCAGCAGCCCGCCCTCACCGGCCAGGCCCACCCCGCCGTTTGTTAGCCCGCTCCGCCAGTAACGCCATCAGCTCGTGGGTGAGATCTCCCGGCTTCTGCACTGAGGTGGCGGTGGTCGCATCCGAAGTTCCTGGTTATGGGGATCCTCGCAAGGGAACGAGCCTCCATCGAAGCCGGAGCGTTCGGCTCTCCCGCGACTGCCATACTGGCTGGCGAGCAGGATCGACATTGACGAAGCCACGATCATGCCGTCCACTGCCAACGGCACGAGGGCCGCCCCCAGCTCACTTTCGCCCTGCCGCAACGCCAGCTCATGTATCTGTCGGTACGAGACGACCGCGGCGATCACGGCCAGCAGACCCACGGACGCGGTTGTCGTCCATGAAGTGCAGGCATCCACCCGGGAGTAGAGACTCATCGCGCCCCGCCTCCGTTGGCCACCTCGGCGCGGGCTTCAACGACGAGACGTCCGGAGGAAACCGCAGGTGAGAGCGCCGTAGATTTGCGTCGTGCCTGGCCGGGGGCACTCTTTGATCAGCTCGAATGGGCCCCGACCTGGGGCTTCTCTCGATCCATCAGACGATCTTAGGCAGTCGTAGGTCACTGTCGGCAGCCGTACGCCGTTGGTCTCGGGATATGCGCGGGATGGCATCGACCGCGTTCGCCCAGCTCACAAGCCAGGAGCGACAAGCCTCGGGATAGCCCGCGGCCTTGCAGCGCGCGTGCGGAATGGCTACTTCCTGCTGGGCCTGACAGCCGCCCCCTGAACGACCATGCGTAGCCGCAAGGGGTGACGACCTTTCGTCAGAACCCGTGCACACGTGCGGTCAGAACCCCACACACCGGGCACGGCACAGGCTCATTCCGAGTGCGGGCCATGATCCGAATGAGGTCGTTCTCGTCCGCCACGTCCACGATGACCAAGTCAGACAGCCCTGAGAACACCACACCCACTAGATCGGTGATTTTCAGCACGCCTCAGGCTGGCAGGTGATCTCTCAGTGCCACCACCGATGACGGGACAGACCCGCTGTTCTTACAGTCCCTCGCTCGCTAACCTGCGCAGGCAGTTGCAAAGGAGAACCCAGTGGGAACGAGTTGTGGAGTGGCTGGTTTGAACGGCCTGCTGACGTGAACGTTAACTGAGGCCGTGCATAGCGCTATGGATGGCAGTCATGAGCGCCTCCGTGCGAAGCTGAAGGAAACCGTCAAAGTCATCCTTCTGCAAACTGTCAATGTCGATCACGTGGCGCACGACGTGCTTGCCGATGGTCGCGACGTCTATCTTTCCGCTGTTCGCCAGTCTCTGAAGGTACTCGGACGGTGCGTAGCCTCCGATGATCCGGTTCGTTCGGGCGGAGAGCGGCGTCTTGTTCACGATCGAGTCGTACACCTTGCTCTGAATCCCCTGCTTCTCGCACCAGGCCTTGGGGAAAACGTGGTGGATGTCGATGGCGTCGTCGAAGTACACCGCTGCGTTCACAGCGTCGCCCGTCCGCCAGTCGCTCGCGCCCGCCTTGAGCAGCATGGCATAGAGGCCCTTGTACGCCGCGCTGTTACGGGTGCGTAGCGTAGTGAGCCGCTCCGGGAGGAACTGTGCATCACGGATCGTCCGCGGCTCATCCTGCGTCTCACCGCGGACCCATGCCACCACCTCGGGTAGGTCACGCGCGAACCGAGTCTCGGTCGTCCCCCCGTACAGCTCGCCGAACACGCCGCTCCAGTACCACCGGCTGATGCGTTCCTGCGCCTGCAGCCCTTCCGCATCCTGCCCAAGTGTGGCAAAGATCGCCGCCAAGGGGATGAGCTGGCTACCGTACGGCAGGAACTTGGTCTCGTAGATGCACTGCTTATGAAGAAACCGCGCGGCCTGCAGCAGGCCGTCGACGGCCTTGGGCGCCCACTGCCGATATTCGTTGAGACTCAGGCCGAGGATGTCTGGACGCCGGCACCCGATGCGAGGTGCGCGCTCGCCATCGGCTCCAGCCTCGAGTGCCGCGTGACGGCGGGCTTGCGTGGCTAGTAGCGTGACCGCTTGAAGCAGGTCAGTATTCTGCACATCCCAGAGGATCCGGAATTGTTGATCGCTCCAACGTTCCTTGATTTTCTCCCAGTCGCGTCGCAGGTCGAACTCATCCGCCGCGTAGGTGGCAGTGAGGAGTTCGAAGACTGTGAGCGTCACGCCACCCGTGTTGACCTTCTCGAAAACCTGACAGACGGCTTCGCGAGGAGTGTCGCGGCCCAACTCGATCACAGGGACCAGGTACTGCTTGAAACGCTGAACGAACAACTCATCGAACTGCGTCCACAGCTCGATCTTCTCCTGAGCGTACGTCCAGTTCTTGAAGTAGCCGCTCATCCATGCGGCGCCGTCGAATACTGCGGCGAGGGGAAACAGCTGCGCCTCATACTCGTTGGCCGCGGCTGTGTAATCCTCCAGCATCTGCCCGCGGAAGTCTCGGACTACCTTGCCCGCCGGGATGAAGCGGATTGCCTCTTCGCGATCCAGCGTGGTGTCGAGCACGCGCTGCATGTCCGCGTAGAACCAGCCGGACATGTCCTTGCCCCGGTCGTCGCGAGTCTGCACTGGCTCGCCCAGCATGAGGGCCTGGAACAGCGACGTCAGTCGTTGTTGACCGTCCAGCAGGAGGCGGTCTGGTTTCTTCGTCGCGGTGGCTGCGGCACCCTCGAGGGGGCGCTGTTTGAACCGGGCGTCACCACCGGTCTGCAGCGTCATAAGCGTTCCCACGGGGTAGCCGAGCGAGATCGAGGCGAGCAGTCCGGTGATGCCGCGGTAGGGCCAGACCCAGCCGCGTTGGAAGTCGGGAAGTTGAATCCGCCCGCTGCGTACCTGCTTCAGCAGATCTTGCAGAAATTCCTTCTCGATCCCGAACGCCTCGACACCCATGTGTGACCCCTCGCCTCGCGCCAGTCTTCAAAGAGCGTAGGAAACCGTACCGACACGCGCATCGGAATCGAGGTAACAGAATGGGCTCTAGCACAGATGGCTTGTGAATGAAGCACACGTGATTGGATGAAGGCCCCAGACGCATCGCTGATCCGTGCCGCGTGTGCTCTGATGGCCTTGCTCCTCATCGGGAGATCCCCTGTGTGTACTTCCCCGACACATGCCACGCTGCAAGACGAGGTTCGTACTCGAATCACGGACTCGACGCCGCCTCGGTGGTGACGTCGTCAGACGACGATCACCTCGAGGCCGGTGTCGCTCAACCGGGCGACTTCCGCGGGGTCGGCGCCGTCGTCGGTCACGAGCACGTCGATGTCCTCAATAGGGGCGATAGGAGTGAAGCCGCGGCGCCCGACCTTGCTGGAGTCGGCGACGACGACCTTCCGGGTCGCCCGTCGCACGATCGTCGCGCCGACCTCGGCCACGAGCTGGTGCGGTGTGGTCAGGCCCCCGTCGGCGCTCAGGCCGTCGCACCCGAGGACGGCGACGTCGGCGCTGACCCCCTCGAACGCGGCCAGCGCCTGGGGGCCGACGAAGGCCATGTAGGCGGGCAGGTACAGGCCGCCGACGGCCACCAGGTGAGGATCGCTCCAGGCGCTGACGTCGTCGATGATCGGCAGGGAGTTGGTTACCACGGTCAGGGACGTCTGCGCGGACGCGTCCAGGCTCGCGGCGACCCGGGCAACGGTGGACCCGGAGTAGAAGAAGACCACCGAGGCGTGGTCGAGGAGGGCGGCGGCTCGACGGGCGATCTTGAACTTGGCCTCGGCGTTGCGCTGAGCGGCCTCGGCGTACTGCCGGGAGGTCGGGGTGTGCGCGGGGCGGCCGGCGCCGCCGCGAACCCTGGTGATCAGCCCCTCGGCGACCATGGCGTTCAGGTCGCGCCGCACCGACATCTCGGTGAGGCCGAACTCGTCGGCGAGCTCCTTTACGCTCACGAACTCCTTGCCGTCGAGGAGCTCGAGCACGCGCGCACGGCGTTCGCGCGTACGCAATCGGGGAGGGCTGAGCTCGGACTCGCGTGCGGAAGAGGACTGGGTCACCACACCGCCCATGTTCGCATCCTGTTCGGTTCATGCACAACACAACACCGAGGTGTGCGTTCGCACAGTTGGGCTTGACGTATCCCATGACACTGTCGAGCGCGCCTAAAGGACGCCCGGGCGCCAGCCGGTGGCGTCCTGCTCGGTGATCTCGCGCAGGATCCGGGCGGGGTTGCCGGCGGCGATGACGCGTGCGGGGACGTCCCGGGTCACGACGGCCCCGGAGCCGACGATCGCGCCGTCGCCGATGGTCACGCCGGGGTTGACGGTGACCCCGCCTCCTATCCACACGCCGTCGCCGATCGTCACGGGCTTGGCGTAGCAGGCTCCGGCGACGCGCTCGGCGGGATCGATGGCGTGGTTGGAGGTGTAGATGCTCACGCGCGGTCCGAGCAGGACGTTGTCGCCGATCGTGATCCGTGCGCCGTCGAGCATGACGGCGTCGAAGTTGGCGTAGAAATTGGCGCCGACGCTGATGTTGTAGCCGAACTCGCACCGGAAGGTGGGCTCGAAGTGGGCGCCGGGACCGACGTGGTCGAGCAGGTCGCGCAGGAGGGCCTCACGGTGGGCCTGGGGAGCGCCGAAGCTGTCGTTGTAAGCGTTGGTGAGCAGCACGGCCCGCTGGCGGGCGGCGACCAGTTCGTCGGTCAGGTCGTTGTACATCCGCCCGGTAAGGATGTGGGCGCGCTGTGCCTCGAGGCTCACGGTTGTCTCCTGCGGCGTTCGGTCTTCGTGTCAGTGCGCAGTGTGGGGTGGTGTGGTGCGCGGTGCCTGCGCGACCGGCTTCGAGCCAGGCCGCGCAGGCGCAGGGTCGGGTGCTCGTTGAGGATCAAGTGTTGCGGACGTCGGCCACCGACGCTGATGGGGCCTCTCCCGCGGTGAGCATGACCTGCATACGGTCGTAGCGTTCCCGCGAGCGCCGGCGTAGCCACAGTGCGTACCCACTGCCGAGGAAGCCGAAGAAGATCAGCAGGCCGATCAGGATCCAGGTGAGAGTTTGGGAGGCACCCAGCAGGAGGTCGAGGCTGGACAACGCCAGGACGAGGATGCTCCCGAGGCCCGCGATGGCGAGCAGCGGAGCGATGACGGTGTGCCAGCGTCGCTTGTCGACGTCGTTGCGGCGGAAGAAGACGAAGATGGCCACGCCGGCCAGGATCTGCGCGGTGACGATGCCGACGGTCCCGATGCCGGCAAGCCAGGTGAACAGGGTCGTGTAGGGGTCCAGGCCCGCGATGGCGAAGCCGGCGACCACGGCCGCGGCGCTGATGGTCTGCACGGTGGCGGCGACGTGAGGAGTCTTCTGGACCTTGCGGGTGTGGCCGAGACGGTTCCAGACCAGGCCCTGACGACCCAGCGCGTACAGGTAGCGCGAGAGGTTGTTGTGGAAGGTGACGATCGCGGCGAACAAGGCAGTGATGATCAGGACCTGGAAGGTGTGCGCGATCCAGCCCCCGAGCACGGTGTCCGCGACGAAGAAGATCAGGTTGCCGGACTCCTTCTGGGCCACGGCCTGGGCGTCGTCGACGCCGACGGCGTTGATGACCAGGTAGGAGGTCAGTGCGTAGACGCAGGCCATGAAGACGACGGCGAAGTAGGTGGCGCGGGGGATCGTGCGCCGGGGGTTCTTGGCCTCCTCGGCATAGATGGCCGATCCTTCGAACCCGATGAACGTCGTGTGGGCCAGCATGACGGACACCCCGACACCGACGGCGAAGACGGTGGGGATGGAGAACGGGGTGAGGCTGAAGCCTTCACTCGCGGCGGCGGTGTCGGGGCTGAACACGATCCCGGCGCCCAGGGTCAGGAGCATGGTGCACTCGAGGGTGATGAGCACGCCCAGAATGACGCCGCCGGCGTGAACGCCCTGCAGTCCCAGTGCGAGGCAGGCGAGCATCGCGACGATCGCGCACACCCACCAGGGCACGTCGAGGCCTGCCGCGTCGTGCAGCAGTGAGGACAGGTAGTAGCCGAAGCCGCCGTACAGGGAGAACTGGATGCAGCTGTAGGCGAAGACGGTGACCGCTGCCGACCCGAGGCCGACGACGCGGCCCAGGCCGAGGGTGGTGTAGGCGTACAGGGCGCCGGCGTTGGCCACGTGTCGGCTCATGGCCAGGTAGCCCACCGCGAACAGCAGCAGGATGCCCGCGGCGATGATGAACGCGCCGGGGGTGCCGGCGCCGTTGCCGAGGCCGATCATGATCGGCACGAGGCCGACGACGCCGGTCAGGGGCGAGGCTGCGGCGATGATGTAGAAGGCGATCGCCGGCGCGCCGAGCGAGTTGGGCTTGAGCCCGTGATCGCCCGAGTGCGTCTTGCTTCCATCGGCGGCGGATGGGGAGCCGGGGCCCGGTGCGGCCTGGGGTGAGTCCGGATGGGGCTGCGTCTGCATCGATGTGCCCACTTTCTTCTTGCGGCCCGGCGCGTGGGTCGTGCGGGCCGCCGAACGGTCCGAGGCACTCAGATCTCAAGGGCGGGGCAGGCCCCGCTGCCCGACCCTTGACGCCTCGGTGTATTGCGGAGCATCGAACATCGTTCTGGTTCACATGTCAACACTTGCCTGTTTTTTGCGATAGTGAGTAATGTTCGAAACGAACTTCAGATCCATCGCTTCGAACAGAATTTGATCGTAGGTGGTGGGTTCGGCCGCGGGTGGCAGATCCCGCGGCGATGACGCTGCCCGGCGTCGTTCTCAAGACGGAGGTGAGGCCGATGACCACTACGCGCTACGACGTGGTGGTGGTCGGTGGCGGCGTCCTCGGCACAGCTGTGGCCGAGCGGCTGGCGCGCACCAGCGCAAGCGTATGTCTGCTCGAGGCCGAAGGTGACGTCGGGGAGCACGCGAGCAAGGGCAACGCCGGGGTGGCGGTGTCGTACTACGGCGGACCGGGCACGCTTGAGACCGAGCTGATCAACGCCTCCAACCCTCTCTGGGAGGAGCTGTGCGAGCGCCTGGACGTGCCCTACCGGCGCATCGGCGGCCTGATGGTGGCCCTGAGCGAGCGCGAGGCCGAGCGGCTGGAGCACACCAGGGCTGAGGCGGCCGCGTGCGGTGTGCGGGTGCGGATCCTCAGCGCCGGCGAGGTACGCGAGGCGGAGCCGTTGGTGACCCCCGACGCGGTCGCCGGCCTGTCCCTGCCGGACGAGGGCGTCATCGACCCGATGCGCCTGACGGCCTCGTTCGCCAGTCTGGCCGCCGCCAACGGTGCGGTGATCCGGCTGCGCGAGCGGGTCGAGGCCATCGAGCACGAGGACGACGGCGCCAGCACGGTGATCACCGATGCCGGACGCTACCGAGCACGGTTCGTCGTCAACGCCGCGGGCGTCGGCGCGGGCGCCGTGTCGCGGATGGCCGGTGGTGAGCCGCTGGTGACCTGGCCGCGCAAGGGGCAGTACGTCGTGGTCGACAGGGCCTTCGCCGGCGCCCTGCGCCAGATCGTGTTCTGCACCCACCTTCCCGACACCAAGGGCATCAACGTCGTGCCGACCACGCACGGTTCGGCGCTGCTGGGCCCGACGGCCACCGACGTGACCGACCCGGACGACCGGGCCACCGATGCCGAGACGATCGCCCGGGTCGTCGCCGAGGCGGCTCGGCTGGTGCCCGCCGTGGCCGAGGCGTACGCGATCAAGACCTTCGCCGCCAACCGCCCGGCCGGCGACGAACCGCACCGCCTGCGTGTGGACGCGCACGTGCCGAACCTGGTGCACGTCACCGACCGCTCGGCAGGGGTGAGCATCTCCCCGGCCGCGGCGCAGTACACCCTCGACCTGCTCCAGGCCGCCGGCCTGGACGCGGTCGAGCGGCCCGACGCGCACACCGCGCTACCGCGGATCCCACGCCTGCGCACCGCGCCCGAGCCCGAGCGGCTCACGGAGGTCAACCCGCTGTACGGGCAGGTCGTCTGCGCATGCGAGCACGTCAGCGCCGCCGAGATCGACGCGGCGCTGAGCGCCCCGGTCCCGGCGACGTCCATCGACGGTGTGCGCAAGCGCACCGGCGCCGGCTACGGGCGATGCCAAGGCTCGTTGTGCCTGGCCGGCATCTCGTTCCTCACGGCGATGGCGACCGGGTGCGGGCCGGACACCGTGCGCCACACCGTGCGCGGGACGGTGGGGTCGTGAGCCGCCTGCTGGTCGTCGGCGCCGGCCCGAGCGGCCTGGGATGCGCCACCGAGCTCGCTCGAAGTGGCGGACACGACGTGCTGCTGATCGACCGGGTCCCGGTCGCCGGAGGCGAGTCCGGGTGGGACGAGCCCGAGGTGCGCGATCTGGTCCGCGCCGCGACCGACGCCGGTGTCGAGTTCCGGTTCGGGGCCGCGGCCGCCGTCTGGACCGACCGGCGTCTGCTGCTGACCGCACCGGGCACGATTCGGTGGGTCGAGGCCGACCACCTGTTCTACGCGGGAGGACTCCGCCCCGCCACCGCTTCCGACCTGAACATCGTCGGTGAACGGCCCGCGGGAGTGCTGCCCGCGACCGTGGCCGATCACCTGCTGAGCACCGGCGTCCCCCTGTGGAAGCGCGCCGTGATCGTGGGCGACGGGCCGTGGGCGCCGCACATCGCGGAGCGGATCCGCGGGGCCGGCGGCCACGTGACCGCCGTCGGCGCCGGATCGCCCACGTGGGCCGACCAGGTGGTCGCGGGAGGAACGGGACTGGAGGTCCTCGGGCGCGACCGCGTGCACACGCTGCGCGTCGTCGAGGGGACCCGGGCCAGGGACCTGGCGTGTGACGCGGTCATCCTCGCCGCCGGGCCCTTACCGAACCGCAACGTCGACGGCGCGCTGGCCGAAGGGGCCCCGCATGTCACGTTCGTCCAGCCCCTCGACGCCCGGGGAATCGCGCCTCGCGCGCAGGCCGGACGCGCCATCGCCGCCCACTGGGCCCGAACGAACGGAGGAAACCCGTGAAAGTCAGCTCCCCGATCGGCGAGCTGCCGTTCGAGCCGCGCAGCATACGCGCGCGGGACGGCGGCATCCAGATGGAAGGCGTCATGGGTGCCTGGCCCGCCAAGGTGGAGATCGACGCCGACGACATTCCCGGCCTGCTGCGGCTCGTCCTGCGCCCGGGTGTCCTGGGCGTTCTGATCAGGATCGCGTTCGCCCAGGCCGGACGCGCCCTGTTCCGTCGTCGCTGATCACCTCGCTCACGGAGCTTCACGTTCTCCGACGCACCCCGGCCGTTCGCGATCCCCGCGGCCTGCAGTTCCCCACCCATGGTTCGACTACGAGAAGGAAGACCCGATGAGCACCAAGTGGCTCGACACCCGTCAGAAGGTCGTCGCCTACGCCCGCAAACTCCAAGCCGAGCGCTTGGTCTACTCCACCGCGGGCAACATCAGCGTCCGCGTCCCCGGAGAGCCCGGGCTGCTCGCGGTGACACCGACCTCCACCCAGTACGACTTCCTGGAGCCGGAGGACATCGCCATCATCGACCTTGACGGCAACGTCGTCGACGGCCGGCGCGCCCCGACGTCCGAGACGCCGATGCACACCCTCATCTGCAGGCGCCGCCCCGAAGTCGGTGCGATCGTGCACACCCACGGCAAGGCCGTCATGACGATGGCGAACCTGGGCTGGACCCTCCCGCCGATCCTCACCGGCCTGGTCGAGGCCACCGGTGGCCCGGTTTACACCTCCCCCTACTCTCAGCCCGAGACCGACCAGATGGCCGACTTCACCGCCGAGGCGCTGGAGGACCGCGGCGCGACGTTCATGCGCTTCCACGGGCTCATCGCCATCGGCGCGGACCTCGAGCACGCGTTCCACACCGCCTCGGTCGTGGAGGGCGCGTGCGAGGTGTTCCTGACCATCAAGCAGTTGGGCGTCGACGTCGAGGAGCTGCCGCAGGAGCAGGTCGACTGGATCGCCTCGTACTGGCGCGCCCAGTTCCCCGGTGCGCCCGAGCCGCTGCCGGCTCCCGAGCCCAAGCCCTATCCGGGTCTCGTGCGATGACGTACCTCATCGGCGCGGACGTCGGGTCGTCCGCGCTCAAGGCGGCCCTCGTGCACCCTGAGCAGGGCGTCGTGGCGATCTCCGAGCAGACCTACCCGATGCACCGCCCTCACCCGGACTGGGCGGAGAACGACGCCGACGACTGGTACCGGGCGCTGGCTCGCGCGATCCCCCAGGTCCTGTCGTCCGCCGGTGTCAGCGCGCGGGAAGTGAGCGCGCTGTGCCTGGTGGGGCAGCGTGACATCGCCGTTCTCCTGGACGAGGCCGGGCGGGTGCTGGCTCCGGTGATCCACTGGACCGACCGCCGCGACCCCGAGGAGACCTCGGCGCTGTACGACGGCCTGGGACGCGAAGTCCTGATCGAGCGTTCGGGCACTCTGCCGATTCCCGGACTGGTGCTGGCGAACCTGACGTGGACCCGGCGGCACCAGCCGGAGGTCTGGCGCCGGGTCCGTCACGCGTTGCAGCCGAAGGACTACCTGGCCTACCGGCTCATCGACGACGTCGGGACCGACCCGACGGGTCCGACCCGGTCGGTTCTCAACGACTGGCGGACGGGGACGTGGAGTCCTGAGTCGTGCGCCGCCGCCGGGATCCCGCGCGAGATCCTGCCCGACGTGCGCTACGCCCCGTGGGAGCCGCGCGGCGAGCTGGGCGGCGCCGCACACGAGATCGGGCTCCTCCCCGGAACGTTGCTCGTCGCCGGCGGGGGCGACGACCCGGCGGCCGCGCTCGGGTCCGGTGTGATCGACCCGGGCGACGTGTCGATCGGCACCGGCAGCTCGATGAGCTGGCGTGCCGTGGACTCCCGGCCGCGATTCGACCCGACGGGCATCGTCGGGCTGATGCCGCACGTGGTGCCGGACCGGTACCTGCACGAGATGGTCGCCGTCGGCTCAGGCACCACCCTGCGGTGGCTGCGCTCGACCTTCGGCGGAGCGCTGGACTACGCCGAGCTCATCGCCGGCACCCGCGAGATCGCGCGGGGCAGCGACGGGCTGCTGTGCTTCCCCTACGTGGAGGGAGCCACCGTTCCCGTCCAGGACGACCAGGTGCGCGCCGCCTACCACGGCATCTCCGGTCACCACCGGCTGCCGCATTTCGTACGAGCGACGCTCGAGGGCATCGCCTATCAGTACCCGGCGCTGCTGGACGTGCTGCGCGAGCGTGGCCTGCGGGTGGACACCATGACCATCTCCGACGGCGAAGCGCGATCGAGCGACTGGAACCAGATCAAGGCCGACGTGCTGGACCAGCCGCTGGTCCCCGCGCTGCGGGTCGAGGCGCCGTCGATCGGCGCCGCGATCCTGGCCGGCCTGGGAACCGGTGCGTTCTCCTCGGCGCGCCAGGGGGTGGACCAGGTGGTCGAGGTCTCCCCCCGGGTCGAGCCCGCCGTGCAGGGCGCGGATCGGTATCGGGAGCTGCGCCGCCAGTGGGAGGAGGTCCGTGCTGAGGTGTTCCCCCGTTTCAGGCTTCTGGTCTCCTGAGCCGGTCACCTCCCGGTGCGGCGGCGGGCCCTCGTGTACGCCACAGCGTCGCCCGCGTCCTCCGGCCCACCTCTCGCGTCATCTTCTCCCCAGAAAGGCAGTGTCGTGACACTCTCCCTTCCCGCCACTGTGCGGACCCAGGCGTACATCGACGGCGCGTTCGTCGACGCCGGTGACGGTGGCACCTTCGTCTCCGTCGCGCCCTCGACCGGCCGGCCCCTGATCACGGTCGCGTCCTGCACGCCTGACGACGTCGGCAAGGCCGTCGCGGCCGCGCGCGCCGCGTTCGACGCCGGCACCTGGAGCCAGGCGGCGCCCGAGCGGCGCAAGCAGGTCCTGACCCGGCTTGCCGAGCTGATCGAAGCCAACGCGGAAGAACTCGCACAGATCGAGTCGGTCGACGCGGGCAAGCCGATCAGCGAGTGCCGGAAGTTCGACATCCCCGACGTGGTGACGACGCTGCGGTTCTACGCCGAGGCGGTGGACAAGGTCTTCGGCAAGGTGTCCGCCACCGGGCCCGAGCACCTGGGCCTCGTGGTGCGCGAGCCGATCGGCGTCGTGGGCGCGGTCCTCCCTTGGAATTTCCCCGCCGCGATGCTCGCGTGGAAGATCGCTCCCGCCCTGGCCGCGGGCAACTCGGTGGTCGTCAAGCCACCGGAGCTGGCGTCCCTGACGACGCTGCGCATCGCCGAACTGGCCACCGAGGCCGGTCTGCCGAACGGCGTGTTCAACGTCGTCCCCGGCCTGGGGCCCGTGGCGGGCAGGGCCCTCGGCCTGCACCCCGACGTCGACATGGTGACGTTCACCGGGTCCACCGCGGTCGGCCGGCAGTTCCTGCGCTACTCGGCCGACTCCAACCTCAAGGAGATCGTGCTCGAGTGCGGCGGCAAGAGCCCGCAGATCGTCACGGCCGACAACGCCGACCGCATTGAGGAAGTGGCTGCGGATCTGGCCGACGCCGCCTTCTGGAACTCCGGGCAGAACTGCTCGGCCGGCTCCCGGATCCTGGTCGACCACGCCATCAAGGACCGGTTCGTCGCCGCACTCGCCCGTGAAGCGAGGTCGCGTGTCGTCGGGGATCCGACCGACGAGTCCACCCAGCTTGGCCCCCTCATCGAGGAGGCCGCGCTCGAGCGGGTCCTACGCCACATCGAGGGCGCGAAGGCCGACGGGGCGACGATCGTGACCGGCGGCACGCGGCTGCTGACCGAGACGGGCGGCTGGTACGTGGCGCCCACGGTCGTGGACGACGTACGCCCCGACATGGCGGTGGCTCGCGAGGAGATCTTCGGGCCGGTGGTCGCCGTCCTCGGATTCGACACTCTCGAAGAGGCGGTCTCGCTGGCCAACGACTCCGATTACGGGCTTGCCGCCACGGTGTGGTCGCACAATGTGGACACCGCGATCCGCATCGCCAGGGGCGTGCGGGCCGGCACCGTCGCGGTCAACGGCTACTCCGAGGGGAACATCACCACGCCTTTCGGCGGATATCGTACGTCCGGCTTCGGCGGCCGCGACAACGGCATCGAGGCCTTCGAGCAGTACACCGAGCTCAAGACGATCTGGTTCACCATCCGCTGAGCACCGCGCGCAGGCTCCCGTTGAGGGCGTACGAGACCATCCGCCACCTCGACCCGCATCCGCCTCTGACCGGTACGGCACGCCACCCCGGGATCAGGTGGCAGGCGCGGTGCCGCAGCTCGGGCTGGTCGCGAAGATGTGAATTGCTCACTGTTTCCGCCGTCGTCCCTGGCCAAGGATCGAGGCGTGGCAGCGATTCAGGTGAACCACCTCAGCAAGAGCTACGGCGGCTTCCAGGCGGTCGACGACATCTCGTTCGAGGTCGAGACGGGCACGGTCTTCGCCCTGCTCGGCCGCAACGGCGCGGGCAAGACCACGACGATCGAGTTGCTCACCGGCTTCCAGAAGCCGGACGCCGGCTCGGTCAGGGTGCTGGGCCTCGACCCGATCAGGGACCGCGCCCAGGTGCGCGGCAATGTCGGCATCATGCTGCAGGAGGCCGGGTTCTTCCCCGATCTGACGGCCGGGCAGACGGTCGAGATCTGGCGTGACTTCACCCCCGCCGCGCGTCCCGCGAGCGAGGCGCTGGAGCTGGCGGGCCTGACGGCGAAGGCGAAGACGAAGGTGCGGCAGCTGTCCGGCGGTGAGAAACGCCGCCTGGACCTGGCGCTGGCCCTGCTGGGCCGGCCCGACGTGCTGTTCCTGGACGAGCCGACGACCGGCATGGATCCCGAGGCCCGCCGCAACATCTGGGAGGTCGTCCGCGACCTCGCCGCCCGGGGTACGACCGTGCTGCTGACCACCCACTATCTGGAGGAGGCCCAGCAGCTGGCGGCGAACCTGGCCATCATGGACAGGGGTCAGATCGTCGTCGGCGGCGACATGGCCGAGACGCTGGCCGCGCGGGTGGGGCGGGTCTCGTTCGAGCTGCCTTCCGTGATCCAGCCCGGGGAGCTGCCGCTGCCCGCGACCGTGCGGGGCAGGCTCGCCGTTGTCCAGGCCGCCGATCCCGACCTGGCCGCCCAGACGCTGCTGGGCTGGGCCAGCGAACGCGGCCTGCGCCTGCGCGGCCTGGAGGTCCGGACGGCCTCCCTGGAAGACCTGTTCCTGGAACTGGCCCACAACGGCGAAACAGCCCAGAACAGCACGACCACCCGTGACGCCCGTGCGTGACGTGCTGGCCGTGGCGCGGCTGGGCGGGCGGCTGTTCTGGCGCGACGGCCGGGCCGTGGGCGGCGTCGCGGTGCTCGGCGTCTGCCTGGGCGCGGGCCTGCCGCTGCTGATCGCCGCCTCGCTCAGGAGCCGCGACGTGAAGGTGGTGCTCGGCATGCACCTCGGCATGCTCGCCACGCTCCTGACCATCGTCGCGACCACCCAGACGGCCGTGACGCTGTCGGCCAGGCGGGAGTCGCTGGTGCTCAAACGGCTACGCGCCTCGGGCCTGCGCGGGCGGGCCATCGTCAGCGGCGAGCTGGTCAACATGGTGACGCAGGCCGCTCTCCTGTCGGCCCTCGTCTCGGTGATCCTCTACACCTTCACCTACCTGCCGCCACCCGAGCTTCCGCTGCTGTTCGCGGCGTGCGTGGTCGTGGTGGCCGGGGTGCTGGCGCTGATCGGCGTCGTCTTCTCGATCGTGACCCGCCGCCCCGACCTGAACGCCCCCGCCACGATCCCGTTCCTGCTGGCCAGTGCGCTCGGGGCGGGAGCGTACGGGCCTTTCGTCACCGGCCTCCTCCCCGGCTGGGTCCGGTGGGCACTCGACCTGCTGCCGACCGGAGCGATGGTCGAGATCGCCGGGCTCGCCTACAGGGGCGGCGAGCTCGCGACGCTGACCGGGCCCGTCCTGAACCTGACCGTCTGGGCCCTCCTCGCCCTGGTCGCCGTCCGCTTCCTCTTCCGATGGGATCCACGCCGATGAGCCTCACGGCCACCTACAAGCTGAGCGCCCGGCTGTTCTGGCGCGACAAGGGCACGCTGCCCGCCTCCGTGATCACCCCGCTGGGCCTGGCGATCGGGATGCCGACGCTGATGCGCAACGTCACGGCCGGCGGCGTCACGGCCGCGGCGCAGATGTTCGTGGGGACGCTCGCGCTCATCCTGTCGGGGACCGCGTTCCTGAACATCACCGTCGCCCTGACCATGCGCCGCGACCAGCTCCTGCTCAAACGGCTGCGCGCCACCCGGCTCACCGACCGGCAGATCCTCCTCGGCGAGGTCGCGAACACCGTCACGCAGACGGTCATCCTCATGATCGTGTCAGCTGTGGCCGTACACCTCCTGGCCGATGTGCCGCTGCCGAGGAATCCGGTGCTCTTCGCGGTGTTCGCGGTCGCGGGTTCGGCGGTGATGGCGACGCTGGGGGTGGCGTGGACGGCCGCGATCCCGCGCGGGGAGCTCGCGGCGCCCATGACGCTGCCGTTCTTCTTCCTGGCCGGCCTCGCGTCCGGGGCGATGGGCTCGATCGTGGACCTGCTGCCCTCCTGGCTGCACCCGCTCTTCGCCGCCCTGCCCACCAGCGCGGTGGTGGACGCGGTCCGCGCCTCCTACGGGCCGGGCACCTTCGGCTCCGACCTGGCGGCGGCGGCCGTACCGGCTCTGGTCCTGGCGGTGTGGGCGGGGGTCGCGCTGCTCTCGATCAGGAGGTGGTTCCGCTGGGAGACCCGGAAGTCATAATGGGCCGGTCATGAACTCCACCTCCGCGCGACGGCTCGGAACCGCGCTGATCGTCCTGGTCTCCGTCGGTTACACGATCATCCCCCTGGTGGCCTCCCTCGCGACGGCCTCCGCGTCGGTCAACGCCCGGCTGCTCGTGCTGCTGGCCGCTTTCTACTGGCCGCACTTCCTCCACGTACGGCAGGCGTTCACGGGCGGCCGATCCCGATGGCTCCCCGCCACACTGGCGGTGCAGGCGGTCGCCGCCTACCTGCCGGAGGCCCTCGGGTTCACCGGCTGGTCGGCCGGGACCGCGCCGCTCCTGGCCGGGCCGGTGCTCCTGCTGCTCCCGCTGCGCTGGGGCGGCGTCCTGGTGACGACGATGGCGGCGGCGGAGTTCTGGTGGCTCCAGGGGATCTTCCACAATGTGACCGGCTCGTACTTCTACGCCCTCACCATCGTCATCACCGGCGCCATGATCTACGTCGTGGTACGGCTGGTCCGGGTCACCGCCGAACTGGAGCAGGCGCGGGCCGACCTGGCGGAGGCGGCGGTGCTGAAGGAGCGGTTGCGGATCTCCCGTGACCTGCACGACGGGCTGGGCCACAGTCTCACCGCGATCGTGTTGAAGGGCGACCTGGCCGCCCGGCTCATGGACCGCGATCTCCCCGCCGCGAAGACCGAGGTCGGCGCGCTGGTCCAGGTGGCGAGGGAGACCGCGCTTGAGGTGCGTCAGGTGGCTCGCGGCTACCGGCGGATGACGCTCACCGACGAGGTGCACCGAGCCGTGGCGCTGCTGGAGTCGTCCGGAATCGGCTGCCAGGTCAACCTCGCCGAGATGACCCCGTCCCGCGAGCAGGACGAGGCGCTCGCCTGGGCCGTACGCGAGGGTGTCACGAACATCCTGCGGCACAGCCGTGCCACCACCTGTTCGATCACCACCTCGGACCGTGCGGGACGCACCCACCTGGAGATCGTCAACAACGGCCTCGCACCTGATGACGCGCGAACCACCAGGCCTTTCGGTGGCGGGCTGACCGGGCTCGTGGAGCGGGCCGCGCAGACAGGGGGCACGGTCGAGGCCGGGCACACGCCCGAGGGCGGCTTCCGGTTGACGATGGAGGTGCCCGCGTGATCCGCGTCCTCCTGGCCGAGGACATGCACATGATCCGGGCCGCGCTCACCGCCCTGCTGCGCCTGGAGTCCGACCTGGAGGTGGTGGCCGAGGTGACGCGCGGGGACGAGATCGTCCCCGCCGCGCTACGGGTGCGCCCGGACGTGGCCATCGTCGACATCGACCTGCCCGTGCTGGACGGCATCACCGCCGCCGCCCGGCTGCGGGAGGTGCTCCCCTCCTGCCGCATCCTGGTGCTGACCGCGATGGGCCGGCCGGGTCAGGTACGGCGGGCGTTGTCGGCGGGCATCGAGGCGTTCCTGGTCAAGGACGCCCCCGGCGACCGCCTGGCCGACGCGATCAGGCGTACGGCGGCCGGGCTGCGGGTGCTGGACGCGGAGCTGGTGGCCTCGGCGATGGAGTACGGAGAGAGCCCTCTCACCCCACGCGAGGCCACGGTCCTCCGCGAAGCCGCCCGAGGGGCCTCCGCCGAGGAGATCGCCGCCCGGTTGCACCTGTCGGCGGGCACCGTACGCAACTACCTCACCGGCGCGATCACCAAGACCGGCGCCCGCAACAAGATCGACGCCGTCCGCATCGCCGAGGACGCGGGCTGGCTGTGATCCCGACCCCGACCCCGACCGCGATCCCGACCGGGCCGGGAATCACACGGGCTTAGGCAGGTAGGTCGACAGGCACGCTTCGGCCGCGCTCGTCGGCTTGTAGCAGGCCTTCGCGGTGAGGCCGCCGTCGAGATTCCAGCGGGAGAAATAGGCCGCGGTGCCGGTGCAGGTCGACCCGCTCGTGTTCACGTCTCCCACCTTGACGTTGGCAGAGGCGCAACCGGAACCGGTCGCGGTCTTCTCCAGGGTGTTCAGCGTCGACCGGCCGCCGTCGTCGGAGCCGTAGCCGGTGAGCCGCACACCGGGACGCACGAGCGAATACGTGTAGTCCGTCGCCGTGTAGTAGGACCAGCTCGCTCCGGTGCCCGTCGTGCGCACCCCGGCATCGGTCGCCGAACTCGGAATGGCGACGAAAAGTGACTTGTCGGCGTTCGTGGTGCCGGGAATGGTCCGGTAGACCAGCACCAGAAGGCCATCGTCGAAGCTGCCGGATCCGGTGCTGAATGTCTTGTAGGTGCCGTTCCCGCAGGTCGTCTCGTTGACGAGATCGGAACTCACATTGATCGCCCGGATCACCACCCGGGAGCACCGGCCGTCGTCGGCGACGTGCTCGATCGTTCCGTGGAGGTTGCGGGAGCCGCTCTGGTCGCTGCCGAATGCCGTCAGCTTGACGCCCGGCAGCGTCGCGGCGACCTGGAACGCGTCCGACCGGTAGTAGTTCCACGAGGCCGACATGCCGGCTCCATCGGCGGCCTGGGCCGGCGAGGCGGTGAGTAGGGCGCCGGTCACCGCCGCGACCAGCGTCGCGCCGACGGGCACGAGGCTCCGCGACGTGGGACGGAAACGGACGGGACGGAAAATCGTCGACATTATGCCCCTTTTGCGTTGCGTGCGTGCTTCTGGGTGCCTGATGTGCACCCTTCGCGTTCCATGTCAGGATCGCCGCCGCGCGGTGTCCGTAATGGACCACTTCGCCGTCGCATTCCATGGACCAGTAATCGCCGCATCCGGTGATTTGGTGCGCAATAACCACCCATTTTGTTATGCTGTGAGAAGTTAATCGCGGTCAGCCACCGCGGTGAAACCGGCGGCGTCGCACTCGCCGGCCAGTCCACCGCCCTACCACGAACGCAGGATGGTCCCGAGATCAGCGCACCCGCCCCTACAGGAGCGGGACGAGGGCGTCTCCATCCTGGTCGACGCGGCGCGTGCCGTCACTCCTGATACGGGCGGGCGGATATTCGTCGTCGAGGGTCCTCCCGGGATCGGCAAGACGCGGTTGCTGGCCGAGGTGCGCGAGCGGCTGCGTCAGGACGGCCGACCAGTCGCACGGGCCGCGGGTTCGCCGCTGGAACGCGAGTTCGCCTACGGCGTGGCGCGGCAGTTGTTCGAGCCGATGCTGACCGCGGAGGCCGAACTCGGGCGGGGTCCGCTGTTCGCCGGCGCCGCCGCGCAGGCCGCGTCGGTGTTCACCGTCGAGGCGATCCGGCCGGTCGGCGACCTCGCGGTCCTGCACGGGTTGTACTGGCTGGTCGTGAACGCGTGCACGGCGGAACCGCTGACTCTCGTCGTCGACGACGTCCAGTACGCCGACTCGCCCTCTCTGCGGCTGCTGGCCTACCTGCTGCCCCGGCTGGACGGCCTGCCGCTGACCGTGATGCTGGCGCTGACGTCCGGCGCGCCCGTCCCCGACCTGCTGGCCGAGATCCTGCGCACGCCCAGCACCGAGTTCGTACGGCTGCGCCCGCTCGGACCGACCGGCACCGCCGCCGTGCTCGCGACGATGTTCGGCACCCGGCCCGACGACGCCTTCGTCGCCGCCTGTCACGACTCCAGCGGCGGCAACCCGCTCCTGCTGACCGAGCTGGCCCGAGGCTGCGTCGAACAGGGCATCGCACCCACGAGCGGCAACGCCACCCTGCTGGACACGGTGCTCCTGCCGTGCCGGATACGGCCCCACCTGGGAAACATGCCGCAGGACGTCGTCGATGTGGCGCATGCCGTCGCGCTTCTGGGCAACGAAGCGGATCTGCCCGCGATCTCGGCCGTCTCCGGCCTCGGCGTCGAGGCCACCGCGACCGCCGTCGATCGGCTGATCCGGAGCCACGTACTGGTCCGCGCGCCCGCCGGCCGGTTCGGCTACCCGCACCAGCTGTTGCAGCGGTCGGCCTACGAGTACCTGGACACCCCCCGCCGGATACGGGGACACCGGGCGGCGGCGCTGCACCTGGCCGCCACGGGCGCGGAGCCTGAGCGGATCGCCGCCCAGATCCTGCAGGTGCCTCCGGGCGTGGTGCCGGGCGCGGCCGGATACCTGCGGCGGGCCGCGGAGACGGCGCTGTTCCGCGGCTCCCCCGACAGCGCGTACACCTATCTGCGGCGGGCGCTGCCCGAGGCGACCGGCGACGAGGACCGTCAGGTCCTGGTCGACCAGCTCGCCGATGTCGCGCTGCACAGCGACGTCGAGGCCGCCGCGCGCTACGGCGAACAGGCCCTGGCGTCGGCCGTCGAGCCCGCCGCCCGGGCGGTGGCCGGTCTACGGCTCGGGGAGGCGTTGCTGCTCGGCGGCGACACGGAGGCGGCGATACGGGCCTGGCGTGACGCGCGGCAGGCGCTGGGCGAGGCGTCCCCTCCCCACGACGCCGGGCTGCGCCGGCATCTGGACGCGTACCTGGTCAATGTGACCGTGCTGGAACCCGGTCAGCTGCACCTGATCGACGAGGTGGGGCAGGCCGCGGGCGACGACGAGCCGCCGAGCGCCGGCGGGCGGGCGCTGGACTGCGTGCTCGCCCTGCGGGCCGCGTTCGAGGCCCGTCCACAGGCCGCGCCGGCCGCCCGCCGCGGCCTTTCCGACGGGCTGCTGGTGCGCCTCGGCACCGGGGACAGCCCACTCGTGTGCGGCTGGCTGGCACTCCTGGCCGCCGAGGACGACCTGGTCGGCACGAGCATCGACCACGCCCGGCGGGAGGCGTACCGCCGCGGCAGCGTCCGGGCGTACGGGCCGGTGCACGCCTTGGCGGCGCTCCACGAACTGTGGCGCGGCAATCTCGCCGAGGCGGAGCGGGAGGCGCGTACGGCGGTGGAGGCCGTCGAGCGTTCCGGAGTACGGCTCGGCCGGCCCTTCGTCGCCCCGTTCCTGGCCGACATTCTGGCCGAGCGCGGCGACCTGGCCGGCGCGCGGTCCGCGCTTGCCTGGGCCGGTCTGCCGGAGGAGCCGCCGCCTGCCGGTCCCATGTACTTCTACGCCGACACGCGGGCGCGGCTGCTGCGCCGTACGGTGGGCGGTGAGCGGGCGGTGGCCGCGGCGCTGGACGCCGGCCGCCTCTTCGCCCGCTTCGGCGGCGACAACCCCGCGTTCATGCCCTGGCGCACCGAGGCGGCCCGCACCCTGCACCGGCTGGGTCACGGCGACCGGGCGGCGGAGCTCGCGCTGGCCGAGGTGGCCCTGGCCCGCCGCTGGGGCGCGCCCCGGCCGCTGGGCCGCGCGTTGCGGGTCGCCGGCGTCGTGCTCGGCGCACGGGACGGCTTCCCGCTGCTGGCCGAGGCGGTCGACGTGCTCGCCGGATCGCCTGCCCGGCTGGAGTACGCCAAGGCGCTGGTGGACCTGGCCGCGGCGGCGGGCGGGCGAGGTCAGCGCGGCTGGGCGCGCGAACTGCTCGACGACGCCGCCGAGCTCGCGGCCCAGTGCGACTGTCCCCCGTTGCGCGAGCGCGTGGACGCCATGTCGGGGGCGGCCGGGTCCCGGACCGCCTCGGCCGGGCCCGGCGCCACCGCGCTGACCTCAACAGAGCGCCGGGTCGCCGAGCTGGCAGCCACAGGCTTGTCCAATCGCGAGATCGCCGAGACTCTGTTCGTCACTCCCAAGACCGTCGAGCTGCATCTGACCAACACCTATCGCAAGCTGCGCATCGGCGGCCGGGTCGAGCTGGTCCACGCGCTGGACCGCGTTGCGGCGGGGACCGCCAGACCGCCGCGGACCCGCCGATGACCGGGGCCTCGGCGCGCCGGGAGTGAGCTCGGTGTCGCCGCCGCCGTGCGGGCGGCGTCCGGACGCGGGCCGTGCCGGACGCGGGTGCGCGGGCACGCCGTCGGCGCCCCGGCCGGCCCGTGCCCGGGTCAGGCCGGCCAGCACCGTGCGGACGGCCAGCAGGCCGTGGTGCAGTTCCTCGTCGGTCAGGTGGCCGAAACCGAGGACGATTCCGTCGGGATCGTCCCCCGCCCGGACCTGGTACAGGTCCGACAGACGGCCCACGGTCACACCGCGGCCCGCGAGTTCGGTCACCACGGGATCGACGGTCTGGCGGGGCAACAGCAGTGCCGCACTGGCACCGCGGGGGCCGAGAACCAGCCGCGCGGGTCGTCCGACGGGTGCCAGCGCGGCACGTACCTCCTCGCGCCGCCGGACGTGGAGCCGCGACGCGCGCCTGACGTGCTGGGCGATCGTCCTGTCACCGAGCAGCCGGGCGAACGCCGCCTGCGCCGTCCCGCCGAGCCGCCCGTCGTCACCGCCCGCGACCCGTGCGACCAGCGGCACCAGTGGACGCGGCAGCACCAGGTACGCCAACCCGGGTGGGGCGAGGCCGTCGCCCAGCGTCCCCGCGAGGACCACCCGCCCGCTCGCCAGGTCGAGCAGCGACGGAAGCGGCCTGTCCCCTGCTCCGGTCTGCTCCGTGCAGATGTCCACCAGATATCCGCCCGTCCGCTGCGCCCACGCGGCGAGCATCCGCCGGCGGGGCTGCGACAGCACCGCGCCGAACGGATGGTTGCCCTCGGCGAACACGACGGCGGCGCGTACCCCGTCCGCCCCGTCCAGCAGGTCCACCCGTGCGCCCTCCGTGTCGACCGGCAGCGCGTGGGTCGTCCATCCGGCCTGCCGGGCGGCCCACACGGGATATTCCGGCGCCGGCTGCTCGACGGCCACCGCCGCCGCTCCGGCCTCCCGCTGCCCGATCAGCTGTCCGATCGCCTCGAACAGGAACCAGCAGGCCTGCCGCAGCCCGACGGCCACCACCACGTCACGGGCCTCGACACGGAGCCCGCGGGTCCGGTGCAGGTGCTCGGCGACGGCCTCGCGGAGGGCGGCCGACCCCAGCGGAGCCGCCTCTCCGTTCGGCGGCAGGTAGCTGGCCTGGCGCCAGGCGGACCGCCAGGCGGCCAGCGGGAAGGCGCCGGGCGCGGCGGCTCGGGGTGTGAAGTCCGCCACGACCGGCCGGACGGGCGGCGAGGGGATGCTCCGGCGATACGGTGACGGCTCGCCCGTGACGTACGTGCCCGAGCGGGGCCGTCCCTCGACGAAGCCACGGGCGAGCAGCAGCTCGTAGGCCGACACCACCACCCCGCGGGACACCCCGAGCAGCAGGGCCATCGCCCGGGTGGACGGGAGCCGCGTCCCGGCGGGCAGGAGGCCGGCGCGGATCGCCTCGGCCAGTTGCTCCATGAGCTGCTGCGGCAGGTGTCCACGCGAATCGCGACGAATGTCGAGGTAAGCGGCGAGCCCCTCTGCCGTGACCATGCGCCCTCCTTCTGCCGGCGGACGCCCGCCCCGTGTGGGCGCCGCCATCAGAAGATCGGCCAACCGGCGGCCCCGGGGCATCGGGGTCCCCCCCAGTGTCACCCCCTGTCTCCGCCGGCGGCGCGTCATCGCAGCTCAGAGGTGCCGGCCGGGCGCCTTCGGCACCCGGACGCCGACGGATTCAACGCCATTTCCTAGGGAAATCCCCGAGGCGGTCCATCCGATATCGCCTTATCATCCCCGGCTGGCAGACTTGCCGGGGTGGACTACGGACCGTCCTTGCTGGAGCGCGACGCCGAGGTGGGGCGGATGCGGGAGCTGTTCGCCGCGGCGGCGCGCGGACAGGGCGGCGTGGTGCTGATCGAGGGTCCGGCCGGCATCGGCAAGAGCGCGCTGGCCGGCGCCGCCCGCCGCCTCGGCAGGACGGCGGGCTGCCGGGTGCTCGGTGCCCGCGGCAGCCGGCTGGAGCAGCGGTCCGGCTACGGCGTGCTGCGTCAGCTGGTCGAACCGGTGCTGCTCGGCGCCGACACCGCCCAGCGGGTGCGGCTGCTGCGGGGTCCCGCCCACCGGGCGCTCGCGCTGCTCGACTCGCACCTCGACGGGCCCGCGCCCGGTGACCCGGGGGCGTTCCACGTGCTGTACCGGCTGCTGGTGAACGTCGCCAAGGCCGGCCCGGTGGCGCTGGTCGTCGACGACGTGCACTGGGCCGACGACCCCTCGCTGCGCGTGTTCCTGCACATGCTCCCCGGCATGGCCGAGTTGCCGCTGGCGATGGTGCTGGCCGGTCGGCCGGCCGCCGCGCCGGGGCCGTGCTCGGAGCTCGCCGCCGATCCGGCCGTGACGGTGCTGCGGCCGGCTCCGCTGACGCCGGCCGCCACGGCCCGCCTGGTGCGCGCCGTCAACGGCGAGGCGGCGGACACCCGGCTGTGCGCGGCCTGCCACCGCCTGACCGGCGGCAACCCGCTGTTCGTACGGGAGCTGGCGGCAGCCGCCGCTGCCGCGGGCGGCACGGCGGCCGAGGGTGACGAGGAGGCGTTGCGTGCGCTCGGCGGGCCGGCGCTGAGCCAGTGGATGGGCGCCGTGCTCGCGCACCTCACCCCCGACGCCGTGCGGGTCGCGCAGACATGCGCCGTCCTGGGCGAGGAGGCCGACCCGCAGCTCGTCGCCGAACTCGCGGGCGGCCCGGAGACACTCACCCGGGGCCAGGACGAACTGGTGGCCGCGGGCGTCCTGCGCGGCGGCGGGCGGCCCGAGTTCGTGCACGCCCTGACCAGGCACGCCGTGTACTCCGGCATCGCCGTGGTGGAGCGCAGCCGCCTGCATCGGCGAGCGGCCGAGCTGCTCGCCGCCGGGCAGCCCGCACCGCTGGTCGCCACCCACCTGCTCGAAACCCTGCCCTCAGGCGACGCCTGGGTGGTGGACACGCTGGTGGCCGCCGCGAACCACGCGTCCAGCCGGGGGGCGCCACGGTCCGCGCTGGCGTTCCTGGAGCGGGCCCTGCAGGAGCCGCCCACCCCGCAGGCGACCGCCGAGCTGGTACGGATGGCCGGCCGCATCGCGTACTGGTTCGACTGGCCGGCCGCGATCGGCTATCTGCGACGCGCGGCCGCGCTGGCCCCGGACGCGGCCGGGCGCGCCGAGATCACCGAGCTGCTCGCTCGTGCGGTGATCCTCAACGGCCGCAACGCCGACGCGATCGCCCTTCTGGAGAACGCCCTCACCGAGCTGGGCGACGGGCATGCGGAGCTGGAGCACCGGCTGCGGACGCAGATCATCGCGGCGGCGGTGGCCGAGCTGGACCTGCGGCACACCGGTGCGCAGCACCTGGCGGTGCTTTCGGCCGCGCCGAGGCTCGGCGACGAGGTGCGGTGCAAGCTCGACGCGTTCACCGCGTTCCGGACCGCCGTCATCGATCTCGACCGGGACGCGGCCGTCTCCGCGGCGCTGCGGGTGCTGCGGCTGCGCTCGTCCGGCATGGCCTACCAGGACGCGTCGTCGTCGCTTCCCTACCTGGTCCTGATCGACGCCGACCATGACGACGCGCTGCGGCATCTCGACCACGACTGGTCCGCGGCGCGGGAAGCGGGCTCGTCGTACCTGGCCGCGCCGATCGGCTACCTCAGGGTGCACGCGCTGCTGTCGCGCGGTCACCTCGCCGAGGCCGAGGCCGGCATCCGGCAGGCGGTACGACTGATCGGCAGGGTGCCGGTC
This sequence comes from Microbispora sp. H10885, assembly GCF_014161415.1. Lineage (NCBI taxonomy): Bacteria > Bacillati > Actinomycetota > Actinomycetes > Streptosporangiales > Streptosporangiaceae > Microbispora > Microbispora sp. H10885. The sequence continues at coordinate 207,036 of NZ_JABBWY010000008.1, read as the reverse complement.
CCGCTGGCCCCGGTCTACGGCGGAGAGATCCTGGCGGAGGCGCACCTCGCACAGGGGCGGCCGGCCGCCGCGGCCGAGGCGCTTGCCCGAGCGTCCGCCGAAGTCCCGCCCTACAAGGCCCTGCGTTGCCGGCTGGACCTGCTGGCCGCCCGGGTGGATCTCGCCCATGGGCGGGCCGAGCAGGCGGTCCGGCAGGCGGAGCAGGTGGGCCGCCGGTTGCTCGCGGACGGCTGGTTGAACCCGGCCTCGCATCCGTGGCGGATGGTCGCCGCACTGGGCAAGCACGTCCTGGGGACCCGCGACGCGGCCTTGGCGCTGGCCGCCGAGGATCTCGACCTGGCCCGCCGGTGGGGCGCCCCACGCACCCTCGGCCGAGCGCTTCGTGTGGCGGCGACGGTGACCGGAGGCCGGGCCGAGCCGGAGTTGCTGGAGGAGGCGGTAAGGGTACTGCGAACGGGCCCGGCCAGGCTGGAGCTCGCCACGGCCCTGCACGCCTTCGGCCGCCGCACGTGGCAGCGTCACCCCCAGGCCGGCCGGGCCGCTTTGGCCGAGGCTCTCCGGCTGGCGGAGGAGTGCGGAGCCGCGGAACTCGCGCGGCGGGCGCGGACCGCACTGAGCGAGGCCGGTACGCGGCCGCCGGAGCCGCACGGGGCCGGGCTGACGCCCGGAGAGTGGCGGGTGGCCCGGTTGGCGGCCCGAGGCCGGACCAACCGCCAGATCGCCCAGGAGCTGAACGTCACGCCCAAGACGGTCGAGACGCATCTCGGAAGCGTCTACCGCAAGCTCGGCGTCCGCAACCGCACCGCGATGGCCCGGGCGCTGGCCGCCACCGACCTCGACCGCCCGGACTGAACCGCGCCGCCGCCCCGAGTCCAGCGAGAGGCCCGATGTCACTCGCGGGCGGTGGCCGTGGAGCTCATGTCCGGGTAACGCGCACCGGCCACCTTCGCCGCCAGCGGTTCCAGCGCGGCGAGCTCGCCGTCCGACAAGGCCATCGTCGCGGCCGCGACGTTCTGCCGGAGCCGGGCGGGAGAACGCGTGCCGGGAATGGGTAGAACCGTAAGGCCGTGGACCCGGGAACGCTGGTGAACCCAGGCGAGCGCGACCTGCGCGGGGGTGACCTCGCGGCGCGCGGCGATGTCGCGGACCGGTTCGAGGAGCGCGGCGTTCGCGTCGGCGTGGTCGCCGGTGAACCGGGGCATCTTCAGCCGGACGTCGCCGGTGCTCAGCCCCTGAGCGCCGGTGAACGCTCCGGTGAGGAAACCCCGGCCGAGGGGCGAGTAGGCGACGAGCGCCACACCGAGCTCCGCTGCCGCCGGAACCACGGACGCCTCGATGTCGCGGGTGAACAGCGACCACTCGGACTGCAGTGCCGCGATCGGGTGCACGCTGTGCGCCGCGCGCAGTTCGGCCCCGGTCACCTCGGAGAGACCGAGGTGGCGCACCTTGCCCTCCCGCACCAGCTCGGCCATGGCGCCGACCGTCTCCTCGATGGGGACGGACGTGTCGCGGCGATGCGCGTAGTAGAGGTCGATCTCGTCGATGCCGAGGCGCTTCAGGCTCGCGTCGACGCTCTGGCGTACATACGCGCGGTCGCCGCGGACCTCGCTCCAGGACTTCTCGCCCGCCCGCCGGACGATGCCGAACTTGGTGGCGAGGAAGACCCGGTCGCGGTGCGCGCGGACGAAGGGGCCGAGGAACCTCTCGTTGTCGCCGTCTCCGTACAGGTCCGCGGTGTCGAACATGGTGACGCCCAGGGCGAGGGCGATCCGCAGGGTCTCCCGGGCCTCGGCCGGCGCCGTGGGTCCGTAGAACTCGCTGAAGCCCATGCAGCCGAGGCCCTGGGCGCCGACCGGCGGACCGCCGGCGCCGAGGGGAACTGCCGGGAGGATCGAAGCAGACATGCGAAGGTCTCCTTGGGTGGGCTCCCGGCGGTTGTCCTACTGCGGGGAGGCGGCGATGGAGGCGAAGAGCAGGCGGCTCATCTCCTCCCAGCGGCGGGGCAGATCGGCGCGCTGGTTGAGGACGTCACAAACGTGCTGCAGGCCGAAGAACGCCGACACGAGCATGTACGCGGCGGACTCGGGGTCCATGCCCTCGCGGAGCTGACCGGCGCCGCTCGCCTTCGCCAGCAGCGTCGAGAGCGTGGCGATCCACTCGACGTAGGGCTCGGGCAGGGTCGTGTCGGACAGCGAGCGCTCGGCCTGGATCCTGGCTCCGGCCTTGACGATGTCGTCCTCGAAGAACTTGTCGGCGGCGTTCTTCAGCAGCGCCTCGACCGTCTCCATCGGCGGCAGGCCCATGGCCTGCGCCTCGTCGATGCGAACGCGCCACCGGTTGTACAGCTCGCGCACGATCTCGGCGGCGATGTCCTTCTTGTCGCGGAAGTGGAAGTACACCGCGCCCTTGGTCATGCCGACCTGCTTGGCGATGTGGTCGATGGAGGTGTGCGGGTATCCGCGGTCGGCGAACAGCTCGGCCGCCGAGGCGAGCACCTGGGCCCGGGTCTGCGCTGCCCGTGCCTGCTGCGGCGCGTTGCGCGGCTGCGCTCGGTGCGTGATGGTGGTTCTGGGAGTGCCGATCTTACTCACACGCGTGATCCGTTCTGTGGGGCTCCCGTTCAGCGTACCGCCTTCCAGGTATGTTTCACCTCTGTTCACTGATCACCTCGTCAACTCGCGCGTCAATCCTCCGAGTCATTCCAAAATATACCTTCACGGACGTATATTTTTCTCCGTGTGACCTAGGACACCATCGCACGCGATCGCGCAAGGTCCAGATCAGAAGGGATCAGAGATGAGTGCTCAACTATCGGCAGAAGACGTCACCCTGCCGACTGCCTGGCAGTCGTCGTCCCCGTTCACCTGGGACTGGGATGCAATGCCAGAGCCCGCCGGCGGCGCGCACTTACCCGGCCCGCGTTTCGTGTCCCGCGAACTGGTCCACAAGTCCGCGGCCGAGCGCGTGCTGCTCACCGACGGAGTCCGGCAGGCGCCGGACAGTTTCATCATCGCGGCCATGCTGCCGCGCGACCACTGCCTCTACCAGCAGGACGACTCCGGCTGGACCGACCCGATGCTGCCGACAGAAGCACTCCGGCAGGCCGGTTACTACATTCAGCACCGCTTCTACGGGGTGCCCGAGACGCACAAGTTCATCCTCGGCGCGGTCACGCTCGAAATCGACGGCACCACGCCTCCCTCCCGTACGCCGTGGCTCCCGGTCAACCTGCGGGTCACCTGCGCTCCCACCGCCAAGTGGACCTGCCGCCGGCTGTGCATGCGCCTGGAGGTCGAGGTCAGCGTGGCCGGGGTGGTCTGCGGGCACGGCAGCCTTCTTTCGCAGGCGGTGGATCCGCGCGTGTACCAGGCGATACGCGGCCGGAAGGCGGCGCCCCCGCTGCACGAGTCCGTGCCCTTCATCGGTTGCCCGCTCTCGCCCGGCGAGGTCGGGCGCCAGCGCAAGGAGGACGTGCTGCTGGCCGACGACGGAAACGCCAACAGCTGGCTGCTGCGGCTCGACGACAGCAACACCGAGATGGTCGACCACCATGTGGACCACGTGCCGGGCATGGTGGTGCTGGAGGCGTTCCGACAGGCCGCGCTCGCCGTGACCCACCCGCCGGCCGGTCACGGGGCCACGGTCACCGGTCTGCGGAGCGAGTTCGCGAGTTTCTGCGAACTCGACACCCCGGTCCGGATCACCGCCAGGCCGCGGCCCGGCGGTGGCGACGCGGACCGGATGGTGGTCCGCGTCGTCGCCGAGCAGGACGGCGACGAGGTCGCCGCCGGCACGGTCGAGCTCAGGCTGGGCCCTGACACGAGCAGCGGGCAGGACCGCCGATGACGCTGACCTCGGTGTCTCCGGACCACCGTCTGGACGTGACCGAACTCGTGGACCGCGCGGCCCGGTACGCCGCCGAGGTGGACGGTTCGCGCCGGCTTCGGCGGGAGTCGGTGGCCGCGCTGGTGGAGGCGGGATTCCCCCGGCACTTCGTCCCCAGCCGGTGGGGTGGGGCGGCCGGAGGCTTCGCACCGCTGGTGGAGGCGGCGATCACCGTGGGCGAAAGCTGCCCCTCGACCGCGTGGTGCGCGACTCTGTTCGCCGCGCACGGACGGATCGCCGCCTACCTGCCCGAGCAGGCGCGGGAGGAGATCTGGGGCTCGGGCCCGGACACCCTGATCTCCGCGTCCGTCATGCCGCCGTCGGGCCGGGCCACGCCCGTGCCGGGTGGCTGGCTGCTTCAGGGCGAGTGGGGCCGGGCCAGCGGGGTGGACTTCGCCGACTGGGTGCTGCTCGCCAGCACGGTGCCGGACGGCGACGGGGAGACGGTGCGGATCTTCGCCGTCCCGGCCGGGGACTTCGTGGTCGAGGACACCTGGCAGGCCGCCGGTATGCGGGGGACGGGGACCAACACGGTGGTTCTGTGCGACACGCTCGTCCCCGAGCACCGCACGGTCGCGCTGCCGGAACTGCTCGGCACCCGGAGCGCCCGGCAGGCACGGTGCCACAACGTGCCCTACACGCTGGTCGCGGCGGTGATGTTCGCCGCCCCCCTGGTCGGAGCCGCCCTGGGCGTGGTGGCGGACTGTGTTTCCACGCGAGCCGCGCGTCTGTCGCCGGATCCGGACGCCCGGCAGGCGCTCGCCCGGTCCTCGCCGGAGGCGTCCGCCGCCCGCCTGCTGCTCCGGGAGGCCGCCGACCGCGCCGACCGGGGCATGGTGGACGCGCGGACCGTCGCGCAGAACCGGTGCGACGCGGCGGCCGCCGCGGAGCTCTGCGTCAGCGCCGTCGACCGGCTGTTCGCCGCGTGCGGCGGCCACGGGCTGGCCGAGGACGATCCGGTGCAACGGCGGTGGCGGGACGTCCACACCGGCGCCGGTCACGGCGCGCTGCGGTTCGCCCCGGCGGCGGACGCGTACGCGAAGGCCTTCCTCGGCCTCGGCTGACTAGACCGTGTCCGAACCACCGTCCCGAGGTCCGGACACGGCCTTCCACAGGTCGTCGAACCGGCGCGCGGCATCCGCGTCGTCACGGGGTGCGGGATGCGGGATCTCGAAGAACAGCGACATCAGGAGCCGGGCGACGGTGTCGGGGGGATGCCTGCCCATCACCCGGCTCTCCGCGTGCGCCCGGGCCACGGCGCGGGCCAGTGACAGGGAGATCCGCCCGACCAGCCCGTGAGCGTGCCGGTCCAGGTGCGGGGCCTCCACGGCGAGCCGCAACGCGGACCTGGCGAGCGCGTCCCGGCGCAGGTGCCGGGTGAGATCGAGCATCGTCTCCCGCAGTGCCAGCAGCGCCGTCGTGCCCTCGGCGCGCCGTTCCACACGTGCGATCAGCTCGTCCCCGGCCTCCTCGATCAGGGTGGCCGCCAGCTCTTCTTTGGAGGAGAAATGTCCGTACAGCGCACCTTTCGTCATACTGGTGCGTTCCACCACGTTGAGCAGCTTTGTGCCCTCGTAGCCGTTCGCGGCGAACTCCTCCGCCGCCGCGGCGAGCACCAGTGCCCGAGTCTGAACCGCGCGCTCCTGAGCCACTCTGCCCTCGCTTGGGGGAATCCTAGGAAAAAACCTTTGCGAAGGTATGTTACTGGGATCTTGCTGTGAAAAGGCTGAGCGTTCCCCTTCGGGTGGCCTTCTTCGATGTGGACGAGACGCTGCTGGCCGGGAAGAGCATGGTCGAGTTCCTGCGGCACTGGCTGGGCCGCGATGACGCGGCCTTCCGCGGCGCCGTGGCCGAGCTGGGGGCGGTGGCGGAGCGGGAGGGCAGGGCGGCCGCGAACCGCGCCTACTACCGGCTCTTCGCCGGCGTCCCCAGCGCGACGCTGGCGGAGGCGGGCAGTCGCTGGTACGCGCGGCATCGTCAGCGGCCTGACGCCTTCGTGGGCTCTACCGTGGCGGCGCTGGCCGGACATCGAGCGGCCGGAGACCTGGTGGTGCTGGTCTCCGGCTCGTGCCGGGCGGTGCTCGAACCGCTGGCCGCGGACGTGGGTGGCGACGAGGTGCTGTGCACGGAGCTCGTCGTCGGTGGCGACGGACTGCTGACCGGCGAGGTGGCCAGATCGATGATCGGCCCCGCCAAGTACGAGGCCGCCGCGGAGCTGCTCCGGAGTCTCGGAGTCAGCCCCGCCGTCTGCTTCGCGTACGGCGACCACTCCAGCGACCTGGACCTGCTGACGTTCGTCGGCAGTCCGAGGGTCGTCGGCGACGACCCGGTGCTGGCCTCGTGGGCGAGACGCCACGGCTGGCCCGTGCTGCCCGCCTAGAGGAGGCTCAGGTGCCGTAGATCCGACACGTACTTCTCGATCAGCGCCCGGGACAGGTGCGGAATGTCCCCCACGGCTTCCTGGAACCGTTCGGCGGGAAACGCCGACCCGGCCCGGGGCGTCGCGGGCTCCCGCCAGGCGCGCATCAGCGGGAGGAGCGAGTGCTGCCGCTGCTTGTCCGGCAGCTCTCGCAGTGCGGCCTCGAACCGCTCACGCCACTCCTGGTAGTCCCCGACGCGGCGGATCGCGATCCCGGAATCGGCCAGCCAGTCGACGACGGTGTCCAGTGAGATTCCGTCGTCGTGCGGGTTGACCACGTTGAACGTGCGATATCCGGCCGCGCCGCTTCCCAGGGCGGCCACCGAGGCGGCGACGAAGTCCCCGGGCAGGCCGTCGTAGTGGGCCCGGCTCGCGTCGCCACCGCGATAGAACGACCCGGGCGCGATTCCGGTGGCGATCAGGCTCAGCACCAGACGGGTGAACGCGTCCGGCACGTTCAGCTGCCCGGTGTGACGGCCGTGCGCCAGGATCATGCCCGAACGGAACACGGTCACCGGCAGCCCGCACAGGTCGTGCGCCTCACGGAGCAGCACCTCGCCCGCCCACTTGCTGGTGGCGTAGCCGTTGGCGTGGCTCTCGTCGATCGGCCGCACTGGACTGGCCACGCGGATGTCGGCGCCCTCGTCCATGCCGGTTCCGTGCGACGCGACTGCCACGGAGGACAGGAAGCCGACCGGCTTCAGCCGGGTGGTGACGGCCAGCCGGACGACCTCGGCCGTGCCGGCGACGTTGGGGCCGAACAGCTGGCGGTACGGCAGCACGTGGTTCACCAGCGCGGCCGCGTGCACGACGGCGTCCACCGTCGCGGCCAGGCGCTGCCAGGTCCGCTCGGACAGGCCCAGGTTCGGCGCGCCGACGTCGCCGGCCAGCACCTGCAACGCGCCGGCGCCGGCCAGCTCGGCGAACCGCCGCTTGAGCTCGACGTCCCCGCTGTCCAGCGAGTCCTCCAGCCGCGCGCGAGCGGCCGCGTCGTCGGCGCCGCGCACGAGACAGATCAGTGTGCCGCCGCCGCTGGCCAGCGACTGCAGCAGCTCCAGGCACAGGAAACGGCCGAGATAGCCGTTGGCTCCGGTGAGCAGCACCGTGGTCGGAGCGCCGGTCGGCTGGGGAAGGGCCGTGGCCGCGGTCAGCGTCGCCTCGTCGATGAACCTGGCGAGCACGAGGTCCCCGGCCCGCGCCGCGGTGGCCTGGTCGCCGTGCACACCGGCGAACGTGGCCCGCTGCGCCGACGGATCACGTAGCCGCTCGATCTGGCCGGCGATCTCGCCAAGGCTGTTGGCCGGGCCGAGCAGCGTCCCGACCGGGACCTCGGTGCCGAAGATCTCCTTGAGCAGGTTCGAGAGCGACAGCGCGGTCAGTGAGTCTCCACCCATGTCCGTGAAGCGCGTCCCCGGGCCCGGCTCGCCGGCGGACGCCCCGAGCAGCGCCCGCACGGCACGGCCGACCGTCTCCACGACCGGGCGGTTCTCGTCGTGCCGCAGACCGCGCAGGCCGTCGATCTGCTCCTCGGCCAGCTCGGCGTAACGCCGCTCCAGCCGTTCGCCGTAGTGCTCCTTCAACCGCGGACGCAGTTGCTTGGTCGAGTCGGACAGCAGTCCGTTCTCCTGGCTGAACGGCACCGTCTCGACGAGCAGATCGCGCGGGATCTCGTACGGCTTGAGGTCGGCACGCTTCGCGATGTGCTGCAGCGACTCGTGGATCGCCGCCTTCAGCGCCGCCTCGTCGGACGCCTGGTCGAGCGCCTCTGCGGTCGGCACCACCACGGCGAGCAGGTACGGGCGGGAGCTGTTGCCGTACAGGAAGATCTGCTGCAGCAGCGGACTGGCGACATAGACCGCCTCCAGTTTCGCCAGCGCCACGAACTCTCCCTGGGACAGCTTGAGCACGTTCTTGCGCCGGTCGAGGTAGTACAGCCGGTCGGGCTCGACCTCGGCCATGATGTCGCCGGTGCGGTAGTAGCCGTCGTCGTCGAAGGCCTCCGCGGTGACGTCCGGGCGCCGGTAGTAGCCGGGGGTGATCAGCTTGGTCCTGACCAGCAACTCGCCCCGCGGATACGGCGTGTCGGTGGTGTAGTACCCGAGTTCGGGCACGTCGACGAGCTTGTAGTCGAGCACGAACGCCCGCTGCACGCGGTGGTCCAGCATGACGAGCCCGGTCTCGGTGGTGCCGTAGCTGTCGAAGAACGGAACGTCCAGGCAGGACTCGACGAAAGCGGCCAGCTCCGGCGCGAGCGGGGCGGAGCCGCAGGGGGTGTGGATGACACGGCCGCCGAGAACAACGTCCCGGAAATGCCGCCGCAGCTCCTCGGCGTTCCACTGGTCCAGCAGGCTCAGATAGCTCTGGTGGAGCAGCTCGCAGACGCGCGGCACCATGGCGAACTCCGTCGGCCGGATCAGCGCGAGATCCTCCAGCAGCGTCGAGAGATTGCTGTCGGCCACGAAATACGCGGTGCCGCCCAGTGCGAGCGTCTTGATCACGAGCCGCCTGGCGACGAGATGGCTCTGCGGCAGGAAGTTGGCTGTGATCATCGGGTGACGCTGCTCGGGCGGCCGCCACATCAGAGAGACGGTCGACTCCGGGAAGATGACGCCCTTCGGAGTGCCCGTGCTGCCGGAGGTGTAGATCAGTGAGGACAGCACCTCTCCCGCGTCGTCGACCGGCGGCAGGTCTGGCGCGGGCGGCAGCGCACTCCCGCGCTCGATGACGCGCGACAGCAGCTCCAGCGAAATCGGCGAGCCGGTCTCGGCCAGCAGCCGGCGCGCGTCCGCCACGCTCTCCCGGTGCTCGGCGAGCTGGGGACAGTGGTCGAACACGATCAGCCGGACGACGGACGTCTCCCCGGCCAGCGCTTCGAGCACGGTGCCCAGCCGCTCCGCGCTCGTGGCGAAGACGCGCGGAGCGGCCTCGCCGACCAGGTGGCGGATGTGGGCGACCGTGGCGGTGTTGTGCAGCGGCACGGCGACCGCGCCGACCTGACCGCACGCCAGGTCCACGGTGGTGTAGTCGACGCCGGCGAAGCCCAGGATCGCCACGAAGTCCCCGGCGCGCAGCGGATGCTCGCCGTGGTGGTACCAGTCGGCGGCGACGGCGCTCAGCCGGGACCACAGCTCGCCGTAGGAGACGGTGTCGAACCTGGGCAGTCGCCGCAGCTCGGTGCGTCCGGCCACGGAGACGAACTCCTTGGCGCGTTCGGCGAGCGCGGGCCGGTCGCCGTATCCCGTCAAGGTGCGCTTGACGATCTCGGCAAGCCGCAGTCCGGGCTCCGCGGCGCTCTCGAAGACTTCGCGCAGCGGCATCCGGTCCGCGAGCTCCGGCTCGGCCCGCAGCATCTCGACGCGCCGGTTCCGGTTCGCCTCGAGTCGGGCGCGGGTGGTGTCAGCTCGCAGGTCGTTCCCCATGGTTACCCCTTCAGACGACCGGGACCTCTTGTACGTGCGGGCGGCCGGCGCAGCTCCTGGCGGCCTTGTGCAACCGGGGACGATCCTCGCTTGCACAGTCAGAAACATACCGTAGTAAAGGTATGATCATGAGCAGTCATTGCGTGTAATCGCAGGTGAAAGGCCATTTATAAAAAAATACCTTGTGTAAGGTATGATTTTGCGACAGAGTGCTCTCAAGGACACGCCAGGCCCGCTGATGACGAGGGGTGAGTCACGTGGTAAGCGGGGATGCGATCAATTGCGAGCGGGAGACGGACATCGGCTCCGACGTCGAGTGGATCTCGATCGCCGAGCTCGTCCTGAGGGGCTCACCCCGATCCGCGGGAGAGGACGCCGATCACGCGCTGGCTCTCGCGGAGCTGGAGCCGGAGGCCGAGTTGCCGCCGATCGTCGTGCAGCGGGGCACCAACCGGGTGATCGACGGGATGCACCGGGTGCGCGCCGCGCAGTTGCGCGGAGAGCGGGCGATCCGAGCCCGCTACTTCGACGGCGACGACGCCGGCGCCTTCGTGCTGGCGGTGCGGCTGAACGTGCGGCACGGGCTGCCGCTCTCGCTGGCCGACCGGAAATCGGCCGTGCTGCGCATCCTCCACGAGCACCCGGGCTGGTCGAACCGGGCGGTGGCCGAGGTCGTGGGGCTCTCGCCCAAGACCGTCGGCGCGCTGCGCGGCCAGTGCGGAGCGCCGGTGGCCGAGGTCAGGATCGGCCGGGACGGCCGGGTGCGCCCGGTCAGCGCGGCCTCCGGGCGCGAGCGCGCCAGGGAGATCCTGCTGCGCGATCCCACCTCCTCGCTGCGCACCGTGAGCGCGGCGGCCGGGGTGTCCCCGGGCACCGTACGGGCCGTGCGGATGCAACTGAACGAGCAGGCCACGGCGCTGATCCCGGAACAGCGGGCCGCGGAGCAGCGAGCCGCGTCGCCCAAGCAGAACCCCGATCCACGACGCGCTCGGGGCGCCACTCCGCGGCCCGCCGGGCCGGACCGGACGGGCGCGATGCTGCGCGCGCTCCGCTCCGACCCGTCGCTGCGGTTCAACGAGTCCGGCCGGCTGCTGCTGAGCGTTCTGGCGGTGGCCGAGATGGACGCGCGGACGCGGGAACGCCTCGTCGGCGACCTGCCGGACCACTGCGTCGAATTCGTCGCGGAACTCGCGGAGGCGAGCGGGCAAGCCTGGCAGGAACTCGCGAAACGCCTGGCAGAGCGACGGTGCGCGGCCGCCGGCTCCAAATGAATTCCCGAACTGGAAATGGGGTGTCAAGAGATGGCAGAAGCGTACGGTTGGTCTGGAAAGAACCTACGGACCCAGCGGATTCTGCACTCGGCTTCCGGGACGGCGTTCCTGGTTCCGCTCGATCATTCACTGGCGGACGGGCCGGTGTCGTCCGCCGCCGATTTCACCGGGCTGGTCACGGCGATGGCCGCGAACGGCGTGGACGGGATCGTCGTCCACAAGGGCCGGGTCCGTTTCCTTCCCACCGAGCTGCTCGGGCGGCTGGCCCTGATCGTGCACCTGAGCGGCAGCACCAGGCACGCGCCGGACGCTGACGCGAAGACCCTGGTGGGCGCCGTGGCCGAGGCCGTGGCGCTGGGCGCGGACGGTGTCAGCGTGCACATCAACCTCGGTTCGAGCAACGAGGCCGAGCAGCTGGCCGACTTCGGCCTGGTCGCCGACCAGTGCGCACGCTGGGGCGTCCCGCTGCTCGCGATGATCTACCCGCGCGGCCCCCGCATCGCGGACCCGGCCGATCCCACGTTGCTGGCGCACGCGGCGAACGTCGCGGCGGACCTCGGCGCCGACATCGTGAAGCTCCCGTTCACCGGCTCGCCCGTCACGATGCGCGAGGTCGTGGAGGCGAGCCCGATCCCGGTGGTGACCGCCGGCGGCGGCGTGGTCGGCGACACCGACGCCTTCCTCACCCTGATCGACCGCGTGATGGAGTCCGGCGTGCTCGGAGTCGCGGTCGGCCGCAACATATTCCGCGCCACCGACCCCGGGAAGCTGGCCCGGTCGGTCGCCCAGCGAGTCCACGCCGGACTCGGCTCCCGCAAGACCCTGACTCCCCTGGACCTGGCCCTGGCCGGCGCGACAGTGGCCTGACAGGCACCACCCGCTCACGACCGACTAACGACCGAAGGTGCGAACATGAAAACAGCGTGGATCGACCTCCGCGGCCTCTCCTCCGAACTCGCCACCGCCGTCATCGAAGAGAGCACCCATCTCGGCATCGGCGCCGTCGTGCTGGACGACCCCGAGCTCGCCGCGAAGGTCCCGCCGACCCTGGAGAAGGCCGCCGTCGTCACCGGCGAGACCCCCACGACCCTGATCGACCAGCTCGTCGGCGTGGTCGACATCCTGATCGCCGACCACAGCATCGCCGAGAAGTTCGAGGGCGTCCGGCCCGGCCTGCGCACCGGCGTCCTGGTCAAGGTGCTGGGTGAGGAGACGCTGCAGCTCGCCTGCAGGATCGCGAACGAGGCGGAGCTGACCCTGGTCGAGTTCCGCCAGGACCCGAGCAAGATCCCGCTGGAGATCCTGCTGGCGGCCGCCGACAAGGCCAAGGGCTCGATCGTCACCGTGGTCGAGGACGTCGAGGACGCGATGGTCACCATCGGCGTCCTGGAGCGCGGCTCCGACGCGGTGCTGCTCGCCCCGCGGCGGGTCGGCGACGCCTCCGAGCTGGTGCGCGTGTGCCAGGGCGAGGCCGAGACGCTGGAGCTGGAGCCGCTGGAGATCGTCAAGCTCACGCACCTGGGGCTCGGCGACCGGGTGTGCGTGGACACCTGCTCCCACATGCAGCCCAACGAGGGCATCCTGGTCGGCTCGTACTCGACCGGCCTGATGCTGGTCAGCAGCGAGACCCACCCGCTGCCGTACATGCCGACCCGCCCCTTCCGGGTGAACGCGGCCGCCCTCAGCTCCTACACCCTGACGCCCGGCAACCGCACCCGCTACCTGTCCGAGCTGCGCTGCGGCTCGGAGATCCTGGCCGTCAACACCAACGGCGGCGTGCGCCGGGTGATCGTGTGCCGGATCAAGATGGAGACCCGCCCGATGCTGCAGATCGAGGCCCGCACCGCGTCCGGCGACGTCGTGAACATGGTCGGCCAGGACGACTGGCACGTGCGCGCCCTCGGCGCCGGCGGCAGCGTCCACAACTTCACCGAGCTGCGCCCCGGCGACCACATCCTCGGGCACACCATGACCGACCAGCGGCACGTCGGATACGCGATCCGTGAGTTCCTGCACGAGCAGTAAGGCCCGAGCCGGCTCCGCTCCGAAGGAAGAGAGTGCGTGAGATGGCGCTCATTGTGCAAAAGTACGGCGGAACCTCGGTCGCCACGCCCGAGAAGGTCTTCGAGGCGGCACGGCAGATCCTCGCGGCGCGGGCGGACGGGCACGAGGTCGTCGCGGTCGTGTCCGCCATGGGCGGCACCACCGACAGGCTGCTGCAACTGGCCTCCTCGGTGTCCGACCGGCCGGATCCCGCCCAGCTCGACGCCCTGCTCAGCACGGGCGAGGCCGTGTCCGCCGCGCTGCTGTCGATGGCGCTGAACCGCCAGGGCGCACCCAGCAGGTCGTTCAGCGGCGCCCAGGCGGGAATCCGTACGGACGACCGCCACGGCCGGGCGACGATCCAGCAGGTGGATCCGCGGAGGCTCAAGGAGGATCTCCGCAAGGGAGCGATCCCCGTCGTCGCGGGCTTCCAGGGTGAGGCGGGTGCCGGAGGGCCCTGCACCACCCTGGGCCGCGGCGGCTCGGACACCACCGGCGTGGCCCTGGCGGCGGCGCTCGGCGCGGACCACTGCGAGATCGTCACCGATGTCGCGGGGGTCTACACCGCCGACCCCAGGAAGGTCGACGGCGCCCGGCGCCACACCGCCCTGCTCTACGAGGAGATGGCCGAGCTCGCGGTGAGCGGAGCCAAGGTGCTCGCCGCGGACTCCGTGGACTACGCGCGGACCCACGGCGTCGACCTGAAGGTGCGGTCCAACCACACCGCCTGCGGCCCGGAGACCTGGGTCGGATATCGCCGCCGCACCGCCGCAGTGGCGGTGTCCGGCGACTCCTGGACGCCGGCCGCGCTCGGCGAGGTCCCCGCGATCGCGGGGGTGGCCACCAAGACCGGTCTCGTGCGCTGCGTGCTGCGCCAGATCACCGCGGACCACGCGGTGCGGATCCTGCGCGGACTCGCCGAACGCGAGATCGAGGTCGAACTGCGCCGCTACGGCAGTCTCGGAACGGAGGACGCCGGCGACCTCGCGATCACCCTGCCCGCGGAGAGCGTGGAGGAGGCGCGCGGGCTGCTGGCCGAGGCCTACCGGGGCAGCCGCCTGGACGAGGTGCACTGGACCTCCAACCTGGCCCGGCTCTCGGTCGTCGGCCTTGGAATAGGCCAGCTGCCCGGCTCGCCGCTGCGACTGCTCGAAGCACTGCGGTCGGTCGGCGCCGCGCGCACCGATCTGCTCGTCACGTCCAACAGGCTCAGCGTGCTGACCGGGGAGAGCGGCTTGGCCGAGGCGACCCAGAGCGTGCACGACACCTTTGTCCACGAACCCGCGGTGCCCGAGATGCACAGCACCCCCCTGTGGGCCACCGATCGCAGACAGCTGAGTGCCCACGTGCCCGCGCTGGCCGCGGCCGACTGAACCGCACCCCGCGACTGGGCCGGCCGGTCCCCCCACCGGCCGGCCCAGCACCCCGGACGAGCAGTGCCCGGACGAGCAGTGCCCGCCGGACGAGAAGCCACCAAGCGGAGCGACCCCGATGACTATGCCGACATTCGACCCCACCTCTGACAGCCAACTGGCCGACCCGTATCCGACGTACACGCAGATGCGTGATCGATGCCCTGTATTCCATGACGAGAATCTGGATGTCTTCGTCGTCACGCGGCATGAAGACGTCGTACGCGTGGCCCACGATCCGGAGACGTACTCATCCGAGAGCGCGGTGAAGGCGACCGCGGGGCCGGAGGCCGACGAGGTCAAGCAGATCCTGGCCGAAGGCTGGTCGCTGACGCCCAATCTCACCGAGAGCGACGGCGAGGAGCACACCCGGCTGCGCGTGGCGGTGAACCGGGTCTTCACGCCGCGGCGGGTGGCCGAGCTCGAACCCTTCATCAGGGCGACCGGCGAGGAGCTGATCGGACGGTTCGCCGCCGCCGGTTCCACCGACATCATCGAGAACTACGCGTGGCCGCTGCCGCTGTCCGTCATGGCGCGGATCCTCGGCGTCCCGGCCGGCGACGTGCCGCTGCTGCGGCAGTGGAGCCACAGCTGGCTGAAGCTGTCCGTCGGCGGCGGCGACGTGGCGGAGCGGGCCGCCTGCGCCCGCGACGTCATCGCCATGCAGAACTACGTGATGGGGATGCTGCTGGACCCGGGGCGGGCCGGCGACGGGCTCATCGCGTCGCTCGCGGCCGACCACGGCGAGAACGGCCTCGACAACGTCGAGCTCATGCGCATCGTGATGAACCTGATCATCGCGGGGCACGTCACGGTCACCCGCTCCATCGGCAACGGCCTGGTGAGCCTGCTGGAGAATCCGGCTCAGCTCGCGGCGTTGCGCGAGGGCGAGGTGACACCCGCGGCGATGGTCGAGGAGATCCTGCGGTTCGAGTCTCCGGTCCAGGGCCTCTTCCGCACCGTCACGGCGGAGACCGAGCTCGCCGGCCGCCGGCTGCGGCCCGGCGACCGCGTGATGGTGCACTTCGGCGCCGCGAACCGGGACGAGCGTGTGCTCGCCGACCCGGACATGTTCGACATCAAGCCGAGGGCCGGCCGCAACATGCTGGCCTTCGGCCGCGGCATCCACACCTGCCTCGGCGCCGGGCTGGCCCGGCTCCAGCTGCAGATCGCCATTCCACTGCTGTTCGACCGCCTGCCCGGACTGCGTCTGGGGCCCGCGAACTCGCGCAGCCGGGAACGGCTGGTCATCGCGCGTGGATTCGACGAGCTCCACCTGCAATGGGACGTATCGCGAGTGAAGGAGGCAACACTGTGACTACGCAGGAACAAGAAGTCGCGCCGGTGGCGGTCGAGAGGAACGCCGCCATGGTCGGGACGCCGCTACTGATGGTGGGCGTCGCCCTGGCGGCGGCGAACCTGCGTCCCGCCATCACCACCGTCGGCCCGCTGCTCGACGAGGTGCGCCGGTCGCTCGGCGCCTCCCTGCTCTGGGCGAGCGTGCTGACCGCCGTACCCACCCTCTGCTTCGGCATCGCCGCCGCGGCGGCACCGCTGGCGGCCCGCAAGCTCGGCCTGGCCCGGGCGGTCGGCGCCGGTCTGGTCGTGCTCACCGCCGGACTGCTGCTGCGGGTCGTGGGCGGCCCGTGGGTGATGCTGGCCGGCACGTTCGTCGCGGCGTCCGGCATCGCCATCGGCAACGTGCTCATCCCGGTCGTGGTCAAGCAGGCGTTCCCCCAGCGGATCCCGCTCATGACCACGGTCTACACCGTGGCCCTGATGGTCGGCGGCGGGGTAGGCGCCGCGGCGACCCCCTGGCTGCAGGAACAGATCGGCGGCTGGCGGGTCACCCTGGCCGCGTGGTCGCTGCTGTCCATCGGCGCGCTGCTGGTCTGGATCGCCGGAACGCGCCGCACCGGCCTGCTCGGCGCGAGCCCGGCCGCGCCGGCGGAGCGCACGCTGCTGCTGCGCAGCCCGCTCGCGTGGCTGATCACCGGGTTCTTCGGGCTGCAGGCGGCGGGCTCCTACGTCCTGATGGGCTGGGCCGCGAACGTGTTCACCGGCGCGGGCATCAGCAAGCAGGAGTCGGGTCTGCTGCTCGCCCTGCTGGTCGCGGCCGCCCTGCCCGTCACGATGGTGGTCGTGCCGGCCGCGATGCGCAGCCGCAGCCAGTCCTGGTGGATCGCCGGGCTCGTGGGCCTGGAGATCGTCGGCACGATCGGCATGCTCGTCTCGCCGACGTCGGTGCCGTGGCTGTGGTCGCTCCTGTGGGGGGCGGGCATGGGCGTGTTCCCGATCGCGCTCGGCCTGTTCGCGCTGCGCACCCGCACCGCGGCCGAGACCGCCGGGATCTCGGCCATGTCGCAGGGCTTCGGCTACCTGATCGCCATCGGCGGCCCGTTCCTGTTCGGCGTGCTGCACGGCTCCACGGGCGGCTGGGCCGTCCCGATGGTCATGCTCACCGTGGTCTTCGCCGTCGACCTGGTCCTCGGGTTCGTCGTCGGCCGCCCCCGGTACGTGTAGGACCGCGTCGACGGAGGAGTGATCATGACCTACGACGTCATCGTCATCGGCGGCGGATCCGCCGGCTGCGTCCTCGCCAACCGGCTGAGCGCGGATCCACGGCTGTCCGTCCTGCTCCTGGAGGCCGGACCCGATTTCGCGACCGTCGAGGAACTGCCGGCGGAGGTCGCCGACGCCCACTACGCGCCGTACTCCTACGACTGGGGTTATCGATCGGTCCCGGACGAGTTCGGCAACGAGGTGCCGGTCCCCCGCGGCCGGATCATCGGCGGATCCTCCTCCGTCAACGTCTGCGTGGCGATGCGCGCCCGGCCGTCCGATCACGACGCGTGGGCGGACCTGGCCGGGCCCGAATGGGGCTACCCGGAGATGCTCCCCTTCTACAAGAAGATGGAGCACTACCCGTACGGCGAGGAGAAGTTCCACGGCCTCGGCGGGCCGTACCGCATCACGCTGAGCACGGCGGCGGACCTGGGCCCGCACGTCGCGGCGATGGGAGAGGCGAGCGCACGGCTCGGATATCCGACGGTCGGCGACTTCAACGCGCCGGGCGCGCCGGGCTTCGCGCACACTCCGCTCAGCGCGGCCGACGGCCTGCGGCTGAGCACGGCCGTCGGTTACCTCAACCCGGTCCGCCAGCGGCCGAACCTGCGGGTGCGCGGCGACGCGCCGGTCGACCGGGTGCTCTTCCGGGGCACCCGGGCCTGCGGGGTCCGGCTCGCCTCCGGAGAGGAGATCGACGCCAGGCACGTCGTGCTCAGCGCCGGCGCCTACAGCACCCCGCTCATCGCCATGCGTTCCGGCGTCGGAGACCGCGCCGAGCTCGCGGCGCACGGCATCGACGTGCTGGCCGACCTCCCGGGCGTGGGGCGCAACCTCACCGAACACCCCGCCTTCTGGAACATCCACGTCGCGAAGCCGCCGCGGGACGGCGCGCGGCAGATGTTCGGCAGCGTGCTCAGCGTCGCCGCGGGACCGGGCGAGCCGGACTACGACGTGCAGATCCTGCCTTCGGCGGCGGTGCCGACCCGAAGCCTGCCCGCCATGATCGTTCCGCCGGTCGAGAACCACCCGACCGGCTGGGACATGGTCTTCTTCGTCTCCTGCGTCCAGCCCCGTTCGCGGGGCACCGTGCGGCTCGCCTCACGCGACCCGGAGGACGCGCCGATCATCGATCTCGGGCTCTACACGGTCGCCGACGACGCCGAACGGGTCGCCGACGCCGTGCGCATCGCCCGCAGGATCGCGCGCACCCAGCCGCTCGCCGACCTGCTGGTGGACGAGCGGGTGCCGGGTCCGGGCGTGAGCGACGAGGAGCTCGCGGACGCGGTCCGGCGCGCGCCGGCGCACTACAACCACGGAAGTTCCACGATGCGGATGGGTCCGCACCGTGATCCGGATGCCGTCGTCGACACCGACGGCGCCGTCTACGGCGTCGAGGGACTCACCGTCGCGGACGCCTCGGTGTTCCCGGCGATGCCGCGCGTGGCCACCAACGTTCCGACCATCGTGATCGCCGAGCGGATCGCCTCGGTGCTGAAAGAGAGGCTGTCGTGACTACGACGTTCGAAACCGCTCAGATCGTGCGGACGCGCTGGTCCTCGCAGGACGAGGCGGACCGCTTCACGGTGCACAATCCGGCGACCGGCAGGCCGCTGGCCGCCATCCAGGGTGCGGGCGCGGAGCAGGTGGACCAGGCGGTCCGCGCCGCGTACGAGGCGCACTTCGCGTGGAAGGCCCGCACCCCGCGCGAGCGCGGCAAGTGGCTGTGGAAGGTCGCCCAGGCGATCCGCGAGAACGCCGACGAGATCGCCGCGCTGGAGTCCAGCGACAACGGCAAGCCCTTCACCCAGGCGCGGAACTTCGACCTCGAAGGCGCGCCCACCATCTTCGAGATGTTCGCCGGCCTCTGCGAGGCGATCCCGAGCCAGGCGCGCGACTCGGGCAGCATGATCGACATCACGCTGCGCGAGCCCTTCGGCGTCATCGGCGCCATCATCCCGTTCAACTGGCCCCCGCTGCACACCGCCGGCAAGATCGCCCCCGCGCTCGCGGCCGGCAACGCCGTGGTCATCAAGCCGCCGGAGCAGGCGCCGCTGTCGGTGATGCGGGTCGCCGAGATCGCCCAGTCCATCCTCCCGGACGACATCGTGCACATCGTGCCCGGCACCGGTGCGGTCGGGGCGCGGCTCGCCGGACACAAGCTCGTGGGCAAGGTCTCCTTCACCGGCGCGCCCACCACGGGCCAGGCCGTGATCCGGACCGCCGCGGAGAACCTGACGCCGACTCTGCTGGAGCTCGGCGGCAAGAACGCCCTGGTGATCTTCGAAGACGCGGACCTCGACTCGGCCGTGCCGTGGGCGGTGGAAGGCGGTTACTTCAACCAGGGCGAGGCCTGCACCGCCGCCTCGCGCGTGCTGGTCCACGTCGACCGCTACGAGGAGGTCGTCCGCCGGCTCGCGGCCGCCGTGAACCGGCTGAAGGTCGGCGACGGCGCGGACGCCGGCACGCACGTCGGACCGCTCGTGACCCCGGAGCAGCGGCAGCGTGTGCTGGACTACATCGACCTCGGCGTCCGCGAAGGCGCCACGATCGCCGCCCAGGCGGCGCTGCCCGCCGACCCGGAGCTGGCGGACGGCTACTACGTCCCGCCCACGTTGTTCACCGGCGTCACCCCGGACATGCGCATCGCCACGGAGGAGATCTTCGGCCCCGTCGTCTGCGTGATCCCGTTCCGGGACGAGGCCGAGGCGGTCCGCATCGCCAACGGCACCGAGTTCGGCCTGGTCGCCGGCGTGTTCACCCGCGAAACCGAGCGCGCCATGCGGTTCAGCCGGGAGCTGCGCGTGGGCATCGTGTTCGTCAACCACTACAACCGCTCGTTCACCGGCACCCCGTTCGGCGGCGTGGGCGCCAGCGGATACGGCCGCGAGCACGCCATCGAGACGCTGCAGGAGTACAGCTACGCTCGCAGTCTGCGACTGCCCTCCGGCCGCGGTGAGATTCCGCGCTGGGCGCCGTCGCTCGAGGTCCTCACCGAAGGCTGAACCGAAATGAGCACGACGATGCGCGCAGCGGTCTGTGTCCGGGCGGGTGGCCCGGAGGTACTCGAGATCCGCGAACTGCCGATGCCTCCGGTCCGCGACGGCTGGAGCCTGGTCCGGGTGGAGGGCGCGGGTCTCAACCGATCCGAGCTGAGGACCCGTCAGGGGCATTCGCCGAACGTGAAGTTCCCGCGGGTGCTCGGGATCGAGTGCGTGGGAACGGTGGCCGACTCGACCGACGACGCGCTGCCGGTCGGCCAGACCGTCGCGGCCGTGATGGGCGAGATGGGCCGTGAGTTCGACGGCGGATACGCGGAGTACGCGCTGCTGCCGAACTCGCTGCTCATGCCGATCTCCACCACGTTGCCCTGGGACGTGCTTGCCGCGCTGCCGGAGACGTACCTGACCGCGCAGGGCTCGCTGGACGCGCTGGGCGTCGTGCCCGGCGCGCCCGGCCGCCTGCTGATCCGCGGCGGGACCTCGTCGGTCGGCATGGCGGCGGCCTCGATCGCCTCCGCCCACGGCCTCCGCACCGCGGCCACGACCCGGCGAACGGAGAAGATGGACGCCTTGAGAGCGGTCGGTGTCGACCACGTGCTCCTGGACGACGGAGGATCACTGGCGGACGTCGTGCACAGGGTCTGGCCCGAGGGCCCGGACTACGTCCTGGACCTGATCGGAACGGCCACGGTGCCGGACTCACTGAAACTGGTGCGCCGCGGCGGGACGGTGTGCGTGGCCGGCTCGCTCAGCGGCTGGCTGATCAGGGAGTTCGAACCGATCGCGATGATCCCGCCGGGTACCAGACTCACGGCCTTCCACAGCGACAGCCTCAAGGGCGCCGCCGGTGCGCCGGTGTTGCAACGGGTCGTCGGCGAGGTCGAGGCCGGCGTCTACCGGCCCAACGTCGACCGGGTCTTCGCCCTCGACGACATCGTCGAGGCGCACCGGCACATGGAGAACGACCAGGCGACCGGGAAGGTCGTCGTGCTGCCCGGGACCAAGTTCTGATTTCGCTGCGGAGAGGAATGGACGGATGGGAACGGAGTTCGCCGAGACAGTAGTGATAGGCGGCGGTCAGCAGGGATGCTCGGTCGCGGGCGCGCTCTCCCGGCTGGGCTACCAGGCGTTGGTGATCGAGCGCGGCGAGATCGGCCAGGCGTGGGCCAACGAGCGCTGGGACAGCCTGCGCGTCAACACGCCGAACAGGACGGTCGCCTTTCCCGACTGGCCGTACGACGGGGACGATCCCGAAGGGTACATGCCGGCCCGCGAGGTGGCCGGACGTCTCCGGAGCTACGTGGCCGCGATGGGCATTCAGGTCCGCGAGCACACAAGTGTCCGGATGGTCGAGTTCCCGATCGACGAGGCGCTCCACGAGGGTGCGCGCTTCCGTGTCCGCCTGGACGACGGCGACGTCGTCGAGGCCCGCAACGTCGTCGCGGCGCTGGGCGGGTACTCCTCGCCACGTGTGCCGGAGGTGGCCGCGGGCGTGGACCTCTCGGTCACCCAGCTGCACGCGCGTTACTACCGCAATCCGGAGTCCCTGCCGAGCGGCGCGGTTCTCGTCGTGGGCGCGGGGAACAGCGGCCAGCAGATCGCGGACGACCTCCGCGACGCCGGCCGGGACGTGTACCTCGCGGTCGGAGGGCACAAGACCGCGCCCCGGCGTTACCGTGGCGCGCAGATCCTCGACTGGCTGCAGCTGCTGCTGCCCGAGGGCAACCTCGAGACCGCGTCGGGTGGACGCGGTGACTCCCCCGTGCTGCCCGGCGTGTCGGTGCTCAGCGGGAAGGACGGCGGCCAGGACCTGAGCCTGCCGATCCTGGCGGCGAAGGGCGTCACGCTCGTCGGCTCCGTCCGCGGCGCGCAGGGCGGTGTGCTGGTGCTGGAGGACAACGTCCGCGCCGTGGCGCAGGCGGCCGCCCACAAGGAGAGCGAGCTGCTGAAGGCCATCGACGCGGCGATCGAGCAGCGCGGGCTGGTCGTTCCCGCGGCGGATCCCTCCCCCGAGTACGACCCCTCGCTCATCAAGGACTACGGCGGCACGCTGGACCTGGTCGCGGGCGGCATCACGACGATCATCTGGGCGACGGGCTTCGTGCCCGACTACGGAATCCTGCCCGCCGAGGCGCTCGACCAGGACGGCCTGCCGGTGCACCGCAGGGGGATGGGCACCCTGCCGGGCCTGTACTACGCGGGCCTGCCCGAGGCCGGGTCGGTGATGCCGCTGCTCATCGCCGCCACACGCAACCAGGCCGAGCGCGTCGCCCGGCACATCCAGATGGACAACACCCTGCGCCACCGCTCGCCCATGGCGATCGGCGGGCTGTGGACCTGACGTATCGGCAGAGCGACGAGGGTGAACGAGGCGGCGATCGACCAGATCGCCGCCTCGTTCGCGTTCCCGTCCAAGCCTCGCGTTCCCGCCCCATGCTCCCGCCGACACCCCGCGCTCCCTGCCCGAAGCCTCGCGTTCCCGCCGACGCCCCACGCTCCCGCTGACGCCTCTCGTCCCCGGCAGGAAACCCCCGGCCTCCCAGCGCTGGTCCGCCGCCGAGCTCTCCGCACGGACCGCGCCGACGCCGACAGGTCTCCCCATCCGGGACCGGGTCCGCGTTCCTCTGCCACTGTGCGGGTGCCACTGCGCGGGTGCCAGTGCGCCGGCCCCGCTTCCCCACGGCTTCGGCGCACTGCCGGGCACGAGGCCGGGCTTCCCAGGCGGTGGGCCGGCGGTGAGGCCGGGGACGTCCTCGGACCGGCCGGCCGACGGCATGACTGTGCCGCCGGAGGCGCGGTGCGCCTCCGGCGGCCGGAGTCCGTGCGGTCACGCGGGGTGGGGGACGACCTCCAGGCCCACGGGGCCGTTGATCATGAACGAGGTCAGGCGGGCGGGCTGCTCTCCGGGGTGGGCGAGGGTGAGATCGGGCAGCTCGTTGAACAGCGTGGTCAGGGCGACCTCCGCTTCCAGGCGGGCGAGGTGCGCGCCGAGGCAGAAGTGGGGGCCGTGGCCGAACGCGAGGTGTTCCTTGCCGGCCCGTGTGGGGTCGAAGCGTTCCGGGCAGTGCGGGTGAAGCTCCGGGTCGCGGCCGGCGGCGGCGAATCCGATGGTGATCGCGTCGCCCTTGCGGATGACGACGCCCTCACCGAGGTCGATGTCCTCCAGCGCGGAGCGCATGGGCATGTGCATGACCGGCCCCTCGATGCGCAGCGTCTCCTCGATGACGTCCTGCCAGCCGATGGCGCCCTCGTGGATCCGGGTGAGGTACTCGGGATGGGTGAGCAGTGCCTGGACGGCGCTGGTGATGAGGTTGACGGTGGTCTCGTGACCCGCGCCGATCATGAGGAAGAGGGTGCCGAGCAGCTCGGCCTCGGACATCGGCTCCGCGCCGGGCTCGGCCGGCAGGAGCAGGTCGCTGGTCAGATCGTCGGCTGGATGTTCCCTCTTGTACCGCAGCAGCTCGCCGAGCCGGTCGTACAGCGCGGTGTGGGCGGCCACCGCCTCTTCCGCGTCGAGCGAGGAGTTCAGCGCCCCGTCGATTCCGCTGCCGATCCCCGCGCGCATGTGTTCGGGGACGCCGAACAGGTCGCAGATGACGGTGATGGTCAGCGGCAGCGCCAGGGCGTGGCGCACGTCGGCGGTGGCCCCGGGGGGCAGCGCGGCCAGCGCCTTGACCAGGCGGTCCGCGGTCGCCTGGACCCGCGGGCGCATCCGTTCGACCTGCCGCGGCGAGAACGAGGGGGCGACGCGGCGCCGGGACCTGCGGTGCTCCTCTCCGTAGAAGTTGAAGAAGCTCTCCTGCATGGTGAGCGCGGCGAGCGACCAGCCCTCGGGCACGTCGGCCAAGCCGGGCCAGTGCCGGCGGGAGTCGCGCGAGACGCGCGGGTCGTTCGTGAGCGCCTGGATGACGCTGTGCCGGGTGATCGCCCAGGCGCGGACGGGGCCGGGAAGCTCCACCAGCACCGCCGGCCCTTCGGCGCGTAACGCGGCGGCCTCGGCGTGCACCGAAGCGCCTGTGGGATCGAGAACGGGACATCTGGGAGCGGACAAGGACGACATGCGGTACTCCCTCACTGGAGATTGCACGGAGACCTCCACCGGTTCCGCCTGATGCGTGGAATCAGCTTCTGGCGGTCGTGAGGCCGGGGGACGTGGCGGTCGCAGGTGGTGGTACGGCGGCACGCCGTACGGCCGTGCTGCCGGAGCGTTCCCGCAGGAACGCCGAAGCGGCCAGAGCGATCACGCCGGCGGCTGCCATGTAGACGGCGATCGGCGTCCAGCTGTGGAACCTGTCGAGCAGCGCCGCGGCGATGATCGGGCTGACGGCGCCGCCGAGCAGCCCGCCCACGTTGTAGCTGATGGACATGCCGGAATACCGCACGACCGTGGGGAACAGCCGGGCGCAGAACGCCCCCTGCACTCCGTAGCTCGCGGCGAACCCGGTGAACAGCAGCAGGAAACCGAGAGCCATCAGAGGGAAGGACCTGGTGTCCAGCAAGGGGAACCAGGCGAACGGCGCCACCGTCATGGCGACGACGCCGCCGACGAAGACCGCCTTGCGGTTGAAGAGATCACTGAGCCAGCCGAAGAACGGCATGGCGACGATCAGGAAGACGCACGACGCGACGAGCAGCACCAGCATGACGGGCCGGCCCACACCGATGGCCGCGCCGTATTTGAGCGAGAACACCGACCCGAGGTAGAACACCAGGAACATGGGAAGCATCGACAGCGACGCGCCAAGAGTGATCAGACCGTACCGTGACAGAACGTCGATCGCCGGCCGGTTCCTGACGGCGCCCTCGGCCTTCGACCGCTCGAACTCGGGGGTTTCCGCGAGCCGCGTCCGGACGTGGAGGGCGACACCCACGAGCACGGCGCTGAAGATGAACGGCAGTCGCCATCCCCACGACAGCACCTGCCGGTCCGGCAACGCGGTGACGAGGAGGAGCGCGCCGTTGGCCAGCAGCAGTCCCCAGGCGTTGCCGGTGCCGACGACGGCGGTGAGGAAGCCCCGCCTGTTCGGCTGAGCGCTCTCCAGCGCCATCAGGAACCCGCCGCTCGACTCTCCGCCGAGGGAGCATCCCTGGATGAACCGGAGGACGCTCAGCAATATCGGGGCGGCGACGCCGATGGTGGCGTAGGTGGGCAGCAGGCCGATCAGGACCGTCGCGCCGCCCATCATGACAAGCGTGGTGACCAGCGTCGCCTTGCGGCCGATCCGATCTCCGAAGTGCCCGAACACGAAGGCACCGAGCGGCCGTCCCGCGAAGGCGACCGCGAACGTCGACAGGGACAGCAGGGTGCCGGTGGCGGGGTCGAACGAAGGGAAGAACAGTTTGTTGAAGTAGAGCGTCGAGAACGTGCCGTAGACGAGGAACTCATAGCATTCGATGCTGTTCCCGATGAGGCTGCTCAACACGGCTCGTCTGCGTTGACCCCTGCTTATGATGACGGCATTCATTTCGTCTCCGGGGAGTAGTCGGCCCGGGCGGGCGAGCTGTGCGGGGGAACGCGCGCCCGTCGCACAGCCCGCTCACGTCGCGGGGGGCTGGGAGTGTCAGACACGACCTAGTTCTGGAAGTCCTCCTCCCACCACTCCTGCGCCGACCGCGAACTCCGCTGTTCCTCCCGCCGCCGCAGCTCGGTGCGCTGGATCTTGCCGGTGACGGTCTTGGGCAGTTCGGCGAACTCGATGCGGCGGATCCGCTTGTAGGGCGCGAGCTGGTCGCGGGCGTGGGCGAGGATGAGCTGTGCGGTCTCGGCCTCCGGCCGGTAGCCGGCGGCGAGCGCCACGTACGCCTTGGGCACGGCCAGTCGCAGCGGTTCGGGTGAGGGCACCACGGCGGCGTCGGCGACGGCCGGATGCCGCAGCAGCACGCTCTCCAGCTCGAAGGGGGAGATCCGGTAGTCGGACGCCTTGAAGAGGTCGTCGCCCCGCCCGGTGTAGCGGAAGAGGCCGTCGGCGTCCCGGGTGGCGATGTCGCCGGTGTGGTAGTAGCCGCCGCGCGTGCAGTATGCGGTCGCCTCGGAGTTGCCCAGATATCCGCTCATCAGGCCGAGCGGGCGGCTGGCCAGCGGCAGGCAGATCTCGCCCTCTCCGGGGCCGTCCGGGATGGGAACGCCGGTGGTCGGGTCCAGCAGCGCCACCTCGTAGCCCGGCAGCGCCCAGCCCAGCGCCCCGTCGACGCTCTCCATGCCCGGCGGAGTCCCGATCTGGGCGGTGGTCTCGGTCTGCCCGTAGCCGTCCCGTACCGTCACCCCCCACGCCTCGCGGACGCGGCGCACCACCTCCCCGTTCAGCGGTTCCCCGGCGGCCACCGCCTCGCGCAGCGAGATCGGCCACTGCGTGAGGTCCTCCTGGAGCAGGCTTCGCCAGACGGTGGGCGGCGCGCAGAAGGTGGTCACGGCGTAGCGCGACATCATTTCGAGCAGCGGACGCGCGGCGAACCTCGGCTGGTTGACGACCATGACCGTCGCCTGCGCGTTCCAGGGGGCGAACAGGTTGCTCCAGGCGTGCTTTCCCCACCCGGGCGAGGAGATGTTGAGGTGCACGTCGCCCGGCCGGATGCCGATCCAGTACATGGTGGACAGGTGGCCGATCGGATAGCTCACGCTCGTGTGCCCGACCAGCTTGGGACGGTTGGTCGAACCCGAGGTGAAGTAGATGAGCGACGGCTCCTCGGGCCGGGTCCGCACCGCCTCCCGGAGCGGCTCGGCGGCATAGGCCCCCTGGTAGTCCAGCCAGCCCGGCACCGGGCCGCCGACGGCGATGCACGTGCGTCCGCCGCTCAGACGTGCCAGCTTGGGGGTGAGACCGGCCTCGGCGACGACGTGCCCCACGCCACCGCGTTCCAGCCGGTCGGCCAGGTCGTCGGGCGTGAGCTGGACGGACGCGGGGATCACGGCGCAGCCCAGACGGAACGCGGCCAGCAGGCACTCCCACAGTTCCACCCGGTTGGGGAGCATCAGCAGCATGCGGTCACCCCGCCGTACGCCGGCCGCCCGCAGCCACCGGGCGACCCGCTGGGAGCGCTCGGCCAGCTCGGCGAAACTCAGCGCGGTGTCGGCGACGACCTCTCCCCGCTGGTCGAGGTCGACCACGCGCAGCGCGATGGCGTCGTTCCCCTGGGCGATCACATCGAACCAGTCCGCGACCCAGCTGAAATCCTGTCCCACCTCGGGCCTGGGGAAGGCCCGGGCGCGCGGCAGGTCCCCGTAGGAGGACAGCAGGTGGTCGCGGGCGCGTTGGAACTCGACGGTCGCTGGATTCATGGTGACTACCTCCCGGTGAAGCGTGCGCGGCCAGGGCCTTCGGTGATGAACCCCTGCATGCCGCTCGTACGGTCCTGGGTGCCGAACAGTCCGGCGAACACCGACCGTTCGATGGCGAGCCCGGCGGCCAGATCGGTCGCCAGGCCCGCGTCTATGGCGGTCTTCGCCGCGTGGAGGGCCAGCGCCGGGCCTGTCTCGAAGCGCCGCGCCCAGCGCAGTGCGCTGTCCAGTACCTGGTCGGTCGGTACGACCTGGTCCACCAGGCCGATCTCCAGCGCCTCCTTCGCGCCCACCTGGCGCCCGCTGAAGATCAGCTCCTTGGCCCTCGCCGGACCGATCAGCCGGGGCAGCCGCTGGGTGCCGCCCGCTCCGGGGATGACGCCGAGCAGGACTTCGGGGAGCCCGAGCCGCGCCTCGCTGCCGCAGATGCGCGCGTCGGCGGTCAGGGCCAGCTCACAGCCGCCGCCGAGAGCGGGCCCGTTGATCGCGGCCACCACCGGCTTGGGGATGGCGGCGACCGCGTCGAAGGCCGCCTGGAGCACCGCCGCGTGCCCGACCATCTCGGCGTGCGTCATCGCGGCCATCTCCTTGATGTCGGCCCCCGCCGAGAAGACCGTGGGCCCGCCGTACACGACCACCGCGCGGACCCGCTCGTCGGTCGCGGCCCGCGCGGCGGCGAGGCGCAACGCGGCCTGCGCCGCACGGTCGAGCACGTTGAGCGGCGGCCGGTCGAGACGGATGACGCCCACCGCGCCGTCGACGTCCAGCCGCACGGCGGGGTGCTCGACCTCGGGAGTGAACGTCATGACCACAGCAGGCCTCCGTTCACTTCCAGCACGTGGCCGTTGACGTAGCAGGACTCGGGTCCGGCCAGGAAGACCGCCGCGTCGGCGGCTTCGTCCGCGTGGCCGGGCCGGCCGAGCGCCAGCCTGGTCTTGTAGCGCGACCAGATCCGGTCGTTGCCGGTGAGCTGCTGGCCCATCCCCTCGTCGAGGATTCCCGGGGCCAGGGAGTTGACGAGGATGCCGCGTGGGGCGAGCTCGATCGCGCTGACCCTGGTGAACATCTCCACCGCGGCTTTGGTGGCGCAGTATCCGGCGGCGCCGATCGCGACCCGGGTCGCCATGCTGGACGAGACGTTGACGATCCGGCCGGCGCCGCTGCGCTCCAGGTGGGGGACGGCGGCCCTGGTGCAGAGGAAGACCCCGGTCAGGTTGGTGGTCACCATGTCCTGCCAGTCGGCCACCGGCAGCCGGTCCACCCGCCCGTCCCGGCTCACGCCGGCGTTGGCCACCAGGATGTCGATGCCGCCGAAGCGTTCGACGGTCTCGTCCATCAGCGCGGCGACCGACTCGTCGCTGGTGACGTCCACGGGGACGTAGGCGCAGCGGCCGGGTGCGAGGTCGAGGACCTCCTTGATGTCGTAGGGGTTGCGGGCGGCGCAGACCACCCGCGCGCCCTCCTGCAGGTAGCGTTCCGCGATCGCCCGGCCGAGGCCCCGGGAGCCCCCGGTTATCACGGCGGTCTTTCCGCTGAGTCTCATCGTGACCCTCCTCTCACGGGGGTGGGGAGCATGGCGTTGCAGCCGGCCGTGCCGATCACATCGAAGGTCGAGCCGCAGCCGCGGCAGTCGTAGGGGACCTTGCACACCGCTCCGCCGAAGCGGCCGGCCTGCTCGACGTCCTCGCTGTCGCAGTAGGGGCACCTGGGAGCGGTGCCCGCCACGCGATAGCCGCCCCTGCGCAGCGCGTCCCGGCCGGCGACGGTCACCGCCGCGGGCTGCCACGCGCCGCGCTCCCACACGACCTCGATCCCGTGCCCCGGTGCCGCCTCGGCGAGCGCGGCCCGCACCCGCCGGGCGATCTCACCGACGGCGGGACAGCTGAGCCGGGTGGGGGTCAGGTGGACGCGGATCCGGCCGTCGGTCAGCGACACCGAGCGCAGCACTCCGAGGTCGCGCAGGCCCACGTCGATCTCCGGATCGCTCACGCCGGCGACCACGTCGGCGAGCTGGTCGGCGTTCAACTGAACACCCCCGGGGCGTAGTGGTCACGGATCGCGCGACCACGGGAAAGGGAGTCGGCCAGTGCGCTCCCGCCCACGCCCCAGGTCCGCGTCCGCGGGCCGTCCGGCAGGCGCGATCCGGGTCCGCCGTTGTCGCCGACCAGCGCGGCGAGACGCTCGTGCAGTGTCACGGCCAGAGCCGGACCGGCGGGCGGCGCGGCCGCCGGAGCTCCCTGTCCCTGCGACTGCGGCCGGGCACCGAACATGTCGCCGGCGCGCTCGGTCACTTCGGCGTAGGCACGCGCGAACTCCGTCCGGGTCTCGGGCCAGGCGGCCAGCGCCCGCGCCCACCGCCGCCAGTGGTCCAGGTGGACCAGTTGCTCATCGCGAATGGCGCTGATCGCGGGCAGCCACTCCGCGCCGGGCTCGGCCTCCGCGGTCTGCTCGGCGAGTACGGCGACGGCCGCTGCGATCACAAGGCCGCCGGCCACCAGGGACGGCCAGTCGGTGAGCCGCTCGACGACGCGCGACACCTGCCACTGCGCCTGCGCCCGGTCGAAGAACCGGGCATCCACAGCAGGCTGGTCGAAGCCGCACAGCACCAGGATCGTCCCGGCGTGCGCCAGCGCCTCCTGCCCGATGGAGCCGACCGCCAGCGCCTCCTCCAGGTCGATGTAGTCGACGATGCGTTCGCCCAGCCGGTTGCCCAGGACGAACAGGTCGTCGGCGAGCGCCAGCCACAGGTCGGTGAGCCCGGGCTCGCGTGCGTCGTCGCGGCGCTCGGTCAGACCGCTGTCGCGGCGTTCCGGCGGGGCGGCGGCAGGTGGGGCGGCGGAGCGGTCGCGGCGGCGTGCGGTGGGGAAGCCGGGCTGGCGGTACGGCATCCGGGTCTTGGCGGCGAGCAGGTCGCGGTCGCCCGCGCTGGAGACGATCATGTCGGTGCGGCGGACCACCCAGAGTTTGACGAGGTCGTCGCGGCGCCCGTAGGTCTCCTTGGCCAGGTGCCAGGCGGCGTCCGGGCGCGGCGAGACGATGGAGCCGACATGGTTGAGAGCCGTGCCGTGGCCGCTCTGCGCGAACACCTCGTAGACGTCGGAGTCGGTCGGGATGTGCGGCATTCACGCCACCCCCTGCAGCGCGCGCCGGTACGGCGCGTTGCGCTCCAGGGCGCTGCGCACCCAGTCCAGCCGCCGCTGCGACGACGGCCCGCCGTTCGCGATGACCTTCTTCACCTGGGCCCAGTCGGGCATCTCGAACTCCCACTGGCCCGAGGGCGCCTGACGGACCAACGATGGGTCCACGTGCAGACCGAGCTTCCGGACCACCGGGATGATCTTGTTGAGCCAGGCCTGGCGTACCTCGTCGTTGCCGTCCGGCTTGAGGCCGACCTGCCACATCCGGTTGGTGTGCAGGGTGTCGGTGTCGGGCGGCCCGAGGTAGGCCAGGATCCGCGGCAGCCACAGCTCGAACCCCTCCTGCACCCGGCGGCGCTGCTCGGCGTCACCGTGCGTCAGGATCTCGTGGGTCAGGTCCAGGGCGTGCTGGTAGTGGAAGGACTCCTCGCGCTCGACCTTGCGCAGCGCCCGGGCGTACGGCAGGTACACGCCCTTCGCCAGGGACTGGAACTGCGTGATCGCGGCCGAGTTCGTCAGGAGCAGCCCGGGGCCGACCTCCTCCCAGGTCGCGAAGGAGTAATGGAAGATGTTGTGGATCCGCGTACGGCCCTCCAGGTAGTCGAGGAGGATCCGCTCACGCGGCATGCCCAGGTCCTCGGCGACGCGTGCGACCACGTGCCCGTGACCGACCTCGTCCTGGATCTTGGCCATGAGCATCTGCCGCCTGGTGTGGCTGGGGGCGCGGTCCAGCCACTCGACGTACTGCAGCACGCCCACCAGCTCGTTGAGCGCCTGT
Organism: Microbispora sp. H10885; assembly: GCF_014161415.1. Classification (NCBI taxonomy): domain Bacteria; kingdom Bacillati; phylum Actinomycetota; class Actinomycetes; order Streptosporangiales; family Streptosporangiaceae; genus Microbispora; species Microbispora sp. H10885. The sequence continues at coordinate 175,829 of NZ_JABBWY010000008.1, read as the reverse complement.
ACGGCGGCGAACCGCCTGGCGCCCTCCCGCACCTCGTCAGGCATCGGATCCCACAGCTCGTAGCAGCGGTGCCCCGCCGCGGTCGCCATCGGCATATCTCTCTCCTTTTCGCAGCGCTTGCCCGGTTTCCGGCGGAGGTCCGGCGGGCTCAGTACCAGCGGACGACGACGGCTCCAGCGGTCATGCCGCCGCCCACACCGGCCAGCACCAGGAGCTCGCCGCGCCGGAAGGGACGGCGTTCGTGCTCCGTGCGGAGGGTGAGCGGGATGGAGGCCGCGGCGGTGTTGCCGAACCGCGGTGCGGTGAGCGGTACCCGGGAGGGGTCGACGCCCAGCTCGCGGTAGCACTCCTCGACCATGCGGGTGTTGGCCTGGTGCAGGATGAGGCGGTCCACGTCCTCCAGCCGCAGCCCGGCCGAGTCGAGCGCCTCGCCGATCACCTTGGGAAGGGTGCGCATCGCGTACTCGCGTACGGGACGGCCCTTCATCCGGAACAGGTGCTCCCCCGCCTCCCGGGCCTGAGCGTCCAGCGGCCGGCGGGTGCCGCCGGCGGTCACCTCGACCAGATCGCGGTACTCGCCGTGGGTGACCAGCCGCCAGTCCAGGACGCCGTACCCCTCGGGCACGGAACCGAGCAGCACCGCCCCGGCCCCGTCGCCGAACAGGCTGACGGTGCGCCGGTCGGCGGAGTCCATCAGCGAGGAGTAGACGTCCGCGCCGACCACCAGGGCGTACTCGCCGCCCTGCCCGGACAGCCGCGCCGACATCATCGAGTCGGCGACCGCCAGTGCGTAGAGGAAGCCGGAGCACACCGCGTTGACGTCGAACGCCGGGAAACCGGACAGCCCGAGCTTGTCCTGCAGAATCGCTCCGGTGGAGGGCTGCGGCTGGTCGGGCGTCGAGGTGCCCACGATGATCAGCCCGAGCCGATCCGCCGCCCCGGGGCGTACGGCCAGCGCCTCACGGGCGGCGTTCAACGCGAGGTCGGAGGTGGCGGTGCCCGGCTCGCGGTACCTGCGTTCCAGAATGCCGGTCCGCTCGACGATCCAGTTCTCGTCCACGCCGGCCCACTCGGCGACCTGCGCGTTGGCGACGACCACCGGCGGAACGTGACCGCCCAGGCCGAGGAGCCCCAGAGCCATCAGACGTCCCCTTCCGGTATCCGCTCCTCCGGCACCTGCACGACGGCGCAGGCCCAGGTCCAGGCCGCCCCGCCGCTGATCACCAGCGCGAAGTCGCCCGGTTCGAGCGGCATCTGGTCCCGCAGGTCGGCCAGGTTCGCGAGGAAGTCCCCGCAGCCCATGTGGCCGGTGACCGCGCCGAACCACAGCGCCTCGGCCTTCAGCACCTCGTCCAGCACCGGCATGTAGATGCCGTCCAGCAGGCCCGTTCCGAGCCTCGGCAGCGCGATGTACTTGATCCGGGGATCGTCGAGCCGCAGCCCCGCGTCGTGCACGCTGTCCACGATCACCTTGCGGATCGACCGGCTGGCGATCTCGGTGAACTTCTCCTTGCCGTGCACCGCCATATAGGACTTCTTCGGACGGCGCAGGTCGATGTACTCGTTGTGCCACAAGGGCGTGGGGCTGAAGTCGTCGCCGTGCCGGAGCATCAGCTCGAGTTCGGCGGCGGTCTCGGTGGCCATGGACACGAGCGCGTAGTCGTCGGGTCCCGCGTCGCCGTGGTGCAGCAGCACCGCGGACCCCGCGTCACCGAAGCCCAAGCCGTAGTCGCAGGCCCAGCGGTCGAAACCGGGCGGCAGGAAGCGGTCTCCGGTGGTGATGAGCGCGGCGCCGAGCCCGGGGTCGGCGGCCAGGTGCATCGCGGCCACCTGGAGGGCCATCGCGCCGCCGTTGCAGCCCTGCTGGACGGCGTACGACAGGGCGTCGGGAGTGCCCAGCTCGTTCGCCACATAGTGCGGTGGCGACCACATGTCGTGTCCCTGGTGGTAGATCCAGGTGTGCAGCACGAGGCCCACCTTGGACGGGCTCCAGCCCGCCCGGCTGATCGCGTCGCGGGCGGCGGCCACCGCCATCTCGGGGCCGGACCACTGGGCCGAGACCGGCAGCTGGGTGAGTCCGAGCCGCTCGACGTCCGAGGCGGCCAGCTTGCCCGCCGTGACGGCGTCCTCGACGGTCTCGTGGTCCGGCGGGAGCCACGAGGTGGCGGTCTTGATCCGCAGATTGTTTCCGAATTTCATCAGGTTCCTTCGAAAGCTCGGGATCCGTGGGGTGATCGGGGGTTTTCGGGCAGGCGGACGCCGGGGGCTGGCCGGCGGTTCGTCTGGCCGGGGGATGTGGGCGCGCCGTGCCTGACGGAGCGCGGTGTGCGCGGTCGTTCACCACTTGGGAGCTGACACTGGTGCCCTGAGTCACCGGTGGTTTCTCGCTCACTATCGCATACCTTCGCGTAGGTATGTAACTTTGCGAACGGCGTCACCCGGGAGCGACAGGCGGCCTACGCTGGCCTGACATGCCCCACTGGCCTCGGAAGTGTGTAACTGGGGGACATCCTCACTTGCACAAGGAGGAGCCATGCCGTCTCAGCCACGAAATACCTGTCGGATGGTATTTTTTGCGTCGTGGCGGTTAACAGGGCACGGGCACCGGTCCGGTACGCCGTGCTCCCGGGCGATCGCGTCAGGCCCTGGAGTTCCCGGGGTCGGTCAGCCACTCGGCGAGCACGGCGGCCTGGCTGTGTTCGACGTCGCGGGTGGCGGTCAGCAGCGTCAGCCTGTCGTGGCCGGCGAGGTCCCGCAGATGGTCCACGGCCTGCCGCCGTTCGGGCTCGCGCAGCTCGGCGAGGTAGCGCCGGCGGAACTCGGCGAAGCGGCCGGGCTCGTGGCCGTACCAGCGGCGCAGTTCGGCGGAGGGGGCGACGTCACGCAGCCACTCGTCGAGGTGCGCGTCCGCCTTGCGCATCCCCCGAGGCCAGACGCGGTCGACGAGCACCCTTCTGCCGTCCTCGGGTGAGGACTCCTCGTAGATCCTGCGGTAGGTGATGTCCTTGGTCATGGCAGTGCTCCCCGGCCGGCCGGCACCCATATGAGTCAGTTGACGTCGCGACGGGATCGTCTTGCAACCAGGCCGCGGACCCGCACTGTTCACGAAGACATGACGTCCGGTGGCACAGGCCCTCGCACGAGGACGAGGACACGCCCGGAGGGTGACGCGCCACCCGGCGAGTAGCGTGGTCCACATGCGGATCGAGGACTACGCCCTCATCGGGGACACGCAGTCGGCCGCTCTCGTCGGTCGCGACGGATCGATCGACTGGCTCTGCCTTCCCCGGTTCGACTCCCCCGCATGCTTCGCCAAGCTCCTCGGTGACGAGTCCAACGGGTTCTGGCGGCTGGCCCCCACCGGGCACGAGATGGCGACGCGGCGCGCGTACGCCGGCGACACGCTGATCCTCGAGACCGTGTGGGAGACCTCCACGGGGACCGTCAAGGTCATCGACTTCATGCCTCCCCGGCACGCCAACCCCGCCCTGGTCCGGATCGTGGAGGGCGTGTCCGGGACGGTGCACATGACCACGGAGATCAGCATCCGGTTCGACTACGGCAGCATCGTCCCCTGGGCCCGCCGCCTGGGCGGCCGCCTCCACGCCATCGGCGGGCCCGACTCCGTCTGGATCGACACTCCCGTCCACCTGAAGGGCAGCGGCGGCCGGCACACCGGCGTCTTCACGATCGCCGCGGGGCAACGCCGGTCGTTCGTGTTCACGTGGCACCCCTCGCACCAGCCGGAACCCGGCATCATCGATCCCGGCGAGCAGTTCGTCGAGACCAGCCGGTTCTGGAAGGAGTGGGCCTCCCGCTGCTGGCTCCCGGGCCGCTGCCGCGCCACCGTGATCCGCTCCCTCATCACGCTCAAGGCGCTCACCTACAGCCCGACCGGCGGCGTCGTGGCGGCTCCCACCACGTCACTGCCCGAGCATCTCGGCGGGGTACGCAACTGGGACTACCGATTCTGCTGGCTGCGCGACGCCGCGATGACACTCGACGCCCTGACCGAGTCCGGATACGTCACCGAGGCCGGCGCCTGGCTCGACTGGCTGCTCCGCGCCATCGCGGGCCGCCCGGAGGACCTCCAGATCATGTACGGCGTGGCGGGCGAACGGCGCCTGCCGGAGCAGACGCTCGACTGGCTTCCCGGGTTCGAGGGCTCCCGGCCGGTGCGGATCGGCAACGGCGCGGCCGGCCAGCTTCAGCTCGACGTCTACGGCGAGGTCCTCAACTGCTTCTACCGGGCCCGCAAGCTGGGGATGCCGCCGCACGACTACGCCTGGACCATCGTCTGCCGGTTGATGGACTTCCTGGAGCGCTGCTGGACCCAGCCCGACGAGGGCCTGTGGGAGGTCCGCGGCCCGCGGCGGCACTTCGTCCATTCCAAGGTCATGGCGTGGGTGGCGGCCGACCGGCAGGTCCGGGCGATCGAGGAGCTGGGCCACACCGGTCCCCTCAGGCGCTGGCGGGCCATGCGGGACCGGATCCACGCCGAGGTCTGCGACAGGGGCTTCGATCCCGGACGCGGCACGTTCACCCAGTCGTACGGCTCTCGCGAACTCGACGCGGCGCTGCTCCTCATCCCGATCGTCGGCTTCCTGCCCGCCGAGGACCCCCGGGTCGTCGGCACGATCGACGCGATCGAACGCGAGCTGATGACCGACTGCTTCGTGCTGCGTTATCCGGTCTCCGAGGGCAAGGAGATCGACGGCCTGCCCGGAGCCGAGGGCGCCTTCCTCGCCTGCAGCTTCTGGCTGGCCGAAGCGCTCGACCTCGTCGGCCGCAAGGACGAGGCCGTGGACCTGTTCGAGCGGTTGCTGGCCCTCACCAACGACGTGGGCCTGCTCCCCGAGGAGTACGACCCCGTCCAGGGGCGTCATCTGGGCAACTTCCCTCAGGCGTTCACCCACCTCCACCTGATCCACACGGCCCTCGCGCTCTGCTGACACCGCCCGGAACGTTGACCAGCCGGTGCTCGGCAGACGTCTACAGAACCATCGGCGACGTCGGTACCGGATTTGGTCGTGCAGATAAGCCGTATAAGGCCACGCCCTCGCAAGAGAATACCGATCGCACGACCGGCCATCCCTGATCGCATCCCACTTCGGTAACAACGGTGGCGGGAATATTCGAATCGTGAACAATGGCCGTACAGCAATCAGGCAGGGTGGGCATGGCCATACGAGTCGGCATTATGACGCTTCTCGTTGTTCTTCTTTGCGGTCTCGTGTCGGCGTCCGAGCCTAATCTCACGCCCGAACATCAGTCGGCCTTCACACCGATCCGCCCCGGCCTCCTCCGTCCGGTCTGGCAGACGACATCGGAGAGCGAGGTCTCGGAAGCGCATCTCGCGGGCCATACGGTGGTAACAGTGACCGGTAATGTACTCGAAGGCTGGGATTGGTACAGCGGACGGCTCAGGTGGCGCACGCAGACCGATCTGCTTGTCGACTGGTCCTATCGTCTTCTGCCGACGAGAAATCTCTTGCTCGTGGCCCCGGAGCCCGATGGAAAGAAGACGGGAGGAAGGGCCGTCATTGTCAATCCTCAGACCGGGGCGCTTCTGTGGACCATGCGTCTCGGCTCTGTCGAGCAGGTTCATGCCACGGTTCTCGGCGCCGGACACGGGCGCATCGTCGTAGCCGGACAGAGACACCGCGAGTTGTGGGCTCTTGGCGATGCCGATGGGGCGCCGGCGTGGCGGATCTCGTCACCGCCGAACTGTTCCTTCGGTTCGGGTGCGGCGGAAGGCGGCATCGCCGCTGTAGTCGTCCGCTGCGGCCGCGAAGTACGACTGCGGGCCGTCGCCACGACCGATGGCAGGCAACTCTGGGAGAGAGCACAGCCACCGGCGAAAAGAATTGGAATCGAGGTGCATGACGGCCTGGTCGCGCTCCACGGAACCGCCGGGATCAGCGTGTACGACGCCACCGGTCACCAACTCCTGGCCTATCCACCGGATCCTCAGGACGATGAATGTGGCTGCGGTGTGACGATTGGCGCCGACGCCGTCGCGGTGACCCGGCCAGGCGCTCTGGACGATGAACTACGCCTTGACTTGATCAGCAGGCAGTCGCTGGCACGACGGTCGATGAAGATCAGTGCCGACAGTCAGTTGGTGGAGGTGGAAGGGCAGATCTATGTGCGGGAGACGTTCTCCGATACACCCGTCGAGATCATCCGATGGGCTCGCCCCGACGCCGGCCTGCTGACCGTCGGTCCCGCCCCTGGCGACACGCCCTGGCTGGTGACGGGCGGCGGCGGCGTGCTCCTGATCGTCAGTGCCGACTACAGAAACGACTCTTACACCCTGGGCGCTTATCGAACCGAAGCTGTCAGTTCCACCGACCCGGGTCTGCTCTACAGAGATGGCGTGGCCGCCTCACAGTGGCCCGACGCCTGCGCGCTGCTGGGGCCCGAGGAGATTGGAGCCGTGATTCCCGGGGCCCGCTACATCCCGCGACCGGTCGCCGCTCCCGCGGAGCTTGGACTGACAACGCCTGCCGCCTGTGACCTGGAGCCGGCACGGAGCAGCGACCCGCTCATCGCCGTCACGGTGTTGTGGATTTTTCCGTCGAAGCACGCGGCCCACCGGGACCTGCTGGCATTCCACGACGATGAGGGCCCTCCACTGGAGAAAATCGGAGATGAAGCGGTGAGGGACAGTCAGACGAGCGACCGTCTCTATCTCAGGGTCGGTGCGGTCCTAGTGCGACTCGACGTTCCAGGCCATGCGGAGTACGTCTCCGGGCTTGGGCGCCGGTTGGCGAAGAAGTTGCGGGAGACGGGGTGACCGGCATGGCCACGCAGGAGCCGGACGCACCGGCGGGGAAAAAGCCACGATGGTTCGCCAAGCCGTTGATCTGGGCGCTCACCACTTTTGGGGCGGCAGTCGCCGGAGTGGTCGCGGTGGTGGTCAACAATATCTATCTGCAGGCGGAAGACGGAGTGAAGGACTGGAGAGAGGAAGAGCCCATACGAGCGGTCGCGTCCTCACGCCCCTGGGAGGGCGATGTCGGCGCGTTCGAGGACGCCTTACTGAAGGGCTCGGACCGGTTCCTACTGCTCCGGGGCGCGACCCGGGAACAATGGGATGATCTGGTGCGACGGCACAAGGGCGCACAGGTCGGTTATCAGTACATCACCGTGGTGATTCAGGGCCTGCGCAACCGAAGCGTACGGATCATCGACGTCCGGCCGCGCATTCTGAGCGCCGGGCCTGTCTTCAAGGGCACCTGCATTCAGGTGCCGACCGCGGGCGACGCCGGAACGTACAACATCAAGGCCGATCTCGATCACCTGCGTCCCGGGTACGGCACGAAGAACCGGTCTGGAACGTTCCTCGGAAAGAGCATCGAGCTGGCCGCGAACGACCGGGTGACCGTGCAGTTGTCCACTTTGGCGCACAACCACTCCTATGAGTACGACGTCGAAATCATTTACGACTACGGCGACAATTCCGAACTGCAGGAGAGCTACGCCAAGCAGTCGAATGGCGATGCCTTCCGCGTGACCGGCCCGGCGAAGAAGTACAAGGTCAGCTATACCGAACCGGGGTTGACCAACAGCTACCGGGCTTCAAGGAACAAATCGTGCTGATTCGCGCGTCGCGGCTGGCCATTCTGGCCGCCCTGAGTGTGCTGCTGCTTCCGACGGGTAGCACCTCACCGGCGAGCGCTCCCACCGGGAACCGGTTGGCCGAAGTGTGGCATGTGGATATCCCGCTTCCCTCCGACTCGGACTCCGCCGGAGCGAGGTGGCGCGGGCGTCTCGCCCTGTCGACCCGGCTCGGGTTCGCCGCGGTCGACATGCTCAGCGGTGCGCAGGTATGGCGCTACGCGCGCGACGACCTGGTCGTCGGCAACTGGATGAGCCTCGGGGACGTCCTCGTCGCCGAGTACAGCCGTCCGGGAGCCACCGAGGACATCACATCGTTGATCGCGATCGGCGTGTACACGGGCCACGAGCTCTGGCGGCGCGACGGACTGCGGATGGCAGGCGCGTGGAAGGGAGACCGAGGGGACGTCAAGCGCGATCGGGTGGCCGTCGCCGCCACTGAGTCCGGTAAGGAGCTCGTGGGCCTCGACCTGCGCGACGGGCATACCGTCTGGAGACGCGGCGTGAGGGACTGCCAGACGGACTCCGTCGGCATGGAGAACGGACAGCCCGTTCTGAGCGGGAGCTGCCCTGGACGCGATCGCCTCAGCATGCTGGACGGAGCGACGGGGCGGGACGTGTGGTCACTCCTCGTCACGAGAGCATCGAATGTGGATGTGTCCTTGGCCGACGACCTGATCGGTCTCGTCGTCGACCACGCCGTCGTGCTGCTGGACACCGCAGGGCACAAGATCGCCGCACGGAGCGGGTGCTGGCCGGCCTGTCCCGTCGTGCGGGTCGGTGACCGCGCGGTGGTGGCATATCAGGCGGGGCCCGACGCTGTGCTGGAGGCCGTCGATGTTCGTACGGCGCGTTCCTACTGGCGGTTGGCGCGTCATTCCCCATCCTTTCCGTCCTGGTACCAAGGCCTGCTCACCGACGGCCGCTCCGTCTACGGCATGCTGATGCGTGACGAGATCACCTATCTCCTGCATGAAGTGGATCCGAAGACCGGACGGGGAGAGACCCTCGCCGTGCCGGTCTGGGGCAGGACGATCGCCGGTGCCGGTGGCGACTTCTATCTCGCGCAGACTCGCTCCCGCCCCGGTCAGGCTCCGGTCAGGCGTCTGACGCTGCTGAGGAGGAGCCCCGGGGGCGATGGTCCGCCGGAACTGTCCGGGGTGAGTTCGGCCGCATGGCCGGACGCCTGCGCCCTGCTTCCTGAGGCGCACCTCACCGCGATTCCCAGGAACAGGCACATCGGCGACGTCACTGTGCCATCACCCCATGCCTGTGACTATGCCGGGCATCAGGGCGAGATCGTGCGCACGCGCGTCGCCCGTGTGGCTCCGGACCAGCGACAGGCGCAGGCGTACATGACGAGCATGCAGGTCGACGACAGCGACTATCAGGTGCGAGGGGTGGGCGATCAGGCGATCGTCTTTCCCGGCTATCCGAAGGCCGTTGTCGTGCGTGCCGGGAACGTCGTCTTCAGCATGGAGCAGGCTGGTGCTCCCGGTGCAGTGGATCTGCTCGCCTTGGCGCGTCGAGCCGCGGATCACCTCCGCTCCCACGGAGACCGGGAGAACGCTGCGCAGCAGGTGCCGTCCAGTCCAGGTCTGCGGCCGGCCTGGCTTTCGAAGTCGGGCATCGTCGTGTACGAGGACCAAGATGATCCAGTACGCCTGATCGGCTACGTGCCCCAAGATGGGCTCATCCGGATGCGCACCGCGCCGGACGGGACCTCGACCAAAGAGATCTCCGGCGACAGCGCCACCTCCCCTGACGGACGTTCAGCGGTCACGGCGAGCACGTCTTTCCCCTCAAGCGGTCGCGACACCACGAGGATCACCGATCTGGCCTCCGGCGCCGGGAGTCTCGTCTCGACCGTCCGTGCCCCACGCGGCCTGTCGTGGCCGAGTTGGTCGCCCGATGGACGCAAGATCCTCATGACGATCCGGGAGTCACACGGATCCCAGGAGCGCAGTCTTGGGTTCACGGTCATCGACGTGGCGAGTCTGAAGGCCCATAGCGTCACCATCGACGATCCCGACGCCCACTACACCTGGCTGGGGAAGGGCACGATGGTGGCGTCTTCGACGGACAAGAGGATCGACCTCTACTCCCCCGACGGCCGCCCGATCAGAAGGTTGCTCGGCAAGGGAACACCCAACGTCGATGGAATGGGAGCCGACTCCCCCTCCGGACGCAGGTTCAGCACATGGTGCCCCGGGAACGAAGCCGAGATCTGTATCTGGAATGTCTCCGACGGCGCGTCGGTCGCCCGCATCCCGTACGACGCGCCACACGTGGTCGGCTGGTGGGACGAGGACCATCTGATCGTGTGGGCGGACGACCAGGAGAAGGCACCCCACCGTGCCGTGGTGATCGATTTTCGCGGGAAGGTCACCAGGACTCTCGTAAGGGCCGGTGACAGAGACTACGAAGACGGCCGTCTGGGATTGATATTCACCCGTACATCCGCTGGGGCAGCGGGCTGAATGAGCGTCGGACATGACGAGGGCGGGCTCGGCGTTGTGCCGAGCCCGCCCGTTTCAGGTCCACCCTCACATGTCAGGGCTTGGAGGCGGGACCTGTGTCATACGCCTTAACGCTGCAGGGTCAGGACGCCCGGGCGGTAGGGCAGGAGACCGTAGTCGACGTTGCCGGAGTTCGGGCTGCGGCCCTGGTAGAGCAGCTGCAGGTTGCAGGGGTCGACCGTCTTGGTCTGGTCGGGGTTGTTGCGGACCAGGTCACCGTGGCTGATGTCGTTGGTCCAGGTGGCACCGCTGTTGGCCTTGCCGGCGAACGGGTTGCTCTCGCTGGCGGCGTTCGGCGTCCACGACCCGCTCAGGCTGTCGGCCGTGAAGGAGCGGAAGTAGCGGCCCTGCGAGCCGATCGCCTCGACGAGCATGAGGTACTTGTTCTGGTTCTGCAGCTTGTAGACCTCGACCGCCTCGAACAGGTTGTTGGTCGAGTCGCTCATGATCTGCGTGTAGTTGGAGCCGAAGCTGCTCGGGAAGTTCCCGATCGGCATGCTCTGCCGGTAGATCTTGCCGTTGTCGCCGGCGAAGAACAGGTACATGTTCTGGCCGTCACCGATCAGCGTCTGGTCGATCGGGCCGGTGCCCCCACCGCCGATGTTCGCGGTGGACAGGGTCTGCGTCGCACCCCAGCCGTTGGGGTTGGTCGGGTCGCTGGAGGTGCGGTAGGAGAACGCGGTCCCGCCCCACTGGTAGGTGAGCACCCAGATGTTCTTGGGGGCGAAGTAGAACAGCGTGGGCGCGACCGTGGAGGAGTTCATCTTGGTCTGGGTGGCCGAGGCCATGTCCGACCAGTTGGTGAACGGGCTGAAGGCCATCGAACCCCAGGTCGACCCGGTGTCGTGCGTGGTGGCGTAGACGATGTGCTTGCCGTTGTAGGTGACGTTGGTGAAGTCCTTGAGCGACACCCAGCCGGACTTCGGCTGCGCCAGCGCGCCGGTCGAGGTCCAGCGGTACGACGACGGAAGCGGGCACGTGCCGGTCGGCGTCACAGACGGCGACGCGGACGGCGACGCGGACGGCGACTGGCTCGGGCCGCCAGAGGTGGTCCACTTCTGGTTGGTCCCGCCGTGGCAGGTCCACAGGTAGACGGCGGACCCGTTGGCCGTGCCGTAGTTGCTCACGTCGAGGCACAGGCCCGACTGCACGCCCGTGATCGTCCCGTCGGAGTTGAGCCGCCACTTCTGGTTGGCCTGGCCGTTGCAGGACCAGATGACCACCTTGGTGCCGTTCGCGGTGCCCTGACCGTAGGCGTCCACGCACCGCGTGCCGTTGAACGTCCGCAGGTCACCCGACGAGGTGAACTCGAACGCCTGGTTGGCCTGGCCGTTGCAGTCGTAGATCTGCAGACCGGTTCCCTGCGCGTCGGTGTTGCCCACCACATCGAGGCACCGGCCCGACCCGACGCCCACCAGCGGCGCCGCCGCCGCCGACGCGGGCGCCGCCGAGACCAGCGCCGCGGCCAGCACCGTCACCAGCGCGGCGGACACACGCGCCGCCACGGTGACGTGGGAACGCCACCGGCCGACGGCCGAACGGATGGGGGGTGAATGCATGGTCTACTCCTGAGGGTGGGTCGAGGCGGAGGCCTGGGTCCTACGAAGTGCTGTTAGCGCTAACATTTTCTGTGGCACGAGAGGTCGCGTCCACGGGCGTCGATGTCGGTGGTGGTATTGGCGGAGCAAACTAGGGGACAGCGGGTGGCGTCAAGAGGCCGATCGAGAGGTCCGGTGACGCTCCGACCTTCAGAGGCGCATCTATCTGGCGTTACCGGCACAGCCCACACAGAACAGGCGGCGGCCTCGTGATGAAACTTTCAACCGCGCGCTCACGCCGGTGAGGCCCTCGCCCGCACGCGGCGGGAGCCAACGGATAGGGCCAAGGCGGCGGCAGCGCAGGCGATGGTGGCGAGCAGCGGTGGAGCCCATGGGTTTGCGGGGCCGCTGCTGATGTAGTCAGGCTGGCTGCCCGCGCTGACCTCCGCAGGGGTGAACGGCCATGGGCATTCACCCACGAAGACCACCAGATTGACCACCGCCATGACGCCGAGGAGCGCGGCGCCGGCCATCCCCGTTCGCCACCAGAACCAGGAGAAGCCGGCCGCTGACAGAGCGAACAGCGGCAGGACACCCACCACGAGGAGATCGAGCGCGAGCAGGTATCGCGCGTCGACTCCGATGAAACGCCAGGCGAAGGAGACGAGCGGCAGGTAGTCGATGCCGCCGCGCGCGGTCATGGCCATCAGCAGGGACGGCACCGCTGAGAGGAGCACCGCCAGCGCCATCCACGGCCACGCCCGGCGACGGGCCCGGTCCTTCTCGATCACCAGCGAATCGTACGGGACCGCCTCGCCGAGGGCCTGCCCTCACGGTGCCGCTTCACCGGCTCCGAGGCGGGCTACCTGTGAATGACGAAGGCCCCGGGACTCCGTGAGGAGCCCGGGGCCGGATGCCGTCGGATGGCGCGGGCCTCACCTCGGTGGGCCCGGCATCGGCGGTGCGAAGCGCTGCTTAGAGCGGGCGGACCTGCTCGGCCTGCGGGCCCTTGGCGCCCTGGCCGGCGGTGTACTCGACCCGCTGGTTCTCCTCGAGCGAGCGGTAGCCGCGGCTGTCGATGGCCGAGTAGTGGACGAAGACGTCCGGAGTGCCGTCGTCGGGGGCGATGAAGCCGAAGCCCTTCTCGGCGTTGAACCACTTGACGGTTCCCTGGGCCATACTGCTTTCTCCTTCATGAGACGATCTCGAGGGCCACGGGTGTGGTCCCTCGGGCTGCTGCGACCGACCGCCTCGGGAAAGCCTCGGCTCCGTACGGCAACGCCCGCTGTCACTACTCAGCAAGCGTTTCAACGCATACTGGTACTTCGACACAACCTCTGTCTCGACATTACACGCCGCGACGCGGTTCTCGCGCCCCCCTTTCGCAAAACCCCGTACGCGCCCCGCGGGCCGCACCCCTCCAGCGGCCGAAGGCACAAGGCCCGTAGGTGAGGGAGCCTCTCGATCTGTGATGACGGACACATGTGTCACAGACGGGCAGACCGTCCTGTCCTTGCTCAGCGAACGGAAACTCGTGCGACCAGGGGGTTCGCAATGGAAGTACCCGACTTGAGCGGGAAGCTGGCGGTGGTGACCGGGGGCAGCGACGGTCTCGGTCTCGGCCTGGCCACACGCCTGGCCCAGGCCGGGGCCGAGGTGGTGCTGCCGGTCCGCAACGTCGCCAAGGGCGCCGCCGCGCTCCAGAGGATCCACGCGGCCGCGCCGGAGGCCGTGATCTCCACTCGTGAGCTCGACCTGGCCTCGCTGGAGTCGGTCGCGAAGCTCGCCGACGCCCTCCGGCACGAGGCCCGCCCGATCGACATCCTGATCAACAACGCGGGCGTGATGGCTCCCGCCTCCCGGCACACCACCGCGGACGGCCTGGAGCTGCAGTTCGGCACCAACCACATCGGCCACCTGGCGCTGGTGGCACGGCTCCTGCCGCTGCTGCGCCTGCGCGGAGCGCGGGTCACCACCATGACCAGCAGCGCCGCCCGCTCGGCGAAGATCGACTGGGCCGACCTGCAGAGCGAACGTAAGTACTCGCCGGTCCGCTCGTACGGTCAGTCGAAGCTGGCCAACCTTCTCTTCGGGCTCGAACTGGACCGGCGCAGCAGGGCCGGGGGGTGGGGCATCGTGAGCAACGTCGCCCATCCCGGCACGACCCTGACCAACCTCTACGCGTCCGGGCCGAACCTCGGCCGCGCCCGCTCCGCGCCGTACGAGCGGATCATGACCCGGCTCCTGCGGTGGGGTCTGTTCGTGCAGCCGGTCGACGCCGGGCTGCTGCCCGCCCTGTACGCGGCCACCAGCCCGGACGCCCAGGGCGGTCGGCTGTACGGCCCCGACGGCATCGGCCAGTTCACGGGCGGCCCCACGGAGCTGCCCCTCTACCGGTCGGTCCGGGCCGGGTCCGACGCGGGCCGGCTGTGGGACGTCTCCGAGCGGCTGGCCGGGGTCGAGTTCCCCTCCTGACCCGGCCCGTCCGCGCCGGACACTGCGGCGATCTTGGCGGGGTTCATCATCCACAGCACCTGGTCGATGCCCTCGTCGGAGGCGTTGACGGTGAGCACGGTGAACACCTCGCCGTCACGGCGGAGCACGGCCGCCGCCTGCCCGTTGACGTCGGCCCACTCCACCTCGGCCCCGGCCCAGAAGCGGTCCGCGAACGCCCTGACGTACTTCGCGACCCGCAGCGCGCCGACCACGGGGATGCGGGAGGCGCGGACCGCGCCGCCGCCGTCGGAGTAGCTGACCACGTCCGCGGCGAGGATCCGCTCCAGCGCGGCGAGGTCGCCGGAGCGGGCGGCGGTGACGAAGGCGCCGAGCAGCCTGCGCTGCTCGGCTCTGGTCACCGGCGTCCGGCGCTTGGAGGCGAGGTGCTTGCGGGCCCTGCTGACCAGTTGCCGCACCGCCGCCTCACTGGTCTCGATGATCTCGGCGATCTGCCGGTAGGGGTAGTCGAACGCCTCGCGCAGCACGTAGGCCGCGCGTTCGGTGGGGGTGAGCCGCTCCAGCAGGAGCAGGACCGCGAAGCCCAGGGCCTCGCCCCGCTCGGCGCCGAGGTGGGGGTCGTCGCGGGTGTCGACGGGTTCGGGGAGCCACGGGCCGACGTACGTCTCGCGGCGGACCCGGGCGGACTGCAGGACGTTGAGGGCGAGGCGGGTGGTCACCGTCGCCAGGAACGCCCCCGGTTCGGCCACGGTGTCGCGGTCGTAGGCCTGCCAGCGCATCCAGACGTCCTGCAGCAGGTCCTCCGCCTCGGTGGAACTGCCCAGCATCCGGTACGCGATCCCGAACAGGCGGGGCCGCACGCTCTGGAAGACGGCCGCCGCCTGGTCGAGATCGT
The DNA here is from genome assembly GCF_014161415.1 of Microbispora sp. H10885. NCBI lineage: Bacteria > Bacillati > Actinomycetota > Actinomycetes > Streptosporangiales > Streptosporangiaceae > Microbispora > Microbispora sp. H10885. The sequence goes on along the minus strand of NZ_JABBWY010000008.1, from coordinate 160,800 downwards.
CCACATCGCGGACGTGTCTCCCCGATCCGGTGTCCCCCATGACGATGGCTCCCGTTCCGCCGGCGATGGACCCGTCCAGCCTTTCACTCGCCCATCTCGCGGCTTCGACGGGGGATCCCTCAGCTCCAGGGGCCCTTCAGCAGGGTGTGGAAGCAGTCGGCGCCGAACTCCAGCGCCCGCACCGAGACGCGCTCGTCGGCGCAGTGCAGGCGGTCGCGGTAGACGACCTCGGGTCCGTGCAGCAGCGGCATCCAGCCGTAGCACTCGATGCCGAGCCCGCGGAAGACCCGCGCGTCGGTCGAGGCGGGCGTGATCACGGGGACCGGGACGCCGCCCGGGTCCCTGTCCCTGAGCACTCCGGCGAGCCGGTCGTAGAAGCCGCCGAGGCGCGGTGGCGGGCTCTTCTCGCCCTCCACGAGGATCTCGACGTCCATCTCGCAGCCGGCCCGGGCGCGCAGTCCGGCGAGGAAGTCCTCCGTCGAGAAGTCGCCGGGGAGCAGCCGTCCGTCGAGTTCGACCGTGATCTCGGAGGGGTGCACGTTCGTCACCGTGCCGCCGCGCAGCACGGTGGCGGTGACCGTGTGCCGGACGAGCGACTGGAGATAGCGGGAGGCCGTGTCGCCCAGCCCGGCCAGGAGGGCGGCGTTCCCGGGGTCGGCCCGGAACGCCTCGACGGCGCGGCCGGCCTCGGGCGGCAGCGCCCGCGCCAGTTCGCCCAGCATGTGGTCGACGACCGGGGTGAGCCGGACGCCGAGGCCGCCGTCGGAGATCGCGTCGAGCAGCCGGGCGAGTTTGCGTACGGCGCCGTCGGCGGACGGCACCCGGGAGGCGTGCCCGCCCGGCCCGCGCAGGGTCGCCCGGACCCAGCAGGTGCGCTTCTCCCCCACCACGACGGGATGGACGCGTGCGTACGCGCCGAGGCCCAGCTCGGCGCCGCCGTCCTCGCCGATCGCGTGCCTGACCCCGGCGAACAGCTCCGGGTGCCGGCCCACGAGGAACCGCGCCCCCACCGTGCTCCCGGCCTCCTCGTCGGGAACGACGGCCAGGATGACGTCACCGGGTGGCTCCTCACCCGCCGCCCGCATGCGCAGCAGCGCCGCCAGCATCATCGCGAGCTGGCCCTTCATGTCGACGGCCCCGCGCCCCCACAGCTCGCCTCCGGCGATCTCCCCGCCGAACGGCGGGCGGGTCCAGGGCTGCCCCTCCACCGGGACGACGTCGGCGTGCGCCTGGAGCAGCAGGGGCGGTTCGGCGCCCCGGCCGGGCAGCCGGGCGACGAGGTTCGGGCGGCGCGGGTCCGCCGCGAGCAGCCGCGTCTCCAGCCCGGCGGCGTCCAGCAGGTCGCGGATCCAGCCGACGCAGTCCGCCTCGTCGCCCGGGGGGTTGACGGTGGGGAACCTGATCAGCCGCTGCGCGATCGCCGTCGCCGTCGGTGACGGCTCGCCCGGCGAGGGCGGAGCGGCCTCCTCCGCCCGCCGCGTCGCCACCTCCACCGCACCGCGGCCGGGACCGGCGGCGGACGCGTGACCGTCGCCCGCGGGACGGCCGCCGTGACCGAGGCCGTCGCGCAGCCGGGTGAGCGCCGCACGCATGACCGTCTCCTCGTGGACGAGGGCGACGCGCAGGTGCCCGGCCCCCGGGTTCACGCCGTACGGCCCCTCGGCCGCGAGATAGCGGCCCGGCATGACGGACAGGCCCTGGTCGCGCCACAGGTCCCGGGCCGCCGCCTCGTCGTCGGGCACCGGCAGCCAGAGGAAGAAGCCCGCCTCGGCCCTGCGATAGCCGGGGAGCCCGCCGAGGATCTCGTCGGCCAGGTCCCAGTTGCGGGCCAGCGCGGTCCGCAGCCGCGCCACGTGGGCGTCGTCGGACCACAGCGCGGCGGCGGCCGCGCAGACGGGCAGCGGGCTGGAGACTCCGCAGGCCCGGTTGTGGGCGGCGTACGCGGCGACCGTGGCGGGGTCACCCGCGGCGAAGCCGCTGCGCAGCCCCGGCGCCGCGGACCGCTTCGACAGGCTGTGCAGCACCAGGAACCGTCCGGGCGCGACCGAGCCGTGCTCCACCAGCGAGAGGTAGCCCGGGGGCTCGCGGCCGGTGGACAGGTCGGTGTAGCACTCGTCGACGACGAGCAGCGCGCCGGCCGTTGCGGCGATCTTCGTGATCTCGCTGAGGGCCTCCTCCGGCAGGATCTCCCCCTCCGGGTTGCCTGGGTTGCACACGATCAGGGCGGCGACGGGGGAACGCGCGGCGTCCACGGCCGCCGCGACGGCGGCCGGGCCGTCGCCCCCGGCGAAGAACTGCGGCCGGGCGCCCGCCGCCTCGGCTCCCGCGAGGTACGTCGGGTAGAAGGGGTTGGGCATGACGACCGAGGGAGTCTCGCCGTCGCGGCGGGCCCGCGCCCTGGTGGACGTGACGGCGAGGGCGACGGCGGCCGCGACGGCCTGTTTGGTGCCGGGGGTCGGCTCGATCGCGATCGCCTCGTCGTCCAGCCCCCGCCGTACGCCGAAACGGCGCTCCAGCCAGCCCCGGTAGGCGGCCCGCAGTTCGGGGGTGCCGCCGAGCGGCGGATAGCGGGTCCACCCCTCGGCGTCGTCCAGGAGGCCGGGCGCGAGCGGTGGCATCACGAGCCGCGACTCGCCGAGGTGGAGCCGCACCGGTTCCCGGTCCGGCGGCGCGGACACGCCGTCGAGCAGGTCGCGCAGCAGGGCGAACGCGCTCCGGGCGGTGGTCACCGGTCCAGGTCCCGTACGAGGTCGTTGAGCGCGGTCTTGCCCCGGGTCCGCTCGTCGGCGTACTTGACGATCACCGCCGCGTACGTCGAGAGGCCGGGCCGGCGCGGGTCGGTGCGCGCCCCGGGGATCACCACGGCGTTCTCCGGCACCTCCCCGTAGGTCACCTCGCCCGAGGCCCGGTCGACGATCGGCGTCGAGCGGCCCAGGTAGACGCCCATCCCGACGACCGCGCCGCGGCGCACCCGCACGCCCTCGGCGATCTCGCTGCGGGCGCCGACGAAGACGTCGTCCTCGATGACGACCGGGTCGTCGCCGATCGGCTCCAGCACGCCGCCGAGGCCGGCGCCGCCGGAGATGTGGCACCGCGCGCCGACCTGCGCGCAGGAGCCGACCGTCGCCCAGGTGTCGATCATGGTGCCCGGTCCCACGTACGCGCCGACGTTCACGAAGCAGGGCATCAGCACGGCGCCCGGCGCGACGTACGCCCCGAAGCGGACGACGGCGCCGGGGACGACCCTGATCCTCGCCTCCTGGAAGTCGGGCTCCTTCCACGTCTCGAACTTCAGGGGCACCTTGTCGAAGGTCCGGGGGCGGCCGGGGCCCGCCTCGGCCATCTCGCTCCGGCCGGTGCGGAACGACAGGAGGATCAGCTTCTTGACGAAGGTGTCCACGACCCATTCCTCGCCCAGGGGGCGGGCGGCGCGCAGCTCGCCGCGGTCGAGCGCGCCGAGACCGGCCTCGATCTCCGGGGCGAGGACCGCCAGTTCGGCTTCGGTCAGCTCGGCGCGCCGTTCCCAGGCGGCCTCCACCGCGGCTTCGTTCACAGGCTTCGCTCCTCGTGCTCGTGGTTCGGGAGGCCGGCCGGCGACGCGATCGGCACCGGCTCCGGCTTCCAGCGGGCCGTGGCCAGGTAGTCGTCGACGGTCTCGGCGCGGCGGATCTCGACGACGTCGCCGCCGGGGGTCATCATCAGCTCGGCCGGTCGCAGCCGGCCGTTGTAGGTGAAGCCCATGGCGTGCCCGTGCGCGCCGGTGTCGTGGACGAGGGCGATGTCCCCCTCGCGGGGATCGGGCAGCATCCGGTCGATCGCGAACTTGTCCATGTTCTCGCAGAGCGAGCCGACCACGTCGAACCGCGACCGCTCCCGTCCCCGGGCGAAGGGCAGGCTGACGTGGTGGTACGCGCCGTACATCGCGGGGCGCATGAGCGCGGACATCGACGCGTCGACGCCGACGATCTCGCGGCCCTTGCGGCAGCGGTTGACCACCCGGGTCACCAGCACGCCGTGGGGCCCGGTGACGTACCGCCCGCACTCCATGAGGATGCGCGGGGCCCGCTGCGGGAAGCACCGGCGCCGCGCGGCCACGATGGCGTCGGCGTACGCCGTGAAGCTGAGCGGCTTGTCCTCGGGGCGGTAGGGGATGCCGAGGCCGCCGGCCACGTTGACGTACTCGATGTCGACTCCGGCGGCCTCGGCCACGTGCGCGCCCAGCTCGACGACGTCCACCGCCGCCCGGATGGCCCGGTCGACGTCCAGCTCGTTGGCGCAGGTCATGCCGTGAATGCCGAACCGGGTCACGCCGCGCCGCCGGGCCTCGCGGTAGGCGTCGGGGAGCTCGTCCAGGGGCACGCCGAACTTGGAGCCGGTCGGGTCGCCCATGAGGGACGAGCCCGCCGCGAGCCCGTTGGGCGAGGCGCGGAACGCCACCGTCTCCGGCAGGACGTCCGCCTTGCCGAGGAACGACCGGTCGTCGAACGTGATGAGCGCCCCGGCCTCCAGGGCGGCGCGGTACTCGGAGAGCCGGGTGTTGTTGGAAGTGAAGATCACCTCGTCGCCGGCCGCGCCGACGCGCGCGGCCAGCTCCAGCTCGATCGGTGACGCGCAGTCGAGCCCGCTGCCCTCCCGGTGCAGCAGGGAGAGGACGGCGGGGTTCGGCAGGGCCTTCACGGCGAAGTACTGGCGGTAGGGCTCGCCCCGGAAGGCGTCCACCATCCCCCGGTACGTCTCGATGATCCCCTGGGCGTCGTAGATGTGGAACGGCGTGCCGTACGCGGCCACGACGTCCGGGAGCACGGGCAGGAGCTTGCGGGCGAACCCGTCAGAGATCGGCACGCTGGTCCTCCTCGGTCACGGCACCCGCGCGACGCATATGGTGCGGTTGCGCATGCCGCTGATGGGCCGCAGATAGGGGAAGTAGTAGCTCTCCAGCGGCTCGAACCCGAACGACGACAGGGTGTCCTGGAGGTAGTCCTTCGAGACGAACCAGAAGCCCTCGACCCGCTCGTGCGGCGCGAAGGCGACGTGCCGGTCGCGCGGCGCGTCGTTGGAGAAGACCAGGCGCGTCCCGGACCGCAGGCCCAGGCTCTCCAGCTTGCCGAGGGCGGGCCGCAGTTCCTCCACGGGGTCGAAGAGGTGGCCGAGCAGGCCGTCGGCGTAGACCGCCTCGGCGTCGCCCACGTCGGCCGCCGTCAGCGCGAAGTAGTCCGCGGTGAAGGCGTCGACGCCCTTCTGCCGGGTCAGCCGCACCGCCTCCTCGTTGTAGTCCATCGCCCTGACCTTCCGCTCGCAGTGCACGAGGTCGGCCTCGACGAACCCGTTGCCGCAGCCGAGGGAGAAGACGCCGGAGCCGTCCGCGGTCAGCGACAGGATCTTGAGGACCATGTGCGAGCGGTATTCGGGGACGTACGTGGAGGGGGTGATGGAGTCGTTGTACGCGCCGCCGCTCTCCCATATGTCGTAGATGGTGGCTTCGGCCCCGCCGACCTCGCGCTGCGTGCAGTAGTACTCGCGCACCGCGTCGAGCGCCTGTCGGGTCTGGGTCATGTGCGTTCTCCTTGGTCAGGCGTCCTGGTCAGGCGTCGCCGTGGGCGTGGAGGTGCTCCTGCAGGTAGTCGACGGAACGGAGGGGACGCGAGCGCATCTCCTCGATCAGGGGCAGCAGTGGCGCGGGGTTCGCCGGGCCGTAGGCGCCGTACAGCGCGACGGCGGGCTCGCCCCGGCCGGCGAGCAGCGCGTCCGCGAGGACCCGGGCCAGCGAGCGCAGCCCCGCCAGGACGACCTCCGGGTCGCCCTTCAGGCGGCCGTCCTCCAGGGCGAGCGCGCCCAGCTGGACGAAGTAGGACAACTGGAGGAACATGCCGTCGCTGTCGGGGAAGTGGCCGAGGCCGCGGTCGACGTACCGCAGGCACTCCCCCAGGTAGTAGGCGACGGCGTCGGCGCCGGACAGGTCCATGCGGGGCGCCCAGACGTCGGCGAGGATCAGGATGCCGAAGACGTCGGCCGCGACCTCCTGGAGGACGACCGACGCCCAGCGGTCGGCGGCGTTCAGCTCCTTGTAGGCGGTGGCCGGGCGGCGCACGCTGTGCCCCAGCTCGTGACCGAACACGCCGAGCGCCGGGATCCGCGCGAAGCGCTCCCCGCCCGGCTCGTACGGCTCGCCCAGATCGAGGTGCCGCGCCGCGAGCGGCCCGGAGAAGCCCTCGACCATGGCCCGGTGGGTGTTGCCGAAGTAGTAGGTCTTCTTGAACGGCGAGCGCTTCACCCCCTCGTCCTCCGGGAGGAAGTAGGCGATGTGCTTCGGGTGGAGGGCGCCCTCCCCGGCCATGAAGAACAGCCGGGTCGCCGCGAACGCCGGCACGTCGCCGAGCCGCAGGTCGGCGTGCAGCCGGGCGAGATACTTCGCGACGTCCTCCTGGTACGTCAGGGCCTCGGACACGTCGGCCTGGCGTTCGGGGTCCCGGCGGCAGGCGAACGCGGTCGGCAGCCCCCGCAGGTCCTTGCCGTACCAGGTGGAGATCTGGCCGGCGACGACCGCGACGTCCTCCTCGACGCCGACGAGCTCCTGGAGGATGTCGTCGGTGTAGCCGTGCTGGACGGCGTCCGCCCGCAGGGCGAGCGCCCGGCGGTCCACCTCCCCGGGCAGGTGCCCGCCGATCCGGCGCATCGCCTCGGCGACGGGCAGCGGGTCGGGGAGCCGGGTCCGGGCGGGTGCGCCGACGGTCTTGACGGTGCGCCACTCGTCCTCCACGGCCGCGCCGAGCGCGGCCAGGTCGCGGAGGAAGGCCGGCCCGAGGGCGGGGGCGGCGTCCGCGAGGTCGAGCCGCCGCAGTTCGTAGCGGTCGGACGGCGGCCAGAAGGCGTTGCGATGGTCGCCGTAGGTCGTCGCCCTGGCGAGGTTGGCCGTGTAGTCGAAGCGATCAGCGGGGGGCTGTCCGGTCACCGTTGCACTCCCATCCTTTGTCTGCCGCGTCAGCCGGTGGTGAAGAGCCGGCCCTCGCGCTCCCATCGCCGTACGGTCTGGTAGTCGGCCTGCAGGACCTCGGGGTCCGGATGACTCATGAAGACGATGCCGGGGCTCGAGTAGAGGTCGGTGGTCCGCGTGACGGTGTCACCGGCCCTCGGCGCCTTCTGGATCCAGGTGGTGCTCTCCAGGGTTCCCAGCAGTTCCTCGTAGTGGGACCGGGTCACCGTCCCCGACTGGGCGGAGATGAACTGGACCTGCCACAGCGGGGCGTGCAGCCCCTTCTGCTCGTCGGCGAGCCGCGCGGCGAACGGCTCGCCCTCGACGACCAGGCGGGCGGCCAGGTCGAGCATGCTCGCGCCCACCGCGTGGTTGGCGGCGGGCCGGTTGAGCCCGCCGGACAGGCGCGAGGCGCACTCGATGAGGACCGGCCCCCGGTCGGTGACCATCAGTTCGGTGTGGTGGGCGCCGTACCGCACGCCCAGGGCGTCGAGGACCGCCTTCACGTAGTCGACGATCCGCTTCATCTCCGGGTCGACCGGGTCGAACAGGACGCTGCGGTCGTAGATCAGGCCCGCGCCGGGCACCGGCACCTTGTCGGTCCGCCAGATCTCGGTGACGACGTGCCGCCCGTTCCCGCTGATCCCGTTGATGAAGTACTCCTGGCCCGACAGCAGCCGCTGCGCGAGCACGGCGTCGTTGCGCTCGCCGAGCTGGTTCACCGCGCCGTGCAGGCGGTGGAAGACCTCCTCCAGCTCGCCCTCGTCGGCGCAGAAGGTCACGGAGTCGGTGCCGGCGCTCGCCGGCGGCTTCACGACGACGGGCCAGGCGCCGGCCTTCGCCCAGGCGAGCAGCCCGCCGAGGTCGTGTGCCAGGTAGTGGTCCATGGCGGGCAGGCCCGCGCCGAGCAGGCGGTTGTGCATCTCGTACTTGTCGCGCCGGGCGGCGCTGGACGACGGGTCGTTGCCCGGCAGGCCGAGCGCGGCCGCCAGGAGGTCGGCGACGATCACGCCGCTCTCCGTGCCCGGCAGCACGGCCGCGGGCCGGTACGCGCCGACCTCGCGGGCGAGGGCCTCGATGTCCCCGTCGTTGTCGAACTCGGCGAGGTAGTCGCCGGGCCGGTAGGTGGCCCGGAAGTACTCGGGCAGGCTCGCCGACGCCCGCACGTGCACGCAGTCCCAGCCGTGCTCCGCCATCACCCCCGGCAGCTGCGAGCCGGACGAGTAGCCGTCGACGATGACCAGGACCTGCCGTGGTGACGTGCTCATATGGTGTCCTTCGTGACGTGGGGGCCGGTGCCCGGGCGCTCGTCCGCCGCGCTCTCGCGCTCGTAGGCCCCGCTCTCGCGCTCATAGGCGGCGTGCGGGCCGCCGCGCCCGTGGTCGGCCAGGATCATCGCCGCGCCCTTCTCGGCGATCATCAGGCTCGCGGCGTTCGTGTTGCCGGAGACCAGCGTCGGCATGACGGACGCGTCCACCACCCGCAGCCCCTCCACCCCGTGCACGCGCAGCCGGTGGTCGACCACCGCCATGGGGTCGTCGCCCATCCGGCAGGTGCCGGCGGGGTGATAGGAGGTGTCGCCGTGGGCGCGGGCGTAGGCGAGCAGTTCGTCGTCGGTCCGCACGCCGCTCCCCGGCGTCAGCTCGTCGCCCCGGTACGGGTCGAGCACCGGGCTCTCCACGATCTCCCTGGCGATCCTGATCCCGGCGACGAGGCGGGAACGATCCATGCCGGACTCCAGGAAGCGCGGGCGGATCTCGGGCGGGGCCAGCGGGTCGCGGGAGCGGACGTGGATGGAGCCGGACGACTCCGGGCGCAGCGGGTAGACGCCGAGCGTCATGCCGGGAGCGGTGTCGAGCCGCCTGCTCGACCCGGGGCCGTAGCTGGCCGGCGCGAAGTGGAACTGGATGTCCGGCCGCGTCTCGTCCGGCGAGGAGCGGACGAAGCCGAAGCCGAGCGCGATCGGCAGGCTGAGCAGGCCCCGGCGGGAGGTCAGGTAGGTGGCGACCTCCCGCGCCAGCGCGAGCCCGCGGCTGCGCTCGTTGAAGGTGATCGGCCGCCGCACCCGCCACCGCAGGCGGGCCGCGAAGTGGTCGCGGAAGTTCTCGCCGACGCCCGGCAGGTGGTGCACGACCGGGATGCCGAGGCCGCCGAGCACGTCGCGGGAGCCGATTCCGGAGAGCTCAAGGAGCTGGGGCGACTGCACCGCGCCGGCGCTGACGATCACCTCCTTGGCGCAGCCGGCCCGCTCCGTCTCGCCGTCCCGCACGTACGTCACGCCGGTGCAGCGGGTGCCGCTGAACCGCAGGCCCGTGACGTGGGCCCGGGTGAGGAGGGTGAGGTTCGGCCGGAGCCGGGCGAGCTTCAGGTAGGTCCCCAGGGCCGACGACCGCCGTCCGCCATCGTGGTTGACCTGGTAGTAGCCGAAGCCCTCCTGGTCTCCCGAGTTGTAGTCGGGGTTGGCGGGATAGCCCGCCTTGGCCGCCGCGGCGAGGAAGACGTCGCACAGTTCGTCGCGGTCGCGCGGCGGGCCGACGGCGATCAGCCCGTCCCGGCCGCGCGTCTCCCCGCCGATCCCGGTCACGCGCTCCAGGCTGCGGAAGTACGGCAGGACGCCGGCCCAGGACCAGCCCGGGTTGCCGAGCCGCGCCCAGTCGTCGTAGTCCTCCGCCTGGCCCCGTACGTAGATCATGCCGTTGATCGCGTTCGAGCCGCCGAGCAGGCGCCCGCGCGGGATGCGCACGCTGCGGCCGTCGATGGTGGGGTCGGGCGCGGTCTCGAAGCACCAGTCGTACCTGGGGTTGCCCATCAGGATGGTCTCGGCGGCGGGGATCGTCAGCAGCGGGCTGCGCCGCTCGTGCCCCGCCTCCAGGAGGAGCACGCTGACGGACGGGTCCTCGGTCAGCCGGCCGGCGAGCACGCAGCCCGCCGCCCCGGCCCCGACGATCACGAAGTCGTACGTCTTCATGAGGCGATGGCCTCGCCGACCGGCACCGGGCTGCCGGTGGACAGGTGACCGGCGATCGTCGTGCGGTGCATGAGCCGGCGATACGCCTCGTAGTCGTAGGGGGTGGCCCGGTGCATCGCGCTGCGGTTGTCCCACAGCAGGATGTCGCCCGGCTGCCACCTGTGGCAGTAGGTGAAGCGCGGCTGGACCGAGAACTCCTGCAGGAAGGTGACGAGCGGGGCGCTCTCGGCCTCCGGCATCCCCTCGATGCGCCACGGGACGTTGCCGCCGCTGTAGAGGGCGTTGCGGCCGCTCACCTCGTGCCGGCGCACGATCGGGTGGCGCATGTCCACCCACGCCGCCCGCTCCTCCGGTGTCGGCGCCGGACGGTCGGGATAGTTGTACGGCCGCGACTGCACCCGGCTGATGACGACCTTGAGGTCGTCGATCCGTTCCTTCATGGCGGCCGGCAGGGCGTCGTACGCCGCCATCATGTTGGCGAACCAGGTGTCGCCGCCCTCCGGCGGGACCTCGATCGCGTAGAGCATCGTCCCGGCCGGCGGGTCGGAGAGGTAGTGGCCGTCGCTGTGCCAGACGCGGCCGCTGTAGGCCGACCCGATGGGCTTGCCGTCCCGGGTGATGTTCGACAGCACGAGGATCTCGGGGTGCTCGGGCTCGTTGAACTCCGAGCGGGTGTAGGTCGTGATCTCACCGAAACGCCTGGTGAGCGCGATCTGCTGCTCCGGGGTCATCTTCTGGCCGCGGAACAGCAGGAGGCAGGTGTCGATCCAGGCCTGGTAGATGCGGTCGAAGTCGCGGGCCGATATGTCGCCGGTGACGTCGACGCCGCGGACCTCCGTGCCGATGGAGTCGGTGATGGGGACCAGTTCGAGCATGGCGCAGCTCCCTCGGTGTTGCCTGCGTTCACATCGCTACGGCGCTCGTCAGCCGAGCGACACCTGGTAGTCCTCGATCCACCTGCGCATCTCGACGAGCTGGATGAGCATGTGCGGCGCGCTCGTCCCGCCGGGCAGGTCCGGCCGGAGCCGGTCGGCGGCGATCCCGCGGATGAACTCCGCGAGGCGCGGCCGGTCGAACATCCGGCCGATCGGAGAGCGCTCGTCGCTCACGATCCAGGTCGCCTCCTCGATGAGCGCGTGGTCGTATTCCGGGTTGTGCACATGGGGATAGGCGCTCTTCCGCCGGTTCAGCGTGCCGGGTGGCAGGACGTCGGCCATGGCCGCCTTCAGCAGGCCCTTCAACCCGCCCCGGGACTTCATCGACCAGGGCACGTTCCAGACGTACTCGATGAGCCGGTGGTCGCAGAACGGGATGCGCACCTCCAGGCCGGACGCCATGCTCATGCGCTCCTTGCGGTCCAGGACGACCGCGAGCGGCCCGGACATGCCCAGGTGGAGCACCTCGCGCATGCGCGCGTTCTCGGGGTCCTCGCCGGGCAGCCGCGGCACCTCCGAGAGGAGCTGGGAGAGCCTGGCGCGCTCGTCCTCCACGGGGTCGGCCGTCGCCCGCATCTCCGGCGAGAGGTAGTCGGCGAGCCGGGGGCCGTCGCCCATCCACGGGAAACCGTCGCGGTTGACGAGTTCCGGCTTGAAGAAGTACGGATATCCGCCGAAGATCTCGTCGGCGGCCTCGCCGGACATCGCGACCGGGCCGATCTCCCGCATCTCGCGGAAGAGCAGGTACATCGAGGCGTCGAACTGCCCCCAGCCCGGCAGGTCGCGGGCGCGACGGGTGGCCGGGACGGCGTCCAGCAGGTCGCGCAGGCCGACGGTGACGGTGTGGTGGCGGCTGCCCATGAATTCGGCCGCGTCCGCCGCGTACGGCGCGTCCACCTCGGGCCGCAGCTCGGTCGGGGAGAAGTGCGCGGAGTCGCTCTCGAACCGGACGCAGAAGGTGTCGAGACTCCTGCCGTCCCGGGCCGCCAGGGCGCGGACGGCGAGCGCCGCGACCGAGGTCGAGTCGACGCCGCCCGACAGCATGGCGGCGCACGGCCCCGAGGCGGGGACCTGCCGGCCGACCGCGTCCTCAAGAAGTTCGCGCACGTGGCGGGTGGTCTCCTCGAACGAGTGCCGATGCGGCTCGCTGGACAGCCGCCAGTAGCGGCGCGGCGACGGCCCGTCCTCCGACCAGATGACGACGTGGCCGGGCGGGACCTCGCGCAGCCCGGCCAGCGGCGTCTCGCCGGGCAGGGTGAGGCGCGGCTGCAGGACGATCGGGAGGGCCGCCGGGTCGAGGCGCGCCTCGAACAGCGGGTTGGCCATGATGCCCTTCGGCTCCGAGGCGAACAGGATGCCGCCCGGGTACGCGAAGTAGTACAGGGGCTTGAGGCCCATGCGGTCGCGGCCCAGCAGCAGCCGCCGCGACCTGCCGTCCCAGACGGCGAAGGCGCCCATGCCGTCGAGCCGTTCGGCGAGCCGGTCGCCCCAGCGGAGGTAGGAGCGCAGCAGCACCTCTTCGGAGGATCCCCCGCCGAGGTCGGCCGCGTTGTAGATCTCACCGGCGTGGACGACGGCCACCGTCTCGCCGCCGATCTCCGCCGTCAGGGGCTGGGCGTCACCGCCCGCCGCGCCGACCGCCGTGTCGCCCACGGCGAGCCTCCGGTGCCCGAGCGCCGCGTGCCGCGACAGCCAGAGCCCCTTCGCGTCGGGACCGCGGTGCTGCATGGTGTCGGCCATCGCGTGGAGGACGTCTTCCTGTGCGCCGAGGTCGCGCCTGAAATCCATCCAGCCAACGAATCCACTCAATCGATGTTTCCTTACTCGTCAATTCGCGGGCGAATACCGGCCGTGAACGCGGCCGGCGGTTAACCGGAATATAGAGACACCGTGCAGGCGGAAAGAGCGATCGGATAGCGGAGCGAGAATTGCCGGAAATATCGTCGACCAATAACCTGCCGACGACGATGAATCGCCGGCCGCGGCCAGTGGACATCTGTTCATCACACAAAACGATGACGCCGTTCGGAAGTATACGTACCGGACAAGCGGCCGCAATAGACCTTCGAAGTGACGCACGTCACACAGATTCCTCACAACGCCGATAATTGCATGGTGAGGTTTCCGTTCGGCCGGACGACCCCTTGAGGACCGGGCATCGCGGCAGCTCAGAGCCCGGTGGTGAGATTTATTACGGTCCTATCGGAAGCGGAAATTCGACGGTTATTCTCCGGGTACGTATCGTCCTCGTATCGTGGGCTTCGCGGATAACACTCCGGTGGTGTCCGCGCGCCCGCCGACGCCGCTACCACAGGGAGAAGACATGGCGAACTCCGACGGAGTGCTCCTTGTCATGGCAAGTGGGTTTCCGCACTACAGGGAGTACCTTCTGGCCTCGATCGCGCAGCGCGGCGGGCCGGTCTGGCTCTTCGAGACGGAACGGCCCTCCTGGCAGACCCCGTACATCGCGGGCAGCACCGTCGTCGACGTCTTCGATCTGGAGGCGGTCGTCGCGGCGGCCCGGCAGCTGGCCGCGCGGACACCGGTCCGCGGCGTGATCAGCTACCACGAGGCGGTGATCGAGGCCGCCGCCCGGGTGGCGGCCGAGCTCGGCCTCCCCGGGCCCTCCCCCGAGGCCGTGACCGCCGTACGCGACAAGCCGACGACGCGGCGGCTGCTCGACCGGGCGGGGATCAGGCAGCCCCGGCACGCGCTCGTCGCGACCCCGGAGGAGGCCGCGGCGGCGGCCGGGCGCATCGGGTTCCCCCTGGTGGCCAAGCCCCGGGGCCTCGGCGCGAGCCAGGGGGTGGTGAAGGTCGCCGGCGAGGCCGAGCTCGGCTGGGCGGTCGGCGTCAGCCGTACGGCACGCCAGAGCGGGATGCCCGGCCACGACGAGATCCTGCTGGAGCAGTTCCTCGCCGGGCCCGAGATCAGCGTCGACGCGGCGGTCCACGACGGCGAGTACCTGCCCTACCTGGTCGCCCGCAAGCGCCTGGGCGGCGAGCCGTACTTCGAGGAGACCGGGCACGTCGTGCTGGCCGACGAGCCGCTGCTTCGGGACGCGGACCTGCTGCGGCTGCTGGCGGACACGCACCGCGCCCTCGGCTACACCCACGGCACGACGCACACCGAGGTCAAGCTGACCTCCGAGGGCTACGCGCTGATCGAGGTGAACGGCCGGCTCGGCGGCGATCTCATCCCCTATCTCGGGCTGCTGGCCAACGGCGTCGACTCCGGGGTGGTCGCGGCCGACCTCGCCCTGGGGGTGCGGCCCGACGTGACCGCGCACGGCGCCGGCGCGGTCGGCATCCGGTTCCTCTATCCGCCGGAGACCTGCGTGGCGCGGCGGGTGGAGATGCCCGAGCCCGATCCCGAGGCTGGATTGCTGGCGTCGGTGGCGGTCGCCGGCCCGGGGACACCGCTGATCCTGCCGCCCGACGGCGCCATCGCCCGGTACGGCTTCCTCATCGCCCGCGGCCGTACGGCGGAGGAGTGCGACGAGGTGCTCGACCGGGCCGAGCGGGCCGCGCGGTTCGAGGGTGACCCCCCGCACGCCGCCCGGGAGGTCGTCTCCGTCTGAGAGGCGGCACAGCCCGTCCCGGCAGGCGGCTGGACAGGCTCCGGGAGCGGCCCATGGCGGCGCCGCCCCGGCGCGGGGAAAGCCCGGGCCGTCTCGCGCGGGAGCGCGCCCAGCCGAGAGAACCCGTCCTGCCGAAAGAGCCCGTCCGGTGGAGAGAGCCCTTCTGGTGGAGAGAGCCCGTCCGGTGGAGAGAGCGAGGAGTGAGGACGTGTCCGAGGACCAGCCCCCCGTCGCGGCGCCGCGGGGGGACGAGCGCGCCGGCGTGCTGCGGACGCTCCGCGAACTGCCCCCTCCCGTGCTCGCCCTCCTCTGCGGGATCGCCGTCAACCGGATGGGCAGCTTCGTCTCGCTCTTCCTGGTGCTCTACGTCACCGGGCTCGGCTACCGCCCGGCCGAGGCGGGCGGCGCGCTCACGGCGTTCGGCCTCGGCTCGATCGCCGGGGTGGTGACGGGCGGCGCCGCGACCGACAGGTTCGGGGCGCGGAACGTGATCGTCGCCTCGATGGCGCTGTCCGGCGTGGGCGTCGGCGCCGTCGGCTTCGTGACCGGCTACCTGCCGCTGCTGGGGATCAGCCTGGCGATCGGCGCGGTCACCCAGCTCTACCGGCCGGCCTCCACGACGATGCTGTCGGAGCTGACCCCGCCGCGCCGGCTGGTGATCACCACGGCGGCGAGCCGCCTGGGGCTCAACGTCGGCGCGACCCTCGCCCCGCTGCTGGGCGTGTGGCTGGCCGGATTCGGCTACCGCGCGGTCTTCCTCGCGGACGCGATCACGAGTGTCGTCTTCGCGGTGGCGGCGATGTTCGTACTGCCCGGAGGCCGGCCCGGGCGCGAGGCGGCGGAGGCCGTCCGGCACGAGGACGGGGCGCGCGGCGGCTACCGCGCGGTCCTGCGCGACCGCCGTTATCTCCTCGTCCTCGCCGCGATGTTCGCGACGGCCCTCGCCGAGGTGCAGTATCAGGCCGTCCTCCCCCTGGAGATCAGGGACCGGGGCCTGCCGACCGCGGTCTACGGCGCCGTCGTCGCCCTGAACGGCGCCCTGGTCATCCTGCTCGAACTGCCGCTGACCCCGTACGTCCAGAGGCTGCCGATGCGGACGGCGATCTCGGTGGGGACGCTGCTGATCGGCGGAGGGCTCGCGTTGGCCGGCGTCTCGGCCGGCGTCTGGCTGCTCTTCGCCGGCGCGCTGATCTGGACCATGGGCGAGATCGTCAGCGCGCCGTCGTCGAACGCCTATCCGGCGCTGGCCGCGCCGGGACACCTGCGCAGCCGTTACATCGGCGCCTTCGCCGCCTGCCACACCATCGGGTACGCGGTGGGACCCGCCATGGGCACGGCGCTCTTCCAGTACGACGGCGCGCTCGTCTGGCTCATGTGCGCCGGGCTCGGCGTGGCCGGGTTCTTCGGCATGTGGTTCGGGGTCCGCGCGCCGGCCCACGAGACCGCTCCCGCCGCGCGGGCGACGCCCCGGCCCGCCACCGACCTCAACTGACGAGGACCTTGGAGAGGCGGCTCGCGGGGCTGCATCGGGGACTCCTCGATGGCCGACGTGTCCAGGCGTGGAACGACAGGGAAGCGGGATCGGCGACCGGCCGCCGATCCCGCGTCCCCTCGGGCCGGTGAGGTGTCTACCCCCGCAGATGCCGGGCGAGGAACCGGACCGCGCTGTCGGCCTCGAACCCGGGCACCTCGTGGTGCCCGCCCAGGTTGGCGTGCAGCGTCTTCTCCTTCGAGGCCAGCGCGTCGAACAAGGCGAGGCCGGATTCACGCGGGATGAGCTCGTCGTCCCACTGGAGCGCGAACTCGACCGGCACCGTGATCCGTCCCGCCGCCTCGGCCAGGGCCTCGTCGTAGGAGTAGAGACCGAGCACCGCCGCGGTGATCCTGGGTTCGGCCGCCGTCAGCGGCAGCCCGATCGCGGTGCCCATGCTCACGCCGTAGTAGCCCACCGGCCCGCCGGCGCCGATCTCCGGCAGTTCCTGGAGGGCGTCCAGGGTCGCCCGCCACTCGGGCACCGCACGCCTGGCGATGCCGGCGTTGAAGGCGACGACGATCGGGCCGACCGGCTCACCCGCCGCCATCGCCCGCCGGAGCGCGGCGATCTCCCGCTCGTCGTCCTCCGTACGCGGCCGTCCGCCGTGACCGGGTGCGTCGATGGCGGCGACGTGGAAACCGCCGTCGCCCACGAGGCGGGCCGCGCGGCCGGCCATCCCCGGCGCCCTGCTGTCCTGGCCGCCGCCGTGCCCCAGCAGCACCAGCGGCGCGCGGCCGGAACCGGACTCGGGCGACCAGAGCATGCCGGGGACCTCGCCCACGGTGAACCCGCGCGCGATGACGCCGTTCGACGTTTCTTCCGAAGTGAAATGCACAGAAGGCATTAGGTTGTCGCTTTCCGGGAGTGCTTGTTGTCCAGGCGCTCCCGGCGACTCCTTATGTCAGTCGCCCGACCGTGATGACGAGAGGGAGCACCCCATCGACACAACGTTCATGGGTCTCACCTCCTCGCGGCCTGTCACGATCACCCGCACGCTACCAGCCCCGGACCATCCCGCCCAACCGTATTCACCGCGAATACAGGCAGCCCAATCACCCGTGTGTCAATGCGAGGGGGGTGGCGCGAATGGGGTGGCCGAGAAAGGCGATCCCCCGCCACTTTCAGGCTATAGCGCACCGGGGGGCTTGCGGCAAGACCCCGGTCGTACCGCAGAATCTCCGTCCGAACAGGGAGCGGGACCTTGTCGTATGGGGGATTCATGATCGACGTGATCATCGCCGGTGGCGGGCCGACCGGCATGATGCTGGCCGGTGAGCTGCGGCTGCACGGCGTGCGGGTGGTCGTGCTGGAGAAGGAGACGGAGCCGACCGGGTTCGTCCGGGCGCTGGGCCTGCACGTGCGCAGCATCGAGGTGCTGGACCAGCGTGGCCTGCTGGAGCGGTTCCTCCCGCACGGCCGCAGGTCTCCGGTCGGCGGTTCCTTCGCCGCCATCGAGAAGCCCTCGCCCGAACGGCTGGACACCGCGCACCCCTACGTCCTCGGCGTCCGGCAGACCATCACCGATCGCCTGCTGGGCGAGCACGCCGCCGAGGTGGGCGCCGAGATCCGGCGCGGCCGCGCGCTGGCGGGGCTGAGTCAGGACGAGCACGGGGTGACCGCGGAACTGGCCGACGGCACGCGGCTGCGCGCGCGCTACCTCGTCGGCTGCGACGGCGGCCGCAGCACGGTGCGCAAGCTGCTGGGCGTCGGCTTCCCCGGCGAGCCCACCAGGGTCGAGACGCTGCTGGGCGAGATGGAGGTGGGCGTGCCGCCGGAGACGGTGGCCGCCGTGGTGACCGAGGTCCGCGCCACCCAGAAGCGGTTCGGGCTCGCGCCCTTCGACAAGGGGGTGTACCGCGTGGTCGTGCCCGCCGCCGGAGTGACCGAGGACCGCTCGGTCCCGCCGACCCTGGAGGACTTCAGGCAGCAGCTGCGGGCCGTCGCCGGCACCGACTTCGGCGTGCACTCCCCCCGCCGGCTCTCCCGCTTCGGCGACGCCACCCGGCTGGCCGACCGCTACCGGGTGGGCCGGGTGCTGCTGGCCGGCGACGCGGCGCACATCCACCCGCCGGTCGGGGGGCAGGGCCTCAACCTCGGCATCCAGGACGCGTTCAACCTCGGCTGGAAGCTGGCCGCAGAGATCGCCGGCTGGGCCCCGGAGGGGTTGCTGGACAGCTATGAGACCGAACGGCGCCCGGTGGCCGCCGACGTGCTGGACAACACCCGCGCGCAGATGGAGCTGTTGTCGACCGAGCCGGGCGCCCAGGCGGTGCGCCGCCTGGTGTCGGAGCTGATGGACTTCGAGGACGTGAGACGGCGCCTGGCCGAGAAGATCACCGCCATCGGGATCCGCTACGACTTCGGCGAGGGGCACGAACTGCTCGGCCGGCGGATGCGGGACGTGACACTGAAGCGCGGGCGCCTCTACGAGCTCACGCGCGGCGGCCGCGGGCTGCTGCTCGACCAGACCGGCCGGCTCTCGGTCGCCGGGTGGGCGGACCGGGTCGACTACGCCGCCGACGTCAGCGAGGAGCTGGACGTGCCCGCCGTACTGCTGCGGCCGGACGGTCACGTGGCGTGGGCCGGCGAGGATCAGGCGGGCCTGCTCGATCGGCTGCCCAGGTGGTTCGGCGCGCCGCGCGGCTGAACGTCCCGTACGGCTCGCGCGGATGACCGATGGGCGGAAGCGGGACCGGTTCAGACCGTTCCGAACCCTCCGGCGGCCGGGGAGGCCTCCGAGGCGCCGTGCGATCCGTCCGGCGCCCGGAGCGCCCGGGTGACGGATCCGGTCCGCCGCGCGGTGCCCCACATCCACTCGACGCTCGCCTCGGCGCGCCTGCGGGCGAGCCAGTCGTCGAAGATCCGGTTCTCGATCGCCTGCCGGGTCCCGTCGTCGAGGACGGCGGGGCGCACCTCCAGGACGCAGGTGACCAGCGGCTCCGGCCCGCTGCCGGCGACGACGTCCCCGGCTTCGGCGCCCGCGGCCTCCGGGCCGAGTTCGCGGCGGTACACGAGCGCCGGCCGGACGTCCGCGCCGTACGCGAAGGCCTCCTCGGCGGCCTTCGCGAAGATCGCCGCGCGGGCGTCCTCGGCCCGCAGCCGCGTGGCCGCCGCCCGGGCGGCTTCGAGGTGGGGATAGCGCAGGCGCATCACGCTCAGGCGGTCGTGGCCGCCCGGGTCGGCGGCGAACAGCCCGGCGGCGTCGTCACCGGCCACACGGCGGCGCAGCCGGGCGATGGCGGCCTCCTGGTGGACGATCACCTCCAGCGCCGCGTGGTCGAGCCCGCGCTCCGCCATCCAGTCACGGGTGGCCCGCACGGTGAGCAGGCCGCGGGCCCGCCGGAAGGCGTCCATGGCCTCCTGAAGCTCCTCGGCGGTCAGCTCGACCGGTTCCCGCTCCAGTTCCTGCTCCACCAGGGCGGCGTTCACCAGGCGGACGGCCAGCGAACTGTCCCCCCACAGCCCGTCGAGCACGGCCATGGCCTGCTCCATCCTGACGTCGGCGCCGTCGACGCGGACGACGACCTGCTCGCCGGCGCTCTGGCTGCCGCGCAGCGGCCACGGTACGGCCCGCGCCGGCGCGAAGGCGACCGACACCGTGCCGTCCGGCGCCGGGATCAGCAGGTCGTAGTGGTGGCTCCCGCCGGGATGGTCGCGCTGCCAGACGAGGCGCATCGGCACGTCCCGGTGCCCGGCCCGCAGGTCGTCCAGCAGGCGCCTGGCGTCGGCCGGCTCGGCGCCGGAGATCCGGCGCAGGAAGGCCAGGGCGTCGTTCAGCAGGTGGTCGGGGAAAAGCGCCACGTCAGGCTCCTCGCAGGAGGTGTTCGCAGATGGCCTCGCTGATCGGGAGGCCGGTGAGGTGCTCCACCCACAGCCACTGCGCGTTGGGGTTCACCTCGAGGAAGACGTGCCGGCCCTCGGGGGTGAGGATCAGGTCGATCGCCCCGTACGCGAGGCCGAGCCGCTCCATGAGGGTGAGGCACCGGGCCGCGACGTCGTCCGGCAGGCGGTGCGGGCGGTGCGGGGTGACCCGCGTGTCGTAGCGCCGCCAGTCGACGCTGGACCGGTTGGACACCTGGGAGTGGATCTCCGCGGCGAAGATCCGGCGGCCGACGACGGTGACGCGCAGCTCCAGGCGCTTGTCCACCCGCTCCTGCACGATCATGGGACAGAACCGCAGCCCGTCGGCGTACGCCAGGTCGCGGGGCGACACCTGCTCGCTGAGCCGCGTGACGGTGAGGCCGTCGCCGACGCCCTCGATGAAGGGGATGTGGAACGTCTTGGTGATGACGCGGCCGTCGTGCCGCTCGTGGAACTCGAAGAACGACTCCGGGTCCGTGGTGATCAGCGTGTCCGGTACGGCGAAGCCGAGCTCCGCCGCGAGGGCGAGCTGGGAGGCCTTCTGGCCGGACCGGCGCCAGACCGACTCGCGGGCGGGGAGCTGCGGGCACGGCAGGTGCTCCCACAGGTCGCTGAGCAGGCTCTGGCACTCCCTGGCCGCGTGCGCGGCGACCGCCGGGTCGGCGATCTCCGGATGCGGCGCGGGCGGGGTGGGACGGCGCCACCACAACGCGGTGACCGTGTCGAGCGCGATCTCCTCCGCACCGCCCCTCAGGAGGCGCGGCGTCATGCGGCCGTCCGCCGCGTAGCCGACCTCCACCCTCCAGGAGACTGGGAAGCCGCCGGGATCGAAGACGGTGACCCGCGCGCCGCGCCCGGCGAGCAGCGCGCAGACGCGGTCGGCGTGGGGATCGTCCTCACCCGTGAGGACGAGAACGTGCGGAGTTGGCAAGGCCGGGCCTTTCGTGATCACGGTGGAAGGCGGGAGCGCCGCCGCGGGCGCTCCCGCCCCGTGCCTCAGCGACGGTTCAGAAGCGGTTCAGAGGCGCTTCACAGAGCGCTTCGGGAAGCGCTTCGAAGGGCCGCTCAGAGGGCGATGTCGTCCCAGGAGCACATGTTGCCGCCGTACGAGCCCGTGTTGTACTCGGGCCACATGCCGCCGCTGATGCCCCGCAGGGTCTCCTCGTCGAGTTCGGCGCCGACGGCGTCGATGTCGGCGAGAACGGTCCGCACAGTCATTCCGGTGTCTCCCTAGCAGTAGACGTCGTCGCGGCTGGCGTACAGGCCGGTGTGGCTGTAGGCCCCCTCGGGGTCCATGCCGCCGTTGATCCCCTGGAGCTGGCTCTCGTCCAGCTCGGCGCCGATCTCGGAGATGTCGCGCAGCTCCGTGCGCGGGTCCTTGCCCATCTGATCTCCCTCCTTTCCGTACGGGAGCCGGGACGGCTCCCGCGCCTCAAGGCTCGGTGGAAGATCTTGGAATCGTCTTGCGAGCAGATTGGAGGGGGGCTGAGCACCGCTGCAACCGCAGGCCGGGGGGAGGGCCCGGCCTTCTCGCCGCCTCCCCGCGGCGCGGAAACCGGGCCCCCGCGGCCCGTTCCCACGCCGGATGATCCAAGTCTCCGCGCAGTGGGCGACGGAACACTGCGGGAACCATGAGGTTCAATCGCACGAGGGTGCCGCTGCTGTTCCAGGACTCCATGACCGAGTGCGGCGCCGCCTGCCTCGCCATGGTCCTCGGAGCGCACGGTCACCACACCACGGTCCGCGCGCTCGCGGACGAGATGGGGATCGGGCGCGACGGCGGGAACGCTCTCTCACTCATCCGGGCGGCACGCCGGCGAGGCCTCACCGCACGTGCCTTCTCGCTGCCCGCGGACGGGATCCGGCAGGTCCCCCTGCCCGCCGTGGCCCACTGGGAGTCGCGCCACTTCGTCGTCGTCGAGGCCCTCGGGCGCGGGCGCGTCACCATCGCTGATCCGGGTTCCGGGCGCCACCGGATCAGCGACGAGGAGTTCGCCGAGTCCTTCAGCGGAGTGGTGCTCCTCTTCGAACCGGGGCCGGAGTTCGCTCGGGGACGGTTCGGGAACGCGCGGAGCCGCTCGTGGCTTCGGTTCCTCCGTACGGCGTTCGCCGCGCGGCGGTCCCTGGTCGCCCTGCTGGCCCTGCTCAGCGTCCTGACGCAGGCGTTCGGGCTCGTCCTGCCCGCCCTGACCGGTCTGATCGTCGACCGGGTGGTCCTCTCGGGCGAACGGGACCTGATCACCGCCCTCGGCGCGGGCCTGCTCGCGGTCTTCGCCGCGCACACGGCGGTCGGGGTGCTGCGGGCGTTCACGCTCGCGGCCCTGCGCGTCCGCGCGGACGCCGACCTGCTGGAGATCACCGCGACCCGCCTGCTCGCGGCGCCGTTCCGGTTCTTCGCCGGGCGGACGTCGGTGGACCTGTCCAACAAGGTCATGGGCACCGTGCTGATCAGGGAGATCGTGATCGGCCAGGCCCTCCTCGCGGTCTTCGACGGCCCGCTGGCGCTCGGATACCTGGTCACGGTGGCCGTACGCAGCCCACTGACCGGCGCCTGCCTGCTGGCCTTCGCGGCGGCCCAGGTCGCCCTGCTGCTGGCCACCCGGCGGCACGTGAGCGACCTGGCCCGCCGCGAGGCGGACACGCGCAGCGACGTCCAGGGCCGGCTCGTGGAGGTGGTGCGGGGCATCGAGAGCATCAAGGCCTCGGGCTCCGAACCCCGCGTCCGGAGCCGGTGGACGAAGCTGCTCGCGGTGTACGTCGGCCGGGCCGGGCGCAGCAGCCGGGCCCAGGGCCTGCAGCAGGCGGTGTTCGACGCGATCAGGTTCACGGCCCCGCTGGTCCTGGTCTGGGTCGGGGCGCGGCAGGTCGTCGGCGGAGAGATGTCCCTGGGAGAGATGCTCGCGCTGCAGGCCCTCGCGGCCGTCGCGCTCTCCCTGCTGTCCTCGCTGATCAGCGGCCTGCAGTCGCTCCAGGCGGCCCGGCCGTACGTGGACCGCCTGGCCGACGTCTGGGAGGCCGAGGCGGAGGCGGTCCCCTCGGACGCGGTGACCACCGAGGTGAGCGGCCGCCTCAGCGCGGAGGGCGTGGGCTTCCGGTACACGGCGGAGGCGCCCTGGGTGGTGCGGGACGTCAGCGTGGAGGTGCCGGCGGGCCGGAAGGTCGCCCTGGTGGGCCGGTCGGGCTCGGGCAAGACCACCTTGGCCCGGGTGCTGCTCGGGCTCTTCGCCCCGGCCGAGGGCGAGATCCGCTACGACGGCGTCCCCGCCTCCCGTTTCGACCCGGGCGCGCTGCGCCGCCAGTTCGCGGTGGTGCCGCAGGAACCCGTGCTGTTCACCGGCACGATCGCCGAGAACATCGCGCTGAACGCCCCGGGCGCGTCGGCCGAGGAGATCGCCGAGGCGGCCCGCCTCGCCTGCGTGCACGACGACATCACGGCCATGCCGATGGGGTACGGCACCCTGCTCGCCGAGGGGGGCGGCCTGTCCGGAGGGCAGCGGCAGCGGATCGCCCTGGCCAGGGCCCTGCTGTCCAGGCCGAGGCTGCTGCTCCTGGACGAGGCCACCAGCCACCTCGACACGGCGACGGAGGCGGCGATCGAGGCCAACCTCGCCAGGCTGGACATGACGCGCGTCGTCATCGCGCACCGGTTGAGCACGGTGCTGGACGCCGATCTCATCCTGGTGCTGGAGGCCGGCCGGGTCGTGGAGGCCGGCGGTCACGCCGACCTGCTGCGGGCGGGCGGGCCGTACGCGCGCCTGGCCGGCGCGTCACCGGAGTCGTGACCGGGCGAGAGAGCCGTCCGAAGATTTTTCACTTCGCTTTCCACCCTTCCGACCTGCCCAAAAGCCGTCGGTCGGCCGCCCGGCCGCAGATCGGCCCGCATGGATTCGGGCTAGATGGGAAAGGTCTCCACAAACCCACGGAAGAGACACGGTTTGACAACAAATATAACGATCGCCACTGTCGGGTAGCGGAGCAACGCGCTCCGGCCGCCGCCAGTCCGGCGGAAACCATCACACCGCACGATATGGAGGAACGGTGACGCCGACCAACCCCCGCCGCCCGAAGGAAGGACAATCGTCCGGCCCGGGCGGACCACGCAGGCGCATCTCCCACCCCATGATCCTCGCCACCGCGTTCGTGCTGACCGCGACCGGCGGCGTCGGAGTGGCGGCGGCCTCCGCCGCTCCCGTCACCCCGCCGGCCGACGCTCCGGAGCCCGTGGTGACGACCACCGTGACGATCACCCCCACGCCGGTGGACCTCCCGGCCGAGACCACCACCGAGGTGCCCCTGGTGGGCCCGTTCCTCGGCGTGCTGCACGGCCAGATGGTCGTGCCGGCCAAGAACAGGTGCGACACCCTCACGGTGTTCACCCAGACCGGGCAGGCCGTCGCCGTGGCCGATGGCTCGGTCACCATCCGGAGCCAGGACGGCTTCGAGCGGTCGTACTCCGTCGACGACTCGACGCGGGTGTTCAGCGGCCGCCGCGGCGGCGAGATCCGGCAGGACGCCTGGGTCTCCGTGGTCGCCGCGGAGCCCGCTCCGCAGACCCCGCCCGAAGCCACGCCCACTCCCCCGGAAAGCACGCCCACACCTCCCGAGGAGACCCCCACACCACCCGAGAGCACACCGATTCCTCCCGAAACCACCCCCACTCCCCCGGAGGCGACGCCCACGCCGCCCGAGAGCACACCGGCTCCCCCCGGGGAAACGCCCACGCCCGATCCGCAGACGTCGACGGCTCCGGCGGCCCCCGCCGTGCCGGGGCAGGCGGACACCGTCGCGCCGAAGACCGAACCGTCACCCGCCGCCTCTCAGGGGGAGACCGCGGCGGCCGCCTACGTCTTCGATCTCTCCCGGCCGAGCAAGAAGCTGTGGAACCTCGGCAAGAGCTCGCCGTACTTCCCGCACTGGCGCTCCGGCAAGCCCGCCTGGCGCACTCCCCAGCCCTGCCCGACGCCGACGGTGACGCCCACGGCGCCGACCGACACCCCGACCGCCCCGACCACCCCGAGCGCCCCGGCGGAGACGCCTTCCGACACCGTGTCTCCCACCCCTGAGCCGACGCCCACCGACGCCCCGGCCCCGTCCGGGTCCTGATCAGCCCATACGGCCGGCCCTCGCCTTCGCGGGAGGGCCGGCCTCCGGCTGCCCGGCGCGAGAATACGCCGGGCACGCCGGGAGGCCGCCATGCCCGGCGCGCGGGAGGAGGCCGCCTATACTGCCGCTGCCGGCGGATCGGAGCGGGCGCGAATCCACGAGCGGCAGCGGCAGCGGCCCGGCTCCGGCCCTCCGTCCCACTACTGGCACGATCCCGGTGAACGCGCGGACGCGCGGTCGCCCTCGGCAGTACGGCACTCCGCCCGGCGCATGCCTTCCGTGCCACCCTCGAAGTACCGACGAAAGGTGACGCAGGCCATGCTGGAAGGACTTCGACAGGCGGCCGGAAGAGACGGCGCCGCCGCCGTACGGCTCGGGGACGACGCACTGGCGCCGGCCGAGCTGCTGCGCGCCGCGAGCGCCGTGGCCGGCGGGATCGCGGGCGCCTCCGCGGTCGCCGTCCACGCCACGCCGACGATGGACACCGTGATCGCGGTGGTCGCGGGACTGCTCGCGAACGTCCCGGTCGTCCCGGTGCCCCCCGACGCCGGGCCCATGGAGCGCGACCACATCCTCCGCGACTCGGCTCCCGCGCTCATGCTGGCGGCGAAGGGCGCGCTGGAGGACCCGGGCGCCCTCGGCGTCCCCGTCGTCCCCGTGGACGACGTCGCGGGCCCGGAGACCTCCTTCCCCGGCCCGGACCCCGGCTCCACCGCTCTGGTGCTCTACACCAGCGGCACGACGGGCCGCCCGAAAGGCGTGCGGATCTCACACGGCGCCATCACGGCCAACCTCGGCGCGCTCGCCGAGGCGTGGGCGTGGACGGAGGAGGACACGCTGGTCCACGGGCTGCCGCTGTTCCACGTCCACGGCCTGATCCTCGGCGTGCTCGGCGCCTTCCACACCGGCTCGGCGCTGGTGCACACGGGACGGCCGGCCCCGCGCGCGTACGCCGGGGCGCCGGGGACGGTCTACTTCGGGGTCCCCACCGTGTGGTCGCGGGTCTGCGACGACCCGGAGTCCGCGCGGGCCCTGCGCGGCGCCAGGCTGCTGGTCTCCGGCAGCGCTCCGCTCCGGCCTGCCCTGTTCGAGAACGTACGGGCCCTCACCGGGCACGCCCTGCTCAACCGGTACGGGATGACCGAGACCCTGGTCACGCTCAGCGGCCGGGCGGGAGAGGACCAGACGCCCGGCTGGGTCGGGACCGCCCTGCCCGGCGTGGAGACGCGGCTGGTGGCGGAGGACGGCGACCTCCTGCCCCACGACGGCTCCGCCCTGGGCGAGCTGGAGGTGCGGGGGCCGAGCCTGTTCACGGAATACACCAACGCACCGGAGGCCACGGCGGCCTCGATGACCGCCGACGGCTGGTTCCGCACCGGCGACCTGGCGGTCGTCGGGCCCGGCGGCGTCCACCGGATCATGGGCAGGGCGTCGACCGACTTCATCAAGACCGGCGGCTTCAAGGTGAGCGCCGCCGAGGTGGAGGACGCTCTCCTGGCGCATCCGGCGGTGCGCGAGGCCGCCGTCGTGGGCGCCCCCGACGACGATCTCGGGGAGCAGATCCACGCCTACGTCGTGGCGGACGCGGTCCCGGCCGACGAGCTCGTGAACTTCGTCGCCACCCAGTTGTCCGTCCACAAGCGGCCCCGGCAGGTGCGCTTCGTGGCGGAGCTGCCCAAGAACCGGCTGGGCAAGGTCGTCAAGGGTGACCTCGGCCGCCGGTGAGCACACCGGCCAGACCACTGGCGAGACCGCTGGCGAGCGCACCGGCGAGATCCGGGCGGGGTCCGGGCGGGATCACCGCCGCCTCATCGGGAGGCGGTGATCCGTCGCGGACGGCCCGTGGCCGCCCGCCGTTCCCGGAGAGGCGCGGTTCAGCGGCCGCGCCTGCGCCCGGCCCTGCCGCTCACCCCGCCGAACAACGCCAGGCCCCGCACCACGACCACCGGCGCGGAGGGATCGATGTCCGGGCCGTTCTGCACGTCGAAGCCGCCGAAGATGCCGGTCCCGTGGCAGCGCAGCTCGACCCCCTCGGGCACGATGATCTCGGCGCCGCCGAAGATCGCGTTGACCGTGATCTCGACCTCCTTCGCCTCGAACTCGGCGGAGGTGAGGTCGAACTGCACCCCGCCGAAGACGGCGAGCGCCTTGGTCCTCCGCCGTACCCTCCAGCGGCCCTTGCGTACGGCGCCGCCGAAGACGGCGACGACGCTCTCGGGCTCGGAGGTCGCGTCGGGATGGTAGGACACCGGGGTCGCGGCCGGACGGCGCCGGTCGACCTGCAGGTCGTGGGTGAGCACGTCGAGCTCTCCCACGGTCTTCACCTGGTAGAGGGTGTCCAGGCGCTCGGAGTACTCCTCGTGACTCAGCTGACCGTTGCTCAGAGCCTCGCCGAGCAGGGCGGCGACCTGCTCCCTGTTGCTGTCCGAGGCACGCAGGTGCGACGTCTGCGAGTCGCCACGCTCGGGGGGGTTATCCATGATGGTCACGATAGTTCTCCTCGGCCCCCGGCAGGGAGCCGAACGTACGCGCGACGCGGTCCCGCCGAACCGCGGCGCCCGACGCACGCCCTGCCGGAGTGCCGGGGCGCCGCACGACCGGCGGCAGGTGCCCCTCCACGCGCTCCGCGGAGGGGCACCTTCCACCGGTGTTTAGTTGCGGCAGCCGCTGAAGCAGCTGTTGTCGCAGTCGAATCCCCAGACGGCGTTGGCCCAGAGACAGTTGTCCCACCAGCAGTCATTCCACGAGGGAATGACACTGCCGCACGTCTCCCCACCGAAGGAGGCGGTGCGCCAGTCGTTGAAACTGTTGTCGAAGGTGTTGTTGACCCCGACTGTGGTGTAGCCGTCTCCGAACTCGGTGGTGCCGCACGGGTTGCGGCGGGGGGTGGTGCGCCAGTTGTTGAAGCTGTTCGCGAAGGTGTTGTTGAACAGGACTTCTTCAGCCGGGCCCGAGTAGCCGTATTCGGTTGGAGCGGTCGCCGCGCCCGCGGCCGCGGCGCTCAGTGCGAGAGCGCCACCGGCGAGCGCGGTGGAGAATGCGAATCCGGCGATGACCTTCTTGAGCTTGGGCATTCGTGTCCCCCTCTAAAGGATCAACTGCCTGATTGCACGACATCCACTCTTAGAGAGCTATGTCGTTCAGTGACCGTTAAGCCGCCATCACCCCGCGCTTGCATGGTTTCCAGACCGAATGACCGATAAACGGTGATTTACCGTATTTGATGCCCCATTGCGAGCAATGGGGCATCCGAAGTCCACTTATGCGTCGTTTATCCCGAAATGTCCGAATCTGCGCTGCGAACGGACGGCTCCTCCGGGGTCTCCTCCGGAGCGGCGCCGGGGTGGGCCGCGACGAACCGTTCGAGGATCTCGTCGGGCACCTTCCCGCGCGCGGGCACCTCCAGCCCCTGCTCACGGGCCCACTCGCGGACGTCGGTGAGCGTGTGACCGCGCAGGCGCGGCGACGCGTCCGCCGCCTTCTTCGCGCGCGACGCCTGCTTCACCTCACGGGCGTTCTCCAGGACTTCCTCGACGAAGGCGAGCGCCTCGTTCAGTCGCTTGTGGTTCTCGTCGCACAGGTCGATGGCGAAGGTCCGGTTCAGCAGCGGGAACTCCCGTCTCGCCACGTCGTCGCCCTCGGAGTGGTCGAGGTCGTCAACCAGTATCACCTTCTGCGCCACGTGCCGCCCTTTCCCAGGTGGATCTACGTCTTTCCGGACCGTGGCATCCTACTCGCGGGGTATCCCGCTCGCGCTGGTCACCCGCCACCCGCCTTCCGCCACCCGCCGCTCTCCGGCGGGACGACCGGGGGTGACTTCGGAGGCGGGGCGGGTAGGGCCAGGGCATGCCGGAAGGGCATCTGGTCCATCGTCACGCACGCGAGCAGCACGAGGCGCTCGCCGGGCGCATGGTCCGGGCCACCAGTCCCCAGGGCAGGTTCGACGCGGCACCGTACGACGCCAGGGTCGTCGAGCGCGTGGAGGCTCTCGGCAAGCACCTGCTCTACTGGCTGGAGGGCGCCCCGCCCATCCACGTCCACCTCGGCATGCGCGGCCTCTTCCTGCGGTACGACGACCCCTCGGCCGAGCCGCGCCGGGGCACCCGGCTTCGCCTGGCCACCGGCGAGGTGGCGTTCGACCTGATCGCCCCGATGCGGTGCGAACCGCTCGACGAGGGGAGGCTTCGCGCGCTCAGGGCCGCGACCGGCCCCGACCCCCTGCGCGGGGACGCCGACCGGGAGGACGCCGTACGGCGCCTGCTCGCGGCCCCCGACCCGGTCGGCGCGGCCGTGCTCGACCAGCGGGTGTGGGCCGGGATCGGCAACGCCTGGCGGGCGGAGCTGCTCTTCCTCACGGGCCTCGATCCCCGCGCCGCCGGCATCGGCGCGGAGGCGGCGGGGCGGCTCTGGGACACCGCCGTGCGCTATCTCGCGCTGGGCCGCGACGCGGGGCAGGTGGTCAGCGACCCGGACGCGCCGGACGAGCGCTGGGTCTACAAACGCGAGCGCTGCCGCCGCTGCGGAACCGCCGTCCGCACCTGGACGCTGGCCGCGAGGACGGCGTACGCGTGCCCCGTCGACCAGCCCGCACATGCCCCCTGACCTGGGAAGTCACGCCACCGCCAGGTTGTTACACCCAGGTGAACGAAGGCCACCGGCTCCTGGACATCCGCCGCCTCTACGTCGAGCCCGCCGCGGCCGGACTGCCGCGCGGCAAGGAGATCCTCCAGCGGTTCCCCGACGC
Source organism: Microbispora sp. H10885 (assembly GCF_014161415.1). Lineage (NCBI taxonomy): Bacteria > Bacillati > Actinomycetota > Actinomycetes > Streptosporangiales > Streptosporangiaceae > Microbispora > Microbispora sp. H10885. The sequence continues at coordinate 131,105 of NZ_JABBWY010000008.1, read as the reverse complement.
CGAGCGCGTCGAGATCGAGTCGCACCACCGGATCCCCGAGCTGTACGGGGACGAGTCGAACGTCTCCCGCTGGGTCAGGATCAAGACCGAGGCACTGGTCCTCGGCGTCAAGAAGTCGCTCACCGCGCGGCCCAACGGCCGGTCGAGCGACTTCATCGCGCCCTCCACCGCGAACGGCTGCGCGATGGCCTGCGCGTACTGCTACGTGCCGCGCCGCAAGGGCTACAGCAACCCGATCACGGTGTTCGCGAACATCGACAAGATCACGGGCTACCTCGCCCGGCACGCGGGACGGCAGGGCGTCAAGCCCGAGCCCAACCAGATCGACCCGCACGCCTGGGTGTACGACATCGGCGAGAACTCCGACTGCTCGGTGGACGCGACCGTCTCGGACAACGTGCGCGACCTCGTCGACCTGTTCCGCGACCTGCCGAACGCCAAGGCGAGCTTCGCGACCAAGTACGTCAACCGCGACCTGCTCGGCTGGGACCCACAAGGCCGTACGCGCGTCCGGTTCAGCCTGATGCCGGCCGCGGACGCCAAGCTGCTGGACATCCGCACCTCGCCCGTCGCCGACCGCATCGCGGCCATCGACGACTTCGTCGAGGCGGGATACGAGGTGCACGTCAACTTCAGCCCCGTCGTCGTACGGGACGGCTGGCTGGAGGACTGGGCCGAGCTGCTCGGGCAGCTCGACGACGCGCTGGGCCCGGCGGCGCGCGCGCAGCTCGCCGCCGAGGTCATCTTCCTCACCCACAACGACCGCCTGCACGAGGTCAACCTCGGCTGGCATCCCAAGGCCGAGGACGTGCTGTGGCGTCCCGACCTCCAGCAGCCCAAGCGCTCGCAGACCGGCGGATGGAACGTCCGTTACAAGACCGGCCACAAGGGCCGCTACGTCACCGCGCTCACCGGCCTGATCGCCGAGAGGCTGCCGTACTGCCGGGTCCGCTACGCCTTCTGACCTCGGGCGTACGCGGCGGGGAGGGCCGCGCCGATCTCGCGTGCGACCTCGGGGTGCGCGAGGTACTCCTCCACGTCGTGCACCCGGCTCAAGGGGTTGGTGACGCAGGTCTCGACGAGTTCGCCCTGCCAATCGTCGTCGAGCGGGCATCCGACGGTGACCGGGTCGGTGGGACACCACGCGTTGAACCAGTGGGTCACCTGGCCGGGACGCTTCGGGCCGCCGGCGAGCAGGCGCCGGTACACGGTGTCGAGGCCGAGCGGGCTGCCCGCGGTGACGAGCAGGCCGACGTTCACGGCCGGGCCGAGGCGGATGAGCAGGTCCAGCGCGACGACCGTGCCCAGGCTGTGGCTGACGATCACCAGCGGGCCGCGGGGCGTCTCCCGCAGCACCGTGTCCAGCACGGCCTCCCGGACCCGTTCGTCCCCCAGGTAGGCGGCCACGTCCGCGAAGATCGCGGCGATGGCGAGCCGGTCCAGGTCGGTGACGGCCGCCAGCCAGCTCAACCCACCGTGCACCAGGTCCGCCCGTTCCCCGCCCGTCGGCCGGGTTCCGGGTATCCCGGCCCTGGCCGCGGCCTCCACGATCAGCTGCTCGTACAGCCGTCTCGTGCCGTAGAGCACGGGAGCCGCCGCGTCGACCGGGTCGGCGAAGATCTCCTCAAGGGAGTGCGGCGCGGGGCGGGAGGGCCGCAGGGCTTCGGCGAGCCGGTCGCCGTAGAAGGGGAAGCAGACGTCCCCCGGGGCGATCGTGGGCAGTCCCGCCCGGGTCAGCCCGCCGTTCAGGCCCGCCGTCCAGTAACGGCGCAGGTGCTCGGGGTCGCGTCCCTGCTGGCCTCGGCCATGCAGGAACACCAGGTGCAGGGCGCCCCCGAACGCCGCGGAGTCCGCGGCGAGCCCCGTCGTGCCGGGCTCGTCAGGAGACACCGTGGTGGCCTCTGACGATCCGGGCGTGACCGTCCGCGTGGCCGCGGGCTCCACCGGCTCCGCCGGCGCCGTCACGGGTGACGCGGTGGGAGCCGATCCCGCGGCGCGGCCGTCCAGGAGCCCCGACTCCGGCCCCATCTCCGCGAGCAGCGCCGTCCACGCGCCGTCGAACCGCAGCGTGACCAGGTGCCGCAGGATCGAGCTGACGCGCACGCCCTCGTTGGACACCCAGTCCACGGCGTCGTCGCCGTCACCGGCCTGCCAGACCTGGCCGTCGCGACGGAGGATGCGGTCCTGGTCGTCGGTCCTCGGCACGCCGCCGTGGTGGAGCGCCGTCACCTCCCACTGGTCGTTGAACACGGGCGAGCCCGAACTGCCCGGCTCCGTGTCGGTCTGGTATTGCAGGAAGTCGTCCAGACGGACCTCCAGCCGGTTCTCCCGGATGGAGATCTCCTTCAACCGGCCCCCGGGATGGCCGACGATGTTCACCGGCTCGCCGATGACGAGCTTGCCCGGCTGCGCGCTGAGCCGGTTCCAGCCGAAGATCTCCCCCGCCGGCCGTCCGCCGGCCTCGGGAGCGACCAGGACGAGGGCGAAGTCGAGGCCCTCGTCGGCCACGAAGAACGCGTCCGGATCGAGGGCGAACCGCTTGGCCACCTCGGGCGTGTTGTCCACGCCGACCTGGGCGTCGAACTCGGCGAACGCCTGCCGTACGGCCTCCGGGCAGGGGAGGACGTGGTGGTTGGTCAGCAGCAGCCGGGGCGAGACCAGGAAGCCGGTGCCGATCGGCAGCTCCCGGCCGTTCTCGCGCACCGAGATCCTCGCGACGGTGCGGGCCGCCCGGGCCCCGCGCGGCAGGAAGCTCCACGCCTGGAGGTCCTTGGCGACGCCGAGGATGCGCTCGTGCATCGCGGGCCGGTCCAGGCGGACGCCCCGGGTGGCGTCGATCACGGCCTCGACCGGCACTCCCTGACGCTGGACGAGCCGGGCGGCACGGGCCGCGAGCAGGTCCGGCGAGTCGGGGAAGGCGTCGCCCTCGCTCTGCCTGCGGCGCACCTCGTCCCGGACCGTGCCGCTGCGGCGATACCGTACGGCTGCCGCCCTGGCGTGGCGCAGGCCCTTCTTCCGGACCTCGTCGGCGATGTCCACGGCGTCTCCCGTCACTTCGCGATCGTCAGCACGCCGCCCTGGCAGGACAGCACGGTGAGGTCGGTGCGCCCGCCTTCGGGGAAGACGACGCGCACGCCGCTCTCCCGCGCGTGCCAGCGGCCCGTCACCGGCCGCGGGCGGTCGGCGGGGCCGGGGCGGAGCTCGACGAACGTGCCGTCCGCCCGGAACTCCAGGCCCCGGCGCGGACGGCGAGAGGGCCGGAACGGATGGCGCGCGGGGCGGTAGACCTCCGCGTCGCCGGTGTCCTCCTCGTAGGAGTGCAGCCACTCCCCCACGATGCCGATGTCCGGTTCCGTCACGGGCTCACCCGTCCGGGTGGCCGCCGACCATGCCGATCGCGGCGCGGATGTCGTTCAGCACCTCGGTGGTCAGCCGCTCGCTGTCCTGGAGCAGCCGCTCCACGTCCCCGTCGTGGCTGGGATGCCACATCTCCGGCATCGCCCGCGTGAGGCGCTCCTCCGTGGCGGGTGCCTCTTTCGCGGGTGCCTCCTTCGCCGCCGGCGAGACGAGGAAAGAGGCCCGCACGCCCTCAAGGCAGGCGTTCATCCGCGCGGCCTGCCCCCGGGTGAACATGAACATGCCGGCGTCGTCGGTGTAGTCCATGTAGTTCACGAACATGTCGCCGTTCGGGCCGTTGCCGCAGGTGACGCGGGGGAAAGCCGGCAGCCCGTAGTTCGCGTCCGCCTGGTTCGGCGTGTCGGCGACCTTGTCGTCGCTCGTGCAGGCGCCGTCGTCGTCTCCCCAGATGTGGTAGAGGTCCAGCCAGTGGCCGATCTCGTGGGTCGCCGTACGGCCGCCGTCGAAGGGGTGGGCCGCCGTGCCCGTCGTCCCGAAGGCCGTGTTGAGGATGACGACGCCGTCGGTCTGCGGCGGGCCGCCGGGAAACTGGGCGTACCCGAGCAGGCCCCCGCGAAGCCGGCACACCCACAGGTTCAGGTACTCGTCGCTCGGCCACGGGTCCGATCCTCCGGTGGCCCCCGATTTCACGGCGTCGTCCACGGTGAAGTCGTGCCGGTCGGTGGCGACGCGCACGATCCCCGTCGCGGGCTCGCCGTCGGGCCCGCGCGTGGCCAGGCGGAACTCCACCCGGGCGTCCGCCACCAGGGCCTTCCACACGTCCGGCACCTTCGCCACGTCCGGATTCGCCGCGCGGAAGTCCCGGTTGAGCACCTCGATCTGGCTGTGGATCTGTTCGTCGGCGATGTCGTCGGCCGGCACGGCCCGGTCGTGCACCACGTGCACGACGACCGGGATGGTCACCACCTCGGTCCGGACGGGGCCACGCCGCCCCTGCTCGTACCGCAGGGCCCGGGTCTCGATCGCGGCACGCCGCGCCCGATAGGTCATGCTCTCGTTGAGCAGCCTGCGGTGCACCAGCATCGTCCCGCACAGGTCGCGGCCCGGGAAGCGGGTCGGTTCGGTCATGGCGAGTCCCTCCGCTCGGGTGTGTGGTCGCGCGCCAGGCGCCGCTGCAACTCGAAGTTGCGGAACTGGTAGAACGGCCCCTCGGCGCGCAGCAGGCCCAGGCGGTGGGCGTCGTCGAGGAAGCACATGGTGCGCAGCGGCAGCCGTCCGCGCCTGGCGAGCCGCGGAATCGTCAGCGTGTAGGCGAGCCAGGCGTGGTGGCTGCCGAGGACGAGCCCGAACAGCAAGCCGAGCAGCAGGCCTCCCACGAGCGCGGTCGGGGTGCTCAATCCGGCCATATGGCTGAGGACTCCGACCATCAGGCCGACACCCAGCCCGCACAGCGCCCGGATGAGCGTGAGGTTGCGGTCGGCGCACCACGTCGACCGGGGAGAGCGCGCCGTCGCGGTGCTGGTCGGATGCTCGACCCAGCGGGTCAGACCCACGGTGAGCAGGTACGTGAGCCCGGACAGCACCGCGATCTTGAGCGCACCGTCGACCCTGTGGCTCATCAGTCCGCCCACGAGCGCGCCCAGCAGGGCGGCCACGACGGCTTCCGCCAGCGTGCGGCCGAGCGTGGCCAGCCGGCCGCGCACCTTGAAGTCGGCATGACCCGGCGGCTCGGTGAACCACGACCTCGTCATGACCAGCACGGCGATCGCGGACACCAGGCCGATCAGCGCTCCGGCGGCCGGCGTGTGGGTCACCACCGCGATCGGGATGCCCGCCAGGGTTCCGCTGGCGACACTGACCGCGAGCCGGACCGCCCGCGTGGAGGCGTACCGCGCGAGATGCCACCAGGCGACGTTGCGCGTGTCCTCCCCGACGGTCAGGATCTGACCCGACAGGTAGGCGAGCCAGTGCCGCACGTGCTCCGGGTCCCAGGCGTGCCGGGGCCGGAACGGTTCGTCGGCGTCCGCGGCGGGGGTACGCGAGCCGACGAGGGCGGGAATGAACCGCTCGCACAGGTGGTCGTAGAGACGGGCCGCGTCCGCCCGCCCGAGTTCGAGCAGCGGCGCGGGGTCCTGGCGGGTGACGACGTAGGCGGACCGGACGAGCCAGAGCCCCAGTGGGGTCGCGGCCACCTCGGCGAGGGCGGGCGCGTTCCCCTTCCTCAGCGCGTCCAGCACGTTGAGCCAGGCGGGGTGCGGCCTGGGCGGCAGGCACGCCTGGAGGTAGTCGGCGGCCGTGTCGGCGGTGATCTCCCCCGGCTCGATGACCGCCGCCGCGGTCAGCACGTCTCCCAGCAGGTCGACGGACTCGGCGAACTGCTCCGTACGGCAGGTCAGGATCAACTGGTCGCGGCCGCTCATCGAGTGGTTGAGCGCCTTGAGCACCCCGGCCCGTGCCTGTCCCGGCAGTTCGTCCAGGCCGTCGAGGACCGGCAGGACCTCGCCGCGCGCCGTCAGCGTCTTCGCGGCGTCGGGACCGTACTCGTCCGCCGTCAGCGCCGGGTAGTCGACGGCGAGGCAGTCGGCCAGCCAGTCCTGTAATCGGGGATGGACCTCGGCGTCCCAGCGTGCCGCGGACAGCAGCACGGGAACGGGCTCATCTGGGAGCCGCGTCCGTAGCAGTTCCATCAGCAGTTGCACGGCGAGGGTCGTCTTGCCCGATCCCGGGCCCCCGATGATGACCAGACGACGGCATCGCAGCGCGCGGAAGTCGGCCGCCATGCCGGCGAGGTCCGCGTTCAGGCTGGGAAAGCTGACGAAGTCCTTGGCGATCATGCGGGGGTGGTCCATGAGCTCGGCGTGCTCCGTCGACCGCCACGGCACCGGAATGGGCTCGGGGTCCGCCAGCGACCTCAGGATCGTCTCGTCCCTCCACTGCTCGGCCACGAGACCGGCGAGGGCGTCCTTGGCGTTGTCGACATCGCTCCGGGTGGGGGCCGGTGAGGGTCTCCTGGACCTGACCCACCAGGACACGAACTGCACGCCCCCGTTCACCAGGCCCACGATGCCGGTCGCCGTGGCCATGAGCTGCGCGACGTTCAGCGCTATCAGGCGGGGCGTCGATTTCGGCAGCAGCAGATTGAGGTTCAGCAGCAGGAGCACCAGCGCCAGGGCCAGGAACAGGATCCCCAGCACCACCGAGGTCCTCGTGTGGTGCCGCCGATGCCACCGCGACCTCTCCACAAGGCCATCATGCGAGCCGCTCTGCCGGAAGAGTAAGAAGGGAATCCGCCCATTGTGGAAAAGTGCTCGTACACCTGCGCGCGGGCAGGTCAAGCCTCCGGTAGATCACTCCGCCCGGCGTCCGCGGCCCGTACGGCGGCCCGGCCCCGGGGGCCCGGCAGGACGAGGTTGCCCTCCACGACCAGCATGAAGCGCTCCAGGCCCGGCACGACGACGTGCACGGCCGTTATCCGCCCGGGAAGAACGGCCACCGTACGCGTGAGCGGGGTGTAGCCGCGCGCGCCGAGGCGGGCGGCCACTTCGCGGAGCTGGTCCCGGGGACGGCCCGGCCGTGCTCCGTCCTCGGGGAAGGGAACCGCACGGGCCGCACGCAGATGCTCGGTGAGGTCGAAACGCCCGCACGCCAGCAGTTCGGGATACCGGGCGAGCCGCTCCGCGTCCCCCCGGCGCTGGATGCGCTCGCCCACCGTGGTCTGCACAAGCTCGGTGAGCGCCCGCCACGCGGCGTGAGCGGGGCTCAGGGAGGTTCCGGCTCCGCGCCGGTGCGGGCGGTCCGGCGTCGGCGCGACGTAGGCGAGCATGGTGGGAACCTTCAGATCACCGGTGATGTCCAGCAGGTGGACGGGCGCTCCGGCGACCTGACCGGCCACGGCGTACGCGCGGGCGAGCTCGGGCGGCAGGGTGCGCGGATCGACGACCGACAGCCGTTCGCCCGTGCCGAGGAAGGCGCGCACCAGCAGCAGGGAGAGCGCGTCGCGCTCGACCGTCTCGTTGAGCGCGTGCAGCAGCGCCTCCGTCGCGGTGACGCCCACGGCCGATCCGCTGTTGCAGCTGTACCTCATCAGACCGGTGTAGTCATGGGCGTCACCCGCCCGCTCGCGCAGCCGCCCCGCGTCCGCCTCGACGTACCAGGGGGCGGACAGGAACAGGGGCACCGGGACGGCGCCCCCGGGTCCCCGATACCGATGACAGGCCAGCGGCGCGGCGCATCGGCCGTCGAGCAGGACGGCGGACGCGTCCGCCCGCAGCGGCCCGGCCGCGATCCTGGCCGGTTCGACGGGTTCCACCGCCGCCGGGTCGAACAGCGCCGGGCCCGTCAGGTAGTGCTCCAGCGCCTCGAACAGGGCGCCGGCACGGGCCTCCGCGCGCCGTCCCTTGCCCATGCCCTCCGCCGACGGCGCCGGGACACCGTCCGGCCCGCGCAGGCGGCAGTGCCAGGCGGCCGGCTCACGGCCCTCGCCCATGTCCACCAGGTCGGGTGTCAGGCCCAGATGCGCGAGGGCCGCGCCGGCCCGCCGTACGGCCTCCGGCAGCGGGACGACCCGCTCCGCGCTAACCGGCGTTCTCGTCACGCTCCTCGGTGATCTCGCGCAGCCGTTCGCGTTCGGCCTCGGTGAGCTCCTGTTCGACATCGTCCAGCGACTCGGCTCTGGCGAAGTCCACACCTCGTCCCATGGGCTCCTCCCTTCAACGCGCGGGAGGGACATCTGCCCGCGTCCCGGTCAGGCCAACACCATCAGCCGGCCACTTCCCGTGCGACGTCCGGCCTGTTGGTGATGACGCCGTCCACTCCCGCGCCGGTCAGGCGGCGTACGGCGGCGGGCGCGTCCACCGTCCACGCGAGGACCTTCATCCCCAGCCTGTGGACGCGGCGGACGTAGCCGGCCGTGACACCGGCGTACGGCGGGTTGATCTGGTCGGCGAACGCCGCCAGGCGGGGCAGGTCCGCGACCGGCGGCGTGCCGAGCAGGCCGATCGGCACCCCGGGCACGAGGCGGTGGAACCGGCGCATCGACTCCCAGTCGAACGACTGCACCACAATCCGGCCCCGCCAGCCCGGGTCGCGCCCGATCTCCTCGGCCACCCGGGCCTCGATTCCCGGGTAGAGCCGCGGCTCCTTGATCTCCAGCAGCAACGCGAGCCCGCTGCCGCGCATCTCGCGCAGCGTCTCGCCGAGTGTCGGCACCCGCTCTCCCGCGTACTTCCGGGAGAACCACGAGCCGGCGTCCAGCCCGCGGATCTCGGCCAGCGTGAGGTCGCCGACCCGCCACGGCGACCGGCCGGGAAAGACCTTCTCCACGTCGGTCGTACGGCTGAGCGTCGTGTCGTGCATCAGCACCAGGTGGTGGTCCTCGGTCTCCTGCACGTCGAGTTCGAACATGTCGGCGCCCTGGTCCCGGGCCAGCCGGAACGCGGCGAGGGTGTTCTCGGGCGCGTACGCCGACGCGCCGCGATGGGCGACCACCAGCGGCCGCGAGGCCGCCGCGGCCGGAACGACGGGAGTGAGAAGGGTCAGGACGAGTGCGACGATAAGGCCGAGTCGCCGGCGCATGGTTCTCCTCGGGTGTCGGGAGGCGTCCTACGACCCGAACCTGACCACGCGCCATTACACCGAGTTGATTTCCCGATGGCGACCGGGTGCCGTCTCGATGAGCATCACCTCCGTCTCCGGGCATTCCGCCGTACGGGTCAGAGGCGCGCGGCGGTGACCACCACCGTGACGTAGGCCACGGTGAAGCCGCCTCCGATCGCGTCGATCGCGGCCCCGACCTCGGCGAGCAGCTCCGACAGCGTGTCCGGCGGGAGCCGGGTCAGCAGGCCGGACGTGGGCAACTGGTCCAGCCACTCATCGCGCGTGTAGAACCGCTGCCAGTCGAACCGCCACTCCTCGGGCTCGCCGAACGCGCCCGCCCCCCGGATACCGTCGGCGGCCTTGTCCAGCAGCGGCCGGTATCCGTCGAGGGCCGACTTCGGCCGCGCGCCGTCCTGTGGCGGGAAGCCGGGCAGCACCTTCCGGTAGACCGCGGCGAGGGACTCCGACACGGCGGGCGGCGGCTCGAACACGTGCCAGAACGCCGCCAACCGGCCACCGGGACGCAGCACCTCGGCGGCCTTGACCGCTCCGGCGACCGGATCGACCCAGTGCCAGGCGGTCCCGGCGACGACCGCGTCGAACGTCCGGCCGGCGGGGTGCCAGGCCTCGAACGTCGCCACCTCGACCTCGATCCCGCCGCGGCGTGCGAAGGCGGCCATCCGCGCGTCGGGTTCGACGCCGAGCACCCGGCAGCCCGCCGACCGGAACTGCCGTGCCGCGAGGCCGGTGCCGCAGCCGACGTCGAGAACCTCGGGCCCGGGACTGGCGGCGACGATCCGCTCAACCATGGCGTCGGGATACGCGGGCCGGGTGCGGTCGTACCGCTCGGCGTCCACACCGAACGACTCCGCCATCTGCCTGGCCTTGTGGGGTGCACCTTCAAAAGTGGGCATGCGCCCACTTATAGTGGGCACATGCCCACTCGTCAACGACGTTCACCCTCGGCGTCGTTTCCGAACTTAGAGTGATCAGTCGACGACTCAAAGTAATATGCAGTCCATGCCAGGACTCGACCACGAGATGCCCATCGCCCTCATCCACAACCGGCCGGAAACCGCGCTGGAACTTCTCCACGTCGCGACCGGGACCCCGATCCCGCCCTTCACGGCCGCCCGGGTGGAGTCGGTGGACAGCACCCAGCCGGTGCCGGTCGAACGCCGCGCCGACTCGGTCGTCGTGGTCCGCGACGAGGCCGGAGCGGCGATGTTGGCCGTGATCGTGGAGGTGCAGCGCGGCCACGACCGGGGCAAGCGGTTCAGCTGGCCGGTCTACGTCACGACGCTGCGCTCCCGCTACAAGTGCGACACCGCGCTGCTGGTCATCTGCCCCGACCGGGCCACCGCCCGCTGGTGCCGGCAGGCCATCGGCCTGGGCCCGGGCGGCGTCATCACCCCGCTGGCGATCGAGCCCGGCGACATCCCGCTCGTCACCGACCCCGAGGCCGCGCGCACCTGCCCGGAACTCGCGGTCATGTCGGTCGTGGCCCACCCCGAGGAAGCCGAGGACGGGCCCGCCCTGGAAGCGCTGCTGGCCGGACTCACGACGCTTGACGAGGACCGGGCGACGGTATATTTGGACTACGTGTTCAGTTCGCTACCCGCAGTTACTGTCAAGCGTCTGGAGGAGATGGTGACCACCATTCAGGACTTCGAGCACCTCGGCGAGAAGTACTTCTCCCACTGGCTCGCCAAAGGCGAGAGTGACGCGATCCTCAACGTGCTGGAGGCCCGGGGTCTGGAGGTTCCCGACGACGTACGCGAGCGGATCCGCCGCTGCCAGGACCTGGACCAGTTGCGGACCTGGGTACGCCGGGCCGTCACCGTCACCTCGGCCCAGGAGTTGTTCACCGAGTAGCGGACCCGGCGACGACCTGACCTTCGTATCCGTCCACGGTGGTGGAGTCGCACACTCGGTCCTCCGGCTTCGAAGACCGAGGAGGCGGCACCGGTAAAGTCGATCGTGGCGGAGAGGAGGGACGAACGGTGCCGACGGGAGTGGCCCTCCGCGACGTACGCACGCAGTTGTTCGACGCCGCCGAGCGCGTGCTGCTCAGGGACGGACCGAGTGCGCTGACCAGCCGGGCGGTCACCACCGAGGCGGGCTGCGCCAAGGGTGTCCTGCACCGGCACTTCGCCGACTTCGACGCCTTCCTCGCCGAGTTGGTGCTCGACGGCATCGCCAGGATCGACCGGCAGGCCGCCGCTCTGCAAGAGTCCGCCGGGACCGGCACCGTCGCCGGCAACCTCACCGACGTGCTGACGGACCTGTTCGGTTCGGTCGCCGTCGCGGTCGTCGGCCTGATCATCTCCCGGGACGGCCTGCGCGCCCGGTTACGTCAGGCCAGGCCTGGCCAGGGCCTTCCACTCCTGACGGAGGCCGCGGCCATGCTCGCCGCCTACCTCGCCGCCGAGCGCGATCTGGGCCGGATCACGGCGGACGCCGACGTCGACACGCTCGCTCCCACGCTGCTCGGCGCCTCACACCTGCTGTTCGCCGACCGCGACGGCGGTCCGCCCCAGGCCGACGCCGTGCACAAGATGGTGAACACCGTCATCGCCGGTGTCGTACGCGACTGAGCCGCGAACCTCCCGCCCTGCGCGCCGTCGGCACAGAGCGCCTCCTGGCCCTCGGCCGGGCCCGTGCGGTCGATCAAGGTGCCACCCGGAATAACCACGTGATCGTCAGGAGCGTGGCCGGTAACGTGACCTGGTGTGACGAGGCCGGCGCTCTTCAACCGCGAAACCCTTTGCTCTGGTAGCCGGGCGTGAACGACGACGACCGGCTGATGCTGCGCCGTACCTTCACCGAGGACGCCGCCCTGTACGACCGGACGCGGCCCGGCTACCCGCCCGCGATGTTCGAGCACATTCCCCAAGGCAGCCGGGTGCTGGAGATTGGTTGCGGCACCGGTCAGGCCACGGTCGCCCTCGCCGGGCGCGGCTGCGCGGTCACGGCGGTCGAATTGGGGGCCGAGATGGCGGCGCTCGCCCGCCGCAAGCTCGCCCGGTTCACCGGCGTGGAGGTGGTCAACGCGACCTTCGAGGAGTGGCCGCTGCCGCCGGAGCCGTTCGACGTCGTCTTCGCCGCCACCAGCTTCCACTGGCTCGATCCCGCCACACGGGTGGGCAGGTCGGCCGACGCCTTGAGACCGGGCGGCCTGCTGGCCGTCGTCTCGACCGAGCACGTCGCCGGTGGCAGCGAGGCGTTCTTCGCCGAGGTGCAGCGCTGCTACGAGCGGTGGGACCCCGCCACGCCGCCCGGCCTGCGGTTGACGCCCGCGAGCGACATCCCGTACGACAGCGGCGAGATCGACGACTCCGGCCGCTTCGGGCCGGTGCGGTTCCATCGCTACGAGTGGGACCACGCCTACACGACGCGGGAGTATCTCGACCTGCTCAATACCTACTCCGGCCACCGCGCCCTGCCCGCCGAGGCCCGCGCGGGGCTGCTCGGCTGCATCGCGGCTCTCATCGACGGCCGTTACGGCGGACGCATCGTCAAGCGTTACCTCACCCAGCTCGCCCTCGCGGACAAGCACCCCTGACGGGCAGGCCGCATTTCTCCGGGTGCCGCCACGCTGCAGATCTATCCCGTCACATCTTCCCGGCATCATCGTCCCGAGGTTCCGCCAGGCTTGTCGGCCCTGACGGCTAAGCTCGGTTCGAGGTGTCACCCGGGGCTACCGTGATCGTGAGGGGGAAGCACATGACAGCCGGGTCGCACGAGATGACCAGCGGTCGGAGCCCTGACCAGATCGTGGAGTCCCTGATGGCCGATCGGACTCCACGCAACATCCGTGCGTGCCTTCCTCCCACCGATCGCGACTACTTCGACCTGGACCATCGGCGGGCCATGGCCAAGGCCACCGAAGAACTGGACCTCGCTCCCGTCAACGCCCTGCTCGCACATTGGTGGCACATGGCCAGGATGAAGGTCGCCGGGGAGTACGAAGCGGTCCTGGAACACGGCGCTCGCGTGCAAGAACAGGTCGAAAGCGGCGAATACGTGCCGGGGAGACCGTTCCGGGAGGTCCTAGCCGAACGGGCATCCCAGCTCGGCGTAGATCTCGGCCTCTAGATGTACTCGGTCGGCAAAAGCAAGCAGGTGGACGACTTCGGGGACGGCGGTTCTGGCATGGTCACTTACCTGATCGTCGAGTATCGACGCCTGGTGGAGATCATTCACGTCGCCTGGTACGGCTGAACAGCCAAGCAGAACCGGCGTGCAGCGGGCCTCGGGTCGAATCGACCGGTAGGCCGAGGCGAGAGTCCTGGTCGACGAGGATCGACTCGGCTGAGGCTCAGCCGAGCAGGGAGGTGAGGGCGGCTTCGAGACCGGGGAGGTGTGGTCAGCGGAGCAAATCGAGGGCGCGGGCGGTGCCGAGGGAATCGTCGACGGCGGTGTGCCGGGGCTCGGCCTCGCCACGCAGCACCTCGTGGATGTGGCGGATGCCCCAGGAGAACGTCGAACCCTCCCCCGGCTCGTGCCGCTCGACCAGCCGCTCCTCGCGCCAGACCTCCAGCACGTCGTGCGGTTTCGGGTGGAAGGGATTGGTCAGGCGGATCTCCCCGCCGGTGCCGACCAGCCGGGCGTACGTCGTGGACGGCAGGTCGAAGCTGCAGCTCAGCAGCAGGCGGCCGGGATCGAATTCGAGCACTCCGGCGGTCTCGATGTCCACCCCTGCCTCGCCCTTGACAGTGGCGGCGTGACCGGCCACGGCCTCGCGGCCGAACAGCAGTTGCGCGAACCGTACGGAGTAGCAGCCCACGTCGTAGAGGGCGCCGCCGCCGAGGGCCGCGTCGAGCCGGATGTTCTCCGCGCCCTCAAGCCGGAAGTGGAAGGACGACCAGATCTCCCGCAGGTCGCCGATGACGCCCTGTTCGAGGAGGTCGCGCAGCCGGGCCGTCTGCGGGTGGAACGGGAAGACGAACGCCTCCCAGAGCGGGCGGGCCGACCGGCGGGCCACGTCGATCACGTTCTCGGCCTCCGCGGCCGTCAGGCACAGCGGCTTCTCGCACAGCACGGCCTTGCCCGCCTCCAGGGCGGCGATCGTCCACTGCGCGTGCAGGGCGTTCGGGAGCGGGACGTAGACCGCGTCGATGTCCGGGTCCTCGATCACGGCCTCGTACCCGTGCACGGCACGCTCGACGCCGTTCTCCCCGGCGTACGCCTCGGCCCGTGCGAGGTCGCGACCCGCCACGAGGGCGGCCGTGCCGCCGCCCGCCTCGCGCAACGCCGGGAGGAACGCCCAGGCGGCGATGTTCGCCGTGCCGAGGATGCCCCACCGAACACCGCTCATACCGATCCACTCCTCATCGCCCAGATCCTGCGGGGACGGTAGCACAGGTGAATTTTTGCCCCTGGATTCCGATATCGGGCAGGTCAGGGGGGTAGGCCACCCGCCGATCCATGACGGGGGAAACGCGATGAGCGAGGAAATACGGCGATTCACTCACCGGCCGGGCGACCGGGCGCCGGGGCCCGACTATTCGGGCCCCGGGGTGGAGGCGGAGCTCACCGGGCTCATGCACCCCGACGACCGGCCGGAGGACCGGACGGGTGGGCGGGCCGGCGAGGCGGCGCGGCCGGGCCTGGTCCGGGAAGGCCGGCCGGGGCGGGAGCGGCGGGGCGAGCGCGGGGGCGACGGATCGTACGACGGCCTCTACACGGCCCGCGCCTCGTCCGCCCTGGGGAAGGTGGCATCCGACGACGGCCTGCTCGACGTGCGCATCAAGGCGCCCCCGGAGCTGGGCGGGCCCGGTGGGGAGACCAACCCCGAGCAACTGCTCGCGGCGGCGTACGCGTCGTGCTTCCACAACTCGCTGACCCTGGTCGCCGGACGGCAGGGCACCCGGACCGCCGACGCCACCGTCGACGCCTCCGTCACGCTGCGCAAGCGGGGCGCCGCCGACGACTACACGATCAGTACGGACGTGACCGTACGCCTGCCGGGGGTCGAACCCGAGACCGCCCGGCGGCTGGTGGACGAGACCCATCGCATGTGCCCGTACTCCCGGGCCTTCGCGCACGGCGCCGAGGTACACGTCCACGTCGCCTGAATCGCGTACGGCCGTACGCGGGCCCGTGCCCGCGGGGAGCACGGGTCCGCGTCAGAGCAGCCGGGCCCAGGGTCAGACCCGCTGCCAGAGCGCCGGGACGTTCGGCGGCTCCCAGCCGGTGAGCGCGGTGTGCGCCTGGATGCACCGGTAGGTCACACCCGCGTACGTGACCCGGTCTCCCACCTTGTACGCCGTACCGGCCGCCCAGGTGCCGCCCGGAACGGTCGGGGTCGGCGAGGGA
Source organism: Microbispora sp. H10885 (assembly GCF_014161415.1). Classification (NCBI taxonomy): domain Bacteria; kingdom Bacillati; phylum Actinomycetota; class Actinomycetes; order Streptosporangiales; family Streptosporangiaceae; genus Microbispora; species Microbispora sp. H10885. Next base: position 115,832 of record NZ_JABBWY010000008.1, on the reverse strand, counting down.
CGGCGCGTGGGAGAGGCGCTGGGAGACGGGCTGGGCGAGGGGGTGCGCGGCGGCGTCGGGGACGGGCTCGGGCTGGGCGTCCCGCCCGAACCGATCTGGAGGTCGACGCAGGCGTAGAAGGCGTTCGTCGTGTCGGCCACGTTCCAGATGGCGAGGACCTTCTGCCGGCCCGTGCGGCCGCCGAGGTTCACGCTGTGGCTGACGGTGGCCGGCGGCTGCGCGCCGTGGTCGTCGAAGACGGCGATCCGCGTGCCGCCGATGTAGTACTCCCACGTGCTCGTCGAGTGGCGGGCGGTCAGCGACCAGGTGAAGGTGACGGTGTTGCCGACGCTGGTCGCGGGCCACGGCCTGCTCTCGTCGTCGAGCTGGGCGAACCGGGCGTTGCCGCCGCTGCAGCTGCGCAGCCCCTTCGGTCCTTCCACGCTCTGGGGTTCGTACACGATGTCGCCGCAGTTGGGGACGCGGCCCTGCGCGCACATCGCCTGCCGGCTCGGCGGCGACGAGATGTACCCGTGCGCCTGAGCGGGCGAGGCGATGAACACGGTGGCACCGATGACGACCGACGCCGTCGCGAGGAAGGTCAGCGCTCTTCGCATGTGGTGCTCCTCACTGCTGGGGGTGGCGCAAATATAAAAGAAGCTTTCCTAACAGTGAAGGCCCAATTGCCGCCACCACCTGCGAAATTAAGATCCTCTTGGGTGGATCGGTCCATCACCACCCCCTGGAGCGGACCTCCCGGGCGGTGCGTCGTTGACAGCATGGTCCGGTCATCTAAACTTCTTCATGTGAACGACCGTTCAATCGTTGTGGACATCGAGACCGCCGATTCCTGCGCGCTCCCCGTGGTCGACGCGGACCGGGTGGAGAGCGTCAGGCGGGTCATGCCGGGCCCGGAGACGATGGAGGACCTGGCGCAGATCTTCGGGCTGCTGTCCGACCCCGGACGGCTGCGGCTGATCGCGGCGCTGCTCGAAGGCGGCGAGATGTGCGTGTGCGACCTCGCCGCGGCCACCGGGCACAGCATGTCCGCGGCGTCCCACGCCCTGCGCCTGCTGCGGGCCCACAACGTGGTGAAGGTACGGCGCACGGGAAGGATGGCCTACTACCGCCTCGCGGACTCGCACGTGCGACTGCTGTTCGATCTGGCGATCACGCACCTCACGCATGAGGAGAAGGACCGAGACGATGGGTGAGACCGGCATGGGTGATACCGGCACAGGGCACGAACCCCCGCAGGGACACCGACGCGGGACGGGACAGGCACAAGGGCACGGGCACGGGCATGCGCACGGTCACGGGCACGGTCACGCGGTCAGCGCCGAGGCCGACCGGCGGCTGCTGACCGCCGCGCTGGTGCTCATCCTGGGCTTCATGGCGGCCGAGGTCGTCGTCGGCGTCGTCGCGCACTCCCTCGCCCTGGTGTCCGACGCCGGGCACATGCTCACCGACGCGATCGCGATCGCCTTCGCGATCGTGGCCATGCGGATCGCCGCCCGGCCTCCCCAGGGCGGCTTCACGTACGGCCTCAAACGCGCGGAGATCATCTCCGCGCAGATCAACGGCATCACGCTGCTGCTGCTCAGCGTCTACTTCGTCTACGAGGGCGTACGCCGGCTGATCGAGCCGCCCGAGGTGGCGGGAGCGTACGTGGTCGCCACGGGTCTCGCCGGGATCGTGGTCAACCTCGCCGCGACCTGGCTGCTGAGCAGGGCGAACCGGTCGAGCCTCAACGTCGAGGGCGCTTTCCAGCACATCCTGAACGACCTGTTCGCGTTCATCGCGACCACGGCCGCCGGCGCGGTGGTGTGGGCCACCGGCTGGAGCCGGGCCGACGCCCTGGCCGCGCTGGTCGTGGCCGCCCTGATGCTCAAGGCCGGGTGGGGCCTGGTGCGCGACTCCGGACGGGTCTTCATGGAGGCCGCCCCCGCGGGCATGAGCCCCGCCGAGATCGGCCGCAGGACCGCCGCTCTGGAGCATGTGGTCGAGGTGCACGACCTCCACATCTGGGAGGTCACCTCCGGCTACCCGGCGATGTCCGCGCACATCCTGGTCGCCCCCGGCTCCGACTGCCACGCCGTACGACAGGCCGCCCAGCGGATGGTCCACGACGAGTACGGCATCGCCCACACCACCCTCCAGGTCGACCACGCCCCTCCGGACCTGCTGGCCATCGGCGGCCCGGCCGAGCCCCACTGCGCGGAGGCGCACGGCCCGGCGCACACGAACGGGCGGCCGCAGCCGTCCGACGACGCCGCCGGAAAACGCGGCCCGAACGGGTGCCCGGGACGCCGCCGGATCAGTTTCCGGCGCCCCGACCGCCTCTCCGACCACCCCACCTGACCGTCACCTTCCCTCCGTCCGTTCGCAGGGCGGCCGCTCGGCGGGGCTGTTTGCCGTACGACCCCAGGGGTATCAGCCGCGCATGTTCACCCCGTCCGACCTCGACGTTCTCGTGCCCACCAGGGATCGCCCCGGTGCGCTCGCCGTCACGCTGGCGGGTCTGGCGGCGCAGACCGTGCCGGGGTTCCGCGTCGTGATCTCGGACCAGTCGCGGGAGCCGGTCGCCGGGGACCGGCTGGTGGCCGCGCAGGTGCGGATCCTCGGCCACCGTGACCGGCCCGTGGACGTCCGTCGTCACCTGCCCGCGCGGGGCATGGCGGAGCAGCGGGCGTTCCTGCTCGACCGGGCCGATCGGCGGCTCGCGCTCTACCTGGACGACGACGTCTGGCTGGAGCCGGAGGCGATCGAGGTCCTGCTGGCGGCGATGAACGGCCTGCGCTGCGGGTTCGTCGGCTTCGCCCTGCACGGGCTGTCCTACCGCGACGACGTACGCCCGGCCGAACTCGCGCCGTACGAGGAGTGGACCGGCGGCGTACGGCCCGAACGGGTGCGCCGGGAGTCGCCGGCCTGGCGGCGGTGGACCCTGCACAACGCGTCCAATCCGCTGCACCTCGCACAGGAGCACATCGGCGCCCCGGGCCCCCGCGAGTGGCGGCCGTACAAGGTGGCGTGGATCGGCGGCTGCGTGCTGTACGACCGGGAACGGCTGCTGGAGTGCGGCGGGTTCGACTTCTGGCGCTCGGTGCCGCCCCGGCACGCGGGTGAGGACGTGGCCGCGCAACTGCGCGTCATGGAGAGGTACGGCGGGGCGGGACTGCTGCCGAGCCGGGCGTACCACCTCGAACTGCCCACGACGATCACCGACCGCGGCGCCGAGTGCTACGACTACGTCTTCGAGGCGGCGGCAGGGGCGCGGTGATGGCCACGCCGATCGACCCGCCTACCGGCACCGCGACCGGCACCGCGACTGGGACGGTGATCGGCCCTGAGACGGGGGCCCGGCGACGGGGACGGCGATGGGCGGCGTGATCGAGGGGGTGGGCCGGATCGCGGTCCTGCGGGCCAACGCCCTCGGTGACCTGGTCCTCGCCATGCCCGCCCTGGAGGCGCTGCGCCGGGCCTATCCGGGGGCGCGGCTGACCCTCCTCGCCAGGTCCTGGCACGCGCGTTTCCTGGCGGGCAGGCCGAGTCCGGTGGACGACGTCGTCGCCCTGCCGCCCATCTCGGGCGTCTCCTCGGCCGCGAGCGGCCACGCGGCCCCGGAGAGCCTGTTCGAGGAACTGCGCGAGCGGCGGTTCGACCTCGCCGTGCAGATCCACGGCGGCGGCCGTTACTCGAATCCGTTCGTCAGGGCGATCGGCGCCCGGGTCACGGCCGGGCTGTGCTCGCCGGACGCCGAGCGACTCGACCTCTGGGTGCCGTACGTCTACTTCCAGCACGAGACCCTCCGCTACCTGGAGGTGGCGGCGCTGGTCGGCGGGACGTCGGAGGTGCTCGATCCGCGGATCGCCGTGACGGACGCCGACCGGGCCGAACTGGCCCGCGTGTACGGCGAGCCGCCACCCGGCCTGGTGGCCATCCACCCGGGGGCGACCGATCCGCGGCGACGCTGGCCGGCGCGTCACTTCGCCGAGGCCGCCGACCGGCTCGGCCGGCCTGTGGTGATCACCGGTGTCGAGGCGGAGCGCGAGGTGGTCGAGAAGGTGGCGGCGGCGATGCGGCGGCCCGCCGTCATGGCCGTCGGCACCCTCGGCGTCAGCGGCCTGGCCGCGCTCTACGAACGGTGCGACCTGGTGATCTCCAACGACACCGGCCCGCGGCATCTGGCCGCGGCGGTGGGGACCGCGACCGTGGGCGTCTACTGGTGCGGCAACCTCATCAACGCCGGGCCGCTCACCCGCACCCGGCATCGGTCCCTGATGTCCTGGACCGCCGAGTGCCCGGTCTGCGGCGTCAGCGGGCTCGACCCGCGTGCGGGGCGGTGCCCGCACGACGAGTCGTGGGTGACCGGGGTCACGGTCGACGAGGTGGTGGAACAGGCCGAAGACCTGCTGCGCGGCGGATGACGAACCCGTCACCGCACCGCCTGGTCCACACCGGCCCTCCGTCCGGGAGGACGCCCGCGGGAGCCGTGCGGGCCGGTGTTCGGGCCGGTGCGCGGGCCGGTGCGCGGGCCGGTGTGCGGAGGGGCAGGCCCGCACTGTCCGGGGACAAGACGGCTGCAAGGTCCCTCCAAGGCGCCGGCCCTAGGGTCGGCCGACATGAGCAAGAACCTCGTCATCGGCGGACTGCTGGCGGCCGTGTCGGCCCTGGGCCCGCTGGCCGCTCCGGCCCACGCCGCCACGCCCAGGACCGCGACCCAGGCCGCCTTCACACAGGCCGCCCCGACACAGGCCGCCCCGGCACAGACCACCACGGCATCGGCCGCGAGGACCCGGTCCGCCGCGGCGCCGCTCATCCACTGGGGGCCGGTGCGGTCGCGGGCCGGGCACCGCGGTTACGCCAAGGCCGACGTCTGGATCACCCGGTTCAGCGCGGAGACCTTCGTCGTCTCCGGCAGCCTCCACGACCGTGACGCGCACGGCGGCCACTGCGCCTACGTCCGGGCGCGCTTCCACTACATAGGCGGCGGCACCGGCTGGGCCCTGCCGCGGACGACCTGCGCGCCCCGGAGCACGTTCCGGCTGTCGTCGGACGGCCAGATCAAGCGCGTGGACGTCAAGGTCTGCGTCGTGGACCGGGCCCGCCACGCGACGCTGAACTGCCACAGCGACGCCATCACCCCCGGCATCATCGCCAACTGGCCGCAGTGACCGCGTACTCCCCGAGCGGTAGTGGGACGCGCCGCTGATGCGGCGGCGGTAGCCGCAAGCGCCTTCCGGCGTGCGACGACGCGGGCGGCCGGCGGCGAGGACGATCGGAGCGCCGCCGGGGAGTACGCGGCCGGGCGGAAGACCCGCCCGCGTACTCCCCGAGCGGTAGCCGACGTGTCTCTCACGGAGGGACGACGCGCCGGTTCGACATGGGACACGATCCCGGTGATCCCCACAGTCCGCTCATCGAAGGGAGCACCGCCGTGCGCAAGGTCTACGCCGTATTCGCGGGACTGCTGCTCGCCGCCGCCGTCGTCCAGATGTACCTCGCGGCAGTCGGCGCGTTCGACAAACCACAGGACGACTCCTCGTTCGCCGCACACAGCATGAACGGCATGCTGGTCATCCCCGTACTGTCGCTGGTGGCCACCGCCGCCGCGGCGGCGGCCCGGGCGCCGGGACGGCTGATCGGCCTGACCGTCCTGCCGGTCGGCCTGGTCGTCGTACAGGCGCTGATCGTCGTGCTCGGCGGCGCGTTCGAGGACGCCGCGGGCAACACCACCCCGCTCTCCCTGGCGATCCTCGGGCTGCACGCCCTCAACGGCATGGCGGTGATGGGCGTCTGCGGCACGGTGTTCGGCCGGGCTCGTCGGCTCGCGTCGGCCGGCCCCGCGCGGGTCGAGGAAGGCGCCGTGGACGGCCCGGCGGTGCGCGCGTCGTGACCACCGACCGGCTCATGGTGCTCGACCTGCTCGTCTCGGTCCTGGCCGCGGCGGCGTGGGTCGGCGCGGGGGCGGCGGCCGCCGCCCGACGCCCGAGGACGGCCGCGGCCCTGATGGCGGGGGCCTTGGTCGCGTCACCGGCCCGGGCCGGGTCCGTCCTCGCGCTGGCCGGGGCCGGCTGGTGGTTCGTCCAGGAGAAGGTCACGATCGCCCTGCCGCTCCTCCTGACGGCGAGTGTCGTCGCCGCCGTGACGGCCGGGCCGCGTCTGCTGGCCGCGTCCCGCGCGGCCTCGGAGGCCGGCCGGGACGCCGCGAGGTCGCCCGCGGTGGTGATCCCCCTGCTCGGAGCCGGGTACGCGGCGGCGGCCGGCCCCGTGCAGACGTTCCTGCTGGGGTACCCGGCGGAGCCCGGCAGCGCTCTCATCCTCCTGGCCGTCGTCGCGGGGGCCGTGCTGCTGACCTGGCGGGCGATGACCCCGCGGGTCCCGCTGCTGCGTGCGGCGACGGCGGCGACGGTCGTCGCCGCCCTGGCCGGCGGGGCCCTCACGTTCCTCCCCGCCACCACCGCCGAAGCCGCCACCCCGGTCGCCGCCACCGCCGGAGCAGTCGCCCTGGCCACCGCCGAGGGCGGCCACGACATGCCGGGGCATGACATGTCCACCCAGGCATCCGCTCCCGTCCGCCCGGTCACGGATCTGCGCGGACCGTCGGCGCCCGCGCCCGGCGGGACCGTACGCCGGTTCACGCTGACGGCGCGCACGGCGACGGTCACGCTGTCCTCGGGTCGGAAGGTGGCCGCCTGGACCTTCGACGGACAGGTTCCCGGTCCGCCGATCACCGCCGAACAGGGCGACCTCGTCGAGGTGCGGCTGCGCAACGCGGACATCACGGAGGGCGTGACCCTGCACTGGCACGGCTACGACGTGCCTTCGGGAGAGGACGGCGTGCCGGGACTCACCCAGGAGGCGGTGCCGCCGGGCGGTGAGTTCGTCTACCGGTTCGTCGCCGCCCAGACGGGGACCTACTGGTACCACACGCACGAGGTGTCCGACATCGGCGTACGGATGGGCCTCTACGGCATGCTCGTCGTGACGCCGAGGGGGTCCGCGACCACCGGCGTGGATCTCATGCTTCCCGTGCACACCTTCGCGGGCACGACCGTGGTGGGCGACCACGACCAGCCCGTCCTCCAGGAGGTGGCGCCGGGTACACCGGTGCGGCTCCGCCTGGTCGACACCGACAACACCCCGCACCGGTTCACCCTGGCCGGCACGGTCTACCGGCTGGTGGCGGTGGACGGCACGGACCTGAGCGGGCCGGGCCCGCTGAGCCGGGCCGGGCTGAGGCTCCCGGCGGGCGGCAGGTACGACCTCGCCTTCACCATGCCGTCCGGCCCGGTGGTCCTGCGGGTGGACGACCGCACCGAGGCCGTACGGCTCACGACCGCGGCGAACGGCCCCGGAAACGGCGACGTCACGGACGCCGGGGACGCCGCGGCGGCGGCCGGGTGGCCGGAGCTCGACCTCACCCGGTACGGCACGCCGGCGTCCACGCCGTACACGTCGCGGTCCCGCTTCGACCGGCGGTTCACGCTCGTGCTCGACCGGGGGCTCGCGCTCGGGGACGGACTGCCCATCTACGCGCACACGATCAACGGCCGCGCCTATCCCCACGTGCCCACCCAGGTGGTCGCGGAGGGCGACCTCGTCCGTCTCACCGTGGTCAACCGAGGCAGGGACACCCATCCCTGGCATCTCCACGGTCACCGGGTGCTGGTGCTCGCGCGTGACGGCCGCGCCCCCACCGGGAGCCCCCTGTGGCTCGACACCTTCGACGTACGGCCCGGGGAGGTGTGGGAGGTCGCGTTCCGCGCCGCCAACCCCGGTCTGTGGATGAACCACTGCCACAACCTCAGCCACGCCGACCTGGGGATGATGCTGCACCTGGCGTACGAAGGGGTGACCACGCCCTTCCACGGCGGTCACGGCGGGTGAGAACCGCGCCGGACGCGAAGCCGGGTAAAAAATGCGGCCTCGGCGCCGGGCGAGGTGTAAACGCACGGTAATCAGATCACAACTTCGGGTGAGTGGAGCAGGCCTGGGTCCCCTCGCCGGGCGTCGAGCGACGCGACCCGAAGGGAGAGATCGTGAGAGTGGCCAGGATCGTCGTTCCCGCGCTGGCGGTGTGGGCCTCGACGGGGTGGGCCTCGACGGGGTGGGCCTCGGCGGGGTGGCTCGGCCATCCCGCGTACGGCTTCGCGGCGGCCCGGCCGCCCGCACCGGGCGGATCCGTGGCCACCGTGCCGCACCGGGAGGCCGTCCGCCCGCTGGAGCGCCCCGGGCGGCACGCGGCCGCCGGCCCCCGCCAGGAGGCCGCGCGCCAGGCCGGGCAGGCCCCCGGACGCGTGTGCGCCTACCGCCTCCGGGGCGTGAGCGCGGGAGGTTTTCTCCACGTACGCGGGGGCGCGGGGCGCCGGCACGCCCCCGTCGGCAGGCTGCGGGTGTCTGACGGGGGCTTCGCGGGGGCCTGCGCCGTCACCCACGGCTGGATCGCGGTGAGAGCCGCCGACGGCGCGTCCGGCTTCGCCTCCGCCCGTTACCTGCACAGGCTCGATCTCAGCGGCCGGCCCTCGCTGTCGTGCGCCTACCGCCTGAAGCACGTGCACAAGGGCGGTTACCTCAACGTCCGCGAGAGCGCGGGGCTCGGTCACGTCCCCGTGGGGAAGATCAGCCCGGCACAGGGCAACATCGCCGGAGCCTGCGCCGCCGACCACGGCTGGGTGGCCGTGGACACCGCCGACGGCATCCCCGGCTGGGCCGCGGCCCGCTATCTGCGGAAGATCCCGTAGGGAGTGCGGCGGTCCGTCGCCGCGCCGCCACCGCCTCCACCGTCGTCTCGGTAGTCGGGGTGGTCTCCGTGGTCTCGGTGGTCTCCGTGATCTCGGTGGTCTCCGTGATCTCGGTGGTCTCCGTGATCTCGGTGGTCTCGGTGGGCGGCGTGGTTCCGGCGACCGTGTACCGGCAGGCCCGGCGCGCTGGACGTCCTGTTCCCGCAGGGGCCGCCTAAGCCGTCCCGTCCCCGGTGTCCCCCTGGCCGGGGACGGGAGGCATCCCATCCGTCCCAAGCGTCGCCAAGGCCGGGTGTCCCGCCCCCGGCTCGCCCGCCGGGCAGGACGCCCACGCCCGCTCCGAACCGACCGCGGTGTCGCTCAGGCTGGTCAGCCGAGGTCGGGGTGCGGGACGTAGCAGTCGAGACGGAGAAAGTCCTCGCTGGTCATCAGCGTGTCCTGGTCGTCGATGCGCCATCCGGCGTCGAGCAGCAGGGGCAGCAGCGGATGCGTGCCCGGCACCGCGATCTCGACGGAGTCCGCGCCCGAGCAGGCGCCGGCCGCCTCCAGCACCGCCTCGACGCAGTCCTGGGGGGTGTCGCCTCCGGCGGGCCCGATGACGGCCTTGTCACCGGCCAGCCGCACGAACGCGTACCCCGAGGCGGCGGCCCGCACCGTCACGCCGGGCAGGCCCGCGAACCAGCCGAGGGTCGCGGCCCGCTCCCCGCCGGAGATCCGGGCGTCCAGAGCCACCGCCGCGTCCACGTCGCGGGCTCCCGGCGCGAACCGGTCGCTCTCCGGGCCCGCGAGGGCGGCCCCCATGGGAGCCTCGCTCCCCGCCCCTGCCGCCCGTCCGCTCTGTGCGGGGCGGCTCTGTGACGGGCGTCCGCTCCCCGGGCGGCTGAGGTAGAGCAGGGGACATCGGGGCCGCATGCCGCTCCGGACGTACAGGGCGAGCGCCCTGAGGTCGGCCGAGGCGAACGTCATCATGGGGGCGCCGGACGGCAGCAGCCGCGACAGGATCATCCGGCCCGCTCCCGACGACTGGCGGTCCGGCAGGACGAACAGATCCCCGAGATGCGTGATCTTCCCCCGGGGCAGGGTCGCGCCGAAGCCCGCGATCGTGCCGTTCACCTCGCCGACGACCACGGCGCCGAAGTCGCGCTCCGCGTCCAGGAAGTCCGGCCGCACCGGCCACCGGCCGAGAAGCCGGAAGTGGTCCGCGACGGCGCGCAGTCCGGGAACGTCTGCCTCTGTCGCGGTACGGACGACGACGGACTCCGTCATCGGTGTCTCTCCCTACGAGTTTTCCTCACGTTCGGTTCACCTTAGGCCCCGTTCCCCTTCCCGTTGCCCTGTGGGGCATCGGGTGGGACGCGAACCAGCCAGACGACACGGAGGACGTGTGAGGATCAGGCACCACGCCGGCGCCCGCCCCGGGCGGAGCGCTCGCGACGCGGCCCTGCCGGCCGTCCCGGCCCTGGCCGCGCTGCTCGCCTGCCTGTGGGGCATCCGGCGTGGGTCGATGTGGCAGGACGAGGCGACGACGTACGTCGTCGCGGGAAGGCCGCTGCCCGACCTCTGGCACACGCTGGGGAACGTCGACGCGGTGCACGGCTGCTACTACCTGCTGCTCCATCCTCTTCTCCGGCTCGTGGGCGACGCCGTCCCGGCGGAGGTCGCGATCCGGATTCCCTCCGTCCTCGCCACGGCCGTCGCGGCGTCCGGCGTGGCGGCGATCGGACGGCGGCTGGTCTCCGCCCCGGCCGGCCTCTACGCGGGCCTCGTGTACGGCACGGCCCCCGCCGTCGTCGCCTACGGCCAGGAGGGCCGGTCGTACGCGCTGGTCGGGGCCGCCGTGGTGGAGGCCACGCGTCTGTTCACGCGGGCGCTGGAGGACCCGGCGCGCACGAGGAGATGGATCTGGTACGCCGTCGCGGTGGCGGCGGCGTGCCTGCTCAACCTCTTCGCCGCCCTGGCACTCGTGGCGCACGCGGCCACGGTTGCGATCGCCGCCCGCGGGCGGACCGCGAGAGACGAGGTGACGGACGAGAACGCCGGTGTCCCTGACGGGCCGCGGCGGTGGGGTGTGCCGCTCCGGTGGGCCGGAGCGAGCGCGTGCGCCCTGCTCGCCGTCCTGCCCCTCGCGTGGATCGCGTTCGGGCAGCGCGACCAGGTCTCATGGCTGGAGCGGCCCGGCTGGCCCGAGGTGCGCGCTCTCGTGGCGCGGTTCGCCGGGTCCGGCCTCTCGCTCGCGGCGACCGTCGTGCTCGTCCTGCTGGGACTGGCACTGGGACTCACACCGGGACTCGCACCGGGACTGACACCGGGGCTGGGCGACCGACGCGCCAACGCCGTGGGGCTCGTGGCGGTGGCCGTGCCGCTCGCCGTGCTGCCGCCCGCCCTGCTGATCGCCGTCTCGCGGATCCACCCCTTCTACCAGGACCGCTACGTCCTGTTCTCGATGGCGGGGCTCGCGCTGCTGACGGGCGCGGGGCTGGCCCGGGCCGTGAAGCTCGTGCCCGGACCGGCGCCGGACCGGTCGCCAAACCAGTCAACAGGCCGGTCGCCGGGTGGGTGGCGGGGTTGGTGGCGGATCGCGCCGCGGGCAGCCGCCGCGGTGGCGCTGCCGGTGTTGCTGCTGGCGGCGTCCCTGCCGGACCAGGCCGCCGTCCGGCGGATCGACAGCCGCCCGGACGACCCGGCCGCCGCGGCCCGGGTCGTCGGGTCGGGACGGCGGCCCGGAGACGCCGTGCTCTTCCTGCCCTCGATCCGCCGCCTGGTCGCCGAGGCGTACCCCGCCTCGTTCGACGGGGTCCGCGACGCGGCGATCAGGGCCGGCGGCGCGGAGTCGGGCACGCTGGCCGGCCGGGAACTGCCCGCGGCCGACCTCGTCGCCGCGCTGGGCGCGGCGCCCCGGGTGTGGGTGGTGAGCCGCCCGCATCCCGCGCCCGCCGACCTGGCGTCCGCGCGGGACACGGCCAAGCGGGACCTGCTTCGGGAGGGCTACCGGAAGGAGCGCGCCTTCCGGGTGCTCGGCTACACCGTACGGCTGTACACGCGGCTCAGCCCTTGACGGCCCCCGCGGTGAGGCCGCTGACGAGCTGCCGCTCGGCCACGGCGTAGAAACCGAGGGCGGGCAGCATCGCGACCACGATGTAGGCCATGACCCGGGCGACGTCCGTCGCGTACTGCCCCTGGAACTGCTGGACGCCCAGCGGGATCGTGAACAGGCCGTCGTCGCTGAACACCACCAGCGGCAGCATGAACTGGTTCCAGCTGTTGACGACCGCCAGCACGGACACCGTGGCGATCGCGGGCCGGGCCATCGGGAGCAGGATCCGCCAGAAGAAGCCGAACGGGGTGCACCCGTCGAGGATCGCCGCCTCCTCGATCTCTCCCGGGATGGCCCGGAAGAAGCCGCGCAGGATGATGATCGTCATCGGCATGCCGAAGGCGGCCTGCGGAAGGATCACGCCGAGCGGGTTGTCGAGCAGCCCGAACATCCGCAGCAGCACGAACAGCGGCAGGATCGCCACCGCGAACGGGAACATGAGCCCGGCGGCGAACATCGTGAACAGCGCCTCGCGGCCACGGAAGGCGAACCGGGCGAACACGAAGGCCGCCAGCGCCGAGACCGCGACGACCACGAGCGTGGTCAGCACCGCGATGTAGGTGCTGTTCCAGAGCATGTGCCAGAACGACCCCGAGGCGAGAATGCCCCCGTAGTTCTCCGGCATCCAGGGGTCGGGCAGGCCGATCGGGTTGCTGGAGAGCTGCCGGGTGGTCTTGAAGCCGCCGAGCACGGCGTACACCAGCGGGACAGCGACGAACAACGCCGTGATCACGACGATCGTGTGCAGGGACAGGCTGCGCAGGAGACCGCCCGACGCCGGCGACTGCTTGTGGCGGTTGGTGCTCATCGCTGTTCTCGCAGCACGGTGGAGGCTCCTTGGAGGTCACGCCGCATGACGTATCTCTGGTAGAAGAGCGCGAACACGAGGCTGATGAAGAACATCACCACGCTGATCGCACTCGCGTAGCCGACCTGGAAGCGCTTGAAACCGAACTGGAACATCGTCACGGCCATGGTCTCGGAGGAGTGCGACGGGCCTCCGCCGGTGATGATCCAGACCAGGTCGAACAGCTGGATCGCACCGATGACCGACAGGAACACGCTGATGCGGATGGTGGGGCCGAGCAGCGGCAGCGTGACGTAGCGGAAGACCTTCCAGCCGGTCGCGCCGTCGATCTGGGCGGCCTCGGTGAGCTCCCGCGGGATGCCCTGTCGCCCGGCGATGTACAAGATCATGTGGAAGCCGAAGTACTTCCAGGTCATGACGATGAACACCGACATCATCACCGACGACGGGTCGGCGAACCAGTCGAGGGGGTCGACCCCGAACCAGCCCAGGACGACGTTGGCCAGGCCGTCCGTCGGCGACAGGATCATCATGAACAGGACCGCGGTGATCGCCTCGGACAGCATGTACGGGGCGAAGAACAGCAGGCGGAAGAAGGCCCGGCCGCGGATCCTCTGGTTGAGCAGCATGGCGATGCCCAGCGAGAGGGGAAGCTGCACCACCAGCGACAGGATGATCAGCAACAGGCCGCGCCACAGGTCGCCCAGGAAGACCTCGTCCGCCAGCAGGCGGGTGAAGTTCGCCAGCCCGACGAAGTCGGTGGGCAGGCCGCGCATGCCGTTCCACTTGAAGACGCTCGCGTAGAAGGCGAGCAGGATCGGCGCCACCACAAGCCCGAAGAAGAGCACGAGCGCGGGCAGCAGGAACAGGAGGATCGTGGTGAACCCCCGGAGCCGGTGGCTCCGGGGTCTCGTCGTCTTCACGCGGCAGTTACTCCGACTTCGCCGTTTCCGTGATGGCCTGAGCCACCTGCTCCGGCGTCTTGGTTCCACCGATCAGCTGGGCCACGCTGTCGTTGACCTCCTGGCCCACGGCCGGCGGGTACGCCTGGTCGAGGTAGAGCTGGAACCCGGTCGCCCCGGCGAGGTTCTTGGCGACCACGCTCAGGTTGGGGTCGGTGACCGCGTCCTCCTCGCCCTTGAGCACCGGGAGCACGCCGCCGGTCGCGACGGCCTTGCGGTGCTCGGTGCTCTCGGTGAGGAACTTCACCCACTCGATCGCCTCGGCCGGCGCCTCGGCGCCGATCGCGAAGCCGCCACCGCCGCCGAAGGCGTCGGTGACCGCGCCGGCGCCGCCGTCGACGGCCGGGAAGGGGAAGAAGCCGAGGTCGTCGCCGAGGCCCTTGCCGGCGTCCTTCTCGACCGCGGGCGCCCACTGGCCCATCAGCTCCATGGCGGCCTTGCCGTCGCCCATGGTCGCGGCCTGGCCGCCCGGGTCGCCGTACGTCGCGCCGAGGAAGCCCTTCTGGAACGGCTGGAGGTCAGCGAGCTCCTTGAGCTTCTGCCCCGCCTGCACGAAGGGCGCGCCCGTGAAGTCCTTGCTCGCACCGGCCTGCTTCAGCGCGTCGAGGCCGCCGATCCGCATGGCGAGGTAGGCCCAGTAGTAGTGGCCCGGCCACTTGTCCTTGCCGCCCAGGGCGATCGGGGTGACGCCGGCCGACTTGAGCTTCTTGACGTCGTCGATGAGCTCCGACCAGGTCCCCGGCGGCTCGGCGATCCCGGCCTTCTTGAACAGGGCCTTGTTGTACCAGAAGCCGACCATGCCGATGTCGTCCGGGATCGCGTACGTCTTGCCCTCGATCTGGTACGCCGACAGCGCCGCGTCGGTGAACGTGCCGAGCCAGGAACCGGCGTCGCCGGAGAGGTCCTTGACCAGGCCAGCGTCGACCTGCTGGCCGAGCACGCCGCCACCCCAGGTCTGGAAGACGTCCGGCGCCTTGCCGGACTGCGTGAGCGTCGTCAGCTTCGCCTTGAACGCCTCGTTCTCATAAGGAACGCTCTTGATGGTGATGTTCGGGTGCTTGGCCTGAAAATCCTTGATCGCCTGAGCGCCGTAGCTCTTCAATGGCTCGGTGGTCCAGATGTTCCACCACTCGACCGTCACCTTGCCCTCGGCTGAGCTCTTGCTCTCGCCGGCATCGTTCCCGGTACTACCGCATCCCCCGAGGACAAGCGCGGACGCCGCCAGCAGCGCCGCACTCCGACGACTTAAATTCACGGTGGTTTCCCTTCTGGATTCCAACCGAAACTTTCGGAATTCAGACCGATAGTTTCTGCGATGGGGCAGAGGCTACAGCGGGCTCACGCTCATATCAACGGCTGTTGTGCAGCTGTTACGAGCCGCCGGAGGCGAAAGGAAGGCATGTTCGCCGCTCTAATCACAAAAGGGCTATAAAGGAATAAATCCGTCTTTACTGCACGAACCTCTCAAGTCACTTGAAAACGGAAGGAGGCCGTGTGGGGACACGGCCTCCTGCAGACGCGGGACGCGTCAGTGCGCGGCGGCGGTCGGCCGCCGGCCGTACGCGTGCTTGACGAGCGCGATCAGGACCTCCTTGCCCGACTCCCGCTTGCGCGCGTCGCACAGCAGGATCGGCACGTCCTGGCCGAGGTTCAGCGCGAGCTTGACCTCGTCCAGGTCGAAGACCGGTGCGCCGTCGAAGCAGTTCACCGCGACGACGAAGGGGGTGCCGCGCCGCTCGAAGTAGTCGACGGAGGGGAAGCAGTCGGCCAGCCTGCGGGTGTCGGCCAGCACCACCGCGCCGAGCGCTCCCCGGGCCAGCTCGTCCCACACGAACCAGAACCGCTCCTGGCCCGGGGTGCCGAAGAGATAGAGGACGAAGTCCTGCCCGATGCTGATGCGGCCGAAGTCCATGGCCACGGTGGTGGTCGCCTTCGCCTCGACCCCGGACAGGTCGTCCACACCGACGCTGAGGTTCGTCAGCGTCTCCTCGGTGCGCAGGGGGCGGATCTCCGAGACCGCGCCGACCATCGTCGTCTTGCCGACCCCGAAGCCGCCGGCGATCAGCAGTTTGATCGCCTTGGGCATCTTCAGGGTGTCAGAGCGCCCGGAGACCATCGAGCACCGCCTTGTACATCCGCTCGTCGAGCACGTCCATCTCCGGTTGGGGCTGCTGCACGGCCACGAACCCCCGGTCGAACAGGTCCCCGAGGAGGACCCGGACGATCCCGGCCGGCAGGTCCAGGTGGGCGGCGATCTCCGCCACCGACATCGCCCGGCGGCACAGCCGTACGATCGCCTGGTGCTCGGGGTCGAGCCCGATCTCCGCTCCGGTGGTGGGGCGGATCGTCACCGCGAGCGAGATGAGGTCGAAGCGGTCCTGCGCCTCCGTACGGCCGCGCGCGATGACGTACGGGCGGATCGTCGGCGCGTCGAGTAAGCGTTCCTCGTCCGGGCTCCAGTCAAGGTTCACAGGCGGACCTCCCTGCCCGTGGCCCGGTCGATCGTCGTCCGCGCGGGCGAGGTGAGGTACTGCCCGACCCGCGCGACGAGCATCGCCATCTCGTACGCCACCAGGCCCACGTCGGCGTCGCCGGTGCAGAGCACGGCCAGGCAGGCGCCCTGCCCCGCCACCGTCACCATCAGGAAGGCGGACTTCATCTCCACGATGGTCTGCCGTACCTGCCCGCCCTTGAAGCGCTCGCCGACACCGCGGGCGAGGCTCTGCAGTCCGGACGCCACGGCGGAGAGATGTTCGGCGTCCTCCAGGCGCAGGCCCTGGGAGGTCGCCAGCAGCAGACCGTCCGTGGACAACACGATGCCGTGCTCCACCTCGCGGACCCGCGCGACGAGGTCGTCGAGCAGCCACGCGAGGTCCGCGGACGCGCCGGTCTTCTGTGTCACAGGTTGTCCTCCCCTTCACCTAGCAGCTTGGCGGCCTCGGATCTGCCGCGCCTGGTCCCCGACTGGAACGAGCCCATGATCTTGCGGACGTCCTCCGGCGAGCGGTCCTCCTCGTCCTCCGGTTCCGCGCCGCCCTTCGGCTCCTCGGCGAGCGCCGGAGCGAGGCTCGCCTGGGGCACCCGGAACGGCAGCCCGGACGGGGTGAACGCGGCCGGGGGCTCGGGCCCGGCCGGCTCGGCGGCGATCGGCGCGGGCCTGGGCGTCTCTGCTGCCCTCGGCACGGGAACCACCTCCTGGACTGGTAGCGGGTCCGCGTCGGGAGCGCCCACCAGCGCGATCTCGCGCGCCCCGCGTTCCCGTCGGTCGAGACGAGGACGGGTCTCCTGCTCGGGGTGTTCGTCGCCGCTCTCCATGACGAGCTCGCGCGGCAGCAGGACGACCGCGGTCGTGCCGCCGTACGGCGACGCCTTGAGCGACACCCTGATGCCGTGCCGCTCGGCGAGACGGCTGACCACGTACAGGCCCAGCCTCGCGGTGCTGGACAGGTTGAACTCGGGCGGATCGGCGATCCGCTGGTTGGCCGTCTCCAGGTCGTCGGGGCTCATCCCGAGACCCCGGTCCTCGATCTCCAGGGCGTACCCGCTGGCCACCACCTGACCGCCCACCTGCACCATCGTGTACGGCGGGGAGAACGACACCGCGTTCTCGATCAGCTCCGCGAGCAGGTGGATGACGTCGCCGACCGCGCGTCCGTTGAGCGATGTCTGCCCCATGGGCAGCACGGTGACCCGGGTGTAGTCCTCGACCTCGGCCAGGGCGCCGCGCACGACGTCGACCATGGGCACCGAGCGCCGCCAGGCACGGGCGGGGGACGCTCCGGAGAGGACGATGAGGTTCTCGGCGTTGCGCCGCATGCGGGTGGCGAGGTGGTCGATGCGGAACAGGTCCTTCAGCTCCGCGGGGTCCGACTCGCGCCGCTCCATCACGTCGAGCAGGGTCAGCTGGCGGTGGACCAGCGACTGCGTACGCCGGGCGAGGCTCAGCAGGATGTCGCGGATGCTCTGCCTGAGCTGCGCCTCCTCGACCGCGGTGCGGATCGCGGTCTCCTGCACGGTGTTGAACGCCGCGCCCACCTGGCCGATGACGTCCGGGCCGAAGTCCAGCGGCGGCGCCTCCGCGCGGATGTCGACCTTCTCGCCCTGGGCGAGGCGGGCGACCACTCCGGGCAGCCGTTCGTTGGCCAGTTCGAGCGCGGCCTCCCGCAGCTTCTCCAGCTGGCGGACCAGCGCCCTGGCCGTCGTGACCGACAGGACGATCGACGCGACGACCGCCACCAGGCCGAGCACGCCGGCCAGCAGGAGCCGGGCGATGACGGCGGCGGCGACGGGCGTGGTCCGCTCGACCAGGCGGTCACCGGCCTCCAGGATCGCGCTCTGCAGCTCCGCCAGAGCGGGCTCCGTCGCGGCCCGCCACTGCTCCGCGCCGATCGGCGGAAGGCCGCCGGGCCGCGAGCTCTGCATGACGTTCTCTTCGAGCGCACGCAGGCGGGTGAAGCTCTGTCCCCGCTCCAGGCGTTCGAAGATGGCGCGGTCGGAGTCGGGCAGCGCGATGACGGCCTCGGCCTTGTGGAAGCGTTGAACGCCGACGATCTCCGTGAACCTCGCGCGTTCCGACACGGTCAGCCGCCCGGAAGCGAGGGCTCCGGCGAGCAGCGCGTCCTCCTCCGAGAGCAGTTCCCGTGCCCGGCTCAGGTCGATGAGCGTACGCGTGTCGTGCGCGACGTCCTTGTCGTCCAGGGTGGCCAGCGCGTCGTAGGTGCGGTAGACGGAGTCGACGACCGTCGTGTAGGAGTCGTACGCCCTGCTGCGGTCGGACTGTCCGCCGTCGACGAGACTGCGGTTCTTCGGCAGCCCGTCGAGCTGGCGGATCATGTCGTCGATACGCCGCTTCAGCACCGCGTCGGCGGCGAACTGCACGTTGCCGCCCTTGGCCAGGCGGCGGAACTCGTCGGCCGCCGCGTCCGTCCGCGCCCGCTGCGCGCGCAGGTTGCCGCGGTCGGCCGAGGGGTTCCCCATGGCGACGACGGTGAGCCGCCGTTCCCGCTGGAGCTCGACCAGGAGCGTCTCGCTCGGCTGCGCCACACCGCTGTCGTAGACGGCGACCCAGACCAGGTTGAGGCCCTCCCGTAGCGTCACCCAGGCGGCGAACGCCCACAGCGCGACAAGGGACAACAGCAAAGCCGCCACCTTGGTCCGCACGCTGGAATTACGGAAGCGCATGAGACCACCCTGCGAAATCGGCGATACGCGAGCGTTTCGCGGCGATTAACATCGCCCGACGTCAAGGGGTCGCACGCGCTGCTCACCCAAAAACCCGCGCTACATCTCGGACACCTTAGCAAATGCTAAGAAAACCCCTCAAGCCGGAGCAATATGGTCAATAATGTCCACTTTTCCGAAAATGACGGATTTCCCGAGCGTTGATCATACTTGACCAGCGAGCCTCACAACAAGTGATCGAGACTGTGCGAGGTGCATCGCCGCCAGAACGGCCGCCCGCACGACCGCCAGCGGCCGATAGAGGTCCTTGTCGTGCCACAGCGGCGGTCCCTCGGACACGTCGGCCGACCGCAGCAGGTAGGCGTACCCCCGCGCCGCCGCCTCCGTCACCCGCCGCCCGCTGCCGGCGAACAGGAGGAGTTGCAGGGCGTAGGCGGTCTCCTCGACCGTACCGGCCCAGCGGCCCCAGCCGCCGTCGTCGCGCTGGGTGTCCAGCACCCACTCGACACCGGCCCGCACCGCGTCCGCCGCCTCCGCCCCGCCGAACTCGTGCAGCGCGAGGCCGCAGGACGCGGTGCCGTAGTACGGCGACGCGTGCCACCGGTCGTCCCAGCTCCCGTCCTGCCGCTGCTGTTCGCGGAGCCATCCGGACAGCTTGCGGATGGCCGGCGCGTACGCCGGGGCGGCCTCCGGCCGTACGGCGGCGTACCGCCCGAAGGCGTCGAGCACGTGAGCGTTAACACTGACGGACGCGCCCTCTTCTCCCTGCCAGGTGCAGAAATGCGTCGGCGTCTCGAACGCCCACAGGCTGCCGGGATCCTGGGGCAGGCCGAGCAGCGTCAACGCGTACAGGGCGACGGAGGTGGTGTCGGCGTCGGGCGGCAGTCCCGCGCCCGCCGGCGTGCCCGCCGGACCGATCGCCGTCCTGAGGTCCACCAGCATCTCCGGAGGGACCTCGAACGATATGCCGGCCCGCGCCAGCGAGCTCAGCACCCATCCGCGCTCGAAGACGGTGATCGGCAGGCCCACCGGCACCGGGCCGCCGTGCCGCCGCACCACCGCCTCGAGGTGCCAGCGGACGGGATGCCCGGGCTCACTGGGTCCTCTGTCACCCAGCCATGCCGCACTCGCGGCGGGCGACGCCCCGACCGTGCCGATCTCGGTCACGTGGACCGCGGCCGCACCGTGGGCCGCGTCCCCGGCGATCTCCAGTGCGTGCAGGAGCTTCTGAGGGATCTCCTCCTCCGACGCCACCCACCTGCGGACCGCCGCCAGCGGGGCCTCGCTCATCCCGGCGGGCAGCGCGAGGGCGGCGCTCATCCCGTTCGCGGCGAGATGGTCGTTGATGCGCGCGACCAGCGACGGGACGATCAGCTCGATGGCCGGCATGTCGGGCAGCGACAGCCGCGGGTCGCCGAGGCAGCGGGACAGCCGCGCCAGCCCCCGCACGGCGGCCTCCCGCAGCGCCTCCACCCGCACACCGGTGTCCTCGCCCCGGCCCAGCACCGAAAGGAGGGCCTCGGTCGCGCTGAGGGAGGGCACCAGCCCGTAACCGTCCGGGGCTCCCCATCCTCCGTCCGGGCGCTGGTTGCCCAGCAGCCAGCGCACGCGCTCGCCGTGCCCGGTGAGCCAGGGGGCCAGGGTCACCAGGCGGCCGGTCTCGTAGACGGACGGGGATACCTGTCCCCACGGCATCGACATCAGCCCGAGCACCAGGTCCTGGGCCGCGCCCACGACGTCGGTCGCCGGCGGCGGGGCAAGGTCGTTCACTTTCACAGTTCGCCCCAGTAGTCCGCGAGCCCGTAGAAGCCCGTGCTGTAACCGATCTGCCGTTCGAGATAGGCCGACTCGTCCGGGCGGCCGCTCCGCAGCGACCGGAGCCGCTCCCGGCACTCCTTCGTGAGGATCCCGATGTGCGCGACCACCTCGTCCCTGGTCACGCCGAGCAGGAGGGCGTTGAGATCACCCCAGGTGACGTCGCGCTCGTAGGTGGCGAGGTCGTTCAGCAGACGCAGCACACGCTGCACCGCGTCACTCGCCTCGGTCAGCTCGTCCAGGCGGGGAACGACGCCGGGGTCTCCGGCGTGGATCCAGTGCGAGACGTTGACGAACGTCGATCCGAAATTCCCGGCGTTTCCGAGATACTCCTCGAAGGAGGGCATCGAGTCCCCGCCGGAGACCTGGTGCTTCCAATCCCACTCGCGCGCCATTGCCGTGAGCATCCGTTCGAGCTCGTCCCGCCAGGCCGCGCGCAGCGGTGGGAAGAGCGGGGACGCGGCGAGCTCGTCGCGGATGACGGCGAGGAACCGCGTGAGCGGCGTGTCCGGATCGGGCGCGCGGTCGTCCGCGACCGCGAGCGCCCCGCGCACGATGTCGCCGATCTCCGTCCGGGAGGTGGCCTCGTGATCGATCAGCCAGTCGGCCGCGAAGATCCACAGGGATGTGCGGTTGGCGATCCTCAGCCGCTCGGCGGTCGCGTCCGGAGACCCGAACGCGTTGGCCAGGGACACCGACGCGTACAGCGTCGCGTCGAACGGCCTGGCCGCGAACAGCTCGGGGAACGCTGCGGCACACTCCTGGAGGTCCCGCTGACAGCGCGCCGCGAGGGCGCAGGTCCTGCCACTTGCCACCGCCGACGCCGGATGCCCGGCGTCGGGGCGTGGTGCCGTGCTCATGCCCTGGCGCCTCCGGCGACGGGCTCAAGGCGCACCTCGATTGTCTCCTTGGGCCGCAGCGACGCGCCCGGGAACGGCGTGAGCGGCCTGGGGGCGCGCACCTGCGGCCGGAACCGCGCCAGGATGCCGGCCACGATCAGCGGCGCCTCCATGTAGAAGAGGTGCTGGCCGATGCAGAGATGCGGGCCTCCGCCGAAGGGGAAGTAGGCGTACCGGTGCCGCCGCTCACGCCTGTCCACCGCGAACCGCTCGGGGTCGAACTCGTCCGGACGGTCCCAGAACTCCTCCAGCCGCTGGGTCACGTAAGGGCTGATGAGCAGGGTGGAACCGGGCTCGATCGGCACGTCGCCGAGGAGGTTGGCCCGCAGCGCCATGCGCGGCATCATCCAGCCCGGCGGATACAGCCGGAGCATCTCCTGGAACACCGACTTCAGGTAGGTCAGCCGGGGCAGGCAGGACGCGTCCACCGGGCCGCGCCCGACGACGGTCTCCACCTCTTCGTACAGACGCGCGGCGACCTCTGGGTGATCGTGGAGGAGCGGCCACAGCCAGGTCAGCGCCACCGCCGTGGTCTCGCCCGACGCGCCGTAGATGCTGACGAGGTCGTCGCGGATCCGCCGTTCGGCGCCCGGGCCGTCCTCGTCGGCACGGGCGCGGGCGAGCGCCGAGATGATGTCGTTGCCGTCGCCGGGATCCCTGCGGGCCTGCCTGACCAGCGGCAGCACCACGTCGTCGATCACCTCGACCGCTCGCCTGAAAGCCCGGTCTCCGGGCATCGGGAACCACTCGGGCGCGAAGGGCACCAGCAACCGGGAGGTGAACGAGGTCGCGGCGATCGCGTACGCCGGGGCCAGCCGCTCGGCGTCCGCGACGGAGATCTTGTCGCCGAACAGGACCCGGATGACGATCCGGCTCACCAGGCGGGCCAGCTCCTCGCAGATGTCGATCCAACGCCCCTCCCGGGCGTACGCCTCCCAGGCCGTGAGCTCCTTGTCGATCGTCTCGGCCATGTCCTGGGCCAGGCTCGCGACGTACCTGGCGGTGAAGAGGGGCTGCAGGATTCTCCGGCTGGACTCCCAGTCGGGGCCCTCGGTGAGGATGCTCCGGCCGGCCAGCCGCTCCACCGGCTTCCAGAAGACGCCCTCCCGCGGGTGGTTCTCCCAGTCGCCGCGCAGGACGTGCTGTACGTGGTCCGGATGACTTACGAGGTAGGGGCGGAACGGACCCAGGTTGAGCCGGACGACCTCGCCGCGCGCCTGCCGGGCCAGTCCGGCGAGCGTGTTTACCGGGTCACGAAGCAGGGGACGGAGGGTGTGGCGCAATGGCAGGGATAACGATCTCGCCGGTGGCCTGATGTCGATCGCCTCGGAAGTCACGGCCGTCTCCCTCTCGCGGTAGGCATGTGGCCGGACGCCCCTCGCCTGGGCCTCGTCCAGTGACCACACCGATCGTCACTGGCGGAGTATCACACGCCGAGGAAGTTTTGATCAAGATTCTGGCCTAGTGATACTTTTGTAGGGATTCATTACCAGATGGACCATCGGGGACCCCTTGGCGTGATTCGGGAACGCCGAAACCACCACAACCAGGCACAACGGAAAAGGGCCGGACCATAACGGCCCGGCCCTCACGGCTCGGCGTCAGCCGTGGCTGGTCACCAGCAGCGCGATGCCCACGAGGATGACGATGGGGATCAGCCACACCACGACCTCGCCGAGGAACTCCTTGTACATGGGGACCGAATCCTCTCGGTGACGTGCGAAAAAGCGAACGGACCTGCAGCATATTCGGTCCCGCCGCCCCGGCGGAACCCACATCGCCCCAGGCGACGGCGGGTGCGGGCCGGTCGCGGCGCCCGTCCCGGCCGGGTCCCGTCCAAGATCCCGCGCAGGATCCGGATGCAAGATCGAAACTGAAACGTACATGAAACGTCCCAGGTAGGCCCGTTCTCCCGGGGCCGTCCCTGGGCCGGACGGGTCACCGCTCCCTACCATCGCGCCGGACGGCACGAGGGAGAGCGGTATGTCGAAGAGAAGCGCGGCCCTGGCGGCCCTGCTCGTGGTGCTCGGGCTGCTCGTCACCCGGCCCGCGCAGGCGGCCCCGGTGCGGATCATGGCGCTGGGCGACTCCATCACCGGATCGCCCGGCTGCTGGCGGGCCCTGCTCTGGAACAGGTTGCAGAGCAACGGCTTCACCAACATCGACATGGTGGGGACGCTGCCTCCCCAGGGCTGCTCGGTCGCCTACGACGGCGACAACGAGGGTCACGGCGGCGCGCTGGTCACCAACGTGGCCGACCAGAACCAGCTGCCCGGATGGCTCTCGGCGACCCGTCCTGACATCGTGCTGATGCACTTCGGCACCAACGACGTGTGGAGCAACAAGCCCACCGCGACCGTCCTCGCGGCGTACGGCAAGCTCGTGGACCAGATGCGGGCCAGCAACCCGAACATGCGGGTGCTGGTCGCGAAGATCATTCCGATGAACCCGGGCACCTGCCCCGAGTGCGGGCAGCGGGTGGTCGACCTGAACAACGCCATCCCCGGCTGGGCCGCCGCCAAGACCACCGCGGCGTCCCCGATCCAGGTGGTCGACCAGTGGACCGGCTTCAGCACGAGCGCGGACACCTACGACGGCGTCCACCCCAACGCGAGCGGCGACCAGAAGATGGCCGACAGGTGGTACCCGGCCCTGGCCGCGCTGCTCGGCGGCGGACAGCCGTCGCCCTCCGCGTCGCCTTCGCGTTCGCCGTCGCAGTCGCCCTCCGCGTCGCCCTCTTCCTCGCCGTCACCGTCCGCATCGCCGTCGCAGTCGCCGTCCCAGTCGCCGTCGGCCCGGCCCAGTTCCTCGGGCTGCGCCGCCTCCTATGTGGTCACCAACCAGTGGGGCGGCGGCTTCCAGGCCGAAGTCACGGTGAAGAACACCGGCACGGCCCCCATCAGTGGCTGGACCGTGACCTGGACCTTCGCGAACGGCCAGCAGGTGTCCCAGGCGTGGAACGGCACAGTCACCCAGAGCGGGGCGAACGTGACGGCGAAGAACGTGAGCTGGAACGGCTCCCTCGCCGCGGGCGCCACCACCACCCTGGGCTTCCTCGCCTCCTGGAACGGCGTCAACTCCGCTCCCGCTCCGGGCTGCGTGGCCATCCCCTGACCTCCACCGGGCCCGGCCGGTCACGGCGCGGCGGCCCGCCCGGCAGGCGCGCGTCCCCCGGCGTCCCCCGGTGCCCCGAGCGGGCCCCGGGGGACGCGCGCGAACGGCGGCGGCACCGCCCCAGGCGGACGGCCCGCCTGTCCCCCCACTCCGCGTCACCGCCCTCGGGCGGCGCGACCCGCCGCCCTAGGACAAGCCGCCCGGGGCGAGGCGGCGGTGGACATTACCGGTAGATGCACATGAACTGAATTCCCTACGACCCGCCCTCTCTGCCGTCTGGCGGGCGTGTTCCCTGGGACGATGGCACAGTCTGACCGGTCATGGCCCGATATCGACGTGGTCGGCGCCGCCGTCCGCGACCCCGTCACCGTGTACAGCCGGGTAGATGGCCGCGCCGAGGGCCCGGCGCCGGGCGAGCTTCCGCACGAGGGCAACCGGGTGCCCGACATCGCCGCGCTCGACGCCCGCCGTCTCGTGGTGGCCTGGCGTGCCGGAGTGGCCGACGCGCACGACTCCTCCCCCACCGACCAGGGCGCGATCATGTACGGCCGCTCCGGCGACGCGGGCCGCACCTGGACCATCGGCACGCTCGCGGCCGACACGTCCGAGCACCGCTACCACTACGTCATGTTCCTCAAGGACGGCGGGACGCTGCTGGCGCTCCTCGGCCGGATCACCATCGGCGCCGACCGCGACGCCGCCGGGAACGTCGACGGCTTCCCCGTCACGATGGTCGCGAAGAAGAGCACCGACGGCGGCCGCACGTGGACCGGCTTCCCCGTGTCGGTGGCCGTGCCCGCCAACACCAGAGGGGTCGTGGTGGCCGGCAAGCCGCTGAGGCACGACGGCCTGTGGCTGGTGCCGTACTGGCAGGCGGCGGGGGGCACCACCAGGGCCGGCGTGCTGCGTTCGGCGGACCTGGTCACCTGGACGCCCGGCGCTCTCGCGGCCAACCCGCCCGGCCTGTCGGTGGAGGAACCGCAGGTCGTGGTGGCCCAGGACGACCCGGACACGCTGCTCATGGTCGCCCGCACGACCCGCGGCGGCACCGCGGCGGACAAGGACGCCTACTACCGCTCGCACGCGGCGTACGCCGCGACCGCGACGAGCGTGGACGGCGGGCTGACCTGGTCCGCCTTCGCCGTGGACCCGGAACTGCCGAACTACTACGTCAAGACGTTCTTCACCCGGGACTCCGACGGGCGCTACCTGACGATCTACAACACGCTGGCCGGGCCGTTCACCGGACCGGCGTCCGGCAAGCCCGACCAGTACCGCGAGGTCCTCCACTACAAGGTCAAACTGCCGGGCACGCCGTGGGGCCCGGGACGGCTCTTCGCCGACGGCAGGCGACTGACCTCGGGGGCGGCCCGCGGCTGGGACGTCTACGCCTCGGCCGACGAGTACGAGCCGGGCCGGTTCTTCGTCGTCTGGGAGCACAACCAGATCGAGATCAGGGCCGCCCGGCTCGACCTGCCGGAGGTCTTCACCGGGATCGCCCCCGGATGGAACGGATGGACCCGGAGCGGCGGTGTGACGGTGCCGGAGCCGGCGGGCGCGCTGCGCCTCGCCGCCGGGCGGATCAGCCGTCCGTACGGACCGCCGGGGGGTTTCGTCCTGACCTTCCACGGCAGGGTGACCCGATTTCCCGCCTCGGGTGAGGGCCTGAGAATCGAGGTGGACACGGGCAGGCGGCTCCTCACCGCCGTCGTCCGTCCCGGCGGGCCGCAGGTGCTGACCGCGCAGGGGCCGGTGCCCGTCCCCGGCGCGGGCGACCGGTGGCGGTTGATCGTCGACGCCACGGGCACCGTGGTCGCGCAGTCCCTCCCCTCCGCCTCCCCCACGGCCTCCCGGTGGGCCCTCCCCGCGTCGTCCGGCCCGAGGGGCGTGTCGGTCCGGAGCGACGGAGAGGCCGTGCTCGACCTGCTGGAGGTCACCGACCATGTGGCCGGCGGGTCCTGGCAGGGTTGGCGGCTCGACCCGGCGGGCGGAGCGTCGCTCCTGGACGGCGGCCTGCGCCTGCGCAGCACCACGAGCCGGGTCACGGCGGCCACTCTGCCGCTCGACGTGACCACGGCCTGCGACTTCACTCTGGAGTTCCACGGCCGGGTGATCGACGACAGCGCCCTGGATCCCCGCACCGGACAGGGGGTCGCTCTCGGCTGCAAGGTCGCCAACGGCGCCCGGCGGCTCATGCTGACGGTGCAGCGGAGCGGTGTGTGGGCGATGAAGAAGGGCTCCGGCACCTGGGAGAAGGTCGTCTCGCTCACCGGCGCCGGGCGGGCGGCCACCTGGAGGGTCGCGGTGGACAGCGCGGGCGTGGCCCGGCTGTCCCGCGACGGCGTCGACACCGGGGCGACCTGGGTCGTGCCGGACAGCAGGGAGGCGCCGCAGGTCACGCATTGGGTCGCGGGCACGGCGGGCGGCAACGCCGCCGTCGCCCACGTCGACTGGACCCTGGTCACCGCCACCCTCGGCCGCTCCGCCGCTACCGATATCCGGTGACGTCGGCGGGGCGGCCGGCGTCCTGCACCTCGACCATGTAGCGCCAGGCGTCCGGGCGGCTGCCGTCCACGTCGGTGAAGCCGTACACCTGGGCGAGCCCGCCGCTGGACAACGACTGCCCGTTCCAGCGGCTCACCTCGGGGTCGGCGGCCAGGGCCGCGACCGCCCGCCCCACGAAGGCCGGGGTCTCGGAGATGGCGAAGTGCGGCTCGCGAACCAGCGCGTCCCGCCAGGTCGCCTCCGTCACGCCGAAGTGCTCCAGCATGATCTCCGAGCGCAGCCAGCCGGGCGTGAGCGACACCGCCGCCGCGCCGTACGGCGCCAGCTCCTTGGCCTGCGCGAACGCCATGCGGAGCACCGAGGTCTTCGCGAGGTCGTAGAAGAACGAGAGGCGGTAGTTGGCGGCGTTGTACTCCGCCGTGCCGTCGGTCACCTCCACGACCAGCCCGCCCGGCCTGCGGATCAGCAGGGGCAGCGCGTAGTGACTGGTGACGATGTGCGTGTCGACGGCGAGCCGCAGGATGCGCAGGCCGTCGTCGAGGGAGTGCTCCCAGAGCCGGTCGCTCCAGCTGAACAGCAGCTCCCCGCCCCAGATGTCGTTGACCAGCACGTCGAGCCCACCCTGCTCGGCGTCGATCCGCTTCACCAGGGCCTGCACCTGGTCGTGGTCGAGATGGTCGACCGGCACGGCGATCCCCCGCCCTCCGGCGGCGGTGACCAGCTCGGCCGTCTCCTCGATCGTCTCCGGGCGGTTCATCTCCGAACGCCGCTCACGCGTGGTGCGGCCGGTCACGTACACCGTCGCGCCCGCCGCGCCCAGCTCCACCGCGATGCCGCGGCCCGCGCCGCGGGTCGCCCCGGCGACCAGAGCGACCTTCCCCTCCAGGCTTACCGTCATGGGTCGTCATGCTGCCAGACGCCACCGACGAAAAGTGTTGGCCGCGATCCCTGTGGGCAGTGCGTGCTTTCGGTTAGGGTGCTGATCGCGATCCCGAGGAGGACGGCATGAGCGAATACGCGGCGACTTTCAACCTGATCGACACCGACCAGGACGGACGGATCTCGGCCGCGGAACTCGTCCGCCTGATGGAGGTGCTCGGGCAGCCGCTCACGCCCGAGGGCGCACAGGGGGCGATCAACAAGGTCGACGCGGACGGCGACGGCCTGATCGACCTCGACGAGTTCGCCACCTGGCTCAGCGGACGCTGATCCGGCCCCGGGCGGGCGCTGAAGGCGGCGACGAGGTCTGGGCGGACGCCCGCGAGCCCGTGCGCGTCCCTGCCGATGGGCGACCGTCCTGCCCGGCCCTCGCCGCCCCGGACCAATGCGGCGGCGCACCCCTGAAGAGCCGGGAAGCACGCCGCTCCAGGGTGCCGGGGCGGCGATAATCGAGTCATGATGGCGGCCGAATCGGCGCAGACGCTCGAACGGGGCTTACGGCTGTTGCGGCTTCTCGCCGACGCCAACCGGGGGCGGACGCCCACCGAGCTGGCCCAGGAGCTGGGCCTCAGCCGGCCGATCGTCTACCGGCTGCTGACGACGCTGCAGGCCGAGGGGTTCGCCCGGCGGGACGCGAACGGCCGGGTGCACCTGGGCTTCGGCGTGCTGGTCCTGGCCCAGGCCGTGCATCCGCTGCTGCGGGCGGCGGCCCTGCCGGAGCTGCGCGCGCTCGCCGAGCACGCGGGGGCGACCGCCCACCTGACCGTGGCCGAAGGCGACGAAGGACTCGCGGTCGCAGTGGTCGAGCCCTCGTGGACCGATCTCCACGTCGCCTACCGCGAGGGATCGCGCCACCCCCTGACGCGCGGCGCGGGCGGGCAGGCGCTGCTCGCGCTGAGGGAGGGCCTCGCGGAGCCGCCGCTGTACACGAGCAGGGGACAGCTCCAGGAGGGGGCGCAGGGCATCGCCGCCCCGATCCGGGGTCTTCCCTGGCTGGAGGCGTCGGTCGGGGTGATCAGCTTCGCCGACCTGGACGCCGAGAAGGTGGGCCCGCTCGTCCTGGACGCGGCGGCCCGGCTCACGACCGCCCTGACCGAACCTCCACGCTGACGGTCGCCCCGCGCCGGCCGCGGCCCGGCGAAGGCCGTGTTCCGCTCGCGCATGGCCGCACGCTTGACATCGGGGCAGGCATGGCGAATCGTCGTACATATATAGGACATGCTCGTCCGATAGCCGGACACATGGAGGCGTCATGCCGTACTACCGGGTGGTCGGGGAGGTCCCGCGCAAGCGCCATGTCCAGTTCCGCGCCCCCGGCGGCGGACTGTACAAGGAGGAGCTCATGGGAGAGGAGGGCTTCTCCTCCGACTCCTCGCTGCTCTACCACCGCCACGCGCCGACGGCGATCGTCAAGGCCGAGGCCGTGGACGCGGGAACGCCCGCTCTCACGCCGAACCTGCCGCTCTCCCCCCGGCACTTCCGCACCCAGGACCTGAAGCCCGGCGGCGACCTGGTCTCCGGGCGCCTACCGCTCGCGGGCAACTCCGACGTCCGCATCTCGTACGCCTCGTGCGACGCCCCCAGTGAGCTGTACCGCGACTCGATGGGCGACGAGTGCGTGTACGTCGCGAGCGGCCGGGCCAGGTTCGAGTCGGCGTACGGCGCGCTGGACGTGGCCGAGGGCGACTACGTGGTCGTCCCGACCGGGACGATCCACCGCTGGGTGCCCGAGGGACCGGTGACCGCGCTGGTGATCGAGGCGGCCGGGCACATCAGGCCGCCGAAACGCTACCTGTCCCAGTACGGCCAGTTCCTGGAGCACGCACCGTACTGCGAGCGGGACCTGCGGGCGCCGGCCGAGCCGCTGCTCGTGGACGGCGAGGAGGTGCCGGTCCTGGTCAGGACGCGGGGCGGACTGACCCGGCTGACCTACGCCAACCACCCCTTCGACGTGGTCGGCTGGGACGGCTGCCTCTATCCGTACGCGTTCAACATCCGGGACTTCGAGCCGATCGTGAAGCGGACCCACGCGCCGCCGCCGGTCCACCAGACGTTCGAAGGGCCCGGCTTCGTCGTCTGCTCGTTCTGCCCCCGCCCGCTGGACTTCCACCCGGAGGCGGTGCCGATCCCGTACAACCACCACAACGTGGACTCCGACGAGTTCATGTTCTACGTGGGCGGCGACTACACGGCCAGGAAGGGATCGGGCATCGACGTCGGCTCGATCTCGCTGCACCCCGCGGGCTTCACGCACGGCCCCCAGCCGGGCGCGGTGGAGGCCGCCGTCGAGGCCGTGCGCCAGGGACACACCGACACGACCGAGATGGCCGTGATGATCGACACGTTCCGCCCGCTCGACCTCGGGCAGGCCGCCCTCGCGTGCGAGGACACCGGCTACGCGTGGACGTGGGCGGCGCGGCGATGAGCTTCGGCCTCGGCAACCTGCCGTACGGCGTGTTCTCCCGGGCCGGGGAGCCCCGCAGGGTCGGCGTCCGGGTCGGGGACCACGTCCTCGACCTGGCGGCCGCCCTGGGCAGGGACGTCTTCGCCGCGCCCAGCCTCAACCCGTTCCTCGCCCTCGGCCGTACGGCCTGGCAGGAGGCGCGGGGACGGGCGCGCGAGGCCGCGGCCGCGGGCGACCATCTGATCCCGCTGGCGGAGGTCACCCTGCACCTGCCGGTCGAGGTGGCCGACTACGTGGACTTCTACGCCTCGCTGGAGCACGCGTCCAACCTCGGGCGCATCCTGCGGCCGGGCGAGGAGCCGCTGAAGCCGAACTGGCGGCACCTGCCCGTCGGCTACCACGGCCGGGCGGGCAGCGTCGTGGTGTCCGGGACGCCGATCAGGCGGCCGTGCGGGCAACGGCCGTCCTTCGGGCCCTCGGCCAAGCTGGACATCGAGGCGGAACTCGGCTTCGTCGTCGGCGTGCCGGCGCCGCTCGGCGGGCGCGCCGGCGCGTTCGAGGACCACGTCTTCGGGGTCGCGCTCGTCAACGACTGGAGTGCCCGGGACATCCAGGCGTGGGAGTACGTCCCGCTCGGTCCCTTCCTGGGCAAGTCGTTCGCCACCTCCATGTCGGCGTGGATCACCCCGCTGGAGGCGCTGGAGGAGGCCAGGGTCGAGGGCCGGTCGCAGGACCCGGAGCCCCTTCCGTACCTGACCAGGCAGACGCCCTGGGGCCTCGACCTCACCCTGCGGATCGACCTGAACGGCGAGACGGTCTCCACGCCTTCGTACCGCGACATGTACTGGACTCCCGACCAGATGCTCGCCCACCTGACCGTGAACGGCGCGGGTCTCCGCACCGGCGACCTGTTCGCGAGCGGGACCGTCTCGTCCGCCGGGCAGCCGGGCTCGCTCATCGAGCTGACCTGGAACGGCGCCGAGCCGGTGAAGCTGCCGGGCGAGACCCGCACGTTCCTGGAGGACGGCGACACCGTGACGATCACGGCCTGGACCTCGCACGGGATGAGCCTCGGCGAGGTGTCGGGGACTATCCTTCCGGCGACTTAGCGTATTTCTGTCGTCACCCCTCGCTATCTTTGGGGCCCGTGGAGTTACCCAAGCGTCCCCAGCGAGGCATCCGGTCCGGCCGGCCGGACCGGCACACGCCCGACGGCCGGTTCGCGGCGCCGCCCGTGAGGCGCTTGGTGCCCGTGAGCCGCTTGGTGCTCGTGGGCCGCGCGGTGCTCGCGGTGCTGCTCACGTGGTGCGCGGTGCTCTCCGCCGGCTGCGCCGTGCGCGTGCCGCCCGCGCCGCGCATCACGATCGCCCCGGCGTCGGGCACGGCGGAGGCGCCGCCCGACGCGGGCCTCGTCGTCAGAGCGGAGGGCGGCAGGCTCACCACCGTGCTGGCGTTCGCGGGACGTGATCCGGTGCCCGGCGCGTTCGATCCGTCCCGCACCGTGTGGCGGTCCTCCTGGACGCTGCGTCCCGGCACGCAGTACGTGGTCGACGCGGTCGCCACCGGAGCCGAGGGCGTGACCGGCCAGGCCGCCGCGAGCTTCCGCACCCTCCGCCCGCGCCGTGAGGTGGCCGTCGCCTCGGTCGCGCCGTACGACGGGGAGACGGTGGGGATCGGCATGCCGATCGTCGTGACGTTCACCCGGCCGGTGGAGGACCGCGCGGCCGTCGAACGCGCGCTGGAGGTGCGGGGGCCCGTCGAGGGCGCCTGGCGCTGGCCGGGGCCCGCCCAGGTCGTCTACCGTCCCCGCAGGATGTGGCCGGCGAACACGACCGTGCGCTTCACCGCCCACCTGGCCGGGGTCCGCGCCGGACCCGCCACGTACGGCGCCGCCGACCGGAGCGTGGCCTTCACCGTGGGCCGGGCGATGGTGAGCACCGTCGACACCCGGGCCCACCAGATGGTCGTACGGCAGGACGGGGTGGTGACGCGGCGGATGCGGATCAGCGCCGGCATGGCGACCACCAGGGAGTACACCACTTCGAGCGGCACCCATCTCACTATGGACAAGGGCAACCCCGTCCGCATGGTGTCGCCGGGCCGCCGCGAGGGCGACCCCGGCTACTACGACAAGCTCATCGGCTACGCCGTGCGGATCTCCAACAGCGGCGAGTACGTCCACGCGATGGACAACACGTGGGCGCAGGGCAGGGTGAACGTCAGCCACGGCTGCGTCAACGTCCGCCCCGACGAGGCCCGATGGTTCTACGACCACGCCCTCCGCGGCGACCCCGTCGTCGTCACCGGCACCTCCCGCAGGCTGGAGTGGGACAACGGCTGGGGCTACTGGCAGCTCTCCTGGCCCCAATGGCTCGCCGGCGGCGCCCGCGCCGCTCCCCCCTGACGCACCTCTGGAGCGCGACGGTCAGGCCTGGCCTTCCTTCAGGACTGGACCGGGCAGGGCGACGGTCACGTCGAGCCCTCCCTCAGAGCGGGGGCGGACGTCCAGCGTGCCGTGGTGGGCCTCGGCGATCGCCGCCACGATCGACAGTCCGAGTCCGAGCCCGTCCCGGCCCGCCTTCCTGCCGCTCTGCAGCCGCTGGAAGGGCTGAAGCAGCAGGGGGACGCGCTCCGCCGGGATCGGCGGGCCGCTGTTGCGGATCCTGAGCGTGGGGAGGCCGCCCGTCACGCCGGTCCACACCGTGATCCACCCGCCCGGCACGTTGTACCTCCGCGCGTTGTCGAGAAGGTTCGCCACCAGACGTTCGATCAGAGCGGGATCGGCGAAGGCGGGCGCCGGGTGAAGCGACGCCTCGATCCGGGGGCCGGGGTCGTCCCCGTGCCGGAGTGCCTGCGCGGTGACGGCCGCGAGGTCGAGCCGCTCCCGCCGGTGCAGGCCCTCCTGGCTGCGGGCCAGGGTGAGCAGCGCCTCGATGAGCCGTTCCTGGTGTTCCCCGGCCGCCAGCACGCGTCCCAGCACGGCCCGCAACGACTCGGCGTCGGCCTCCGGATCGGCGAGCGCGATCTCGGCCGTGGCCCGTTGCAGTGTCAGCGGAGTGCGCAGCTCATGGGAGGCGTTGGCGACGAACCTCCGCTGCGCGGTGAACGCCCCCTCCAGCCGGTCGAGCAGGTCGTTGAAGGTGACGGCCAGCCGCCTGAGCTCGTCGTCCGGCCCGGAGACGGGCAGCCGCCGGTCGAGCCGTTCGGCGGTGATGCGCCGGACCGTCGCGGTCATCGCCCCCAGGGGCCGCAGGGCGCGCCCCGCCGCGAACCAGCCCAGGACCATCGCCGCGAAGGCCGCCACCGCGAACGCGACCAGGGAGTTCACCAGCAGGCGGCGCAGGTTCGCGGCCTGCTCGACGTGATCCGGTCCGAGTGTCCCGGCGGGCGGTCCGCCACCCCCGGGAGCCGTGGGCGCGGGTGCCGGGCCGGGGAACGGCGAGAAACGGGCCAGGACGTAGACGAGGGCGACCAGCAGCGCCCCGGCCACCAGGAACAGGCCCGTGTAGAGCAGGGTCAGGCGCAGCCGTACGGTCCTCACGGAACCTCCAGACCGGCGGTCGTCTCTGATCGGCGTGGTGATGGGAGCCCCGCGGGCCGGGGCGGCCGCGAGGGGAGCGGCTCAGACGCGGTATCCGGCCTGCGGAACGGTCTCGATCAGCGGCGGATCGCCCAGCTTGCGGCGCAGCCGGCTGACCGTCACCTTCACCGTCTGGGTGAAGGGGTCGGCGAACTCGTCCCAGGCGTGTTCCAGCAGTTCCTCGGCGGAGACCACGGCGCCCTCGGCCGCCAGCAGCAGTTCCAGGACGGCGAACTCCTTGGGACTCAGCAGCAGGCGACGCCCGGCACGGGTGGCGCTCCGCGCGGCCGGATCGAGACGAAGGTCGCCGTGGACGAGCACCGGCCGCAGGGCCCGTTGCGACCGCCTGGCCAGCGCCCGGATCCGCGCCACCAGTTCGGCATAGGCGAACGGTTTGGGCAGGTAGTCGTCGGCGCCGATGCCGAGGCCGGTCACCCTGTCGTCGATCGTGCCGGCGGCGGTCAGCATCAGCACCCGCGCCGGGTGCCCCGATTCGACCAGCGACCTGCACACCTCGTCGCCGTGCAGGCCGGGCAGGTCCCGGTCGAGGACGATCACGTCGTAACCGTTCACCGCGGCGTTGACGAGCGCGGCGTGGCCGTCCAGCACGACGTCGACCGCCATGCCCTCACGGCGCAGGCCCGTGGCGACCGTCCCGGCCAGCTCCTCGTGGTCCTCGACCAGCAGCACCCTCACGATCTTCAGCATGCCGCGTCCACCGGTTACAGCGGGGTAACCGTTCCGGTTCCGTCCCCGTAACCGGTGCCCCGCTTGGCTGGGACGCGTCGACAGATCCCCATTCTCTGAGGAGCAGCCGAGATGACGCGACCGACGATCAGGCGGATGTCACATGCCGTCGCAGGCCCGGCGATCGTGCTGGGTGCCGTGGCGGCCGTGGCCGTGATCGCCGTGCTGACCGGCCTGATCACAGGCGGGGCCACGGGCGGCAAGGCCGCCGGAAACCGCGCGACCGGCGCGGACACCGCGACCGCGAAGCGTACGGCCGTGACCGCCACGACCACAGTGAGGACCGCCGCCGTGAGCGGCACGACCGGCGCGGAGACAGGCGCCGCCTTCACGGCCTGCATGCGCGCGCACGGCCTGCCCGGCTTCCCCGACGTCACCTTCTCGTCGGACGGCCTGGTCAACCTGGACGTCGGAGGTGAGCGGGTCGACGGATCGTCGCGGATATACGGAGCGGCGGTGAACGCGTGCCAACCGCTGCTGCCCGCCGGGTCACGGCTGCCGGGCGCTCCGTCAGCGCCGTCAGCGCCGTCCGCGCCGTCCGCGCCGGACGTCACGAGAAGCTGAACCGCCACGCCCCGCCCGCGATGCTCCGGTACGGCCGTTTCCCCGGCACGTTAGGTTTGAGGGAGGAACCAGACGGTGATGACATTCGTTCATTGCTATGGAGGCGGCAATGGACTCCTGGATCGTATGGCTCATCCTGGCGGCGGTGCTGGGCGTCGCGGAGATCTTCACGCTGACCGCTGCGCTGGGACTGTTGTCGATCGCGGCTCTTCTCACGACGGTGGTCGCGCTCGTCGGGCTGCCGCCCGCGCTCCAGCTCGCCGTGTTCGTCATCGCCTCCGCGGCCGGCCTCGCCGGAGTACGGCCCCTCGCGTTGCGGCACATCAAGCAGCCTCCGCCGCGCCGCTTCGGGGTGTCCGCGCTGATCGGCAAGCCCGCGTACGTGACCGCCGAGGTCACCGGCAGGGACGGCCGGGTACGTATCGGCGGCGAGGAGTGGTCGGCCCGCGCATACGACGAGACGCTCGTGATCCCGGCGGGGGCCACGGTCGACGTCATAGAGATCGAGGGCGCCACCGCCCTCGTGTACCCCCGGGAGTAGTGAGCATGGACGGAGCAGTAATCGCCGGAATCGTCATCGCCCTGGTCGTGGTCTTCACGGTCCTACGGTCGGTCCGCATCGTGCCGCAGGCCCGGGCCGGCAACGTCGAACGCCTGGGCAGGTACTACCGCACGCTCGGTCCCGGCCTGAACTTCGTGATCCCGTACATCGACCGGGTCCGTCCGCTCCTGGACCTGCGCGAGCAGGTGGTGTCGTTCCAGCCGCAGCCCGTCATCACCGAGGACAACCTGGTGGTGGACATCGACACCGTGCTGTACTTCCAGGTCACCGATCCCCGGGCGGCGGAGTACGAGATCGCCAACTTCATCCAGGGCGTCGAGCAGCTCACCGTGACGACCCTGCGCAACGTGGTCGGCGGCATGGACCTGGAGAAGACGCTCACCTCCCGCGACGTGATCAACAGCCAGCTGCGCGGCGTGCTCGACGAGGCCACCGGCAAGTGGGGCATCCGGGTCAACCGGGTCGAGATCAAGGCGATCGACCCGCCGAAGACCATCAAGGACGCGATGGAGAAGCAGATGCGCGCCGAGCGGGACAAGCGCGCGGCGATCCTCACGGCCGAGGGCCAGCGTCAGTCGCAGATCCTCACGGCTGAGGGCGAGAAGCAGAGCGCCATCCTGCGGGCCGAGGGTGAGCGGACCTCGCAGATCCTGAAGGCCCAGGGCCAGTCGCAGGCGATCGACGAGGTGTTCCAGGCCGTCCACCGCAACGACCCGGACCCCAAGCTGCTCGCCTACCAGTACCTCCAGGTGCTGCCCCAGCTCGCGCAGGGCGAGGGCAACACGTTCTGGGTGATCCCGAGCGAGGTCACCTCGGCGCTCAACTCGGTGTCCAAGGCGTTCACCGAGGCGCTGCCCGCCTCCTCCGCCACCACGGCGGAAAGCGGCAGGCGTGAGCTGAGCGCGGCGGGCAGCGAGGCGGTCGCGGAGGCCGAGCGCGCCGCCGCCGAGGCGAAGGCGGCGGCCGAGGACAGCGAGATGGGCCCGCGCCGGATCGAAGCCGGCCGTCCCGACCTCGACACCCTGGCCAACCCCGACCCCGCCCACGCCGTCACGCCCGACCCGTCGGGCACCATCCCGCCCGCCGAACGCCCCTGACCCGGCGCGTCCCGGCGGACGGTCAGGACGCGGCGACGGTCACGCACTCGGCGAACCGGGCGTAGCGGGACAGCTCATCCCGCGTAGGGGTGACGATCAACTCCGCGGCGACCTGCTCGATCCGGGCGCGCAGGGCTCTGGCGGCCCTGCGTGCCCGGCGTCGCCCGCCCAGCCAGGCCGCCGCACGGCACACCAGGGCGATCAGCACGCCCAGCAGCGCGCCGCCGATCAGCAGCACGGTCGGCCAGGGCGCCCGGCCCAGGGTCGGAGTGAACGGCCGGGGCAGCATCAGATAGTCGAGCCCGAACACCACGAGCAGCCAGATCGCCCCGGCCGCCATGGCGGCCACGGTCAGCCACTGGGCCGTCCCGGCCACCCGCCACCAGCGCGGAGCCCGGGACACGCCGCCGGAGACGGTCGCGACCACCCGGTCCAGGGTGTCGGTCAGCTCACCGGACCGCGAGCGGGCGGCGTGCCGTACGGCTGTCGCCCACGGCTCGGGCACCCCCGCCGAGGCGGCGACTCCCACGTCTCGCAGCGCGGTGTCGAGGGCGGACGCCTGCACGGCGGTGGCCGGGGGCAGCGACGACCGGCTGCCGCGGGCCAGGTGCAGGCGGCGCAGCGGGTCGGGCCTCAGCTTCCGCAGCCAGCGCGTCACCGGCCATCCCGTCGCGGCGGTCGAGCGGTGCCGGTGTGACTTCGCGACGGCGTCCACCACGACCGGCACCCCGGCCGCCTGTGCGAGCGCCCGTGTCAGGGCCCTGCTCACGGTGACCTCCGGCACGACCACATCCCCCGGCGCCGACGCCCGATCCTGCCCGGCCGGCGTCGTCCCCGCGTGCGCCGTCCCGGCCGGCGCGGGGCCCTGCCACGCCGTCTCCGGGGTCCGGGCGTCCGCGCGCGAGGGCGTCGCCTCCACCGGAGCGGGCACGCGCGCCGCCGCCTCCGCCGGAGCGGAAGCGCGGGCCGCCGTCAGCGCCCGGGCGTCCGGGGTGGGGGCGAGTGCCCGTACGGCCACCGGCGCGTCGCCCGTGACCGCGGGCCGGGTGTCGGCCCAGAGCGCCGCGGCGGACGAGGCCACGTCGGCGGCGAGACGCGACGACCAGGCACGGCGGCGGGAGACCTTCCGGTCGAGCAGCTCCCGCAGCTCGGGGATGCCCGCACCGGTGCGGGCGGACACGGCGAGGAGCGGCACGTCGTCGAGGCCGTCGGCCTCCAGCAGCCCTCGCAGGTCGTCCAGGCAGCGCTTGACGGCGTGCTCGGGCAGCCGGTCCACCTGGTTGAGCACCACGACCATGACGTCCCGGTGCCGGGCGAGCGGCCGCAGATAACGCTCGTGCACGGCCGCGTCGGCGTACTTCTGCGGGTCGAGCACCCAGACCAGCAGGTCGACCACGGCGACGAGACGGTCCACCTCCTCGCGGTGGGACAGCTCGATCGAGTCGTGGTCGGGCAGGTCGAGCAGGATCAGCCCCGACCTCTCCCCTTCGACGGTGTGCCGCACCGGGACGCCGAGCCAGTCGAGCAGCGGGCCGGAGCCGTCCGGGCCCCACAGGGCCGCCTGCGCCTTCGACGTGGTCGGGCGGGTCACGCCGGCGGTCGCGAGCTCCGTCCCGGACAACGCGTTGAACAGCGACGACTTCCCGCTGCCCGTCGCTCCCGCGAGAGCCACGGCCGTGTGGTCCACCGACAGGCCACGCCGTACGCCGGCCCGGGTCACCACGGCGCGGGCGCGCTCGACGGTGTCATGGCCGAGCCGGCCCTCCGCCAGGCCGGCGGCCTCCGCGAGCGCCTCCAGGCGGGCGTCCAGCGACACCTCCGCCTTCCTGCGCAGGAGCTTCAAAGATCGCCCCTCTCCTGTACGGCCTTTGCGGCCTCCCGCAGCCGGGCCGCCGTCTCGGTGGCCGGGCCGAGCCCCTCGACCAGTGAGGAGAAGCGGGCGCGTTCCTCGTCGAGCAGCGCCCGCACCCGGCGGCGCAGGTCCTCCCGGGCTTCCTGGGTCAGGGTGCGTACGGCCTGGTCACCGAAGACGGCCTCCAGCAGCTTCTGGCTCAGCACGCCCGTGCCTCCGGCGATGCCCAGCTCTATGCCGGTGATCCCGCCCGTCGTGGAGAAGACCGCCAGCATGATCAGCACCCCCAGGCTGTTCACCCCGAAGGACGCCGCCCGGGCGAGTGTGCGCCGATCGGCGCCCTCCGACCTGACCAGGTCGAGCACGTGACCCTGCCAGGCGCGTACGGCCTCGCCCGCCCGGCGGGGCAGGTCGGCGGAGGCGCGGCCGAGACGTCCGGAGACGGCGACGCCGGACCTGTCCAGCACGTCGCGCCCGGCGGGCAGGGCCAGCCACGCCTCGACGGCCCGCTCGGCGGCGCCGTCGGCCGTGGACCGGATCAGTGACTCGACCCCGCTCTCCAGCGCCACACGCAGCTCCCGGTCGGGGGCGGGACGGCCGCGGAACGCCGCCGCGATCCGGTCGCGCAGCCAGCCGATCCGCGACTCCAGCGACCGCATGAGGTCGCCGGTCCCGACGAAGTCCTGCCAGCGGGCCAGCACCTCCCCGCGCAGCAGCCTGCCGTCCCGCATGCCCTCGTCGAACGCCGACATCGCCACGTCGTACGCCTTGTCGGCGATGGCGCGCAGTTCGGCGATGCCCGCGCGCTGGCGCTCGACGCGGTCGGCGAGATCGGGCACCCGGGTCGCGAGGCTGTCGAGCGCCCCGGTGAGGGTGCGCCGGACCACCTCGGCCCGGGCCTTGGCGTCCACCGACAGATCGGCGAGCCAGGTCGCGATCGGCTGCACGACGGCCGCGGGCAGCCGGGCCCGTTCCGAGGGCAGCGCCAGCTCCGGTACGGCGAACAGCGGCGTGCCGGCCAGCCCGTTGTCCGCGAGCAGCCGGGCCAGGTCGGCGGCCACGGGCTCACGTGCCTCGTCCGGCACCCGCTGGAGGATCACCGCGAGTGCCGTGCTCCGCTCGCGGGCCAGGCGCAGGAAACTCCACGGCACCTCGTCGGCGTACCGCGCGGCGGTCGTGACGAACAGCCACAGGTCGGCGGCGGCGAGCAGTTGCGCGGCCAGTTCCCGGTTGGCGGTGACGACCGAGTCGATGTCGGGGGCGTCGAGCAGCGCCAGCCCGGGGGGCAGCGCCTCCACGGGGGCGATCCGGAGGGTGCCGGGCTCGCCCCGTCCCCCGCCGGCCGCTCCCCCGATCGCGCCGCCCGTCACCCTGGCCAGGCCGGGCAGGATCACCGGGGAGGTGAACCAGGGAGAGTCGGCGGGGTTGCACACCAGGGTCGGCGCGAGCGTGGTGGGCCGCAGCACGCCCGGCTCGGTCACGGTCGTGCCGACCAGCGAGTTGACCAGCGTCGACTTGCCCGCCCCGGTCGAACCGCCGACGACGGCGAGCAGCGGCGCGTCGATGGCCGCGAGCCGGGGCAGCAGGTAGTCGTCGAGCTGTCCGCGCAGCTCCTTCAGCACACGCCGGTCGGCCGCGGCGTCCCCGATCTCCAGAGGGAACAGGTCCTGATCGAGGTGACGCCGCAGGCTCTCCAGGGCCGCTCGCAGCCTGTCGTTCCCCGCCATACCACCCGACCTTCCCCGGGGAAGGCCCTCGAATCAGCCGCCGGGGCCGGGGCTGGAGCGGCGGCAGGCCCGTTTCGCCGGCGCCGGGGGCGGGAGCGGTGACAGCGCGCGGGTCGTCAGGAGCCGGGGGCGGGGGTGGGCGTGGCGGCGGGCAGCAGCACCCTGCACTTCTCGTACGCCTTGGCGGCCTTGGGGTCCGCCGTCGCGAGGTCACGGACGCGGACCGCGCCGGAGATCTCGGCGCCGTTGTCCTTCATGCAGGTGCGGAACGCCTGCAGGGCCTGGGGATCTCCACCGCGCCGGCCGAAGCCGCCCTGGCCGCCCTGCGGCATCAGCGAGCGGCACGCCTCGAACGCCTTCCGCGTCGCCGGGTCCATCGAGCGGAACCCGCCGAAGCCCCCGCCCGGCCTGCCGCTGGGCCAGTCGGAGGGCCTTCCGCTGGGCCACGCGGTGGGCCGCCCGCTGGGCCACGCGGTGGGCCACGCGGTGGGCCTGCCGCTGGGCCACGCGGAGGGGCGGCCGCTCGGCAGCGCGACGCCGTTCTGGCGCATGCACTCGGCGAACGCCGCCAGGGAGCCGGCGCCCGCGGCCCGGCCGGCGGTCGCGGCACCGCCCGCACCACCGCTGCCACCCGCGCCGCCGCCACTCGCGCCACCGGCCGCAGCACCGCCACCCGCGCCACCACCGGCCGCAGCACCACCGGCGCCGGCGTCTCCACCACCGCAGCCGGCCACCGTGGCCGTGAGGAGCACCGCGACCACCGCGGCGTACGGACGACGTAAGGCGGATCTCGAAGTGCCTGGCATCTGTCAGCCTTTCTCGACGGGTGGGCAGGCGGGGATGCGGATGCGGAACACGGCGCCGCGCCCGGGTTCGCTGTCCGCCGTGATGGTGCCGCCGTGCGCCTGCACGAGGGCGGCGGCGATGGACAGCCCCAGTCCCGTTCCGCCGGAGTCGGACCGGCTGCGGGCGGGGTCGGCGCGGTAGAACCTCTCGAAGACGCGGCCGGCGTCGCCGGGCGCGAGACCGGGCCCGTCGTCGGCCACCTCGATCATCGCGAACGGGCCGGGCAGGTTGCCCACTCCGACGCGGAAGGCGGTGCCGTCGGGCGTGTGGCGCAGGACGTTGCTCACCAGGTTGCCGACGACCTGCCGCAGCCGCGCCTCGTCGCCGAGCACCCGCACCGGCCCGTCCGACCCGTCCAGCCGGAGCAGGTCGATCTCCCGGTCCGGCGCGAGGGTCTGCGCGTCCAGCACCGCCCCCGCCGCGAGGCTGAGCACGTCCACCGGGCGGCGTTCGAGCGGGCGCTGCTGGTCGAGCCGCGCGAGCAGCAGCAGGTCGTCCACCAGCAGGCCCATCCGTACGGCCTGGTCCTCGATGCGGCGCAGCAGCGTCTCGGGATCCTGCGACCGCTGCTGCCGGTACAGCTCGGCGTAGCCCCGGATCGAGGTCAGCGGCGTACGCAGTTCGTGGGAGGCGTCGGCCATGAAGCGGCGCATCCGCTCCTGCGACGCCTCCCGCTCCCGGAACGCCGTCTCGATCTGGGTGAGCATCCCGTTGATGGACCGGCCGAGCCTGCCCATCTCGGTACGCCGGTGGCGGAGCGGGACACGCCGCGACAGGTCGCCCGCCGCGATGGCCTCCGCCGTCCGCTCGATCTCCCCGAGCGGGCGCAGGCTGTGCCGTACGAGCCAGTAGCAGGCGACCCCGAGCGCGACGACCACGGCGAGACCCACCCCGGTGACGATCATCGCGAGCCGGGAGACCGTGCCGTCGATGTCGGCGAGACTCACCGCCGCGACGCGGAAGCGGGCGCGCCGCTCCTCGCGCACGACGATCCCCCGCCACCGGTCCCCGGAGGGGGACTCGACCGTGAACAGCCACTGCCCGCGGTCCGCCCTGGGCTTGGGCAGCACGGGCGGATCGGAGTTCGGCGGCTCCTGCACCGTGTGCAGCAGCCTGCCGTCGTTGTCGAGCAGGACGATGTAGAAGAAGCCGAACTGCCTCGGCGGCCGTGAGAACGTCTCCGTGTCCGGGTCTCTCGGCCGCGACACGGAAGGCGGCTCCGACGGGCGCCGGGCGAACGCCGAGAGCTGCGCGTCGACCCGGTCCACCAGATAACCGCGCAGGAGCTGTACGGCGAAACCGCCGGTCAGCGCGATCGCGAGCGTCACGAGCAGCAGCGTCCCCGCGACGAGCCGCAGCCACAGCGGGGTCCGCGCGGCCCGCCGCCGAAGCTCGCGGACGCCGAGCAGGCGCAGCCTTCGGCCTGCCCCGGTCATGGCGCGGAGCCGCTCACGCACGCGGCGCACGGAGGACATAGCCGACACCGCGCAGAGTGTGGATCAGCTTCGGCTCGACCGCGTCCACCTTGCGCCGCAGATAGGAGACGTACGACTCGACGACGTTGCGGTCCCCGCCGAAGTCGTAGCGCCAGACGTGGTCGAGGATCTGCGTTTTCGACAGCACCCGGCCCTGGTTCGCCATGAAGTAGTGCAGCAGCTTGAACTCGGTGGGCGAGAGCCGCACCGGCGCGCCGCGGCGCCACACCTGGTGCGATTCCTCGTCGAGCTCCAGGTCGGCGACGCACAGCCGGGCGGGGAGCGGCTCGCCCGAACGGGTGCGGCGCAGCACCGCCCGGATCCGGGCGAGCACCTCCTCCAGGCTGAACGGCTTGGTCACGTAGTCGTCGCCGCGGCCGAGACCGGCGAGCTTGTCCTCGGCGGCGTCCCTCGCGGTGAGGAACAGCACGGGGATCCGCCGCCCCGTCTGGCGGAGCCGGTCGGAGACGGCGAAACCATCCAGGTCGGGCAGCATGACGTCGAGCACCACCAGATCCGGGCGCGCCTGTCCGGCGAGCTCCACCGCCTCACGCCCCGTCGCCGCCGTGATCACCTCGAATCCGGCGTACCGCAGGCTCGCGGACAGAAGCTCCCTGATGTCGGGCTCGTCGTCGACGACCAGCAGACGACCCTCGGTGGTCACGAGCCCGCCCTCCTGCCGGCGGGCGAGCCCTGGGTGACGGACGTGGCCGCCACCTGCCCCTCCGCGTCGGCGGTCCCCGCGACGGTGACGAAGCTGCCCGGCTCGATGTCCGCGATCTTGCCCGCCCGGGTCACCTGGACGCGGGTGTCCCGGGAGGTGGTGACCGTGACCACCCCACCGCTCATGGTCTCGACGTAGATCTTGTCGCCGTCGACCAGTTTGACGGTGCCGAAGGTCATGCCACCCGCACCGCCTCCGCCTCCGTTTCCAGCTCCGGCGCCCCTGCCCGTGCCCCCGCCCGCACCGCCGAAGGCTCCGCCTCGCGCGTACCCGCCTCCGGCGGCGCCCTGGCCGGCCTGAACACCGGCGGGGCCCTGGCCGCCGCCGTACGCTCCCGCCCCGGCGGCGCGGCCCGGTCCCGCCGCGGAACCGCCGAAGAGCTTGTGCGCCTGGATGCCGAGGAGCAGCCCGGCCACCAGCAGGACGCCTCCGGCCAGGGCCAGGGTCACCCTGGACGCGCCCGCCCGCGCCGGATGCGCCGCCAGCACCTCCTGGAGGTCGTCGCCGAACGGCGAGCTCTCCAGAAGCTCCTCTGTGTCGTGTCTGCTCACATCCGTCTCCCTTCTGTGGGTCCGCGGCTCGGGTTGTGGATTGGGGGCCCGGGTCATTCGAAGCGCAGGGCCTCGATCGGCCGCAGTCCGGCGGCGCGGTTGGCGGGATAGCTGCCGAAGAACAGGCCGATCGCGACCGACACGCCCAGCGCCAGCGCGATCGAGGCCGGGACGATGACCGGCCGTACGCCCGCGATCGTGAACTGTGCGCCGACGACCGCGATCAGCACGCCCAGCAGGCCGCCGACCAGGCTGAGCATCGTCGCCTCGGCGAGGAACTGTCCCAGTATCGCCCCCCTGGGCGCGCCGATCGCCTTCCGGATGCCGATCTCCCGGGTCCGCTCGGTGACCGTGACGAGCATGATGTTGGTGATGCCGATTCCGCCGACGAGCAGGCTGATCGCCGCCACCGCGCCGAGCAGGACCGTGAACGTCGCGGTCGCCGCGCTGACCGTCTCCTGCAGGGTCGCCTGGTTGAGGATGCGGTAGTCGGCGCTCGCCGCGTTCGTGATCCCGTGCCGC
The DNA here is from genome assembly GCF_014161415.1 of Microbispora sp. H10885. Lineage (NCBI taxonomy): Bacteria > Bacillati > Actinomycetota > Actinomycetes > Streptosporangiales > Streptosporangiaceae > Microbispora > Microbispora sp. H10885. Next base: position 71,141 of record NZ_JABBWY010000008.1, on the reverse strand, counting down.
TGGTCGAGCACCCCGGCGACCTCGCTCTGCGCCGCGTCCACCGTCTCGGCGCTCTTCGCCTGCACGAAGATCTGTCCCAGCGGCCCGAACCCCGTCAGGCTCTGCTGTACGGCGGGCAGCGGGGCGATCGCCAGGTCGTCGGCGTCCTGGAACCCCGACGAGCCGGCCTCCTTGAGCACGCCCACGACCGTGAAGGGCACGCCGGACACGGTGATCTGCCGGCCGACCGGATCGACCGCGCCGAACAGGTCCTCGGCCACCGTGTGCCCGATGACCACGACCTTCCGGGCGGCGAGCACGTCGTCGTTGTAGAAGTAGGCGCCCTTGACGACCGGCTTGTTGGACGTCTCGAAATAGCTCGGATAGGTGCCGACGAGCTGCCCGATCGAGTGGCTCGCCCCCTCGTACGTCGCCGTCTGGGACTGGGCGGTCACGACCGGCGAGACGCTCTTGACGGACGGGGCGTTCGCCGGGTCGGCCAGCGCCCGCGCGTCGTCCAGGGTCAGGTCCCTGGCCTGGGTGCGGGGGCCGGTGTTCTGCCGCGCGCCCTGGCCGCCGCCTCCCCCGCCTCCAGCTCCGCCGCCGAGGAGCCGGGCGAACCCTCCGCCGGGCCCCCCTCCGCCACCCGAGGTCGAGGGCGTGATGGTCAGCGAGTTCGCCCCGAGCCGCTGGATGTTCTGCTGGATCTGCCGGGAGGACCCCTCGCCCACCGCGACCAGCAGGATCACCGCGGCGACGCCGATCAGGATGCCGAGCATGGTGAGCGCGCTGCGCATCCTGTTGGCGGCCAGGCCGCGCAGCGCGAAGCGCAGGACCTCCGCGGCGTTCACGAGACCACCCCGGCGAGCCGCGGAGGCAGGCCGCCCACCGGGGTGGTGCGCACGTCGTCCACGATCCGGCCGTCCATGAGGCGGACGACCCGCTTGGCGTGGGCGGCGACCTCCTCCTCGTGCGTGATGAGGACGAGGGTCCGGCCGCTCGCGCTCAGCCGGTCGAAGATGCTCATGATGTCTCCGCTGGACGTGCTGTCGAGGGCCCCCGTGGGCTCGTCCGCGAGCAGCAGGGTCGGCGCGGTGACGAGCGCGCGGGCCACCGCCACCCGCTGCTGCTGGCCGCCGGACAGTTCGTTGGGCTGGTGGTGGACCCGGTCGGCGAGCCCCACACGGTCGAGCGCGGCCAGCGCCCGGCGGCGCCGCTCCGCGGCGTGGACCCCGCCGTACGCCAGGGGCAGTTCGACGTTGGCGAGCGCGCTCATCCGGGGGATCAGGTTGAACGACTGGAAGACGAACCCCACCTTCCGGTTACGGACGATCGCCAGCCGCCGCTCGTCCAGGGCACCGACGTCGGTGCCGTCCAGGTGATAGGTGCCGCCGGTCGGCACGTCAAGGCAGCCGATGATGTTCATCAGCGTCGACTTGCCGGACCCCGAGGCCCCCATGATCGCCACGTAGTCGCCGCGCTCGACCGTGAGCGACACCCCGCGCAGCGCGCGCACCGCGGTCTCGCCCTCGCCGTACACCTTGGTGACCTGGCCGAGGACGAGCACGGGCGGCGGGGTGGGGTTCATCGGCCGCCCCCGCCCCTGTTCGCGCCACCCGCGCCGCCGCCGAAGCCGCGGCCGAATCCGCCTCCACCGCCCGGGAACTGGATGCCGCCGCCTCCGCCGGTGGTCGTGGCCTGGGGCCGGACCACCTGGTCGCCCTCCTGGAGCCCCGACTTGATCTCGGTGGTCGTGTCGCCCTTCAGGCCCGCCTCCACCCGCCTCACCACCTGCCTGCCGTTCTCCAGCACGGTCACCAGCGACTGGCCGCCCGCCGTGGTGACCGCCGAGGACGCCACCGTGAGCACGTCGTCCGCCTTGCCCACCGTCACCTGGACCGTGGCCGTCTGCCCGAGCCGTACGGAGGAGGGGACGCCGGTCAACGTGACCGTCACCGCGTACTGGACGACGTTGTTGTTCGTCTGCGGCTGCGGGTCGATCACGGACACCTTGCCGGCGGCCGTCACCCCGGTGAGGGCGTCGAAGGTCACCGTCGCCGTCTGGCCGGTCCTGATCCTGGTGACGTCTGCCTCGGTGAAGTCGCCCACGATCCGCAGCCGCGCGGGGTCGGCGATCTCGACGAAACCGGCGGACCCGCCCTGTGACTGGGACTGGGACTGTCCCTGCCCGGTTTGGGAGGAGGATCCGCCGGACCCGCCCGAGGACCCGCCTTCCGCGCCGTTGACCGCGGTGACGATCCCCGCGAACGGCGCCTTGAGCACCGTTCCCGCCAGCGCCCGCTTCGCCGACCGGTAGGCGTTCCTCGCGCTGATGTACTGCGAGTAGCCCGAGGCCGTCGAGGTGTCGGCGTCGTCGGCGGCGTCCAGGCTCGCCTTGGCCGCCTCCAGGCTCTCCCGGGCCGCCGTGTCATCGAGACGGGCGAGCACCTGGCCCTTCTTGACCTTGTCGCCGGTCTCGACCAGCACGGCCTCCACCGTACCGTTCGTGCCGAACGAGAGCGCCCGGGTCCGGGCGCTCTCGACGGAACCGGACGCCGACACCGACGCGAGCACGGTGCCGCGGGTCACCCGGGTCGTCAGCGGCGCGGCCCCGGCGGAGGAGTCGCCTCCCAGTGACGCCCAGGCCGCGGCGATCCCGCCGAGCAGCAGCACCACCAGGACGCCGTTGATGACCAGCGTCCGGCGCTTCGTCGACAGCTTCACGATGTGGAACCCTGGCAAACCCCGCTTCGGGCAACCTCGGCCGATGCTGAGGGTTTGCTGACAGTCCGCATACACAGACAACTTTCAGGTAGGGCCAAGCCATCGGTGACGTGGCGCCAGCAGGATGACCGCCATGAGATCGAGTGCTCCATACCGCGTCGGAGGGCTCGCGCTGGCGGGGATCGTCATCGCGAGCGTCGCCGTGATCTCCGCCACCGGCGGCGATCCCTCCGACGCCGGCCGGATGTCGCTCGCCTCGGTCAGGCGGGGCACGGTCACGGCGTACGTCTCGGCCGCGGGCAACACCGTCGACACGGGGGTGCGCGATCTCGCCTTCGGGGCGGAGGGCGTGGTCGAGAAGGTCTACGTCAAGGTGGGAGAGAAGGTCCGCCGGGGCAGGGTCCTCGCCCGGATCGACGACACCATCGCCCGGGAGGACTACGAGGCCGCCAAGGCCGCCCTCGCCGCCGCCCGCGAGACCCTCGACGACGTCGGGAACGGCACCGCCACGTCTTCAGGCGGCGCCGGTGCGGGAACCGCCGCGGCCGGATCCGCCCGCGGCACCGGGACGGGAAGTGGAGCGGGAGCCGGCGCCGCCGGATCGAATACCGGCACCCCCAGCGGTCGCTCGGGCCCGGGCACAACTGGCGCAGGGGCAACCGGCGCAGGGGCAACCGGGGCGGGCGCCGGATCAGCCGGGCGGGCAGGTTCCGGCGGCGGCCAGGCCACCTGCCCGACGCCCTCCGCCCACCCTTCGGCGCACCCGACCGCGCAGCCGTCTCCGCGTCCCACGGCCCGCCCGTCCGCCCGGCCCTCGTCCGGCACCGCGGCACGGGCCGTTTCCTCCTGGGATGTGGCCCGGGTGCCCGCGCCCGCCGCGGCCCTGCTCGCGGCGTACGCGCCGACCGGCGGCACGAGCACCGCCCTCGCGATCAGCCAAGACACTGAGATCTACGCGGGCGACGGAACGACGGGCACCGCGAGCAGCATGCTCGTGTCGTACCAGGGGGGCGGTTCCGAACCCAAGCCCGAACCCAGGCCCGAACCCAAGCCAACGTCCTCGCCCAGCCGGCACCCGCACCCGCATCCGCATCCGACGCGGACGCACCGCCCGAACCCCGGACACGACGGCAGGACCGGGCCCGATCCCGAGGTGAGCATCTCGATTCCGCCCACCGCACCACCCGAGCAGTCACCCGGGCAGCCGGGAAAGCCGTCCGCCGCGGCGAGCCCCTCCCCCGGCCGTCCCTCCGGCACCTGCGCACCCGGCCAGGGCGGTCAGGGACAGAACCGGCAGGGACAGGAAGGTCACGGCACTCAGGGACGTACGGGCCTCGGCGGCGGTCAGCCCGGCGGTCGAGGCGGACAGGCGGGTCAAGCCGGGCAGGACGGCCGAGGCGGACAGGCTGGTCAGGGCGGCGCGCGGCTCACCGAGGCACAGGCCGAAGCGCAGGTCAGCCAGGCGACGACCGAACTGGCCGAGGCCAAGGAGGCCCTCGCGGGCGTCCGGATCAAGGCTCCGGCGGACGGCACCGTGCTGTCGATCGCGGGGACCACAGGCTCCCGCTACACCTCGGGCGCCTTCGTCACCCTGGGCGATCTCGACAACCTCCAGGTGCAGGCGCTGTTCACCGAGTCGGACATCCGCTTCCTGAAGACCGGTCAGCCCGCCGTCGTCACGCTGCCCACGCAACCGGGACGGGAATTCAGCGGGACGGTCGCCCACATAGACCCGACCGCGACCACCTCCGACCGGCTCGTCCGCTACGGCGTACGCATCGACCTCGACAGCCGCCCGGCCCGGCTGCTGCTGGGGCAGAGCGCCACCGTCCGGGTGACCACCGACGAGGCGGCCGACGCGCTCTACGTCCCCTCCCAGGCCGTACGCGTCCAGAGCGACGGCACGGCGGTGGTCACGGTGGCCGACGGCGGCGCCCAGGTCCGGCGGACGGTCGGAGTCGGCGTACGCGGCGACACCTACGTGGAGGTCGTCACCGGCCTCTCCGAAGGCGACCGGGTCGTCCTCCCCACGACGACCACCGCCTTCCCCGACGAAGGCTTCCCCGCCCCCCGCTGAACCACCAGGGACCCAGCGCCATGTTCATGAAACTAAGCGGCCCGGCCCTGGACTCACCTGTTCATGATGCGGCGAACATAGGTTCCGTAGGTCGAACCGGAACACGGCAGGCGCATCCCGGTCGCGATCAAGGCATCCACGATGTTCCCGGCAGCCACCTCGTTGAGCTTCCCGTCCCTTTCGGCACGAGCGAGAAGCCAGATCGTGCCATGGACTTCCAGGCCATGTGCCCTTCCCACCCTTACAGCTTCCCGATCGTCGGTTATGGCGATCCCACGAGCCAGTTCAGCCGCTGAGAACACGCTCGCTTCGCCCAGATTGCGGTCCGAGGATCCAATGCGTTGCACCCATTTCGCGAAACAGCTGATCTCCTCCAAGGAGTCCAGCCTCGCGATGTTGAGCCAATCCGTGTCCAGCACGGCCTGAAGGGCCGGGTGATCCTCTACTCCTGCACGGATCTCCTCCCGCACCACATGAGTGGTCAGACAGGTGATACCGGCCAGGAGATCGCGTAACACGTCCAGGCGTTCGGCGCGGGCGAAGTGGTTGAGACACATCGCGTCGAACACGAAGACGGGGGCGGGCTGGGTCTGGCTCACATATCGGGTTCCGCGTCATCAGGCAGCGGAAGATCGGCTGCGACGATCTGACCACGCATCAGCTCGACGGCACGAGAAGCCGTGATGAGCGACCTCTTGAAGCATTCCACCACCACATGCGCGTAACTCGGGGGCACCCGGACCGTTTCGAGGTCGGGTTGCGGTGCCCACCCGACCGCTTCCATCAATTCCGCCCGAGTCGGATTCCTTCTGCGCATCTCTCTCGCAGCGTTCCCGTCGATGATTCCAGATTCGACGGCTTGCCGGATGGTCAACGACCAGGAGGTTCTGAAGCGCGCGGCGAGGCTCACCAGGTCTTCACGCCTCACCACTTCGCTCCGACGAACAGCGGCGAATACCTCGACCGGAATCAACAGCTCCGCGGCGAAGGCGTCGATCACCGCCTCTCGATCGTCACGGGAAACGTGGACGCCTATGTCAGTGGAGTACTCGTCCCCGACGATCAGGTGCCCCAGTTCATGAGCCGCGGTCGCGCGGCGGCGCCCGGGGTCGCCCTGCCTGCTGACGACCGCAACAGCCAGATCGTCCTCAACCAGTGAGGCCCCCTCGCCCGGCACTTCGACCACCGCGACCAGTTGCCCCAGCCGCTCGCACACGCTCATGAGCGAGTCGATGGGGCCACGTCCGAGGTCGAGCCGATCCCTCACCCACAGCGCCGCTCGCCGAGCGTCCGACGCGTCCTGGATCGCTACCGGATATCGCTCTATCCCTGAAGGAGAGAAGCCTCCTACATCGATCATTTGACGGATATCGGCCAGCCATGCGGAAAGCGCCACTTCCAGGCGGTAGGACTGCCGCGCCGCGTCCGTAAGCGTGTCGTCGGCCAGTTCCGCACGACGAGACACGACCAGCGGTGCCGGAGCGAGGAAATAGGTCAAAGGCACCTTGAGCACCGAGGACAGCTTGGCGAGTTCTAGCGCGTCTACTCGGCGTACCCCCCGTTCGATTTTTGCGATCATCGTCCGGTCGAGCCGGAGCGCCGCCGCGAGTTGCTCCTGCGACATGTCGGCCGCCAAGCGGCACTCGCGTACGCGCTCACCTATGTCCGCCCACTCACCAGGCTCTTTCATAGTGCGATAATCGCACGACTGCCCGGAAGGCGCGATGGTCCACGCCTGATCCTTGGCAATTGTTGCCCCCGCTACGGCTCAGGGCCGGGTGGGTGGGGTGCGCATGACGTAACCGACGCCGCGCAGCGTGTGGATGAGCCGGGGATGGGCCCTGGACTCGGCGTTGTCGAGCTTGCGGCGCAGCACCGAGACGTACGACTCGACGATCCCGGCGTCGCCGCGGAAGTCGTAGTCCCACACGTGGTCGAGGATCTGCGCCTTGGACAGCACCCGGCCGGCGTTGACCATGAAGTAACGCAGCAGCTTGAACTCCGTGGGCGACAGCGACACGACATGGCCGCCGCGCCAGACCTCGTGGGACTCCTCGTCCAGTTCGATGTCGGCGAAGGTCAGCCGCGGCGGGACCGGCAGCGGGTCTCCGGCGGCGCGGCGCAGCACGGCCCGGATGCGGGCGACGACCTCCTCCAGGCTGAACGGCTTGGTCACGTAGTCGTCGCCGCCGAGCGTCAGCCCTCGGATCTTGTCCTCGGTCGCGTCCCGCGCCGTGAGGAAGACGACGGGAGTGTGGGTGCCGCCGCCGCGGAGCCTCCGTACGATGTCGAACCCGTCCATGTCGGGCAGCATGACGTCGAGCACGATCAGGTCCGGGCGGTGCCGGTAGGCCGCGGCGACCGCCGCGCCGCCGTCGGAGGCGGTGTGGACCTCGAACCCGGCGTAGCGCAGGCTGGCCGCGAGCAGTTCGAGGATGTTCGGCTCGTCCTCGACGATCAGCAGCCGGGCTTCGGAAGTTTCAGCGACCATGGCGCCAGAACTCTAGACCTAGGAGGTTAAGGGAACCGTTAAGGCGATGTGCCGCGCGATGGCCAGGCTGCTCGTGGCGGCCGGCGACGGCGCGTTGCGCACCAGCACGATCCGCCCGCGCACGTCGATCGCGAAGTCGTCCAGGAGCCGGCCGTCCCTGGTCACCGCCTGGGCCCGCACGCCGGATCCGGTGCGGACGAGATCGGCCGAGGTCAGCGCGGGCACGTACCGCCGGACGGCGGCGGTGAACGCCCGCTTGACCAGTGAGCCGTACACCTCGCGCACGCCGGTCCGCCAGTGCTCGGCCGCCATCTTCCCGGTGCCCGGCCAGGACAGGATGCCGCGCAGGTCGCGCAGCGAGGCGCGGCGCCACGAGTAGCCCTCCAGGGCGAGCGCCGGGACGGCGTTGGGCCCGGCCAGAACCTCCCCGTCGATCCGGCGGGTCAGGTGGACGCCGAGGAAGGGGTAGCGGGGGTCCGGCACGGGATAGATCAGCCCGCGTACGAGGCCCGCGGCCGGTCCGGCGAGCCGGTAGTACTCCCCCCGGAAGGGGACGATGCGCACGTCGCCGCCGGCCCCCGCCAGATCCGCCACGCGGTCGGTGCCGAGACCGGCGCAGGAGATCAGCCGGTCGAAGGCGAACCTCTCCCGCCCCGCCGCCACGAGCACGCCGTCCGTGGTCTGCCGGATCGCGCGTACGGGATGCGAGAGCCGTACGGACCCGCCGGCCTCGGCCACGTCGGCGGCGAGGCGGCGCGCGACGGCCGCGAAGTCGGTGATCGCGGTGTGCGGCGAGTGGACGGCGGCGACCCCGGCCGCGTACGGCTCGATCTCCCGCAGGCCGATCGCGTCGAGTTCGGCGACGCCGGGCACGCCGTTCTCCCTGGCCCGCTCGGCGATGCGGCGCAGCCCCGGCAGTTCGGCCCGGGTCGAGGCGACCACGAGCTTGCCCGCCTCCTCGTACGGCAGGCCGTGCTCGGCGCAGTACTCGCGCAGCATCGCGACGCCCTCCCGGCAGAGCGTGGCCTTTAGCGAGCCGGGCTGGTAGTAGATCCCGGCGTGCACGACCCCGCTGTTGTGCCCGGTCTGGTGGGCCGCGACGCGGGACTCCTTCTCCAGCACGGTCACCTCGGCGCCCTCGCGCGCCATCCGCCGCGCCACGGCCAGGCCGAGGATGCCGGCACCGACGATCCCGATTCTCATGACGCCAAGGTTGTCGACAGCATGTGGGTCATTGTCTCGCGACCAGAGCCGCCACGTCGTGATCGAACCTCTGTTCGGTATGCTTGCGGGGTGTACGTGCCACCCGGCTGGCCGCCGGAGGTCCGCCCGCCGGGCAGCCCCGACTGGGAGACGTCGGCCGTGTCGTGGCTGCTCGACGCCGTGCCGCCGGACTACCGCGCGTACGGCGTGCTGCGCCGGTATCCGCTCGCGCTCGCCCGGATGGCCCGGCAGCAGGTGGGCGCCTCGATCCAGGCGGCCAGGGAGGGATACCGCGGCGCCGCCGTCGATCTCAAGGAGCACCTGCCGCCGCACGCGGTCGCCTCCGTCCTGGACGCTTACCGGCGGGAGGGGCCCCGCCTCGTACGGCTGGCCGAGTCGATCACGCTCGTGGAGCGCGCGCTGCGCGGGGAGCACTTCCTACCCCGACTGTGAATCACGGATATAACGGGGCATAACCCCCCAAAAGAGGGAATCGGGGGTTAGCCATGACCACAGAGGGAGTGAACAAGACCGCGGGCCAGGTCATGCACGAGGGCGCCGAGTGCGTCGGCGAGCACGAGAGCCTGCGCAGGGCCGCGGAGATGATGCGGGACATGAACGTCGGCGCGCTCCCCATCTGCGGGGACGACGACCGGCTCAAGGGCATCATCACCGACCGCGACATCGTCATCAAGTGCGTCGCGGAGGGCAAGGACCTCGACCAGACCACGGCGAGCGAGCTCGCCCGCGGCCTGGTCTGGGTGGACGCCGGCGCCAGCGTCGAGGAGGCCCTCGTGAAGATGGAGGAGCACCAGATCAAGCGGATGCCGGTGATCGAGAACCATCGCATCGTCGGGATGATCAGCGAGGCCGACCTCGCCAAGGAACTGCCCGACAGCAAACTCGCCGAGTTCGTCCACCGCCTGTACGCGCACGGCTGAGGCCGTGGCGCCGGGAGTCCGGCGAGTTCCGCCCGGGGCCGCGCGCGGCCGGGCGTGATCCGCCGGAGCTCCCCCGAGGGGCCGGGCGCCGTCGGCGCCCGGCCCCTCGGTCTGCGGGAACGGCCTCAGCGGCCCGTGCGGTAGGCGAGGAACCCGATGGCCCCGATCGCTCCCAGGGCGACCGCCGCCCATAACACCGGCATCGGCACGCCCAGCCCGCCGTTCCCCTCGGCCTCCTCGCCCCGCGCGGCCACCGCACGCGGCCTCGCGGAGGCCCGGACCCGGCTCGGGGAGGGGCTGGGCCGTGCGACGGCGGGCAGAGCCACCCGGTAGACCGGGCTCCTCTCGCCCTCGCTCCCGGTCAGCAGGGCCATGCCGTCGCCGGTGTACGCGATCGACTCCGCCTGATCGAGCGGCGGCATCGCGACGCCCGTGAGCGGTTTCCCGGGCGCGCGGTAGACGGACGCCGAGAAGTACGTGCGGACGACGAAGCTCGACCCGTCGGGGGCGTACGCCGCGTCGGTGGCCATGAGGGGCGCGTCGCCGACCCGCCGCAGGACGTTCACCCGGTCGGTACGGAGCTTCGCGGGGGCGGCGTAGACGCTCCCGGAGAACTCCTTGCTGACGACGTAGAGCCGGCCGGTGCGGGGGTTGACCATCAGCCCTTCGGCGTTGCGGGGACCGTCGGCGTAGCGGAAGCGGTACCGGACGGCCCGCAGCGTCGCGTCCGCCATCGTCCGGGGCTCGACGACCTTGTAGACGGACACGTCCGGCCAGCCGTTCTTCCCGCCGTCCGCGAGGTTGTCCCCGATGTCGCCGATCCACAGCACCCCGCGGCCGGTGGCGGGATCGACGGAGGCCGCGATGGCCTCCCAGTCCCTGGCCTCGGCGTTCCCGATCGTGAAGGTGGCGCGGGTGCGGCCGTCCGGGCCGACCGCGAAGACCTGCGCCAGGTGGCCGCTGTCGTTGTGGGTGTAGACGATGCCCTTGTGGGTGGGCGAGACGGCCAGGCCGCTCGACTCGGTGATGCGCTCGTCCCGGAACCGGAACAGCAGGCGCTCCCCGTCGTCGGCCCGCGCCGCCGTGCCCGGCAGCGCCGTTTCCGTCAGCACGGTGCCCGGCAGCGCCACGCCCGCGGCCGCGAGGAGCGCCAGGACGGCCCGCGGAATCCATCTCGTCCGCGTCCGCCCCGTTGCTCGCCCCATGTGGTCATCATTCCCGATGCCCGCTCCGCGTGCGGCGACCGGCATTCCCCCGCACGCCCCGGATCAGGTCAAGAACCCGGATATGCGCCGCTTCATCGCAGGGCGTCGTAGAAGTCGCGCAGGTCGGCGGCGAGCACGTCCGGCCGCAGGTGGGCGGCGTAGTGGCCGCCCTCGCCGTAGGACCTCCAGTGGACGATGTTCTTGTGGTCGCGCTCGGCGAAGGTGCGCATGGACACGAAGTCGCCCTCGAACATCGCCAGGCCGAGCGGGACCGTCGTCGGCTCCTTCGGGTGCTCGGCGTGCGCGTCCTCGTAGTAGAACCGGGTCGCCGAGGTGGCGGTGCCGGTCGCCCAGTAGAGCATCGTGTTGGTCAGGATGAAGTCGTCGTCGACGTCCTCACCGAACAACTGGGCGTTCCAGCCGAGCAGCCCGGCCGGCGAGTCGAAGAGCCCGTACGACAGCGTCTGCGGCTGCTGCGAGTGGACCATGTTGAACGACATCTTGTTCTCGTAGAACCACTGCAGCACCTCCAGGCCCCGCCGCTCCTCGTCGCTGAGATTGGCCATCTCCGCCGGGTCGCCGGAGGGGAAGGAGAAGATCTGCGTGACGTGGACGCCGACGACGTGCCCGGGATCCACCCGGCCGACCTCGGGCGAGACGAACGACCCGCCGTCGTTGCCCGCCGCGCCGTACCGGTCGTAGCCGAGCCGGCGCATGAGCTCCGCCCAGGCCCGCGCCGTACGGTAGCGGTTCCAGCCCTTCTCCCTCGTCGGGCCGGAGAAGCCGAAGCCGGGCAGCGAGGGGATCACGAGGTGGAACGCCCGCGCCGGGTCCTCGGGGTTCGTCAGCGGCTCGACGACCTTCAGATACTCCGCGATCGAGCCCGGCCAGCCGTGCGTGAGGATCAGCGGGAGGGCGTTCTCGTGCGGCGACCGGACGTGCAGGAAGTGGATGTTCTGCCCGTCGATCTCGGTGGTGAACTGGGGATACCGGTTGATCTCGGCCTCGTGGGCCCGCCAGTCGTACCCGTCGCGCCAATAGTCGGCCAGCCGCTTCACGTACTCGACCGGCACGCCGTAGTCCCATCCCGCGCCGGGGATCTCGTCGGGCCAGCGGGTCCGGGCGAGCCGGTCCTTCAGGTCGTCCAGGTCGGCCTGCGGGACGTCGATGCGGAAGGGAGTGATCTGCGTGTTCTCGCTCATGAGGAAGACGTTACGGACCCTTCCGGACAGGTTCTGTCCGGAAGTGCCGTCAGACTGAGAACATGTTGGAAACCTCGGCGCGGCTGCTGCGCCTGTTGTCGTTGCTCCAGGCCAGACGCGACTGGCCCGGTGCGGCCCTGGCCGACCGGCTCGGCGTGAGCGAGCGGACGGTGCGCCGCGACGTCGACCGGCTGCGCGAGCTCGGCTATCCGGTGGAGTCCACCCGGGGGACGGACGGCGGCTACCGGCTGGTCGCCGGGACCGCCATGCCGCCCCTGCTCCTGGACGACGACGAGGCGGTGGCCGCGGCGATCGGGCTCCGGGCCGCCGCCGGCGTGGCGGGCGTCGAGGAGGCGGCCGAGCGCGCCGCCGCCAAGCTCGAACAGGTGCTGCCCTCGCGCCTGCGCCGCCGGGTCGGAGCCCTGCAGACGCACAGCGAGCCGGTGCCGCCGGACCGGCCTGGCCCGGCGATCGATCCCGCCGTGCTGGGCGTCCTGGCGGCGGCCTGCCGCGACCGCGAGCGGCTGCGCTTCGACTACCGGGCGCACGACGGCTCCTCCGGCGTCCGGATCGTGGAGCCGTACCGGCTCGTCTCCTGGGGCCGCCGCTGGTATCTGGTGGCCTGGGACACCGGCCGGGACGACTGGCGCACGTTCCGGGTGGACCGCGTCGCGCCGCGCACGCCCACCGGCCCCCGCTTCCCGCCCCGGGACCCGCCCGAGGGCGGCGCGGCGGCGTACGTCGCGCGGGGCGTGTCGGCGGCGGCCTGGCGGCACCACGCCCGGGTGCTCGTCCACGCCCCCGCCGAGGTGGTCGCCCAGCGGATCAACCCCGCCGTCGGCGTCGTGGAGGACGTCGACGGCCGCACCTGCGTGCTGGTCACGGGCGCGGACACCCCGAACACCCTCGCCGTCCACCTCGGCCTGCTCGACCTCGACTTCGAGGTCACCGGCCCGCCGGAACTGGTCGACCACCTGCGCACCCTGACCGTCCGGTACGCCCGCGCCGTCGCGGGGCGGTCACGCCGAGGCGCCGCCGTCGATCACCAGGTCGAGCCCCACGGCGAAGCCGGCGTCGTCGGAGGCGAGCCAGAGCACGGTCCCGGTGAGCTCGTCGAGGCCGCCGACCCGGCCGATCGGCAGCACGTCCGCCAGCCGGGCCGCCCGGTCGGCCGCTGACTCGCCGGGCCGCAGGGACATCGCCGTGTCCAGCGGCCCCGGGCTGACCGCGTTGATCCTGATGCCCGCCCGGATCTCCTCCAGCGCCGCCGTACGGGTGAGCGCGCTGACGGCGGCCTTGGACGCGGCGTACGCGCCGAGACCGGCGATACGGACGTGGGCCCCGATGTTCGAGGCGACGTTCACGATCACTCCGGATCCCTGCGCGCGCATCGCGGCGATCTCGTGCTTCATGGCGAGGAAGACGCCCGTCGTGTTGACGTGGAGGACCCGCGCCCAGTCCTCCTCCGGCATGTCCGCGACGGCGCCTCCCGCGAAGATCCCGGCGTTGTTGACCGCGACGTCGAGCCGGCCGAACCGGGTGACGATCTCCCGGACGAGCCCGGCCACGTCGGACGAGTCGGTCACGTCGGCCGTGATCGCGGCGGCCCGGCCGCCCTCGGCCTCGATGAGCTTGACGGTCTGCTCCAGTGCCTCCCGCCCCCGGGACGCCGCCACGACGACGGCGCCCTCCCGGGCGAACCCCCGGGCGACCGCCCTGCCCGCCCCGGAACCCGCTCCGGTGACCAGCACCACCCTGTCCGCGAACCTCATCCGCACTCCTTGGTCGGTCGACGCGGCGGCGATCAGCCGCGGCCGCAATGAAACTGGAACGAACGGTCAAAAATAGACACATGACGAACCCTCCCGCCGACAGGTCGGCCGGGAGGTCAGCGCAGCAGCGTGAGCGCCTGGGCGGCGGCGTCGCGGAGGCGGGCGGGTCCTCCCTCGCCCTTCCCCATCACCCGCAGCCCCTGCAGGAAGATGAGCAGGAACCGCGCCAGCGCCCGGGGGTCGGCCTCCGCGGAGATCTCCCCCTGGGCCCGGGCGCGGATCAGCGCCGAGGTCAGCGCCGTCTCCAGGCCGGTCCAGCTGGCCTCGACGAACCGGGCGACGGGCTGGTCGTCCGGCAGCAGCCCGGCCGCGGCGTTCACGATCATGCAGCCGCGCCGGTCGCGGTCGCCGATCGCGTCCTCGGTGTACAGCTCGACCAGGGCGCGTACGGCCGGCAGCGCGGGACCGGGCTGGGACAGCAACTCCACGAGGTTCGGGTCGCGGGTCTGGACGTACCGCTCCAGGGCCTTCAGGTAGAGGTCGTGCTTGCCACCGAAGGTGGCGTACAGGCTGGCGCGGCCGATGCCGAGATGCTCGACCAGGTCGGCCATCGACGTGGCCTCGTATCCGCGCCGCCAGAACAGGTCGAGCGCCCGTTCGAGCACCGTGTCGGGGTCGAACTCCTTGGTCCTGGCCATGACCCCGACCCTAGGCCATTCGAGAACGATCAGTCAATTAAACGGCGACGCGGTCGTCCCAGGCGATGCGGTGGTCGTGCAGCCAGGCCAGGGCGTCGCGCTTCTCGACCTGCCGCAGTACCACCGGGAGGAACAGGTCGCGGACGAAGGCCCCGGCGACGCCCGGCGCCTTGCCGTCACCGTTGCGCTTGCCGTGCGCCACGACCCGCTCGACCCGCTCGCGCCGCAGCCGCTCGAAGGCGGCGAACGCGTCCGCGGTGTCCGGCACGTCGCGCAGGCACTTCCCGAGCACCACCGCGTCCTCGACGGCCATCGACGCGCCCTGTCCCGAGGACGGCGAGGTGGCGTGGGCGGCATCTCCGACGATCACCATGCGATCGGTGAACCACTTCGGCACGGTCGGGAAGTCGTAGGTGTTCCAGCCGGGCAGGATGTGCGGCGTCGCGGCGATGATCTCCCGCATCGGCCCGGCGTCGCCCTCGAACAGGTCCAAGAGCCTGGCCCGCCACTGCTCCGGGGTGATCGCGGCAAGCTCCTCCGGCGTGGGCTCCCTGCGACTCGGCGGATTGGCGAACCACCACACCTGCCCCTCCGGATGGATCAGGTAGCCGAAGAAGCACCGCCTGCCGAAGACGAAGTAGGACACTCCCGGCCGGCCCGGCACTCGCACTCCCTCCGCGAAGCCGCCCGTGTTCAGCAGCCCGACGTACCGGGCGCGCGGGGCGCCGGGATCGATGAGGGCGCGGGTGCGCGAACGCAGCCCGTCGGCACCCACCAGCAGGTCGCCCTCGGCCCCGCTTCCGTCGGCGAAGATCGCGCGGACACCGTCGCCGGCGACCTCCGCGTCCACCAGCCGTCTGCCGTAGTGGACCCGCACGCCCCGCCGTACGGCCTCGTCGCGCAGCGCCTGGTAGAGATCGGCACGCTTCAGCGTGCGGCTCGGCTGCCGCACGGTGGCCAGCCGCCTGCCACGGGCGTTGCGCATCTCCATCACCGGCGAGTCCATGCCGAGGTCGCGGACGAGGTCGTGCAGGTCGAGCAGCCGCAGGGCCTCAAGGCCGTTGACCGCCAGCGTGAGGAAGGCGCCGACCCCGTCGGCTCCCCGGTCGTACGCCTCGAAGACCTCGGCGTCGAGGCCCGCGCGCCGCAGTGCCATGGCCGTGACGGGACCCGCGATCCCGCCGCCGATGATGATGGCTTTCTTGGTCATGTTATGACTATACATATTATGACTATAGTCCGGCAAGAATACGATGGAGCCCATGCCCACGCGCCGCTCTCCACTGGCCATGGCGCTGTTGTCGCTGGTCTGCGAGGCGCCGATGCACGCGTACCGGATGCAGCAGTTGATCAAGGAGCGGCACAAGGACGACGTGGTCAACGTCGCGCAGCGCAACAGCGTCTACCAGACGATCGAGCGCCTGCTCCGCGACGGGCTCCTGGCCGTACGTGAGACGGAGCGCGAGGAGAACCGGCCGGAACGCACCGTCTACGAGGCCACCGAGACCGGCCGGGAGACGCTGCGGCAGTGGATGCGCGCCATGCTGTCCACCCCGGCCCGGGAGTTCCCCGAATTCCCCGCCGCGCTCGCCTTCCTGCCCGTGATACCGCCCCAGGAGGCGCTGGCGGCGCTGCGGCAGCGGATCGCCGCGCTGGAGGCCCGGCTGTCCGCGCTCGACACCGAGATCGCGGGCCTCCGGACCTTCATCGCCCCGCTGTTCCTCGTGGAGGGCGAGTACCAGCGGGCCCAGATCGCGGCCGAGCTCGACTTCGTCCGCGGCCTCGCCAACGATCTCGGCGAGGGCCGCCTCGACTGGGACTACCGCATCTGACGAGGACGAGGCCGCGGCCGGTCGCGCCCGGTGACCGCCTCAGAAGTTCGAGATGACGTGGGTCAGCACCCCCGCGATCGAGCCGGGGTCGCTCGCCTCGTACGCGCGGGCGTGGGTGGCCTCGGCGATCTGCCGCAGCGCGCCGGTGTCGGCCTTGCCGCCGTAGGCGATGGTGAACACGCGTACGGGCCGGCGGGGGTCGCCGATGCCGCGCTTGAGCTCCTCGAGCGTGGGACCGCCGGTGGTCTCGTTGCGGCCGTCCGTCAGCACGACGACGGCGTTGATGGCGTCGCGGTCGTAGTGGTCGCGCAGTGACTTCACGGCCTCGCCGATGGTGCGGTAGAGCGCGGTGGCCGCTTCGGGGTGAAGGGCCCTGATGTCGGCTTCGAGGTGCTCGCGGTGGGTCCTGCCGTCGGCGGCCCGGGCCCGCATCTCGACCACGTCGTCGTCGACGACGCGCCTGCTGGAGAAGTGCCACAGCCCGACCCGGTCGCGGCCGGTGAACCCGTCCAGCAGGGGACCGTGCGCCTCCTTGACCAGGTCGAGCTTGCTCGGCTCGCCGGGCGCCCGATTGGGATCGTCCTTGGCGTTCCAGTTCATCGAACCGGAGGTGTCGATCAGCACCAGCACGTTGGCCGGCTTCCTGAGCTGCCGCCAGACCGTCAGGAGCCGGTCCACGAAGTCGGCGGGGGGCGCGCTGAGCGTCTTGGGCAGGGGGTCGGGCAGGGCGCCGTTCTCCTGGGTGATGTTCGCGGTGAGCTCGTGGGACGGGCCGCGGAACCCCAGCTCGGCGAAGCGGTCCCGGGCGGGCTTCGACGTGGTGAGGAAGTGGAGGAAGTCGGCGGCGACGGCGCGCCGCTCGTCGGGCAGTCCGTTCAGCGGGATGTAGGGGTGATCGGAGTAGATCGTGCCGACGCCGCTGCCGTCGGTGGGATAGAAGGCGACGAGCTTGACGTGAGGCGGGGTCCTCTTCGCGCAGCCGGGCTCGTCCGACCGGCTGCCGCAGGGATAACCCTCGTTGTAGGCGACGACGCTGTTCTCCTCGACGGTGACCGCGGAGATGTAGTCGGTCGAGTGCCCGGCGTCGTCGGCGCGGCGCAGGTTGGCGAGGAAGGTCAGGGTCGTGTCACCGTAGTGGACCACGGCTTTCTCGATGGCCCGCACCTTCTCCTGGTTCCCGCGGTCGGTGAGGTCGCTCGGGACCAGCTCCCCGATGGTGCCGGTCCGCGTATAGAACGCGGCCACGGTGGCGTTCAGGCCGGAGGTGGAGTACTCGGGGTTGGTCTTGCCGAGCGTCAGCCGGCCGTCCTCGGCCATCGTGGCCAGCTTGTTCCAGCCGATCCTCTCGCCGGGCCAGCCCTGGCGGCGGGCGATCGGCTCGGGCATGGCGATGGTCAGCGGGCTGGTGACGATCGAAGGGCCCGCGCGCTCCGGCAGCAGGTTCAGCGCGTCCTTCCCGGCGGCCCGCTGACGGGCGATCTGCAGCCATACCTGCGCGGCGGGCGCCCACACGTCCGGGCGCGGGCCGTCGGTCACGGGATTCCACCCTCGGGCCAGCGCCCGCATGGCGATGCCCGAGTCGACGCTGTCCACCGCGACGGTAACGCAGCCGCCGTGGCTGGAGCGTGGCCCGTAAACCTGCGCGAGGTCCCGGAGGATCGCGGACTTGTCGGTCGAGGAGGCGATCCGCAGCTGCGCGGTGGGCCGCCGGCAGGCCGCGAGCGCGGAGTCCTGGGACGCGGGGCTCCGCGACGCGGGGCCGCCGCCGTCCGCCCGAAGGCTGATGACGGTGACGGCGGCCACCACCACGACCAGCCCGGCCGCGAGGCCCGCCGTCCACCGGATCCGCGCCGCCCGGCCGCCGCGCGATCCGCCACCTCCGGACCCTGACCCGCCCGGCCCGGAGCCGCCCGGCCCGGAGCCGCCCGTTCCCGATCCGTCCGAGCCGGAGCCGCTCGGCGAGGCCGACGCGGAGTCGTCTTCCCCAGTGGAGGCGCCGCCCTCTCCCTGCCCGCCCGGCCGTACGGAGCCGGAGTCGTCGCCCTCCTCGGTGGAGGCGGCGGGAGGGGTCCAGGAGGCGAGGAGGTCCTGCGCGGTTCCCACCTGTTGTGCGGCGAACTGCTCCGGCAGGCTCGTGGTGCCCAGCTCGACGAACGCCTCCGCGAACCGCCGGAGCTCGTCCGCCCCCTCGCCGGACTTCTCCGCGAGGTCGCGCAGCCGCTCCCACGGCCCGGTGTCCTCGACGCCGTGGATCGCGAGGTATGCCCTCATGGGCCCCAGCGACGGCAGTTCCTTCCCGTTGGTCAGCCTGGAGACCCTGCTCTTGTCGTAGTTGATGAGGCGGCCGATCTCCTCCAGGGTCCGGTGGCCGTCGTGCCCCCGCGGGGGACGCAGCACGAACAGGGCCCACGCGAGCGCCATGAGCGGGCCCCTGTGCGGGTCGAGGTCGGGAGCCGGACGCCCCCGCCCTGCCTGCCCCGGACTCATCGCGCGTCCCGGCCCGGAAGCAGGGGTCCGAACACCTGGCGGATGACGTGCCCGGCGGTGAGGCCGGTGCCCACCACCACGGCCAGTGTGGTCGGCAGGTCGTAACCCGCCACCAGCAGGACGACCACCACGACCTGGATCACGACGAACACGCCCGCCCGCCAGTTCGGCGATACGGCGGCAGACTCCCGTACGTCGTTGTGCTGTGCCTTGCTCACGACGAACTCCTCCGGTCCGGACTGCGCTGCGGTGGGCCGCGGGACGTGTACGACGGCCGGGAGCTGCAACTCCCGGCCGGGCCCGGCGGCTGCCTCAAGAGTGGGCCACGCCGCCACCGCACACGAGCAGTAAATCGTCAAAAGCAACATGTAGCGGGCGGTTCGCAATATCAGTGGGTCCGTCCACCGGCACTTCCCCGCGCGGCGGGCCTGCGGCCAACGCCGTGCGCGGCACCTCGCCGCGACGGCCGCCCGTCTTCCGGAGTCGCCGCAGGTCAGAGGGGAGGCGAATTGTTGCACTCCCTGCCGCGCAACAAAGCGCGGACCACATTCCACGGGGGCTGGACGACACTGGTGACCGATCCCGTCATGCCGGGATCGGTCACCGCGGAGGTCCTCTGGTCCGGACGCCGCGACGCCGGGGCCGGTCCGCCGCTGCAACGGAGGGCCGGCCCTCCACCCCCTCCGGCAACAATTCCCGCCGCCGCGCCGAGCGCGGACATGCCGGCACTCGACTGGAGTCCACTCCAGGTTCCTAGGGTGGAGGGCATGGAATACGGACATCTCGGCCGCACCGGCCTGCTGGTCAGCAAGCTCTGCCTGGGGACCATGAACTTCGGTCCGCAGACCACGGAGGACGACTCCTTCGCGATCATGGATCGCGCGCACGAGCTCGGGATCAACTTCTTCGACACGGCCAACGTCTACGGCTGGAAGAAGGGCGAGGGGATCACCGAGAACATCATCGGCCGCTGGTTCGCCCAGGGCGGGGGCCGCCGCGAGAAGACGGTCATCGCCACCAAGCTGTACGGCTCGATGGGCGACTGGCCGAACGAGGAGAAGCTGTCGGCGCTGAACATCCGGCGGGCCGCGGAGGCCTCGCTGCGCCGGATGCAGACCGACTACATCGACGTCTACCAGGCCCACCACATCGACCGGGACACCCCGTTCGAGGAGTTCTGGGAGGCCATGGACATCCTCAAGCAGCAGGGCAAGATCCTGTACGTCGGCTCGTCGAACTTCGCGGGCTGGCACATCGCCAAGGCGCAGGAGTCGGCCCGCCGTCGCGGCTCGCTCGGCCTGGTCAGCGAGCAGTCCCACTACAACCTGCTCGTCCGCGCCCCCGAGCTGGAGGTCATCCCGGCCTGTGCGGACTACGGCCTCGGCCTGATCCCGTGGAGCCCGCTGGCGGGCGGCCTGCTCGGCGGCATCCTCCGTAAGATCGACAAGGGGCGGTCCGCGGACGACCGCATCGTCGCGCAGCTCGACAGGCACCGCGACAAGATCGAGGCGTACGAGGCGTTCTGCGACGAGCTCGGCGAGGACCCGGCCAACGTGGGGCTGGCCTGGTTGCTGCACCAGCGGGCGGTCACCGCGCCGATCATCGGTCCCCGTACGGTCGAGCAGCTCGACGGGACGCTGCGGGCGCTGGAGATCAAGCTGGACGACAAGGCGCTCGCCCGGCTCGACGAGATCTTCCCCGGCTTCCGGACCGCCCCGGAGGAGTACGCCTGGTGATCGGGCCCGTGATCAGGCGTTGTTGAGCAGCGCTCCGACGACCACGATGAGCACGAGCAGCGCGAGCACCGTGGGCAGCAGCCAGCGTCGAGGACGATCCACGTCATGGAGCCTAGCCGCGCACCGCCAATGCGTACGCCTCGACCTGTTCGTACCGCACGGTCGCGCCGGTGTGGCTGCGTACGAGGTGGACCGACGTCGCCTCCCAGCGCCGCCCGCCGAAGGCGCCCAGCGCGCCGCCGACCAGGGGGCGCAGGTCGTCGCCGTGGCCTGAGCGGGCTCTGGAGCGGGCCAGGGTGAGATGGGGATGGAACCGCTTGCGGTCCGTCTCCTCCGCCCCGGCCCGCCGCGCGCCGGCCGCCACCGACTGGGCCAGTCTCGTCAGTGCCGGGCCGGCGTCGAGGCCCAGCCAGAAGATCCGGCCCCGGGCCGGGGAGGGGAAGGCTCCGGCGCCGCCGAACGACACCGTCTGCGCGGGGTGCCGGGCCGCCGCCCGGGCCAGCCGTACGCGCAGCTCGGGCAGGACCTCGTCGGGCACCTCGCCGAGGAAGGCCACGGTCACGTGCCACAGGGCGGGATCGACCCAGCGCAGCTCCGGCCACCCGGCCCGTACGGGCTCGACCGCCGTGGCGATCTCCGCCAGCGCCTCAGGCGGCGGCAGCAGCGCCACGAACAATCTGCTCACGCGTCGATTCTTCCCCGCGCTCCACGCGCGCCGCGACCATGCGGGTGACCAGCACGGCCAGGCAGACCCCGCACATGCTCAGCGCGCCCGCGGCGGCGACCGCGAGGCGGGGACCGGTCACCTCGGCGAGCCAGCCCACCAGCGGCGCTCCGATCGGGGCTCCCCCGGTGAAGACCAGCACGTAGATGCCCATCACCCGGCCGCGCATCTCGGGCGACGCGCCGAGCTGCACGATCGTGTTCGCGGTCGTGTTCACGGTGATCATCGCCATTCCCGCCGGGACCAGCAGCAGCAGGAAGGCCGGATAACCGGGGGCGAGCCCGGAGGCGATCTGGAACAGTCCGAAGCACAGCGCGCCGGCGATCAGGAACCGGCGGCTCGGCTTGACCCGCCGGGCGGCCAGCAGCGCGCCGCCGAACGCCCCGACGGCGAACGCGCTGGACGCGATGCCGAACGAGGACGCCCCCGCGCCGAACACCTGCTTGGCCATCAGCGCGATGCTCGTCGAGAAGCTCTGCGCGAAGATCGCCATGAACGCCACCATCAGCAGCGGCAGCAACAGGTCGGGCCGGCCGCCGACGTACCGCAGGCCCTCCCGCAACTGTCCCTTGCCCCGCGGCACCGGCTCCGGCGTGCGCAGCTCGGAGGACCGCATCAGCGCGAGCCCGGTGATCACGGCGGCGAACGACACGGCGTTCAGCACGAAGATCGGGCCGGTGCCCATCCAGTAGATCAGCAGCCCGGCCAGCGCCGGGCCGACGACCCGCGCGAGGTTGAAGGTCGAACTGTTCAGCGCGATCGCGTTGGGCAGGTCGCGCCTGCCCACCATCTCGACCACGAACGACTGCCGCGTCGGCACCTCGACGCAGGACACCAGACCGAGCGTGAACGCCATGGCGTACACGTGCCAGACCTGGGCCGTCCCGGTGAGGACCAGCGCGCCCATGGTGAGCGCGAGCAGGCCCATGAGCGTCTGGGCGGCCATGAGCACCCTGCGCTTGGGATACCGGTCGGCGATCACCCCGCCGAACATCCCGAACAGCATCGTGGGCAGGAACTGCAGCGCGACGGTCACGCCGAGGGCCGAGCCGCTGTTGTGGGCGAGGTCGAGGACGAGCCAGTCCTGGGCGGTGCGCTGCATCCAGGTGCCGACGTTGGAGACGACCCCACCGGCGGCGAACAGCCGGTAGTTGTGGTTCCGCAGCGAGCGGAACATGCCGCCTACATCGTCGACAGCTTCTCCAGGATCGGCGCCGCCGCGCGCAGTGCCGCCCTCTCCTCCGGCGTCAGGTCCTTGAGCCGCTGCGCCAGCCAGGCTTCCTTCGTCCGGCGCTCCTCCTTGAGCAGCGCCGCCCCCTGCGGCGTCACGCTGACCGTCACCTGCCGGCGGTCGGTCGGATGCGGGGTGCGTTCCAGCAGGCCCCGGGCCTCCAGCTTGGCGATCACGCGGGTCATCGAGGGCGGCTGCACCTTCTCGTGCTCCGCGAGCTCGCCGGGGGTCATCGCGGTGTGGCGCTCGACGGCGACGAGCGTCGCGAGCTGTGTGGGTGTCAGTGAGTGGTGCGCGGCCTGCTTGCGCATCCTCCGCGTCAGCCGCGCGAGGGACACGCGCAGGGCGGACGCGAGAGCGGCGTCGCTGCGCAAGTTCTGGGCGTTCGTTAGCATGAGTTCATTACCTTTGCTAACTATATGCCGCATGTCGTCATTCCTCCAAACGGTCCCCATCTGGGGTGATGCTCGTGGACCGACCGTACCGGCCCGGAACCGATGTTGATCACGGAGCCGGCCAGGGAGGACGCAGTCTGTCAGCTGACGGAGAGGCCCGGCCCCCGCATCGGGGACCGGGCCTCTCCACGAACCGTTCCGCCGTCAGGCGAAGTCCCCCGGCGAGAACTGCTTCGGCTCCACGAGGACGAGCCAGTTGCCCTGGTTGTCCCGCATGACGGCCTCGACCCCGTACGGCCGCTCCGCCGGCTCCTGCAGGAACGTCACCCCCTTGGCGGTGAGCTCCTCGTAGGTCTTCCGGCAGTCGTCCACGGCGAGCCCCAGGCCGCCGGCCTGCCCCTTGTCGAGTTGCCTGCGGTGGAAGTCGGCGCCCTCCTCGTCCAGCGGAGGCCCCGGCTTCATCAGGGTGATCTCCAGCTCCGGACGATCGGGAAGGCCGACGGTCAGCCAGCGATATCCGTCGAGCGTGACATCGGTCCTCGTGACGAAGCCGAGGACGTCCACGTAGAAGTCGCGGGCCTCGTCCTGATCCTTGCAGTAGACGGTGACCAGAGAGACGTTCGTAATCATGCGTAGACGCTACTGCCGCCCCGCTGACCTGGGCTTCTCCAAAATTGCAGAGTCGGAGACGCGGTGCGCTCCGAGGTCGAGCACGCCTGACATGAACAGGTAGCAGCCGGGGACGCGGGGGCCGCCGCGCGCCGCCCACCTGTCGCGGTACTCGCTCGGGCTCTCCCCCACCAGCCGCCGGAACTTGGCCGAGAACGACCCGAGACTGGTGAACCCGACCGCCATGCAGATCTCGGTGACCGTCAGGTTGGCCCCGCGCAGCAGGTCCTGCGCGCGCTCCAGCCTGCGCCGGGTGAGATAACGCATCGGCGTCTCGCCGTACACCGCCTCGAAACAGCGGACGAAGTAGAACTTGGAGATCCCGGCGACCGCGGCGAGCCCGCCGAGATCGAGATCGCTCCGGTAGTCGCGGTCGATGCGGTCGCGGGCCAGGCGCAGCCGAGGCACCAGGTCCGCCGGCACCGCCCCGCCTCCTCTGCGCGCCACGTCACGACACTACCGTCCCCGGCGTCTTGCACCGCCGGGCGGCGGGTGGCGCGACCTGCTCGCGGACGTGGCCCAGGGGCTTCGCCGGGCACTGCGGGCCCACCCCGGCGCGGCCGCCGTCGTCGCCGTACGGCACGCGTCTCCGCAGGTGTTCGAGCGGGCCGTCCCGACGGTGCTGGCCGCCATGAACGCGGGCCTGCGGGTGACCGACGAGGAGGCGCTGTATCTCGTGCAGTCCCTCTACATCCTCGTGACCGGCCACGCCCTCGCCGAGTTCGGCGACACCCCCGAGCCGCCGGCCGCGCCCACCGCGTACTACGACGCCTGGTTCGACATCGCCGTCTCGACCTTCCTCGCGGGCGTCGAGGCGCGCTACGGCGCCTGACCCCCCGGCCGCACGGAAAGGAAGCCCCATGGTGTCCATCGCGCTCGTCCTGCTGATCCTGGCCGACGCCTACTTCGTTCTCACCACGCTCGTGGACCTGTTCCCGTTCAACAACGTGCGGGAGGCGAGGCGGTCGGAGAAAGCCACCGAGGTGGCGATCAACGCACCGGTCATGGCGCTCCCGGCCGTGCTTCTCGCCTGGGCGGCCGGCGCCGGGCTGCCCGCCCTGGCGTACGCCGGCGGGACGCTGGAACTGCTCGCCGTCCTCAACGGCCTCATGCTGTGGTGGCTTCCCTACCTGGCCGCGGTGACGGTCCCCTGGGCGACGGCGGGCACCGGGGAGAGCTGGGCCGCGTTGCACGCCCGGACCTACGCGAAGACCGTCGTCGTGCTGCCGCGCCGGGGCGACCGTCCGCGCCCCAACCTGGAGCACATGATCCTCCACGCGCTCATGCTCGCGGCCGCGATCTGCACGTTCGCGGCCGCCCGTACGCTCTGAGACGCGAAGAGGCCGCCGCGGCCGGAGGGCCGCGGCGGCCTCTGGGGACCGGACCGGCGCTCAGCTCAGACCGAGCAGGTCCTTGAGGGGCTCCAGCGCGAAGTACACGACGAACAACGCCCCGACCAGCCACAGCAGGGGGTGGATCTCCTTCGCCCTGCCGCGGAAGACCTTGATCACGATGTAGCTCACGAAGCCCGCGCCGATTCCGGCGGTGATCGAGTACGTGAACGGCATGAGCACGATGGTCAGGAAGGCGGGGATCGCGGTCTCGAAGTCGCTGAAGTCGATCTCCTTGACCTGCGTCATCATCAGGAAGCCGACGACCACGAGAGCCGGGGTCGCCGCCTCGAACGGCACGATCTCCGTCAGCGGGGCGAAGAACATGGCCAGCAGGAAGAGCACGCCGGTGACGATGCTCGCCAGGCCCGTGCGCGCGCCCTCGCCGACACCGGCCGCCGACTCGATGTAGGTGGTGTTGGACGAGACGCTCGCCGCGCCGCCGGCCGCCGCCGCGAGCGAGTCGACCAGCAGGATCTCCCGGGTGCGCTCGACCGTCCCGTCCTCCCGGACGAGGTTCGCCTGCCGGCCCACGCCGACGATGGTGCCCATGGTGTCGAAGAAGTCGGCGAGCATGAGCGTGAAGACGAACATCACCGCCGCCAGTCCGCCGATCTTGGCGAAGCCGCCGAACAGGCTGAACTGTCCGAGCAGCGACAGGTCGGGCACCTCGATGAACGTGGCCGGCCAGGCGGGCACGTTGAGCGACCAGCCGTCGGGGTTGGCCGGCTGGCCCGGGGCCACCTGCGGCCCGATCTTGCCGATTGCCTCCACGATCATGGCCAGCACGGTGGTGCCGATGATGCCGATCAGGATGGCGCCCTTGACCCTGCGGGCGACGAGGAAGGCCGTCACGAGCAGGCCGACGACGAACACAAGGGTCGGCCATCCGGTCAGCGAGCCGTTGCCCAGGGCGCCGAGCTTGACCGGGACGGTGGTGCCGCCCGCGTCGGGCATCCGCCGCACGAACCCGGCGTCCACGAAGCCGATCAGCGCGATGAACAACCCGATGCCGACGCTGATCGCGGTCTTGAGCTGCGCCGGGATCGCGTGGAACACCGCCACTCTGAAGCCCGTCACCACGAGGATCGCGATGACGACGCCTTCGAGCACCACCAGGCCCATCGCGTCCTCCCACGACATCTGACTTGCGATGCCGAAGGCGAGGAAGGCGTTCAGGCCGAGCCCGGTGGCCAGGGCGAACGGCACCCGGCCGAAGACGCCCATCAGGATCGTGAGGATGCCCGCCGCGAACGCGGTGGCCGCCGCGACCAACGGGATGTTGGGGTTGGCGCCGTCACCGAGGAACTGACCCGTCTTGTCGGCGACGGTGCCGATGATGAGCGGGTTGAGCACCACGATGTAGGCCATCGTGAAGAATGTGGCGAAGCCGCCGCGGACCTCCTGGCCGACGGTGGAACCACGGGCTGAGATGGAAAAGTATCGATCGAGGAAATTAGGGGTATTCATGGGGTTCGTTTTCACGCGCGCAGAGTCGCAGGCCCCTAGCATCGGCGGGAAGAGCCAGGGGAGCAGCGTTGTCCTTTCGTGACGGGTTTGTCATAAAAATACCCGGTCGCCGTCATGCCCTTCTAAGCTGGCCCACGTGAGCGAACGCCGGCCGGACCCCACGCCCCTCAGAACCCGGGACACCCTGACGATCCTGACCGGAACGGTGTTGTGGGCGGTCGCCCTGGTCGTGGTGCTGCTGGTCGTACGGCCGGCCGACACGCGGCTCGTCTGGACCTGCGTGGCCGGCGTCGGTCTCGGCCTGTTCGGCCTCCTGTACGTCCGCCGCCGCGACGCCCGCGTACGTGACACCACCCCCGCCTCCGGCCTGTCCGGATCGGAGCCGCACAGTCCCTGACCCGGCGGCTCCGCTCAGGGGGTGTCGGTGAGGAGCATCGAGATGCCGTCGAGGAGGCGCTGCAGGCCGAACTCGAACAGCGCGTCGATGTCGAAGTCGTAACCGCTCGCGCTGAGGGACTCGAACATCGGCAGCCTGCGGCCCGCCATGATCGCCTTGAAGGCGGGCTCCTGGGCGTCCATCCACTCGTCGACGTTCATCCCGGTGAGCTCCTCGGCCTCCGCCTCCACCTCCAGGTTGATCGCCGTACCCCGGACGTGGTTGAACACGGTGATGTACGCGGTGAACACCGTCTCCAGGTCGAGACCGTGACCGTCGAGAGCGGTGAGCATCCACTCGCTGAAGGGCAGCGCGGCGGCGATCGGCTGGGGCCGCGTCACCGACATGGCCGGCGCGAGCCACGGATGGCGGCGGAACGTCGCCCACAGCAGGCGCGCGGCCAGTTCGATCCGGCCTCTCCAGTCGCGGGGCGGTTCGTCCGGGAACCGCATCCGGGCGAAGATCTCCTCCATCATCCGCAGCACCAGGGCGTCCTTGTCCGCGACATGGCGGTAGAGCGACATCGTCGCCACCCCCAGCTCGGCGGCCACGCGGCGCATCGAGACCGCCCCGAGCCCCTCCGCGTCGGCGACCGCGATGGCCGCCGAGGTGATCCGCGCCGGTGTGAGCGCACCGTCCGGGGCGCCCCGGCGCCGGGAACGGACCGGCGCGCCCGGCCGCCCGCCGGAGGACTCCCCCGCGCCCGCCGCACGCGGCGGCACGCCCGGTTCGGCACGGGCCTCACGTGCGGGCACGGCGGAACCCCGGCCACCGGCGGCACCCTGCGACCCGGAACCCTGCGACCCGGCGGAAAGCGGTCCATCGCCGGTGGCATTCCCCTGCGGCGAAACGGCGGGGGACGGCCGGCTCCCGGTGCGGACGCCGGTGTCGACGACCGTGCCGACGCCGGGCACGGCGCGGACGAGTCCCTCCCGGCGAAGCTCGGTGAGCACCTTCGTCGCGGTCGCCATCGCGACGCCCCATCGCCGGATGATCTCCCGGGTGGACGGCACCCGGTCGCCCGGCCTGAGCTCACCCGTCTCGATCCGCCTCCGCAGCTCGGCGGCGATCTCCTGGTAGCGCCCCGCGCCCGAACCGTCCACGCCCACCTCCGCACTAGTGCGCCACTCTAGCCCAGCACGCTGCGAGGACGGCCCCACGCCGCTCCGGACCTGCCCTTATGCACTAGTGCGGCGCTATTGTTTACCGAGCTTAACGCCTTGCGTGCACTATGCGTACGCCGTACAGTTCAACGTATGCAGAACACCGACATCCTCGTCTCCGGCGGCGGCGTCGCCGGGCCCGCACTGGCGTACTGGCTGGGCCGCGCGGGTTTCACCGTCACGGTCGTCGAGCGCGCGCCCGCCCCCCGCCCGGGTGGCCAGACCGTGGACCTGCGCGGCGCGGGCCGCACCGTGGCCGCCCGGATGGGCCTGCTCGACCGGGCGCGGGAGGTCGCCGTGGACCAGCGCGGCGTCGCCCTGGTCGACGGGAAGGGCCGCTTCACCGCCACCCTCCCGGTCGACGCCTTCGGCGGCGAGGGAATCGTCTCCGAGATCGAGATCCTCCGCGGCGACCTGGCCGACCTCCTCTACCAGGCGTCCCTCCCCGGCACCGAGTATCTGTTCGACGACACCGTCACCGCCCTGCGGCAGGACGACGACGGGGTGACCGTCACCTTCGAGAAGTCCCCGCCGCGCCGGTTCGGGCTGGTCGTCGGCGCGGACGGGCCCCATTCGGCCGTACGCGCGCTGGCCTTCGGCCCGGAGGCGGAGTTCGTCCGCCCGCTCGGGCTCTACACCTCGTGGTTCACCACCACGCTGCCGATGGACCTCGGCGGCTGGTACCAGATGTACAACGCCCCGGGCGGCCTGGTCGTCTCGGCGCGGCCGGGACGCCTGCCCGGGGAGATCAAGGCCGGCCTGAGCTTCCGGTCAGGGCCGATCGCCTACGACCGCCGCGACGTCGCCGCGCAGAAGCAGATCGTCGCCGACCGCTTCGCGGGCGCCGGATGGGAGACCCCGCGCCTGCTGGCGGCGATGGCCGACGCGTCCGACTTCTTCTTCGACCCCATGGGACAGGTGCGTCTCGATCGGTGGTCGCGCGGCCGGGTGGCGCTGCTCGGCGACGCGGGTTACTGCGCCACGCCGCTGACCGGCCTCGGCACCAGCCTCGCGCTGGTCGGGGCGTACGTCCTGGCCGGCGAACTGGCCGCGGCCGGCGACCACCGGGCCGCGCTGCGCGGCTACGAACGCGTCATGCGGCCCTACGTGACGGAGGCGCAGAAACTGCCGCCCGGCGGCGCCGGCGGCTTCGCGCCGTCCACCGCGCTCGCGATCCGGCTGCGGGCCGCCTCGATGCGGTCCATGACCCGCTGGCCGATGCGCGGCATCCTGGCCGCCCAGTTCGCCAAGGCCGGGAACATCGCCCTGCCCGACTACCCCCTCCCGGCGGTGCGGTGAGGGGTCAGAGGGACGTGACGGGGTCGAGGTCGGCCTCGGCGAGGAGGAGGGGGACCCGGGCCGGGTCGCGCAGCAGGGCCGCGACGGCGAGGCGGTCGCCCCACTGGCCGGACGCCCAGGCCAGGCCTCTGGCCAGCCCCTCCACGCCGGTGGCGTGGACCACGCCGTCGAAGAACCGCCACGGCACGGGGGTGCCGTCCACGAGAAGCTCGTCGTGCTCGACGTAGGTCGCGGGAGCGCCGGGCAGCAGCGAGCGCACCTCGGGCGGCACCGGCTTCTCCGCGCCGTGCGAGGTGACCGCGCCGGTGACCGCCTCTCCCGCGAGCGGCAGGTCGAGCACGTCCGACAACGCCTCGGCGAGGTCGAACGGCGCCAGCACCAGCGGGCGGTCCTCCACCAGGGGGAGCAGGTCGGGCGCCTCCACCACGACCGGGCCGTCCTCGACGTCCGCGACCGTGACCATGCCCTTCCGCACGGCCCGTACGGCCTCCGGCGGGCCGACGCGGTCCGGGTCGACCGCCGCCAGCGCGATCCACAGGGAGCGCAGCTGGGCGCGGTCCACCTCCAGGGACGCGTCGGCCAGCAGGTCGAGCAGCTCCTCGGGGCCGCCGCGCGACTCCAGCAGCCCGGCCAGGGTCGACCGGACGCCCATCATCGTGAGCGCGTCCTCGTCGATCCCCGCCGGCGCCTCGGCGTACAGGCCGAACAGCAGCGGGTCGCCCGTCGGGAGCCGCAGCTCGACCGGCCTGCGCCCGCCGAGCACCGGGTGCCGCGACAGCCACCAGGCCGTGTACGACGGCACCTCGACGGTCTCCCCCGCCGCGAGCACCCGCATCGGCCGCAGCGCGGCGCGCAGCGGCGGCCGCGACAGCAGCGCGAGCGCGTTCGGCCAGTCCGCGACGTACTCCAGATCACGTACGGCGGTGAACTCCCGGACCACCGGGGGCACGTCCAGATCGGGTAGCAGGTCGAGCACCGCCTCCAGCCACTCGTCCTCGAGATCGAGGTCGTGGTCGCACTCGGCGGGGTCGAGCAGCACGTCGGAGTCGTTGACCACGGCGAAGCCGTCGAGCACCCCGGTCGCCGCGAGCACGTGCGGCCCGTACTTCTCCACCAGGTCGGGCGCGGCGACGCCGAACGGCACCTCCGGGTCGATCAGTCCGGCCAGCGATCCCTCGGCCAGCAGCAGCTCACCCGCCGCGTACCGCTCGCCGTCCGCGCCGCGCAGGGCCAGCTCGGCCAGCCAGGGCGCCTCTCCCGCCGTCAGGCCGGCCGCGTCCACCAGGGCCAGCACGGCCTGGGCCACCGGCTCGGGGTCGGCGCTGTTCAGCGACTCGGCCACGGCCGCGTGGGTGAGCGGGTCCTCCAGCACCGTACGCGGAGTCGCCTCGGCCGCGCCCAGCCGCAGCAGCAGCGGGTGGACGGCGTCGGGATGGACGATCCGCAGCCCGAGCGGGGCCAGCAGGGCGGGGTCCAGGGAGCCCGGCACGCCGGGCCCGCCGGACGAGGCGGCGGCGCCGTCCGGTGACAGCACCAGGGTGCCGCGCGGGCCGCGCACCAGGCGGCCGTCGGCGAGCGGCACGGGGATCGCCCCGATCGCCTCCGGGTCGTCGGCGGGCAGCGTCTCGTACAGCGACCGCCACCACGCCGGGTCCTTGTCCTCCACGGCCTCGCCGGACAGCATGTCCACGACGTCGGCCAGTTCGACCCGGCGTACGCCGAGCGTGGTCAGGGCCGGATGCCGGGAGGCCCACCCGGCGGGCAGCAGCCCGGGGACGATGCCGGCGATCTTCTCCAGGAACTCGGCCGGGCCCTCGACCGCCCGCGCCTGACCGCCCGGGACGACGCCGTCGGCGTCGTGGGAGATCGACGGCAGCAGCGGCGTGTCCGGCAGCGCCGCGATGATCTCCCGCCTGATCGCCGCGTCGAGCGCGCCGCTGCCCATGAGGCCGGGGACGAGGCCGAGCAGAGCGGGGGTGGCCGGAAGCTCCCCCAGCAGCCGCACGTACGCCTCGGCGGCCCTGGAGACGAGGAAGTCGGTGAGCGGCCCCGGCGCGACGTGCCGCCGGTCGGTGGTCATCGGGAACGACGCGATCAGCAGCGCGGGCAGGTCGAGCGGCTCGTCGCTCGGCGTCGGCGCGTGGACCACCCGGGGGACGCCGTCGCGGCCACCGGCAGGGCCGCCGGAGGGGCGGCCGGTGGGGACGGCCCAGCGGACCTCCCAGTAGGGCCGGGCCCGCTCCTCGGTCGGCCGGTCGGCGAACAGCTCCGCCACCTGCGCGGGGGTGAACGTGCCCGCCTCGGCGACCACGTGCCAGCCCTCGGCCGAGATCGTGCGGCTCCGCCCGTCGACCTCGACCTCGACGGTCTCCAGCGCCGGCATCGACAGCGGCAGCGCCGGCCCGGCCTCCTCCAGCATCCGCCGCACGGCCTCCTCGGCGGCCTGGTCGCGCAGCGGCAGCCGGACGAGCGTGTCGTAGCCCTCGGGGACGCCCGGGGCGTCGTCGCCGAAGGGCAGCCGCAGCAGCGGGACGTGGCCCTCGCGGCCCTTCAGCTCCCCGGCGAGCGCCGGCGTGGCGGCGACCAGCGCGGCGGTCTCCGCACGCGACCAGCGCACTCCCCGGATCTCGCCGGACGGCAGCCGGGAGGCGATCGAGGGCTCGTCGGTCACCGACACCACGGCGGCGAAGCCGACGCCGAACCGCCCGGCCGCCCCCGTCTCGTCCTTCTTGCCGGAGACCCGCAGCGTGCTGAGGCCCTCGACGCCGGTCTCGTCGAGCGGAGCGCCGGTGTTGGCGGCGAGCAGCACGCCGTCGGCGAGCGTCAGCCGCAGGCGGCCGGGCACGCCCGCCCGCAGCGCCGCGTCGGCGGCGTTCTGGGCGAGCTCCACG
The DNA here is from genome assembly GCF_014161415.1 of Microbispora sp. H10885. NCBI lineage: Bacteria > Bacillati > Actinomycetota > Actinomycetes > Streptosporangiales > Streptosporangiaceae > Microbispora > Microbispora sp. H10885. Next base: position 39,125 of record NZ_JABBWY010000008.1, on the reverse strand, counting down.
ACCAGCCGGTCGCGGTAGCCGCCGAGGGCGAAGTCCTCCTCGGCGTTGGCGTCCTCGCGGAAGCGGGCGGGCGAGGCCGCCCAGGCCGCGAGAACCGTGTCACGCAGGCGCTCGGTGTCGAACATGATCAGGCGTGGCCCAGGGGTTCGGAGCTCGCCTCGTCGGCGGAGCCGGACTCGATCAGGTCGTATCCCAGGTCGTCCAGGATCGGCGGCGCCGCGTCCGTGACCATGGAGGGCACGGTGGTCGCCTCGGAGTGGGCGCCGCAGCCGTGGTCGGCCGACACCACCCGGCCGTCGTCCGGCGCGTACTCGTTGGCACAGACGCCGAAGCCCAGTCCCAGCGTCCCGGCGAGCGGCCAGTAGAAGCCGCAGGTGGAGCATTGCGCGGGCGCGGCGTGCGCGATCGGGGCGTGCGGCCCGGGCTCGCCGGACCGCCAGCGGTGCGCGGCGAGGTCGCGGCCGAGGGCCGACAGGACGCGGGCCCGGCCCAGGCCGAGCTCGAAGACGGCCTGCGCGTCGATCTCCTCGTCGGGGGAGGCGAACCCGGGCACGAGCCGGTCGTCGTCGGCCTCGGCCGGCAGCAGGTCGCCCACGCCGAGGTCGCCGGGGAGCAGCCGTTCGTTCCACGGCACCCAGCGGGGGGCGAGCAGGGCGCCGGCTCCGGGCAGGAGCACGGTCTCGCTCACGGTCACCACGCGGGCGCGGGAGGCCCGGGTGACGGTGACCGCCCAGCGCCAGCCCAGGTAGGCCCGGTCGAGGCACTCGAAGTAATGGGTGACGACCCGGTCGCCCTCGTTGTCGAAGCCCAGGTGCTCTCCCACCTCCCCCGGGCGCGCGATCTCCTCCGCCGCGCCGCGGGCGAGGCCGACCGCCGCCGCACAGGCCTGGTCGACTGGAGTGCTACGGATTCGGGTACGACTCACACTCTCCATTTTCACCCACGCCGGGAGCGGACCGCACCGGCTTGATGGGCAAATCATGAGAGGACCCTCGGGGCCTATGGTGAACATTTGGGCGAACGTTATGCATGTTGTGGGCGCGCCCGCGCGGGCGACCCGCCGGCTCACGCACGCCCAGGGAGCGGACCGCACCGGGCTCGGCCGCCTGATCGAGCTGACGGCCGCCCACTCGGCCGGGGACGCGCTGGTCACGGTCGCCCTCGCGGGGGCGCTGCTGTTCCGGCTCCCGGTCGGCCAGGCCCGCGGGCAGGTCGCGGCGTACCTGCTGGTCACGATGCTGCCGTTCACGGTCGTGGCGCCGTTCGTCGGGCCCGTGCTCGACCGGCTGCGCTCGGGCCGCCGCTACATCATGGCGGGCACCCTGCTCGCGCGGGGCCTGCTGTGCTGGGGCATGGCCGGCGCCGTCCACACCTCCGACGCCGTCACGCTGTTCCCGTCCGCCCTCGCCGTCCTGGTGCTGTCGAAGGCCTACAACGTCTCCCGGGCAGCGATCATGCCGAGTCTGCTGCCCGCCGACATCCCTCTGGTGACGGCCAACGCGCGGGTGGCGCTGTTCGCGCTGGTGTCCGCCGGGGCCGGGGCGGGCCTGGCCACCGGCCTGTCCGCCGCGGCCGGGCCCGACTGGGTGCTGCGCGCCGCCGCGCCGCTGTTCCTGCTGTGCGGGGTGTTCGCCGTACGGCTGCCGCGGCACGTGGACGCGCCCGACCCGGAGGAGGACGAGCCGCGCCCGCGCTGGCGCACGCTGCTCGGCCTGGGCCCGGACGTGAACAGGGGCCCGGACATGAACAGGGGCCCGGGCGCGCGGCCGGGCGTCGGCTCCCTGGTGGGCTCGGCGGTGGGCGAGGCCATGGGCGCCAACGCCGCGATCCGGGTCCAGTCGGGCTTCCTCGTGTTCTTCCTGCTGTTCCTCGTCCAGGACGGCCACCTGCGCGGGCCCGGCCCCACGGTGGCGCTGGCGCTGCTGGCGGCCGCCGCGGGCGTGGGCGGCCTGGCGGGGGCCGCCGCCGGCTCCTGGACCCGGTCCCGCTCGCCGCAGCTGACCGTGCTGGCCACGCTCGCGCTCGCGACGGTCGCCACCGTCGCGGCGGCGTTCGTCTTCACCATCTGGACCGCCGCCGCCGTCGCCCTCGTGGGCGCGTTCGCCCAGGGCCTCGGCAAGCTCGCCTTCGACGCGATCGTGCAACGCGAGATCGGCGAGGAGGTGCGCTCGTCGGCCTTCGGGGTCGCCGAGACGCTGCTGCAGATCGCCTGGGTGTCCGGCGGCCTGCTCGGCCTGGTGCTCTCCCTGTTCGTGGCCGGTCCCGCCGGGCTGGGCGTGATGTCCGCGGCCCTCGCGCTGTCCCTCGGCCGCCTCCTCGCGCTGCGCCGCCGAAGGCTCGCCACCGGAGCCGCCACCGCCTGAGCCCCGCCGCACCCTCACGGGCCCTCGCCGCACCCGGACGCCGGGGCAACCGGACGCCGGAGCGCCCGGCCGCAGGAGTGCCGGACGCTACGCGTCGAGGTCGTCGGCGACCGCGCGCAGCACGGTCGCGACCTTCTTGGCGTGCGACACGTCGGGATGCTTGCCCCGCTGGTAGGAGTTCGAGATGTCGTCGAGCAACTTGATCAGGTCCTCGACGATGACGACCATCTCGTCCGGCTTCTTCCGCTTCGCCTTGGGCTTCACGGTCTTGGCCAGCGTCGGAGGCTGGTCGATCACCCGCACCGAGAGCGCCTGCTGTCCGCGGCGGCTCTCGGCCACCCCGAACTCGACCTTCTGCCCGGGCTTGAGGGCCTCCACGCCCTTGGGCAGCGCGGAGGAATGGACGAAGACCTCACCGCCGTCGTCGCGGGTGAGGAAGCCGAAACCCTTGTCGGCGTCGTACCACTTGACCTTGCCACTCGGCACAGGGGTGACCTCGTTCAGACTGTCGTGAAGGTGATGGATGTAGGTTATGCCCACAGACAGGCCCCGTGGACCCACTAAGGGGCCACTGAAGCGTCGCGTCTCCGGATTCCCGTCGATCTTCCGTCAACCCTTGTCACGCGGGCGGTCCCGTGATCCCCAGGAGGCGTCGCCCTACCATGGAGACGATGACGGGCACGGACTTCAGCGAGTGGCTGCGCGGCCGTTCCGACGAGCACCTGCGAGCGCTCGTGGCGGCACGGCCCGAACTCGTCACGCCCGTCCCCGCCCACCTCGACGGCCTCGCCGCCCGCGCCTGCAGTCCCTCGGCCCTCGGCCGGGCGCTGGACCGGCTCGACCGCTTCCAGCTCGCCGTGCTGGAGACGCTGGCGCTGGGTGACGGCCCCTCCTCCCGCCCGGCCCTGCTCTCCATGATCGTACGCGCGGTGCCCGACCCGCCCGGCACGTCGGGCACGTCGGGCCCATCCGGCGCGTCCGGCGCGTCCGGCGCGGAGGACGTCGCGGCCGCTCTCGACGCGGCGCTCGACACGCTGGTCACCCGCGGCCTGGTCTACGGGTCGCCGGACGCCCTGCTGCCCGCGCCCGGAGTGCCCGCGGCCCTGGAGCCCCCGGCCGCGCTCGGCCCGCCGGCCGCCGAGGTCTTCCGCCACCATCCGCCCGAACGGCTCGACGTCCTCCTGCACGACATCGACCCCGCGTACGAGGGCGGCGGGCAGGCGGACGCGGGAAGACCGGCCAGGGAACGGCTCACGGCGCTGCTGTCCGACCCCGCGACCGTCGCGCGCCTGTTGGAGGAGGTGTCGCCGCAGGCGAGGGCGGCGCTGGACGAGCTCGTCTGGGGCCCGCCGAGCGGACGGCTGCCGAGCGCCCGCCGTGAGGTGGACACCGCGACCGCGCAGTCGCCCATCGAGCAGCTGCTGGCCCGCGGGCTGCTGGGGGCGACCGGGGAGGAGACGGTCGCGCTGCCCCGTGAGGTCGCCCTGGTCCTGCGCGGCGGCCGGGTGCACCGCGACCTGTCCCCCGGGCCGCCCGCCCTGGACGGACCCGTACGCGACCAGGAGCTGGCCGACCGGACGGCCGCCGGGCAGGCGTTCATGTTCGTCCGCATGGTGGAGGAGCTGTGCGAGCTCTGGAGCGTCGACCCGCCCGGCGTGCTGCGCGCCGGCGGCCTGTCCGTACGGGACCTGCGGCGCACGGCCCAGCTCCTCGATCTGCCGGAATGGGCGGCCGGGCTGGTCGCGGAGGTGGCGCTCGCGGCCGGGCTGATCGCGGCGGGCGAGGGTGAGTGGCTGCCGACCGGCGGTTACGACGGCTGGCGGATCAAGGCGACCGAGGACCGGTGGGCCGTGCTCGCCGCCGCCTGGGCCGCGATGGACCGCGCGCCGGGCCTGATCGGCGAACGCGACGACCGGGACCGCCCGCTGAACGCGCTCCACCCCGACCTGCGCCGGTCCGGCGCGGCCCAGACGCGGGCGCGCACGCTCTCCGTGCTGGAGGCGGCGCCGCCCGGCCTCGCGCCGACGCCCGAGTCGGTGCTCGCCCGGCTCACCTGGGAGCAGCCCCGGCGCCGGTCCGCGCTGCGCGACCCGCTCGTCCGGTTCGCCCTGCGCGAGGCCGAGCACATCGGCGTGACGGGCCTCGGCGTGCCGGCCGCGCACGGCCGCTCGGCGGCCCGCGGCGACGGCCGGGCGGCGGACCTGCTCGCGCCGCTGCTGCCGCAGGCGGTCGACCACGTGCTGCTGCAGGCCGACCTGACGGCCGTGGCGCCCGGACCGCTGACCACCGACCTCGGCCGGCGGCTCGCGCTCACGGCCGACGTCGAGAGCAAGGGCGGCGCGACCGTCTACCGCTTCTCCGAGCAGTCGGTCCGCCGGGCGCTCGACGCCGGGCACTCCGCCGGCGACCTGCTCGCGATGCTGGAGCGCCACTCGGCCACGCCGGTCCCCCAGCCGCTGGCGTACCTGGTGACCGACGTCGCCCGCCGCCACGGCCGCATCCGGGTCGGCGTGGCGTCGTCCTACGTCCGCTGCGACGACCCGGCCCTTCTCGACGAGGTGCTCGCCGACAAGCGGGCCCATCTGCTGCGGCTGCGGCGGCTCGCGCCCACCGTGCTCGCGTCGAAGACGTCCCGGGCGGCGCTGGTCGACTCGCTGCGGGCGATGGGATACGCGCCGGTCGCCGAGTCGCTGGAGGGCGACGTCGTCGTCGCGCGGGCCGACGCCCGGCGGACCGAGGGCCCGCCCGCCGCCCGCGTGTCCGCGAACCCCGGCCCGAACCCCGACGCGGCCGCGGCGGCCGTACGGGCGATGCGGGCGGGGGACGCGGCGCACCGGTCCCGCCGCCGGCCCGCCGAGACGCCCGAGGGGCAGGTGCCCCGCTCCCCCAGCACCGCCACGATCAGCGCGCTGGAGGAGGCAATCCGGCAGGGGTCGCGGGTGTGGATCGGCTACACCGACTCGCAGGGGCACGCCACCAGCCGTATTCTCGAACCGGCCCGCATGGAGGGCGGCTACCTCACGGCGTACGACGAGACCCGGGCGACGGTCCACCGCTTCGTCCTCAGCCGCATCACCGGTGTCGCGGGCTACGACGCCGAGCGGTCCCAGACGCCCGGAGAGCGCGCCGCCGGAGTCGACTGAGGGGCGTCTCACAACACGGCGGGCGACCGGCCTCGGTGAAACGGGACTCATCAGGCCTGGTCTCTTGTTGGATAAGGGACAGCCGTACAAGGGAGCAGGCATTGAGTGACGGGCCGCTGATCGTTCAGTCGGACAAGACGCTGCTGCTGGAGGTGGATCACCCGAGGGCCGGCGAGTGCCGCAAGGCCATCGCCCCGTTCGCCGAGCTCGAACGCGCGCCCGAGCACGTCCACACCTACCGGGTCACCCCGCTCGCTCTGTGGAACGCCCGCGCCGCCGGGCACGACGCCGAACAGGTCGTCGACGCCCTCATCGGGTTCAGCCGCTACCCCGTGCCGCACGCGCTGCTCGTGGACGTCGCGGAGACCATGGCGCGGTACGGCCGCCTGCGGCTGGAGAAGCACCCGGTGCACGGCCTAGTGCTCGCCACCAGCGACCGCGCGGTGCTGGAGGAGGTGCTGCGCTCCAAGAAGATCCAGCCGCTGGTCGGGGAGCGCCTCGGCGCCGACTCGGTGACCGTGCACCCCTCCGAGCGCGGCAACATCAAGCAGACGCTGCTCAAGCTCGGCTGGCCGGCCGAGGACCTGGCCGGATACGTCGACGGCGAGGCTCACCCGATCGACCTGCGCGAGGACGGCTGGGAGCTCCGGCCCTACCAGAAGGAGGCGGCGGACGCCTTCTGGCACGGCGGTTCCGGCGTCGTCGTGCTGCCCTGCGGCGCGGGCAAGACGATCGTGGGCGCGGCGGCGATGGCACACGCGCGGGCGACCACGCTCATCCTGGTCACCAACACGGTCTCGGCCCACCAGTGGAAGCAGGAGCTGCTGCGGCGCACCTCGCTGACCGAGGACGAGATCGGGGAGTACACCGGCACCAAGAAGGAGATCCGCCCGGTCACCATCGCCACCTACCAGGTCATGACCACCCGGAGGCAGGGCACGTACCGGCATCTGGAACTGTTCGACGCCCGCGACTGGGGGCTCGTCGTGTACGACGAGGTCCACCTGCTGCCCGCGCCGATCTTCCGGATGACCGCCGACCTGCAGGCGCGCCGCCGTCTCGGGCTGACCGCCACGCTGGTGCGCGAGGACGGCCGGGAGGGCGACGTCTTCTCGCTCATCGGGCCCAAGCGGTACGACGCGCCCTGGAAGGAGATGGAGACCCAGGGCTACATCGCCCCGGCCGAGTGCGTCGAGGTCCGGGTGACGCTCCGCGACGACGAGCGGCTGGCCTACGCCATGGCCGAGAGCGACGAACGCTACCGGTTCTGCTCCACCACCCCCGCCAAGATCCGGGTCACCGAGGCGCTGGTGCGGCGGCACGAGGGCGAGCAGGTGCTGGTCATCGGGCAGTACATCGACCAGCTCGACGAGCTGGGCGAGCACCTGGAGGCGCCGGTCATCAAGGGAGAGACCAAGGTCAAGGAGCGCGAGCGGCTGTTTCAGGCGTTCCGCGACAAGGAGATCCAGGTGCTGGTGGTCTCCAAGGTCGCCAACTTCTCCATCGACCTGCCCGAGGCGGCCGTGGCGATCCAGGTCTCCGGCACGTTCGGCTCACGCCAGGAGGAGGCCCAGCGGCTCGGCCGGGTCTTGCGTCCCAAGGCGGACGGCGGGGGCGCGCTGTTCTACTCCGTCGTCAGCCGGGACACCGTCGACCAGGAGTTCGCCGCGCACCGGCAGCGCTTCCTGGCCGAGCAGGGGTACGCCTATCACATCATCGACGCCGACGACGTGGGCCAGGAGGACCCGGCGAGGTGACCGGTGGACGCCGTGTCCCGGGGCACGCTTCCCCGGGAGCACGTCCACGGTGAAGATCGACGGACGCCTGTCAGATCCAGGAAATGCCTGCGGGCCTTGTCACCACATCACCCCCTCGCGCCTGTACCGACATCACGGTGCCGTGATGGCGGCAATACCCACTCAGTACGGCGAATCACGCAATATGCGCATTTTTCACCTTGTCCCTGGTTTGTCGGTAAAAAGCGGGAAGTGTTACCAATTCTTCGGTGTGTGAGCAAGTCGCTACAGAACGCGCCAAATAAACGCGACATACAGCAATAAAGCACCCCGACAGCGCCGCGCCTGATCAGCACTGCGTTTGAGCAGTACCGCGATTGAGCAGCACCGCGTTTGAGCAGTACCGCGCCCGGCACCCTCGGCAACAGGGTGCCCCGGCGCGCCGACGCACCAGGCAGGCGTCCGGGGCACAGCACCTCGGAGCCTCCGGCGGTCCGGGCAACGGACAACCCGGAACGCCGTGCATCCGGAAGCCCCCGGCCCCGGCGTCCCGCGTGCGGCGGCTCAGCGAACGGCCAGGCCGCCGAAGAGCAGGACCGCCAGCGCCGCGATCCACGCCGCCACGGCCACGCCGTACAGGGACTCGCGACGGGCGAACCAGGCGAATCCCATCGTCCCCGCCGCGACGAGCGCGACCAGTTCGGACAGCGAGGCCACCGGCGCCAGCCGATCCGCGCAGTCCGGCGATGGCTCCAGACCGGCGCAGAAGGCCGGCCGGCTCCAGCCGCCGAAGACCGCGAAGCCCCACAGCGTGGCGAGCAACAGGCTCACCGCCGCCAGGATCGCGGGAGGAACCGACGTGCGCGTCACCCGCGTAGAGATACCCAGGCAGGCCGACGGCGACACGCTAGAGAAATACCGTTTCGGCATCAGGGCGCCCGTCGCTAAGCTCTTGTCCTTCCGCCTCTCGTCCTTCCCGCCTCCGTCCTGTCCGCTGCCCGTCTTCAGTCCTGTCCTCGGTCCTGCCCTCGTCGTGCACGGAGGAGTTTTCGCATGCCTGAGAATGTGCTCGAAGCCGAGCGCGCCCATCTCGCGGCCTCCCGCGCCGCGTTGCGGGCGATGCGTGAACACGCGCAGTCGCTGTCCGCGGACGCCGCCGGCGACTGGGTGTCGCAGCAGGTGCTCCAGGGCCTGCTCGACCAGCGCGTGGCCGCCCTGGCGGACCACCCGGACACACCTCTGTTCTTCGGCCGCCTCGACCGGTCGGCCGGCGACGACCTGCCGGACACCATCCACGTCGGCCGCCGGCACGTCCACGACGACAGCAGCCGGCCCCTCGTCATCGACTGGCGCGCGCCGATCTCCCGCGCCTTCTACCAGGCGAGCCCGTCCGACCCGATGGGCGTCGCGTTGCGCCGCCGGTTCGGCTACCAGGGCGGCGACCTCACGGCGTACGAGGACGAACCGCTGGACGGCCGGACGCTCGGGCAGAGCAGGCTCCTCACCGAGGAGATCGAGCGGCCCCGCACCGGCCCCATGCGGGACATCGTCGCCACCATCCAGCCCGACCAGGACGAGATCGTCCGCGCGGACCTCGGCGTGACCGTCTGCGTGCAGGGCGCCCCCGGCACCGGCAAGACCGCCGTCGGCCTGCACCGCGCGGCCTACCTGCTGTTCACGCACCGCGAGAAGCTGGCGAGGTCGGGTGTGACGATCGTCGGCCCCAACCGCGCCTTCCTGGCGTACATCTCCTCGGTCCTCCCGGCTCTCGGCGAGGTGAAGGTCGACCAGACGACCGTGGCGGGCGTCCTCGGAGAGCACGCGCATCCCGAGGACGCGGCGGTGGCGGCCGTGAAGGGCGACGCCCGGATGGCGGAGGTCCTGCGCCGCGGCCTGTGGCTGCATGTCGTCAAGCCGGTCGAAGGTGTGCTCGTCACCAAGGGCGTGAACCGCTACCGCGTGCCCGACCACGAGGTCCGGGAGATCGTCGCCTCGCTGCGCGGCACGACGAGGTACGGCCCGGGCCGCGCGATGCTGGCCCAGCGGCTCGCGCACGCCGTGCTCGTCCAGATGGAGCGCCGCGGCGAGTCTCCCGACGACCGTACACAGGACGCGGTGGCCCGCTCGAAGCCGGTCAGGGCCGTCCTCGACGCCGTGTGGCCCAGGCTGACCCCTCAGCAGGTGCTGCACCGCCTGCTGTCGGACGCCGAGTTCCTCGCGAAGGCCGCCCGGTCGGACCTCTCCGCGGAGGAGCGGGAACTGCTGCTGTGGCGCAAGCCGTACAAGTCGCACCGCTCGGCGAAGTGGACGGCCGCCGACGCCGCCCTGCTGGACGAACTCGGCGACCTCATCGAGCGCACCCCCTCCCAGGGCCACCTCGTGGTGGACGAGGCGCAGGACCTGTCGGCCATGCAGTTGCGCGCGCTCGGGCGGCGCTGCCGCACCGGTTCGGCGACCGTGCTCGGCGACCTCGCGCAGGGCACCACGCCCTGGTCGGCGCGGTCGTGGAAGACCGTGCTCGACCACCTCGGCCAGCCCTCGGGGGAGGTCACCGAGCTCACGCTGGGCTTCCGCGTGCCCCGCGAGATCCTCGACTTCGCCGCGCGGCTGCTGCCCTCCGTCGCGCCCGACCTCGCCCCGCCACGCTCCCTGCGTCCCGGCGCCGGGTCGCTGTCCGTACGGCAGGTGCCCGACGTCGCCGCGGCCCTTCCGGAGACCGTGCGGGAGACGCTGGACCGCGAGGGCTCGATCGGCGTGATCGCGGCGGACGCGGCCGTACCGGCTCTCTCGGCCGCACTGGACACCGCCCGCGTGCCGCACACGGTGCTCGGCCCCGACGCGACGGGCGACGACCGGGTGCTGCTGGTGCCGGCCACGCTCGCCAAGGGCCTGGAGTACGACCACGTGATCGTGACCGAGCCCGCCGGCATCGTGGCCGCCGAGGACCGGGGGCTCGCCCGCCTCTACGTCGTCCTCACCCGGGCCGTGACGTCCCTGACCATCCTGCACGCCCACGATCTGCCCCCGGAGCTGACATGAGTGAGGAGCCGGCATGAGCGAGGTCACCCTGCGGTACGGCGGTCCCGGCGACGTCGACGCCGTGCTGCGGTTCTGGCTGGAGGCCGCGGAGAACACCGACCGGCACGACGACGCCGCCAAGGTCGCGGCGCTGGTCGAGCGTGATCCCGAGGCGCTGCTGATCGCCGAGATCGGCGGCCGCGTGGTCGGCACGCTCATCGCGGGGTGGGACGGCTGGCGGGCGAGCCTCTACCGGCTCGCCGTCGACCCCTCCGAGCGGCGAAAGGGCATCGGATCGCAGCTGATCCGGGCCGCCGAGGAGCGGTTCCGGAAGTACGGAGCGTTCCGGGTCGACGCGATGGTCCTCAACGACAACGCCCTGGCGCACCACGCCTGGACGGCGGCGGGATACACGATGCAGACCGACTGCGCCCGCTGGGTCAGGCGCCTCACCTGAGCCGTGGAGGTCAGTCGTCGATCGCCTGGTAGAGCGTGGTCCAGAAGTCGTGGATGAGCCGCGCCGAGTCCGGGGTCGACATCCCGACCTGGGTGAGCAGGATTCCGGTGAGCTGCTCGTCCGGGTCGGCATAGGTCGAGGTGCCGCTTCCGCCGTCCCAGCCGAACTGGCCGACGGACGCGTAGTCGCCACGGTAGGTGCGCACCGCCATCCCCATGCCCCAGCCGCCGTGCTGCCCCTGGCCGAAGGACACATGGACGTTGTCGGCGGCCATGGCGGTGCGGGCGGCGTTCTGCTCGGGAGTGAGGCGGTTGGTGGTCATCAGCTCGACGGCGGGCCGGGACAGGATCCGTTCGCCCCGGTGCCTCCCGCCGTTCAGCAGCATCCGGAAATAGGCGTGGTAGTCGTCGACGGTGGAGACCAGCCCCCCGCCACCGCCCTGGAACGCCGGAGGCCGGCTCCACCGGCCCCCCTCGGCCTCGTCCCACACGGTGAACTCTCCGGTCCCGGGGTCGGGGGCGTAGAGGGTCGGCAGCCGGTCGATCTTGTCGGCGGGCACGTGGAAACCGGTGTCCTTCATCCCCAGCGGCTCGAAGACGCGTTCCCGCAGGAACGTCTCGAACGACCGGCCCGTGACCCTGGCGACGAGCACGCCGAGCAGATCGCTGCTGATGTGGTACTGCCAGCGCTCTCCGGGCTGGTGCATCAGCGGAAGCGTGCCGAGACGGCGGATCCACTCGTCCGGCTCGGGCATCGGCACCGGCAGGTCGGGCGTGAGCCCCTGCTCGAAGACCGCGCCCATGATCGGGGTGCCGAGCGACGTCATGTCCATGCCGAGCCCGAACGTGGAGGTGAGCAGGTCGCGTACGGTGATGGGCCGCCGCGCCGGCACGGTGTCGTCCAGCGGGCCGTCGATCCGCTTCAGCACCCGCCGGTCGGCCAGTTCCGGCAGCCACTGCTCCACCAGGTCGTCCAGCCGCAGCCGGCACTCGTCGAGCAGGACCATCGCCGCCGCGACGGAGACCGGCTTGGACGTCGAGGCCATCCGGAAGATCGTGTCGCGGCGCATCGGCGCACCGCCGTCGTGGCGCATCGTCCCGATCGCCTCGACGTGCGTCTCCTCGCCCCGGCCGACCAGGGCGACGAGCCCGGGAATCCGTCCCGAGTCGACGTGCCGTGCCAGCACCTCGCGCAGTCTGCGCAGCCCCGCCGCGGAGAAGCCGCCGTTGCCGTTTCCCATCATGAACCGCCCTATCCAGCGTTGTTCGCTAATCCCTGAACGCTCGCAAAGCTACATTGCATTCATAAAATAGTCAATGAACTTTCCGGCAGAACGCCGAGACAGACGGGGTTCCGCAGCCCTCAATTGCAATGACCGTGGCACTGAATGCAATAGGTGGACAGCCCTGCTTTGCAATGGGCTCAGGGTGAATGCATACTGTGCGGCGGGTGTGCGGGCGCGGAGCCGCGCATGCCGGCAGACAGGAGACGATTGCCGTGCCCGGAGGCAGACTCACCAACGAGGACCGTCAGCACATCGCCGCGGGGCTGGCCGAGGGACTCGGATACGCGGAGATCGGCCGGCGGCTGGGACGCCCCGCCTCGACCATCATGCGGGAGGTCACCCGGAACGGCGGACCGGACGATTACGGGGCAGACCGGGCGCACGAGGCCACGCGGCACCGGGCGCGCCGCCACAGGCAGGCACAGCCGCCGACGCCGCCGGTCCCCGACGGCGGCCATGGGCGTGATCCCCAGGCGGTGCGGGACTTCACGGAGTCCTTCACCGCTCTCCTCGTGGAGCAGGGGCTGCCCCGGATGGAGGCCAGGGTGCTGACCTGCCTGTACGTCACCGATTCCGGCGCTCTCACCGCCGCCGACCTGGTTGAGCGGCTTCGCGTCAGCCCGGCGTCGGTCTCGCACGCCGTCGCCTTCCTCGAACAGCAGGGAATGCTCAGGCGGGAGCGGGTTCCCGGCGCGCGGCGTGAACGCTATGTCATCGACGACGAGATCTGGGTGCGGTCCATCCTCGCCTCTCTGCGGATGAACGAGGCCCTGGCGGCCGCGTCACGGCGCGGAGCCGAGATTCTCGGGGCCACGACCCCGGCGGGCGCCCGCTTCGGGTCCTCCGCCGAACTTCTCGCCCTCGTGAGCGAGGCCTTCCGGCAGGTCCTGAAACAGTGGCGGCAGGGCTGACCGCCTGGCGCTCATGCACTGGGGAGACCGGGCGCAAGGGAAAAGGGCGGCTCCCCCGAGGGGGAACCGCCCTTCCTGGTGAAGCGGGAGAGCAGGACTCAGAAGTCCATGTCGCCGCCGCCGGGCATGGCGGGGGCCTTCTCCTTCTCGGGCTTCTCGGCGATGACGGCCTCGGTCGTGAGGAACAGGGCCGCGATGGACGCCGCGTTCTGCAGCGCCGAGCGGGTGACCTTGGCCGGGTCGATGATGCCCGACTCGAACATGTTGACGTACTCGCCGGACGCGGCGTTGAGGCCCTCGCCCGCGGGCAGGTTGCGGACCTTCTCCACCACGACGCCGCCCTCGAGGCCGGCGTTGACGGCGATCTGCTTCAGCGGCTCCTCGAGCGCCTTGCGGACGATCGCCGCGCCGGTCGCCTCGTCGCCGTTGACCTCCAGCTTGTCGAACGCGTTGGCGCCGGCCTGCAGCAGGGCCACGCCACCGCCGGGGACGATGCCCTCCTCGACCGCGGCCTTGGCGTTGCGGACGGCGTCCTCGATGCGGTGCTTGCGCTCCTTGAGCTCGACCTCGGTCGCCGCGCCGGCCTTGATGACGGCGACGCCGCCGGCCAGCTTGGCGAGACGCTCCTGGAGCTTCTCGCGGTCGTAGTCGGAGTCGGTGCGGTCGATCTCGGCGCGGATCTCGTTCACGCGGCCGGAGATCTGCTCGGCGTCACCGGCGCCGTCGACGATCGTGGTCTCGTCCTTGGTGACGACGATCTTGCGGGCGCGGCCGAGCAGGTCGAGGGTGGCGTTCTCCAGCTTGAGACCGACCTCCTCGGAGATGACCTGGCCGCCGGTCAGGATCGCGATGTCCTGCAGCATGGCCTTGCGGCGGTCGCCGAAGCCGGGGGCCTTGACGGCCACGGACTTGAACAGGCCACGGATCTTGTTGACGACCAGGGTCGCCAGGGCCTCGCCCTCGACGTCCTCGGCGAGGAGGACCAGCGGCTTGCCGGACTGCACGACCTTGTCGAGCAGCGGCAGCAGGTCCTTGTTCGCCGAGATCTTCTGGTTGGCGATGAGGATGTAGGCGTCCTCGAAGACCGCCTCCATGCGCTCGGGGTCGGTCACGAAGTAGCCGGACACGTAGCCCTTGTCGAAGCGCATGCCCTCGGTGAGCTCCAGCTCCAGACCGAAGGTGTTGCTCTCCTCGACGGTGATGACGCCTTCCTTGCCCACCTTGTCCATCGCCTCGGCGATGAGCGCGCCGATCTCCGGGTCGGCGGCGGAGATGGAGGCCGTGGAGGCGATCTGCTCCTTGGTCTCCACGTCCTTGGCGAGCTTCGACAGCTCCTCGCTGACGCGCTCGACGGCGGCCTCGATGCCCTTCTTCAGCGACATCGGGTTGGCGCCGGCGGCGACGTTGCGCAGACCCTCGCGGACCAGCGCCTGGGCGAGCACGGTGGCCGTCGTCGTGCCGTCACCGGCGACGTCGTCGGTCTTCTTCGCGACTTCCTTGACCAGCTCGGCGCCGATCTTCTCCCACGGGTCCTCGAGCTCGATCTCCTTGGCGATGGAGACACCGTCGTTGGTGATCGTGGGGGCGCCCCACTTCTTCTCCAGCACGACGTTGCGGCCCTTGGGGCCGAGGGTCACCTTCACGGCGTCGGCGAGCTGGTTCATACCGCGCTCGAGACCGCGCCGGGCGTCCTCGTCAAACGCGATCATCTTGGCTGCCATTAGGCTAGACCTCCCAGTAGCAGGGTGTCTTCAACGGACCGAGCCGACGCCCGCGACGGCGTGGACCCGCTATCCCTGCGCGAGCCCCATCGCCCCGATCCCGGTTGTTGTCACTCTCGACCTCAGAGTGCCAAACAAGTATTTAGCACTCTACCCCCGAGAGTGCAAGCGGAAGCCACTCTGACCAGCTTGGACGAGGTTCCCGAACACCCGGACGAGCCCGGACGAGCCGAAGGCCCGGCCCGCGGAACGCGGACCGGGCCTCCAATGGTCGCTTGACGGGATCAGACGGCCCGTACGGCCTCCGCCTGCGGGCCCTTCTGCCCCTGCGTGATGTCGAACTCAACCCGCTGACCCTGCTCGAGGGCCTTGTAGCCGTCCATCATGATTGCCGAGTAATGGACGAACACGTCCTTCCCACCGTCTACCGCGATGAAGCCGTAGCCCTTGTCCGCGTTAAACCATTTGACGGTGCCCTGCGCCACTTCCGACTCCTCTTGCTGGGCTGGGGACCACACCCAAGAAGCCCCCGGTTTTGTCGATCGTCTTCGACCATACCCGTGTCAAGGCGTAGAACAACAGAGTCAATCCGCAAACTACTACGGCGCGTTCGCTCAAAGCGGTACAGACGATTATTCACTTTTCTACCGAAAGGTTGAGAGCTTCACCATTCGCTGTGGCGACATCTCACTTCCCCGGCGAGAGAAGTGCATGTCAGGTGCCCGGCGGCGGTGTCGCGGCTCAGCCCCCGGCGACGGCGGGGATGACCGAAATCTGTACCCCCTCCGGCGTGGCGGTGTCCAGCCCATCGGCGAAACGGACGTCCTCTTCTCCGACATAGACGTTGACAAAACGCCGGATCTTGCCCGTCTCATCCAGGATTCGACCTCCGATGCCCGGATAGTCCGCATCCAGCTTCTGCAGGACCTCACGGAGCGTTCCCCCCTCCCCGCTTACCTCCGCGACGCCGTTGGTGTACGTCCGCAGAATCGTCGGAATCCGCACGGAAACGCTCATTGTTCACTCGCTTTCGTTGCTGCCGATGGGCCTGTGATAACGCTTTCAGTTGGCGAATGCCGCACGGAAGGCGTCGAGGGAGGGACGGATGACCGCGGTTGGACGGGCCTGCTCGGCCACCGCGTCAAGTGTCTTGAGACCGTCGCCGGTGTTCAGCACCACGGTTTCGGCCTCGGGGTCGAGGCGGCCCTCGCGCACGAGCTTGCGCAGCACGCCGACCGTGACGCCGCCCGCGGTCTCGGCGAAGATGCCCTCGGTCCGGGCCAGCAGGCGGATCGCCTCGACCACCTCGCCGTCGTTCACGTCCTCCACCGCGCCGCCCGTACGGCGGGCGATGTCGAGCACGTACGGCCCGTCCGCCGGGTTGCCGATGGCCAGCGACTTGGCGATGGTGTCCGGCTTGACCGGCTGCACCACGTCCTGCCCGGCCTTGAACGCGCGGGAGACCGGCGAGCAGCCCTCGGCCTGTGCGCCGAAGATCCGGTACGGCCGCTCCTCGACCAGGCCGAGCTTGATCAGCTCGCGGAAGCCCTTGTCGATCTTCGTGAGCTGCGAGCCGGAGGCCACCGGGACGACGATCTGCTCGGGCAGCCGCCAGCCGAGCTGCTCGGCGATCTCGTACGCCAGCGTCTTGGAGCCCTCGGCGTAGAAGGGCCGGAGGTTGACGTTGACGAAGCCCCACTTCTCGCCCAGCTCGTCGCCGATGAGCTCGGAGCAGAAGCGGTTGACCTCGTCGTAGTTGCCGTCGATGGCGACCAGGCGGCCGCCGTACACGGCGGCCATGGTGACCTTGGCCGGCTCCAGGTCGGCGGGGATGAACACGCAGGAGTCCAGCCCGGCCCGGGCGGCGGCCGCGCTCACCGCGCCGGCGAGGTTGCCGGTGGACGAGCACGAGAGGGTGTGGAAGCCGAAGGTGCGCGCGGCCTCCAGCGCGATCGCGACGACCCGGTCCTTGAAGGAGTGGGTCGGGTTGCCGGAGTCGTCCTTGACGTGCAGCGACCGCAGCCCCAGCTCGGCCGCCAGCCGGTCGGCCCGCACGAGCTTGGTCCAGCCGGGCTGCAGGTTGGGCTTGTCCGCCACCCCGGCGGGGACGGGAAGCAGGGAGCGGTACCGCCAGATGTTCGCCGGGCCCGCCGCGATGTCCTCCCGGCGGACCTCTCCGAAGTCGTACGCCACCTCAAGGGGGCCGAAACACTCCGTACAGGCGAAGACCGGGCCGAGGTCGTAGTGGGCGCCGCACTCGCGGCAGGACAGACCGGTGGCGGGGCCGAAGTCGGTGGCGGTGGTGGGGGTCGCGGTGCTGATGTGCGCCATGAAGCGAGGCCTTTCCCTCATCTTCGCTCGCGACCGCCCTGGCCGCGAGCCGGAATTGGCACCTGTCCCGGCCGGGCCTCGTGGGCACGAGTTCGACACCGGGGAGGTTGCCGGGGCTTCGCAGGGCCGGTCCCTCCACCCCTCTGGATGAGCATCTTCAGTTGTGGAACCTTCGAAAAAGGTCCTCCAGCACTGTACCCCGGCGTCCCCTGTGTCCGTTCCGCCGTCTCGGATGGCGAGACGGTTTGTATCAGCCGTAGGCCTCGCCGAGCGCGCTCTGCACGTACTTGCGCGCCTGGTGTATCCGGGACTTGACGGTGCCGAGGGGAATGCCGAGCTGGTCGGCGACCTGGGAGTAGTCGAGCTGGCAGATGTCGCGCAGCACGAGCGCCTGGGCGAGGTCGGGCCGCTCGGCCTCCAGCGCCTCCATCGCGTCGAGCAGGTCGAGCCGCGACCCCGCGATGACGCTCACCCGCCGCGGGTCCGGCCGCTGCTCGGGCAGCTCCTCCGCCTGCTCGGACGAGCGCCGCTTGAGCGACCGGTAGGTCGTCCTGGCGCAGTTCACGGTCACGATGTGCAGCCAGGTGCTGAACTTGGCCCGGCCCTCGAACCGGGCGATGTTGCGGGCCACGGCGAGCAGCGTGTCCTGCGCCGCCTCCTCCGCGTCCTGCCGGTACGGTAGTAGCCGCTCGCAGTGCCGCAGCACGTCGGGCTCGATGCGCCGCAGCAGCTCACCGAGGGCGCGGTGATCTCCCCGGGCGGCCGATCCGGCCAGCTCCTCGGTGACGTCGTCCAGTGCCATCCCGTTCCAGCCCTCCCGCGATCGGTTGACATCCTATTGATGGAGGTCCGCTTTTATTAATCTTCCGGCATGCGCGCCCGCTCTGATCGAGGGGAAACCCCAATGAGCAGCTCCGTCCTGATCGCGTCCAACCGGGGCCCGGTGTCCTTCACCCTGTCGGAGGACGGCGGCCTGACCATGCGCAGGGGCGGCGGCGGGCTCGTGTCCGGGCTGTCGGACGTGGTCAGGGACACCGACGTGCTGTGGGTCTGCGCGGCGCTGTCGGACGGCGACCGCGGGGCGGTGCGGCAGGCGCCGGGGGGCCGGCTCGACCGGGCGTTCGAGACGGGGCCCATCCGCATGCTGGACATCCCGCCCGCGGTCTTCCACCGGGCCTACAACGCGGTGGCGAACTCGACCCTGTGGTTCGTCAACCACCTGCTCTACAACACGCCCTTCTCCCCCGAGTTCGGGACCCGGTTCGCGCGTGAGTGGGAGTCGTACCGCACCTACAACGGCGCGTTCGCGCTCGCGCTGGCGGAAGAGGCCACGCACCGGGCCCGCGTGATGGTGCAGGACTACCACCTGACGCTCACCCCCGCGATGCTCCGGGTCGAACGGCCCGACCTGCGCATCGGCCACTTCTCGCACACGCCCTGGGCCCCGCCGGAGTACTTCGCGCTGCTGCCTGAGGACGTCGCGGCGGAGGTGCTGTCGGGCATCCTCGGCGCCGACCACGCCGGCTTCCTCACCGCCCGCTGGGCGCGCGCCTTCATGGACTGCTGCGCCGCCCTGCTCGGGGCGCGGGTGGACCACGCGGCCCGTACGGTGACCTGGGGCGGCAGGACCACCCGGATCGGCGTGCACCCGCTCGGGGTGGACGGCGACGCGCTGCGGGCGCGGGCGGCCGAACCGGACGTCGAGTCGCACATGGCGGCGATCAGGGACCACGTCGGCGACCGCAGGCTGATCGTGCGGATCGACCGCACGGAGCTGTCCAAGAACATCGTCCGCGGCCTGCGGGCCTACCAGGAGTTCCTGGAGGGCCATCCCGAGTGGCACGGACGGGTGGTCCATCTGGCGTTCGCCTACCCCTCCCGGCACGACCTGCCGGAGTACCGCGAGTACACGGCGGCCGTGCAGCGGTGCGCCAAGGAGATCGAGGACGAGTACGCCACCGAGGACTGGGACCCGCTGATCCTCAACGTCAACGACGACTACCCGCGCTCGCTCGCGGCGTACCGGCTGGCCGACGTGCTGCTCGTCAACCCCGTCAGGGACGGCATGAACCTGGTGGCCAAGGAGGGCCCGATCCTGTCGCCCCGGTGCGCGCTCGTGCTGTCCCGCGAGGCGGGCGCGGCGGCCGAGCTCGGCGCCGACTCCCTGCTGGTCAACCCGTTCGACGTCACCGCCACGGCGGCGGCGCTGCACGAGGCGCTGACACTGCCGGAGGAGGAGCGCCTCGACCGCGGCCTGCGGCTGCGGGAGGCGGCCACCGCGCTGCCGCCGCGGCGCTGGTTCGACGACCAGATCGCCGCGCTGCGCTGAGACGCACCGGTGACGGCGGCGGCGGCGCTCAGTTCCAGGTGGCCTTCTTGAGGATCCCGTCCAGGCCCGGGGTGTTCCACTGGTCGACGATCAGGATCTTCGACGTGGGCAGATACCACTCGCGCTGGCTGTAGCGCATCTTCACCCTGAACTTCTTGTCGACGCAGGTCCCCGCCCACGCGTGGTAGTCCGCTCGGTGACCCGCCCCGACCTTCCGCAGCCCCTTGCCGGCGAGCTTCATGGTGCCCTTGTACAGGCGGACGGTCCTCGGGCAGACCGAGACGTCGGTCGCGGGATCGAACCCGTACCTGGGGTTGTAGGACTGGAACGTGTGATTGCCGATCTTGAGGGCCTTCGGGCCCAGCACCCAGAAGCCGTGGCACCCCGCGTCGCGGAAACCGAAGTCCATGGTGCCGAGACTGGGGCACGAGCCGGTGACGACGCGGGTCCAGTCCGTGCCGGCCTGGACCGCCTTCCATGACGCGGGGATGGTGAGGGTCAGGCCCTTGCGCAGGTGGACCTGCTTGGTGCCGCTCGCGGACGCCGCGGAAGGAGCCGCCAGGGTGGCCGTCAGCACGGCCAGCCCGGCCGCCGCGGTCGCAATGGTCTTTCCGATCATGTCTCCTACGGTAGGCCCGGCCACTTGGAGACGACTTGCGGGGCGATGCCGGCGAGAGGTCAGCGCCAGGTGGCCTTCCTGAGGATCCCGTCCAGGCCCGGGGTGTTCCACTGGTCGACGACCAGGATCTTCGACGTGGGCAGGAACCACTCCCGCTGGTGGAAGTGGGCCTTGACCTTGAACTTCGTCATCGTCACGCACGGCCCCGCCCAGTCGCGGTAGTAGGCCTTGTGCCCCGGCCCGACCTGGCGCAGCCCCTTCGCGACGAGCTTGGTCTGGCCGATGTAGAGGTTCTTCCGCACCGGGCAGGGCCCGACGTCGGTGGCCGGATAGAACGGCCCGTCCGGCGTGTACGCGTTGAACAGCTCATGGCCGATCTTGATGGCCTTGGGACCCAGGACCCAGAAGCTGTGGCACCCCGAGTCGCGGAAGCCGTAGTCCGCGGTGCCGCGCGTGGGGCACGAGCCGGTGATGACGCGGGTCCAGTCCGTGCGGACGGCGTCGACCCGCCACGAGGCGGGGATGGTGAGCGTGAGGCCCTTGCGCAGGTGGACCTGCCTGGTGCCGCCGAGGTCGCTCGCGGACGCCGCCGCGGGAGCCACCAGGGTGGCGGCCGCGAGGGCGGCGGTCAGCACGGCGAGCCCGGCCGGGATGGTCTTCCGGTTCATGTCCGGAACGTTAGACCTGCCCGCTTGCAGACCGCTTGCCAAGCGATTCCACCAGGTCGCCGAGGAGGGCCACCACGCCGTCGGGGCCGTCCACCACCAGGTCGGCGCGTTCCGCCAGCTCGGTCACCTCGGCGGACCCGCTGCACACCCGTACGCCGGGCAGGCCGGCCTCCTCGACCGCGGCGAAGGCCGCGAGGTCGCCGAGGTCGTCGCCGGCGAACATGACCGAGCGCGCGCCGCGCTCGGCGAGGAAGGCCGACAGCGCCCGGCCCTTGTCCATGCCGCCGGGCCGCAGTTCCAGCACCATGCGGCCCGGCTCGACCGCGAGCCCGGCCTCCCCGGCCAGCGCCGCGACCGGTCCGCGCAACTCCTCCAGGGCCGCGGCGGGGTCGGCGCACCGCCGGGTGTGCACGGCGACGGCGTGGCCCTTGTCCTCGATCCACGCGCCCGGCAGCCCGGCCACGAGATCGGGCAGCCGGGTCCGTACGAGGTCGAGCCCCGGCGGCGGTGGCGGGGCGGTCACGCGGCCGCCCTCCCAGCGCTCGAGGCCGTAGTGACCGAGGATCACCAGGCCGGGCACGTCCCCGAGCGACGGCCCGCCGGGGACCTCCCCCAGGCCGATGGCCGTCAGGGGCGGCCGGCCGGTGACGACGACCACGGCGCGTACGAGCGGGGCGAGCGCGGCCAGCACGCCCGGCACCGCGGGGTGCACGCGGGCGGCGGCGGGGTCGGGGACGATCGGGGAGAGCGTGCCGTCGTAGTCGAGCCCGATCACGGCGCCTGCCGGGTCGGCGACGATCGCGTCGAGTCCTGGGTGCGCGGGCAGTGTCATGGCCTCGTTCCGGAGAAGTGGTCGGGACGCTTCGGCGCGCCGTGCGGGGACGGTGAGCGGGTGTCTCAGGGGTGCATGCCGAACCTGCGGGCGGAGCGGTCACGCCGCCGGCCGGCCCTCATCCGGCGCAGTCGCTTGACCAGCATGGGGTCGTGCTCCAGCGCCTCCGGCCGGTCGATCAGCTCCCCGAGTAACTGGTAGTACCGGGTGGCGGAGACGCCGAAGGCCTCCCTGATCGCCTGCTCCTTGGCGCCCGCGTACCGCCACCACTGACGCTCGAACGCGAGCATCTCGCGGTCGCGGTCGGAGAGGTCGAGCCCGTCGCCGCCGGTCGGTTCGGTGTCCATCCGCTCCTCCTCGATCGGCCGCGAGCCCGTCCCTCATGGTAAAGGGACGCACGACGTTGGACGACCCGGGGTGTGCAGAGGAGAGCGGCCGACGTAGTGTCACGTGGTGTGAGCTCTGTAATCACGCTTCTTACCGACTACGGGCTGGAGGACGGGTTCGTCGCCGCGTGCCACGGCGTGATCGCGGGCATCGCACCGCAGGCTCGGATCATCGACGTGGGCCACCTCGTTCCCGCCGGGGACGTGCGGCGCGGCGCGGCCATCCTGGCGCAGACCCTGCCCTATCTGCCGGCCGGCGTCCACCTCGCCGTCGTCGATCCCTCCGTCGGCGGCAACCGCCGCCCGGTCGTGGTCGAGGCGGGCGGGCGGGTGTTCGTCGGCCCGGACAACGGCGTCCTGTCATGGGCCGTCCGGGCCGCCGGCGGCGCCGACGCGGCCTACGAGATCACCAACAGGGAGCTGTTCCTGGCCAACGTCTCGCCGACCTTCCAGGGACGCGACCTGTTCGCCCCGGTGGCCGCGCACCTGTGCGCCGGCCGGGCGGTGGCCGACGTGGGACCGCCGATGCCGGTGGACCGCCTGGTGACCCTGCCCGCCCCGACCTGCCGCCTGCGGGACGGCGCGGCGGAGGGCGAGGTGCTGTCGGTGGACCGGCACGGCAACGTCCAGTTCTCGATCACCGCGAACGACCTGGCCGAGATCGGCGTACGGCTCGGCGACACCCTGGCCGTGTGGCTGGGGCGCCGCCAGGTCGCGGTGCCGTACCGGGAGACCTTCACCGCCGTGCCGCCGGGCGACCTCGTGGCGTTCGCCGACTCCGCCGGCCTGGTCGCGATGGCGATCAACGCCGGGGACGCCGCCGACCGCCTGGGCCTGCCCCCGGGCGCGCACGTACGGCTGTCGCCCGGGCGCTGACCCGGCGGCGGGTCTCCTACTCGGCGTTGACCACGTCGCGGGCCTCCGCGAAGTGGCAGGCGCTGGGATGCGCGCTGCCCGGGCGGGCCTCCAGCGCGGGCTCCTGCTCGGCGCAGATGTCCTGCGCCTTCCAGCAGCGGGTGCGGAAGTGGCAGCCCGACGGCGGGTTGGCCGGCGAGGGCGGATCGCCCTGCAGGATGATCCGCTGGCGGGTCTCCCGGCCCTCCGGGTCGGGCACCGGCACCGCCGACAGCAGCGCCTGCGTGTACGGATGCGTCGGGCTGTCGTAGATCTCGGCGTCGTTCCCGATCTCGACGATCTTGCCGAGGTACATCACCGCGATCCGGTCGGAGATGTGGCGGACCACCGACAGGTCGTGCGCGATGAAGATGTAGGCGAGGTTGAACTCGTTCTGCAGCCGCTCCAGCAGGTTCATCACCTGCGCCTGGATCGACACGTCGAGGGCGGAGACCGGCTCGTCGCAGATGATGATCTCCGGCTGGAGCGCGAGGCCGCGGGCGATGCCGATGCGCTGACGCTGGCCGCCGGAGAACTGGTGCGGGTAGCGGTTGATGTGGTCGGGGTTGAGGCCCACGACCTCCAGCAGCTCCTGCACCCGCTGCCGCCGGCCGCCCTTGGGCGCGACGTCCGAGTGGATCTCGAACGGCTCGCCGACGATGTCGCCGACCGTCATCCGGGGGTTCAGCGAGGTGTACGGGTCCTGCATCACCATCTGGATGTTGCGGCGCATCCGCTTGAGCTCGGCGCCCCTGGCGGTGGTGATGTCCCTGCCGTTGATCCGGACCGAGCCCGACGTGGGCCGCTCCAGCGCCATCAGCAGCTTGGCCAGCGTGGACTTGCCGCAGCCCGACTCGCCCACGACCCCGAGCGTCTCGCCCTTGCGCAGGTCGAAGGAGACCCCGTCCACCGCCTTGATCGCGCCGACCTGCCGCTTGAAGACCACGCCGTAGTTCAGCGGGAAGTGCTTCACCAGGTCGCGGACTTCGAGGATGGGCTCAGCGGGAGCCGTCATCGAGAACCTCCCTCCAGTAGTGGCAGGCGCTGCCGCGGGTGTCGCTGACCGTGTACAGCGGTGGGACGTCGGTCACGCAGTTCTCCTTGCGGTACGGGCACCGCGGGTGGAAGGCGCAGCCGGTGGGCATGTCGAGCAGGTTCGGCGGCATGCCCTTGATCGCGTACAGCTCCTGGCCCTTGAGGTCCACCCGGGGGATCGACTCCAGCAGGCCCTTGGTGTAGGGGTGGGCGGGAGCGCGGTACCCGTCGAAGACCGAGGCGTGCTCCACGATGCGCCCGCCGTACATGACCGCGATCTTGTCGGCCACGTCGGCGACGACGCCGAGGTCATGGGTGATCAGGATCAGGCCCATGTCGCTTTCCTGCTGCAACTCCGCCAGCAGCCCCATGATCTGCGCCTGCACGGTCACGTCCAGGGCGGTGGTGGGCTCGTCCGCGATCAGGATCTCCGGGTCCAGCGCGATCGCCATCGCGATCATGATGCGCTGCCGCATGCCGCCGGAGAACTGGTGCGGGAAGTCGTCGACCCTGGACTTGGCGCCCGGGATCCTGACCCGGTCCATGAGCTCCACGGCCTTCCTGCGGGCGTCCCGCTTGGACATGCCCTGGTGGACGCGGAACATCTCCCCGATCTGCCAGCCCACGGTGAACACCGGGTTGAGCGCGGACAGCGCGTCCTGGAAGATCATCGCGATCCGGCGGCCGCGGATCTGGCTGCGGTCCTCGTCCCGCATCGTGAGCAGGTCGGTGCCGTGGAACCGGACCTCCCCCTTGGGGATGCGCGCCGGCGGCATGTCGAGGATGCCCATGATCGCCTGCGCGGTGACCGACTTGCCGGAGCCCGACTCCCCGAGCACCGCGAGCGTCTCTCCGGCGTTGACCGAGTAGGAGACGCCGTTCACGGCCCGTACGACGCCCTGGCGGGTCTGGAACTCGACGTGCAGGTTGTCCACGGCGAGCAGGGGTTCGTCGCCCGCGCGTTCCGCCGGGAGCAGATGCGTGTCGACAGATGGGTTCTTCACTTGCCGCCCCTCTTATCGAAGCTTCGGGTCGAGCGCGTCGCGGACGGCGTCGCCCAGCATGACGAACGCCAGCACGGTGATGCTCAGGAAGAGCGCGGGGAAGATGAGCGGTTCCGGCGCCTCCAGGAACCGGCGCCGGGCGTCGCCGATCATCAGGCCCCACGAGATCGCCGGCGGCTGGACGCCCACTCCCAGGAAGGACAGGCCGGCCTCGGCGGCGATGAAGACACCCAGGTTGAGGGTGGCCGTAACGATCACCGGGGCGATCGCGTTGGGCAGGATGTGCCGCACCATGATCCGGCCGGGCCCGGCGCCCAGCGCCCGGGCCGCGGTGACGTAGTCCTGGTTCTTGGCCGAGATGACCGCGGCCCGCATGATCCGCAGGATCAGCGGCCAGGCCAGCACGGCGAGCGAGAGGACCACGATCCAGGCTCCGGCGTTCTCCCGGCCGGCCACCGACAGGAAAAGCAGCGCGCCGAGCACCGAGGGGATCGCGAAGAAGATCTCGGCGATCCGCGACAGCAGCACGTCGACCCAGCGGCTGTAGTAGCCCGCCAGCAGGCCGAGCCCGCCGCCGACGATGGCGCTGATCAGCGAGGTGGCGATGCCGACGATGACCGAGACCCGGGCGCCGTAGATGACCCTGGAGTAGGTGTCGCAGCCGAGGTTGTCGGTGCCGAACCAGTGCTTGGAGGTGATGCCCTCCCGCGCGTTGCTCAGGTCGCAGGTGGAGGGGTCGTAGGCGTTGACGGACGAGAACAGCGACGGGAAGGCCGCCATCAGGATCAGGATCAACACGAGGATCGATCCCAGGATGAAGACCTTGTTCCGGCGGAGGTCGTGCCAGGCGTCCGACCACAGACTGGCCGGCCTGCGGGCCTTCTCCGGCTTGGCGTCCTTGTCCTTGGCCGATTCGGCCACAGTCGCGTTACTCATAGCGGATCCGGGGGTCGAGGACGGCGTACAGCAGGTCGACGATCAGGTTGGCCAGGACGTAGACCAGGACCAGTACGGTCACGATACCGACCACCACCGCGTTCTCACGCAGGTAGACGGACTGGAAGAGCTGCTGGCCGATGCCGGGCAGATTGAAGATCGTTTCGGTGATGATCGCCCCGCCCATCAGCGTGCCCAGGTCGGCGCCCAGATAGGTGATCAGCGGGATGAGCGAGTTGCGCAGCGCGTGCCGGCCGAGCACCCGTCGTCGTGGCAGGCCCTTGGCGACGGCGGTGCGGATGTAGTCGGCGCGGAGCGTCTCCATGAGGCTCGTCCGGGTGAGCCGGGTGAGATAGGCGATCGAGAGCCCGGCCAGCACCAGGCCGGGCACGATGTAGCTCCGCATGCCGTCCTGGATCCCGGCGACGGGGAAGAAGTCGATCCCGGTGTTCTGCTTCAGCTTCACGCCGAGCACGAGCTGCAGGACGAACCCGCTCACCAGCGTCGGGATCGAGACCAGCAGCAGGGTGAAGGCGAGCACCGCCTGGTCCTGCCACCTGCCCCGGCGGAGCGCCGCCCACAGGCCCAGCCCCACGCCGATGACCGCCTCGAACACGAGGGCGGTGATCGAGAGCTGGAAGGTCACCTGGAACTTGCCCTGGAACAGCGAGGACACCGGCACCCCGCGGAAGGTGGTGCCAAAATCACCGGACACGATGTCGCGGATGTAGTACCAATACTGGACGAGCAGCGGATCGTTCAGGTGGAACTGCTCACGCATGCGCGCCACAAGCTGGGGGTCGAGACGCCGGTCCCCGCCCAGGGCCGCGATGGGATCACCCGGCAGCGCGTAGACGGTGGCGAAGAGCAGGAACGTGGTCCCCACCAGTACAGGGATCGCCTGCAGTAGGCGTCTGATCACGTAGCGACCCATGAGGTCTCCCGGTCATGAACAGGGGCAGCCCATTCTGTCTGTCATGGACTGCCCCTGAGGATGGTCGACTACCGGGGGGCAGATCAAGGACCGCCCCCCGAATAGCTCTTCGGTCAGGCCCGCTCGACGTTGAAGACGTCGATGCGCTCGAACGGGTCGATCTTGACGTTCTTCACGTTCGAGGAGAACGCGCCGTTCGTGGTGTAGAAGTAGATCGGCACGTACGCCATCTCCTTCAGCGCCAGGTCGTCGGCCTGCTGGTAGAACTTCACGCCCTCGTCGAGGGACGCGGCGGAGTCACCCTTGTTGAGCAGCTCGTCGAACTCCTTGTTGGAGTACTGGACGTAGTTGGAGCTGCCGCCGGTCCCGAAGATCGGGCGGAGGTAGTTCTCCGGGGACGGGTAGTCCATGATCCACGCCATCCGGAAGGCGCCCTTGACCTTGCCGTCGCCCAGGTCGTTGAGGATGTCGGCGAACTTCTCGTACGGCTTGACGCTGACCTCGACCTGGAGGTTGGTGCGGATGTTGTTGGCGACCGCCTCCATCCACTCCTTGTGGGCGCCGTCGGCGTTGTAGCTCAGGTCGATGGACTTGACGTCCTTGCCGCCGTTGGAGTCCCAGAGCGACTTGGCCTTCGCGGGGTCGAAGGTGCACGCCTCGCCGCAGGCGCCCTTGCGGTAACCGGCGACGACCGGGCTGATGTTGTCGTCGGCGGGGACGCGGGTGCCGGAGAAGACCTTGTCGGTGATGGTCGCCCGGTCGATCGACATCGAGATCGCGGTGCGCAGCTCGCGGCTCTTGGCGTACGCGTCACCGCTCTTGATGTTGAACCCGAGCCAGCCGATGCCGGAGGAGGGCTGCTCGATGTAGCGGTCGCCGAACTCGGCCTTGGCGCCGCCGATCTGCTCCGGCGGCAGCTGGTCCATGATGTCCAGGTTGCCGGCCCGCAGGTCGTTGTACGCGGTGTTCAGGTCGGTGTAGATCTTGTACTGGAGCGCGTCGACCTTGGCCTTGCCCTCCTTGAAGCCGTCGAAGCGGGCCATCTCGACCGTCTGGTCGGTCCCGCGCTTGTACGGCTTGCTCATCTTGAAGGGGCCGTCACCGATCGGGT
The DNA here is from genome assembly GCF_014161415.1 of Microbispora sp. H10885. Lineage (NCBI taxonomy): Bacteria > Bacillati > Actinomycetota > Actinomycetes > Streptosporangiales > Streptosporangiaceae > Microbispora > Microbispora sp. H10885. The sequence goes on along the minus strand of NZ_JABBWY010000008.1, from coordinate 11,412 downwards.
TCGAGCCGTAGTCGGCCTTCAGCTTGCCCTCGGACTCGAAGGCGGCCTTCGGCAGGGGGTAGAAGGCGGTGTAGCCCAGCATGGTCGGGAAGCCCGAGTAGGGGTGGGTGAGCTCGACCGAGATGGTCTTGTCGTCCACCGCCTTGAGGCCCGACAGCGTCGTCGCGGTGGGCTCGGCGGCCTTCTTCGGGCCCTCCTCGCCGTCCGGGTCCTGCGGGTTCATGGCGTCGTAGCCCTTGAACACCGAGAAGAAGTAGTTGGACTGCTGCTGGTTCGGCCCGTAGGCCGTGTAGTTCCAGGAGTCCACGAAGTTCTGGGCGGTGACCGGCGTGCCGTCGTGCCAGGTGTAGCCGTCCTTGAGCTTGATCGTCCAGGTGGTCTGGTCGGTCGAGTCGATGGACTCCGCGATCCGGTTGACCGGCTTCTTCTGGTCGTCGTAGTCGACGAGACCGATGAACAGCGCGTTCAGCACCTCGGCGCCGCTGGTCTCGCCGGTGTTGCCCGGAATCAGGTCGTTCTGCGGCTCGGCGATCTCGATGCGGACCGGCTGCGCGGCGGAACCGGAGCCGGAGCCTGAGTTGTCGGACCCTCCACCACCGCCACAGGCGGCCACGGCGAGCGCCAGCAGCGCTGCTCCGGCGGTAATCCTTACGCCCCTAGTCACACGCATAGTGGATCTTGGTCCTCCCTCTAGGATGGGCGTTCACGCTGGTGCGACCCCGGGTTTGCGGGCACCGTCAAACCAGCTGACGTCCTGCCAGTCGTCCGGAGCATCCCTCACCTCTCGCACCAGAGGTATCTCCGGCACGTTGCAGTTCGGTCACACGTGCGCGAGTCGGGCGTCACACACGCAGTCCCGCGTGCCAACCCTAAACGCCCAGATAGGCACTAAAACCCCCTTTAGCGTACATTCACCGTGAGAGTGCGAGCCCTTGACCGGCGGAGTCGGCGGCACCCCCTCCCCGGTCCCCTTATCACGATGTCCTGGGCTACCGTTGACCAGTCGCAGCCACGTCCGGTGCGACAGCCGTCCCACCGACCTCCATCCAATAGAGTCACTGCCATGAGCCAGCCGGAATCCGCGGTCGCGGAGGCCCAGGGTGGCGGCCGAGCCCCGGAGTCGCTGGCCGCGCTCGCGGAGCGTCACGGACTGCGACGCGCCATCGCACGCCCCAGCATGCCCGCCTACCTGCGCCAACTGTGGGACCGGCGGCACTTCATCCTCACGTACGCCACGTCGCGCAACGTCTCGAAGTACTCCGAGTCGATGCTCGGCCAGCTCTGGCAGGTGCTGACGCCGCTGCTCAACGCCGCGGTCTACTGGCTGATGTTCGGCGTGATCCTCGGGCAGAGCAAGTCGATCGTCAACTACCCCGCGTTCCTCATCACCGGGGTCATGGTGTTCACCTTCACCCAACGCACGGTGATCAGCGGGGCCAAGTCGATCTCGTCGAACCTGTCCCTGATCCGCGCGCTGCACTTCCCCCGCGCCTCGCTCCCGCTCGCGTACACCATGCAGGAACTGCAGCAGCTCGGCTACTCGATGGGCGTGCTGCTCCTGCTGGTGCTCGTCACAGGGGAGCCGATCACCTGGCTCTGGCTGCTGGTCCCGGTCACGCTGGCGATGCAGACCGTGTTCAACATCGGCATCGGCCTGTTCATGGCCCGCGTCGGCGCGTTCATGCGGGACATGAACCAGCTCCTGCCGTTCATCACCCGCACCTGGCTGTACGCCTCCGGCGTCTTCTACGCGATCGACGACAAGACCCGGGAGCTCCCCGACTTCCTCCGCTGGGCGCTGGAGTTCAACCCGGCGGCCGCCTACATCGAGTTCATGCGCGACCTGCTGATCTACCAGCGTTTCCCGGAGCGCTGGGCGTGGGTGACTTGCGTATTCTGGGCAGTGTTCGCGGTGATCGTCGGCTTCTGGTACTTCTGGCGGGCCGAGGAGAGGTACGGCCGTGGCTGAGCTGACCAAGGAGCAGGAGCTGTCCCAGGTGGCGCCCCAAGACCCCAAGACGCAGACCCCCTCCGAGACCCGGGACCCCGAGTCGCCCGACTCCACGACCGGGACGCCGACCGTCATCGTCGACGACCTCCACATCGTCTACAAGGTGTACGGCTCGGCCGGCGACGCCGAGAAGGGCAATGCGGCCAACGCGCTCATGCGCCTTCTCCGGCGCCAGGGACGGCCGCAGATGAAGGAGGTCCACGCCGTCAAGGGCGTGAGCTTCGTGGCCCACCACGGCGACGCCATCGGCATCATCGGCCGCAACGGCTCGGGAAAGTCGACCCTGCTGCGCGCGATCGCCGGTCTCCTGCCCCCGCACAAGGGCGCCGTCTACACGAACGGCCAGCCCTCCCTCCTCGGCGTCAACGCGGCCCTCATGAAGGAGCTGACCGGTGAGCGCAACATCATCCTCGGCTGTTACGCCATGGGGATGACGCCCGCCGAGGTGCGCGAGAAGTACGACGAGATCGTGGACTTCTCCGGCATCGGGGAGTTCGTCCAGTTCCCCATGTCGACCTACTCGTCCGGCATGGGCGCCCGGCTTCGCTTCGCCATCTCGTCGGCCAAGACGCACGACGTGCTGCTGATCGACGAGGCGCTCGCGACCGGCGACCGCGAGTTCAAGCGCAAGAGCCAGGACCGCATCAAGCAGATGCGCCAGTCCGCCGGCACCGTCTTCCTGGTCGCCCACAACCTCGACGTGATCGAGGAGACGTGCAACCGCGTGATATGGCTGCACAAGGGGAAGATCAGAATGCAGGGCGACCCCCAGGAAGTCCTGGAGGCGTACAACAAAGCCTGAGAGAAACGGAGGGGTGAACGTGCCGACGCCGCCACCGATCCCGTACGACCACCTGCCCGAGGTGCCCGCGCTGACCGTCGAGAGCGACGACGTGCGGGACGGCGAGAGGCTGCCCGAGGCCCACGTGTTCGACGACTGGGGCATGGGCGGGCAGAACGTCTCCCCGCACCTGCGCTGGTCGGGCGCCCCCGAGGGCACCCGGAGCTACGCCGTCACCTGCTACGACCCGGACGCCCCCACGGGCAGCGGCTTCTGGCACTGGGTGCTGTTCGACATCCCGGCCTCCGTCACCGAGCTGCCGGCGGGCGCGGGCAACGGCCCCGACTTCAAGGGACTGCCCGAGGGGGCCAGGCACGCCCGCAACGACTTCAGCACGAAGGAGTACGGCGGCGCGGCGCCCCCGCCCGGACACCCGCACCGCTACCTCTTCGCCGTGCACGCGCTGGGCGTGGAGTCCCTCGGCCTGGACACCGACGCGCCGCCCGCCGTGGTCGGCTTCAACGTCACGGCCAACACGCTCGCCCGCGGCTTTATCGCACCGGTGTACGAAACCTGATGCCACAGGGCCCGGCGTTCCACTATGATTCGAACGGAGATTCGACATAGCGGAGGGCCGGGATGAGCGACCTCGCGTCGGCGATCGACAGTCTCGCCGCCGAAGACCCCTCGGAGCTGCCCGTCGGGCTGATCGCCGAGCAGCTCATCGATCTGCACTGGCAGATGGCCCGCCTGCAGGCCCAGATCGCCAGGCGCACCTACCTGCGCGCCTCCTCCGAGTCACCTAACTAGCACCCCTCGCCGTCGCCGGGACGCGAACGGCCGGCACCCTCACGAGGTGCCGGCCGTTCGTCGTGGCCGAAGCCGGAATGTTCGATTCCTGGGTCAGTTGCCGTACCCGCGCACCCGCCCCGTCGGGACTGCGCCGGACACCAGGCCCGGGGCGGACGACACGGCGCCCGACAGGGCCGCGTCGGCGGTGACGGCCGCGGAGGAGGCCAACCGGGACGTCGCGGCGGTGGCCGCACCGGCTCCCCGCGCCGGCACGCTCGTGGTGGTCGCGGCGACACCGGCGACCGCGCGGACGTCCGCGTTCACGCGGGCCGCGACGTCGGCGGTCACCGTACGGGTGCTGCTCGTGTCGGCGCACGGAACCAGCGTCAGCAGGCCGCCCGCGCTGCCGGCGGTCGCCGCGGCGGCGCCGTTCAGGTTGAGCAGCGCCTTGAGCCTGGCGGTGACGTCGAGCGCGGCGCTGACGTCGGCGCCCGCGGCGGCGACGGCCGCCGCCGAGGCGTCCACGGCGTCGGCGGCCCGGCCGGAGGTCGTGACGACCGGCCGGCCGACCTGGGCGGTGAGAGCCGCGACGGCCTTCGCCTTGGCGCGCACGGCCGCGTCCACGGTGGCTCTGGCGTCGACGACCGCCTGCAGGGCGGCGCGCAGATGCGCCTCCAGGGTGGCGATCACGGCCGCATCGACGGTGATCGTCGCGTCTGCGGCAGCGGCGGCGTCGACTGTGGCGTCCGCCGTGATGTCGGCGGCGATGTCGGCCGCGATGACGGCCGCGGCGTTGATCTGCGCGTTCGCGGTCGCGGTGAGAGCGGCCGTGGTCGTGCCTGCGAGGTCCGCGACGGCGACGAGGTCGGCCCGGAGCGCGGCGGTCACGTTCACCGCCACCTGGGCGGCGGCGTCGGCCTGCGCGACGGCGCCGCTCGCCGCGGCGCTCGTGCCGCTCGCCGCCCCGCTCGTCGTGCCGGCCACCGCGTCGGCGACCACGCCGGCCCGCAGGTCGGCCAGCAGGCTCGCCACCGCCGCGACCCGGGTGTTCGTGCACTTGACCGCGCACCCCTCGGCCTGCGCGGGCGCGGCGAGCATGCCGGCGACGCCGATTGCTACGGCGACGACGGCTGTCCTAACCAGTCGTTTCATTTGACTTGCCCCCGGTTCATATTCCTTTTCACGAGAGTGGGAATGACGAACCCAAGAACCCCCGTGCGTCGGCGGGCACGCCGACAAAGACGTCGGCATTTCTATCACCGCGGTTCGCGCCGGAAGGCCCGACGAAGCGGGGGTCCAGGCAGGACGACGCGCCAGAAAAATCGGGATATCGAGCATCGGACGACCACTTCACGGTCGCCCCAATCCCCGCGCAGCAGAAAGCTACGGTAAACACCGCGCCCGGTCGCGGCGGTGAATTTTTCCGCTCGCTTTTGGCGGCGCGCGCGTGGCGCCCGTGACGCGCACCCGGCGGGCACCGGCCCGCGGCCCCTGGGACTCCCTGCTCCCGGCTGGCGCTATCGCGACATATCGCGTTAGGAGTTAGGCTGTCGGGGTGACCTACCTCACCCCGTACGCGGGCGACGATCCCGCGCAGCGCGCCTCCGACGCCGACCGCGACAGGATCGCGGCCGTGCTCGGCGAGGCGCTGGCCACCGGCCGCCTGACGAGCCTCGAACACGCCGACAGGCTCGACTCCGTCTACCACGCCGTGACGCTGGGCGAACTCGTGCCACTGATCAGGGATCTGCCGGACGTGTCTGGCCAGACGTCCGCGCTCCCCACGGACCGGCTCCGGATCTCGGCGGTGTTCAGCAAGATCATACGGCGCGGACGTTGGATCGCCGGGCGGCACACCGAGCTCAGCGCCGTCTTCGGAGCGCTGATCGTCGACCTCGACGAGGCGGTCCTGCCCGGCCGGGAGGTGACGCTTGAGGTGAACTCGTTCTGCGGGAAGATCATCATCACCGTCCCTCCGGACGCCAGGGTGGTCGACCAGGGCGGCACCGTGTTCTCCAAGCGCGCGATCAGCGGCGGGGACGGCGCCGAGAACGGTCCGCTGATCCGGCTCACCGGCAACGCGCGCTTCGGCAAGATCGTGGTGTACCGGGGGACGCGCCGCTGACGGCCTACGATTCGGCCATGCAACCCACCGGCCGTACGCTGCCCGTGGCCCTGGACGCCATGGGCGGCGACCACGCGCCCGGCGAGATCGTCGCGGGAGCCGTGCGGGCGGTGCGCGAACGCGGCGTGCCCGTCGTGCTCGTCGGCCATCCCCGGGTGCTCCACCAGGAGCTGGCCGGGCACGACGCGGTCACCGAGATCCCCATCGTCCGCGCCGAGGAGGCCCTGGCGATGAACGAGGGCGCGCTGGCGAGCCTGCGGCGCCCGCGGTCCAGCATCGCCGTCGCGTGCCATCTCGTCCGGCGCGGCGACGCCTGCGCGGTGGTGTCCGCCGGGTCGACCGCCGGCGTCGTCGCCACGGGACGGCTGCGCCTGCGGGCCCAGCAGGGCGTCGTACGGCCCGCCATCGCGGTCGGCCTGCCGACGCTTCCCCAGCCCACCGTGCTGCTCGACGCGGGGGCCACGGCGGACGCCAAGCCCGAGATGCTGGTGCAGTTCGCCCACCTCGGGGTGGCGTACGCGGAGGCCGTCCTCTCCACGCGGCGTCCGCGCGTCGGCCTGCTCACGATCGGAGCCGAGGCCGAGAAGGGCAACAAGCTCGCCAAACGCGCGCACGAACTGCTCGTCGCCACCCCCGGCATCGACTTCGTCGGCAACGTGGAGGGACACGACCTGCTCACCGGGAAGGCCGACGTCGTCGTCACCGACGGGTTCACCGGCAACGTCGCGCTGAAGACGGTGGAGGGCACCGTGCGGTACACCTTCGACCAGTTCAGGGAGGCGATCGCGGACAGCCGCCTGGCCCGGCTCGGCGGGATGCTGCAGCGGGCCCGGCTACGCGAGCTGGCCGGCCGGCTCGACCCCGAGGCGCACGGCGGGGCCGTGCTGCTCGGGCTGAACGGCACGGTGGTGATCGCCCACGGCTCGTCGCGGGCCCGCGGGGTCGCCGCCGCCTGCGAGCTCGCGGCCCGCCTGTCGGCCCAGGGCGTCGTCGCCAGGATCGGCGAGCGGATCGCCGCGGGCAACCGGTCGCACCGCCGCCGCTGACCATGCGGACGACCGCCGGACGGACGGCGGGATGGCCGCCGATTTCGGCAGGCGGGCCGAAGTCGCGCGCCGATAAGCTTGACGCATGACCGACCCGCAGCTCGTGCTCACCGAGCGGGTCCAGCAGGCGCTGGGCTCCGCCTTCGGTCCGGAGTACGCCACCGAAGATCCGCTGATCAGGCCCTCACAGTTCGCCGACTACCAGGCGAACGTCGCGCTCAGCCTGGCCAAGCGGCTCCGACGTGCGCCTCGGGAGGTCGCCCAGGCCATCGCGGGCCACCTCGACACCTCCGACGTGAGCGTCGAGGTCAGCGGGCCCGGGTTCCTCAACCTGACGCTGCGTGACGGCTGGATCGCCGAGCAGGCCGGGCAGCGGCTGCTGGACGACCGCCTCGGCGTGCCGCAGCCGGCTCCGCAGACCGTGGTCGTCGACTACTCGGCGCCGAACGCCGCCAAGGAGATGCACGTCGGTCACCTGCGCACCACGATCGTCGGCGACACGCTCGCGCGTACGCACGAGCACGTCGGCAACCAGGTGATCCGGCAGAACCATCTCGGCGACTGGGGCACGCCGTTCGGCATGCTCATCGAGCACCTCCTCGACATCGGCGAGGAGCAGGCGCTCGGCCGCCTGGCCGCCGGCGACGGCAACGCCTTCTACCAGGAGGCGCGGCACAAGTTCGACACCGACAAGGCGTTCGAGGAGCGCTCCCGCCGCAGGGTGCCGCTGCTGCAGGGCGGCGACCCGCCGACCCTGCGCCTGTGGCACGAGTTCATCGAGTACACCAAGCGCTACTTCAACAAGGTGTACCGCGCGCTCGGCGTCACGCTCACCGACGACGACATCGCGGGCGAGAGCAAGTACAACCCCATGCTCGCCGACGTCTGCGACGAGCTTGAGCGCATGGGCGTGGCCGAGATGAGCGAGGGCGCGCTGTGCGTCTTCCCGCCCGGCTTCACCGGCCGCGACGACCAGCCGCTGCCGCTCATCGTCCGCAAGAGCGACGGCGGGTACGGCTACGCCACGACCGACCTCGCCGCGATCCGCTACCGGGTCCGCGACCTCAAGGCCGACCGGGTCCTCTACGTCGTGGGCGCGACCCAGTCGCTGCACTTCCAGATGGTCTTCGCGGCGGCCCGGATGGCCGGCTGGCTGCACGACGAGGTGAAGGCGGAGCACGTCCAGATCGGCAGTGTGCTCGGCAGCGACGGCAAGATGTTCAAGACCCGCAGCGGTGAGTCGGTCAAGCTCACCGAGCTGCTCGAGGAGGCGGTCGTCCGGGCCGAGGCGGTCATCGCCGAACGCGGGTACGAGCCGGAGGCCCGGCGGCAGATCGCCCGCCAGGTCGGCATGGGCGCCGTCAAGTACGCCGACCTGTCGGTCAGCCACGACAGCGAGTACGTCTTCGACTTCGACCGCATGCTCGCGCTGACCGGCAACACGGGGCCGTACCTCCAGTACGCCACGGCCCGCATCCGGTCGATCTTCCGCAACGGCGGGATCGACCCGGAGTCGGTCACCGGCCCGATCGTGCTCGGCCACCCGGCCGAGCGGGCGCTGGCGCTGCAACTGCTCGGCTTCGGCACGGTGGTCGCCGCCGTCGCCGAGCTGTCCGAGCCGCACCGGCTCTGCAACTACCTGTTCGACCTCGCGCAGGCGTTCACCTCGTTCTACGAGAGCTGCCCGGTCCTCAAGGCCGAGGAGGAGTCCGTACGGCAGTCGCGCCTGGCCCTGTCGGCGCTCACGCTGCGCGTGCTGCTGCGGGGCCTCGACCTGCTCGGCATCGAAGTGCCCGAGCGGATGTGAGCGGCGTGCCCGAACCCGCTCCGGCGTGCCTAACCCCTCGTCAGCGCGCCGAGCGTCTAGTCTGGCGCGGGCAAGGGAGTGCCAGCCGATCCCTCGGGGAGCGATCCGCGTGAGCATGGACCTGACCACGAGTCCGGACCCCGGAAACGTGGCCGACGCCACGGAGTTGCACCGCTACGCTGAAGCGCTGCTCGTCAGCCTGGCGGCCGACGGCACCACGCCCGAGCTGCCGCCGGGCGTCACGGACGTGCCGGGATACTGGCTCGCGCCGGCGGTCGAGACCCTCGTGCTGATCCTGTCGGGCGTGGACGCGCTGGAGCCGCTGGCTCTCGCCTCCCAGCTGGACGAACGGCGCACCGCCCTGTTCCTGTGCCTCGCCCTCGCCGTCTGCGGCCAGGGCGACCGCATCCACGCGTCCTGGCTCGGCACCGCCTTCGGCGACCTCTCCGAGGACCACCCGGTGGCCCCCGGCCAGCGGGCCCTGTGGCTGGCCGCGGCGCGGGGGGCGTACGGGCCGGTCGGCAAGATCTTCGTGCTGCGCAAGCTGGACGCGGTCGACGTGCCGGCCACCGACGACCGCTGGCTGAAGGCCATCGTGCCCGGATCGCCGGAGACGTCGGTGCCCCCCTCCCTGGAGCCGTTCCCCGAACTGGCGAAGGTCGCCGAGATCGAGCGGTCCCTGCAGGCGTCGGTGACGCTGCAGCGCCTCCGTGAGCGCTGCGACGCGATCACCTCCACCCGGCAGCCGGGCGAGGTCACCAAGGTCGTACGCGGCACCGTGTGGGCCGACGACGAGCCGCTGGCCGTGCTCCGCACGCTGGTCGGGCAGGGCGGCCCGGACGGGCCGCTGAGCTCGCTCACCGGCCATCTGCTGCAGGACCTGCGCCCCGACGCCGATCCGCATCTGGCCGCGCTCGCCCTGCATGTCGCGGCGCCCGCCGTCCGGGCCGCCGCCGAGGCGCTTGTCGACGTGGTGCGCGAGCCCCCGCCGGACGTCCTGGACGTGCCGATCCTCGGCTATGCGGTACGGCTCCGGCCCGAGGGCCCCGACCAGGAGTCGATGGCGGCGGCCGAGCAACGCCTCGTCACCGAGTGCGTGCCCAAGCGTGCCCGGCCCTGGCTGGCGTACCTGCTCCTGGTCCTCGCCGCCGCCGTCTTCGCCTGGGGTTTCGTGGTCAACCCGCCGCTGGCCCTCGGCGGCCTGGTGATCGCCGCGGTGGGCGGTCATCTGCTGTGGCGGCACCGCATCCAGGAGCACTCGGACGTGCGGTACGTCCAGTCGCGGGCCGGGAAGCTCGGCGATCTCGCCGACAAGGCCGTCTGGGCCCTGCACGAATACGCCAGGGAGTCCGAGGAGCGGGCCTCCGTCGCCGCCCGCGACCTCAGCGAGATCACCACTCTCCTGCGCCGGGGCCCACGGGCCGCCTGACGCCGCTCCGCCGTACGAACCACGGGCCCTCTCCCGCTGTATGGGAGAGGGCCCGTCAGTCTGTCAGGCGCGTGTGGGGCGCCGGTTCAGGCGCTGGAGACCTCCACGTTCGCGGGGGTGATCAGGAACACCTTGTCCGCGATCCGCTCGATGCGGCCCTCACAGCCGTAGGCGAGGCCCGCGGCGAAGTCGACCATGCGGGTGGCCTCCGCGGTCGACATGCCCGCCACGTCCATCACCACCGTGTGGCCCTCGCGGAAGTGCCGGCCGATCGTCAGGGCGTCGTCGTACTTGTGCGGGCGGACCATGACGATGTGGGCAGGGTCGGCATTGGGCTGCCAACGCTTGGCGGCGCGCTCGGCCGCCGGCATCCAGTCGTCCTCGTACTCGTCCTCGTCGGTGTAGGCCTCGTCGTACTGCTCTGCCCCACCCAGGCCAAGGTAGCTTGCCACCTTGCGCACAGCCCCCATCGGCTCGTCCTTTTCCGGCTTGTCCTTTTCCGGGCTTGTCCCTACACACGGGACCGTAATCGACGATTCAGCGAACCCCCACCGACACGCCCGGCCGTTTAAGGGTTGTTGGTTGGATAATGTAGCGGCCGAGTGCGTATGTCTTCGTCGTCAATTCTGTTTCAGCCCTTCCAGGGTAACTCTCGAACCCGCCTACCCCACGGAACACTTCGCAAACATTTTTCCCGGTCATCAGGAAGGACATCGTTCCCTCAGTAGATCACAACGTACGCCGCCGATGAAGGGTTCCGGAAATAAGATCTTGCTGGTAGAGCCGCCGCCGGCGGGTGCCGGGAGCACGAATCGAACCGCCGGCCAAGATGATCGAATTGCGCGGCGGACGCCCCGCCCGGAGGCCGGGAATTCGAAATTCGAAAATATTTGCGATAGCGGTCGCGGCCTCCGTACAGCCGGACGCGCAGCCCAGGGCCGGTCGGAAGGCCGCTGGTGATCCTGGGTTCGGTACCGGAGCCGATGACGTTGCCACACGAGAAGTTAGAGGCACACAGACGCCCATAGGTTCCCGGAGGGCCCGAACTTCCCGTCTTGGCCCCACATCCGGCCCTCACTCACCCACCGGCCCGTCACCGCAAGGCCCGCAGAGCACCGGCAGGCGCCGGCGAGGTCGGCCGGCGGTCGGACACGACGATCGCCCTGTCGACCCAGATCCCCTACCGCGTCGAACCTCTGCTGAAGGCCGCGGTCAGGCCGGACACACCGTGACGGCCGGTATTTGGGCACAAAAAAAGGGGGGTCATCCCAAACGGGATGACCCCCCTCAAAAAATTGTCCGGCGGCGTCCTACTCTCCCACACCGTCCCCGGTGCAGTACCATCGGCGCTGGTAGGCTTAACTTCCGGGTTCGGAATGTAACCGGGTGTTTCCCCACCGCTATAACCGCCGTAACCCCAT